>CU207211.1:2739445-3424307 GCA_000026125.1 Herminiimonas arsenicoxydans | reverse complement strand
GCCAGCTGCCAGAAACTTGGCGATGGGCGCGTGACTTCCGATTTTACTATTTGCCGATTAGCGAGACCACAATGAAACGTACTTACCAACCTTCCGTCGTACGCCGCAAGCGCACTCATGGCTTCCGTGTCCGTATGGCAACCCGCGGTGGCCGCGCTGTGCTCAATGCACGTCGCGCCAAAGGCCGCAAACGCCTCGCTGCTTAAGCGAATGGCGTGACCGGCGATCGTTCGCTCGACTTTGCACGCGATCGGCGGATCGTTAAAACGGATGAATTTTCATCCGTTTTTCGTTTGCGTCCCGTGTATCGTACTGCGCATTTTGTCCTCTACGCGCGCCAGACTGATTTGCCGCATGCCCGTCTGGGCGTGGTCGCCGCGAAGCGCCTCGCGCCTCGCGCCGTGACACGCAATACGATCAAACGCGTGACGCGCGAACTGTTTCGACAAACGGCATTGCCGTCTATCGATTGCATCGTCCGCCTGTCGCAGCCTGTCAATACGAAAAAAGGCCCGGCCACCACAGCCAGCCTGAAAGTCGCGTTGCGGGAAGAACTGACTCGACTGTTTGCTTCACAAAGTCTGCAAAAAAATGTTTTGCAGCATTTGCCAGAGGGGCAAAAATGAAGACCATCCTGTTATTGCTGGTGCGTGCCTACCAGTTGGGCATCAGCCCCTTCCTCGGGCAGAATTGCCGTTTTTATCCAAGCTGCTCCGCCTATGCCTTTGAAGCAATCGGCGAATACGGCGCCTTGAAGGGCAGTTTTCTGGCCACCAAACGCCTGTGCAAATGTCATCCGTGGCATCCCGGCGGTGTTGATCCGGTACCCAAAAAATCGTCATCCAAAAAAACTTCTTCTACAACCGCTTGCGGTTGCGGCCATTCCTGATTACTGATTAAGACACTTATGGATATCAAACGTACCGTCCTGTGGGTTATTTTCTCGTTTTCGCTGTTGATGCTGTGGGATAACTACAATCGTTATACCGGCAAACCATCGATTTTCTTCGACTCCACGACCACCCAGCAAGCGGCAGCACCTGCCGCTACAGGTAACAATGCCGCCAAGACGGCAGATGCACCAACCGCTGCGACGACAGCTGCAACGAGCGGCGCGAATACCCCTGGCGTGCCAGATGGCGCTGCTGCGGTTAAAAGCGAAGTCATCACGATCACGACCGATCTGATGAAGATCGGCATCGATACCGCCGGTGGTGAAGTCCGTCATCTGGAATTGCTGAAGCATCATGAAAGCGGCGACGAAAGCAAGAATGTCGTCCTGTTCGATGAGAACGGACAACATACCTATCTGGGCCAAACCGGCTTGATCGGTGGCGCGTATCCAAACCACAAATCGATGTTTGCTGCTGTGCCGGGTCCGCGCACGCTGGACAGCGCCAATCAGGTGCAACTGGTGCTGCAATCCGAACAGCAAGGCGTCAAGCTGATCAAAACGTTCACCTTCAAACGTGGCGAATACAAGGTCGATATCAAACACGATGTCGTCAACAACACCAGCACAGCGATTACTCCATCGCTGTATCTGCAACTGGTACATGACGGCTCCGCGCTCGGCGGCGGCTCCATGTTCATGGCCTCCGCTTTCACCGGCCCGGCGATTTACACCGAGGCCGACAAGTTCCAGAAAGTGACTTTCGAGTCGATCGAAAAAGGCAAGGCCGAACATGCAATGAAAGGTGAGAGCGGCTGGATCGCGCTGGTGCAGCATTACTTTGTTTCGGCATTTGTACCGCCGGCGAATACGCCACGCGAATACTTCACGAAGAAACTCGCCACCAATCTGTATGCCGTCGGCACGATTCTGCCTATGGGTACCGTCGCACCGGGCGCAACGGCATCGATGGACACCACGATGTACTCCGGCCCGCAAGAGTCGAAGCGCCTGGAAGCAGTTGCTCCCGGCTTTGAACTGGTCAAGGATTATGGCTGGCTGACCATTATCGCCAAGCCGATTTTCTGGCTGATGATGCAGATCCACCAAATCCTCGGCAACTGGGGCTGGACCATCATCGTTCTGACGATTGTGATCAAACTCGCGTTCTTCCCATTGTCGGCAGCCGGTTATCGCAGCATGGCCAAGATGAAACTGGTGACACCGAAGATGACCGACATCCGTACCCGCTACAAAGGCGAACCGCAAAAAATGAATGCGGCGATGATGGAGCTGTACAAGAAAGAGAAGATCAATCCTATCGGCGGCTGCTTCCCGATGCTGGTGCAGATCCCGGTCTTCATTTCGCTGTACTGGGTCCTGCTGGCCAGCGTGGAAATACGTAACGCATCATGGTTGTGGATCCACGATCTGGCGGCACCTGACATTCTGTTCGGTTCGTACCATATCGGTACTTTCCATCTGACGATTGGTATCCTGCCTATCCTGATGGCGATCTCGATGTTCATCCAGACCAAGCTGAATCCGACGCCTCCGGATCCGATTCAAGCCAAGGTCATGATGTTCATGCCGATTGCTTTCTCGGTCATGTTCTTCTTCTTCCCGGCCGGTCTAGTGCTGTACTGGGTTGTGAACAACATCCTGTCGATCGCACAGCAATGGTTTATCAACGAGAAGCTCCTGGGCGGAAAAGCCAAAGCCTAAGTTCTCGCTTCACTCATCAGTGGCGCATTGTCGCCACTCAAAAAAGCCCGTCAAATTGCGCGGGCTTTTTGTTGCGTTCACCATTTAAAGCGTTTATAAATTGCACATGACATTTGATTCTTCTCCTATCGCAGCCATCGCCACCGCACCAGGTCGCGGCGGCATCGGCGTCGTCCGTATTTCCGGCAAAGACCTTTCCAGCGTCATGCGCGCGGTATGCGGTGCAGACAAGGGTTCATCCCTGCAGGCGCGTCATGCAACCTATCTCGACTTTGTAAACAGCGATGGCAGCGTCATCGATCAGGGACTGGCGATTTATTTCAAGGCCCCGCATTCGTATACCGGCGAAGATGTGCTGGAGCTGCAAGGTCACGGCGGCCCGGTAGTGCTGCAGATGCTGCTGACGCGCTGCCTGGAAGCAGGTGCCGACATCGGTTTGCGCATGGCTGAACCGGGAGAATTTACGCACCGCGCCTTCCTGAACGACAAACTGGATCTGGCGCAGGCAGAAGGCGTCATCGATTTGATCGAGGCATCGACCGAAGCTGCCGCCAAATCGGCGACGCAATCGCTGTCCGGCGCATTCTCCAAAACCATCCAGGAACTGGTCGACAAGATCACCAACCTGCGCATGCTGGTGGAAGCGACGCTGGATTTCCCGGAAGAAGAAATCGATTTTCTGGAAAAATCAGATGCGCGCGGCCAGCTCACCAACATCCGTGAAGCATTGCAACGCGTGTTCAGCCAGGCAGCTCAGGGCGCCTTGTTGCGCGACGGCTTGAACATCGTGCTGGCAGGTCAGCCGAATGTCGGCAAATCCTCGCTCCTGAACGCACTGGCCGGCAGCGATGTCGCCATCGTCACCCCTATCGCCGGCACCACCCGCGACAAGGTGATCGAGACCATACAAATCGAAGGCATTCCGGTCAATGTAATCGACACTGCCGGCATCCGCGATGCCGCCGATGCCGGGGATGAAGTCGAACGCATAGGCATAGAACGCACATGGGCCGCCGTGCAAACGGCGGATGTCATCGTGCACATGCTTGATGCCAGCCGCGGCCCGACGCGTGCAGACGAACAGATCACCGAGCGCTTTCCCGCCAATGTTCCGGTCATGCGGGTGTGGAACAAGATCGATCTTTCCGGCCATAGACCGGCGATCGATCGCATGCCGGATGCGACGCATATTTATCTGTCGGCAACCGGTTTGCTGGGCATGGATTTGTTGCGCACCGAACTACTGCACCTGGTCGGCTGGCAGCAAACCGGCGAGTCGCTCTACCTTGCACGCGAACGGCATCTGGTGGCGCTGAAATCTGCGCACAGCCATCTGGAAATGGCTGCCCAGCACGCCGCACACGATAATGAAGCAACCGATCCCGCACTCGATCTGTTTGCCGAAGAATTGCGCCTGGCGCAGGAACGCTTGAGCAGCATTACCGGTGAATTTACCTCCGATGACTTGCTCGGCGTGATCTTCAGTCGCTTTTGTATCGGCAAGTAATTCCGCGTTAAAACGTCCGCTGCTGGAATCTCTGCTTTTCAAGCGCTGGCGCAGATAGTCAATTTGTCAGCTTTTCCGCAATAAAAACTCAATGTGTCGATCGATAGTAAACTTGCCGGTCGACACATTGGATTTCCCTCCCACCGCCACGTAGCTCAAGACAATGACCATAAACTCGAAAATCATCTACACCCTCACTGACGAAGCGCCTGCGCTGGCAACTTATTCCCTGCTGCCTATCGTTGAAGCGTTCACCCGCTCCTCCGGCATCATTGTGGAAACGCGCGACATTTCCCTGGCGGCCCGCATTCTGGCTGCCTTCCCCGACGTCCTCGACGACAAGCAAAAAATCGCACCGGCATTGGCCGAGCTCGGCGAGCTGGCGACCACGCCGGAAGCCAACATCATCAAGCTGCCGAACATCAGCGCGTCGATTCCGCAATTGAAGGCGGCCATCAAGGAATTGCAGCAACAGGGTTACAAGCTGCCGGCCTATCCGGACGATGCGCAAACAGATGCAGAGCGCGATGCGAAAGCACGTTACGACAAGATCAAGGGTAGCGCGGTCAATCCGGTTCTGCGTGAAGGCAACTCCGATCGCCGCGCGCCGTTGTCGGTAAAAAACTATGCCCGCAAGCATCCGCACAAGATGGGTGCCTGGTCGGCCGATTCAAAATCGCATGTGGCGCACATGGATGGCGGCGATTTTTACGGCAGTGAAAAATCGGTGTTAATCGCCGAAGCCGGCAATGTGAAGATCGAACTGTTCGCAGCCGACGGCAGCAAGAGCGTACTGAAAGAAAAAACTGCAGTGCAGGCAGGCGAGATCATCGATGCGGCAGTACTGAGCCGCAATGCGTTGCGCACCTTCCTCTCAGCGCAGATCGCCGACGCGAAAGCAAAGAACGTATTGTTCTCGGTGCATCTGAAAGCAACGATGATGAAGGTATCCGATCCGATCATCTTCGGCCAGGTGGTCGCGGTGTACTACGAAGAGGTACTGAACAAATATGCAGATGCATTGAAACAAGCCGGCTTCGATCCGAACAACGGTATCGGCGATTTGTACGCACGCATCAAGACGCTGCCTGCCGATACGCAAGCTGCGATCAAGGCAGATATCCAGGCGCTGTATGCACGCAGCGCACCGCTGGCGATGGTGAATTCCGACAAGGGCATCACCAATCTGCATGTCCCTAGCGATGTGATCGTCGATGCATCAATGCCGGCGATGATTCGCGATTCCGGCAAGATGTGGAACACTGCGGGCGAGTTGCAAGATACCAAGGCCGTCATTCCCGATCGCTGCTATGCAGGTATTTACCAGGTCGTGATCGACGATTGCAAACAGCACGGCCCCTTCGATCCGGTCACGATGGGCAGCGTACCTAACGTCGGCCTGATGGCGCAAGCGGCCGAAGAATACGGCTCGCACGACAAGACCTTCCAGATCGCGGCTGACGGCGTGGTGCGCGTCACCGATGCAAGCGGCACAGTATTGATCGAGCAAAAAGTCGAAGCCGGCGATCTGTTCCGCATGTGCCAGACCAAGGATGCGCCGATACAGGACTGGGTCAAACTCGCGGTCAATCGCGCGCGCGCGACCGGCACACCCGCCGTGTTCTGGCTGGATGCGCAACGTGCGCACGATGCGCAGATCATCGCCAAGGTGAATGTGTATTTGAAAGACCATGACACGGCCGGACTCGATCTGCGCATCCTGGCGCCAGTCGATGCCACACGCTTCACGCTGGAACGCATACGCGCCGGCAAGGACACGATCTCGGTTACCGGAAACGTGCTGCGCGACTACCTGACGGATCTGTTCCCGATTCTGGAGCTGGGTACCAGCGCGAAGATGTTGTCCATCGTGCCCTTGATGGCGGGTGGCGGCTTGTTCGAAACCGGCGCCGGCGGTTCGGCGCCTAAACACGTGCAGCAATTCGTCGAAGAAGACTTCCTGCGCTGGGACTCGCTCGGTGAATTCATGGCGCTGGCGGCGTCATTGGAGCACCTCGGGCAGGTGAACAAAAATGTGAAGGCATTGGTGCTGGCAAAGGCACTGGATCAGGCGACGGGGAAATTCCTCGACACCAACAAGTCACCCGCGCGCAAAGTCGGCGGCCTGGATAATCGCGGCAGCCACTTTTATCTGGCGCTTTACTGGGCGCAAGCCCTGGCCGAACAAAGCGAAGATGCAGAATTGCAAGCACACTTCGCCGCGCCGGCAAAAGCTTTGGCCGACAATGAAGCTGCGATCGTGGCTGAATTGAAAGCGGCACAAGGCAAGCCGGTTGATATCGGCGGTTACTATCATCCGGACACGACCAAAACCAGCCAGGCCATGCGCCCCAGCAAAACCCTGAACCAGGTGCTCGACAGCATCGCCTGATTTAAAAACTGCACTGCCAGGCGCCAGGCAAGTATCTGAAGTTTGCATACTCGCAGGCGATCAAACCCCGCATTACGGAAACGTAAGCGGGGTTTTTCTTTGCGTCTCTCGCAAGCGCGATGATCCGTTGTAACGCGTCACCATGTCGAATTGCAACAGACTCATCTTTTCCTACAGCAAGATGAGCAGGGCACTGATAGCTGCGCCGCATCGCTTTGCCTACTATCCGGCTACGGGCCACGCGCCGCTTTATAACAAAAGCAATATTGAGGAATTGAAAATGCGTAAATTATCTGTATTCGGTTTGATTTCCGCTGCTGCGGCACTGAGTTTTTTCTGCGCCAGCATGGTGATGACCGAAGGCCCGTCAGGTCATTCGCCAGTGATCGTCGCGACTTCGCGGTAGAGAACCGAATATTATTGCGTGAGCGCCTGTGCGGTCTTGCCGCGCCGCATTCCGGCTTTTATCCAGACCCGACTGGCAATGCAGCGCAGGGAAAGCCCGGTCTTGCATGCCGGGCTTTTTCCCGCCTGCCGTGCCATCTTTTTCGCCGCAACTCGCGCCGGACACCTGACAGCACCATCATCGACGAGAGAAATAACTGGATGCGCATAACAAAAATCCCCGTGATAAACGAGGATTTTTAGCGGATCGGCATCATGCCGATCAATTTGTCACCTGTTACAGGTGCAGGTACTTCAGCAGGCTCTGGTACTGCGAACCGCGCGATTCACACAGCTGCGCGATGGCGGCAATACGTTTGGCGATAGAAGTTTCGGTACTGACCGATGGAGACGATGCTTGTGACATGGTGTTTTCCTTTCGTAGTTGACTCTTGTGGAGTAATTACAGTGTAGGAACACATCAGCTATAAATCCAATTCGAATTTCTGATATGAATTATTCATTTAACGCATATCTGATGAGCACTTGCAGCAGGGATTTTGTTTCCCGTCGGCACAATTCTCTTTTGCCTTTCCTCCGCCTATAAAGGCAAAATTGACCGCGACGGCTGCCAATCTACACGTATTTCAGTACAATTTGTTTTCCTGCGATAGGGGAGACATAGGTACGAAAAATGATCAAGTGGCCTCTGATTACGCTGTTCCTGTGCAGCGTCTTTTACACTCACTATCGTGGCAAGGTGCGGCATAAATGGCTGCGGCAATCGACTGACCACTCCACCTTCATGGCGCCAATCAACGCGTTCATGACCCTGTTTTCCCGTCTGCCGGATCGACCGTATCACCAGCTAGATAGTTATCCGGAAATACGCCCGCTGATCGATCAGTGGCAAGTCATACGCGATGAGGCGCTGGCATTGCAGGAGCACATCAAGGCGTCCGCGAATTTTGACGATGCCGGCTTCAATTCCTTCTTCCGCCGCGGCTGGACACGCTTCTACTTGAAATGGTATGGCGAAAGCCATCCGTCGGCGCAGCAGCGCTGCCCGCGCACCGTTGCCATTCTGGAGTCCATTCCCATCATCAAGGCCGCCATGTTCGCGCAACTGCCGCCGGGCGCCGATCTGGGCCGTCATCGCGATCCGTATGCCGGCTCCTTGCGCTACCACCTCGGCCTGGTCACGCCGAACGACGACCGCTGCTTCATCGCCGTGGATGGCATACGCTATAGCTGGCGCGATGGCGAGGCAGTCATCTTCGATGAAACCTATATCCACTGGGCGGCCAACGAGAGCGATAAAAATCGCATCATTCTGTTCTGCGATCTGGAGCGGAAAATGAAATGGCGCTGGGCGCAAGCTGTCAACCGCTGGTTCGGCCGCAAAGTCATGGCAGCAACCGCCGCACCCAACGATGTGCAGGATCGCACCGGCGGCGTCAATCGCGCGTTCCGCCACGTCTATGCAGTACGCCGCGCCGGCAAAAGACTCAAGGCGCATAACAAACCACTGTATTACATCGTCAAATGGTCGCTGCTGTTATCCATAGTAGCCGGAATTTTGCTGATATGAGCATGACTTGAGTAGTACGGCAGCCTGTCTTGGTTAACGCAAACAGCCCGGTTATACCGGGCTGTTTTTCATGGTGTGAGGCGTGAATGGAGGGAAAAACCTAGTGATGCATGACCGGAATCTGCTCACGCTTGTTCCAGGCTGCTATCGCATCCTGATCATTTTTGGCTTCCGTACTGGCACTGAAATGCGCCGCGTTGTGATTCAGGGTGCACGCTTCATTCAAGCAATGCACATAGCTGTAAGGCCGTTCGGATTCAAGGTAATGGGCTTCTTTCAGTTCTGCTTTACTACCGCAAACAGGACAAGGTTTTAATGTTGCATCCATTTTTTCCTCCTAAGTGGTTACATTGCGTCTCTTCTCGATCTCGTTGGATAACTTCGATACTTAAGAGTTCAGCGCCATCCTCCTGATATGTATTGGTTCTAGTTTGCTCTGCCGGTAACGCTACTCGCACGTTACCTGATTTAAATTCTAGTACAAAATCGCCGCCATGGTTTTTTAACCCTACAACTTATCTGTATTTGAAATGATGCTTTCAGCATCCACAAGCGCACGCCCCTGAACACAGTTGCAATGCCGATCAATTGCCGGCGTGTCACAAGCGGGTAACAATCGCTGCTTACACTACGCAGGTCACTCCATCCAGGTATTGGATTTTGCCCGCGCCGCAAGGTTCGCGGGCTTTTTTATTTGGCGAGTGCAATGCAGCTGATGCTCAACGCTTTTCGAACACGCCTTCAGCACGATTTTTTTTCACGTCATTCCATGTGAAAATTTGCGCATTCATCGCAATGTAGACGCCATGCGGCAAGGCCTGCGCGATGCCGCAGGCAAAACCGAAGTTGAACAGTGCATCCGAATTCTTGACTTCGTAAGGCACCATGGCGCCGGTCAGCACGATTGTCTTCGGCAATTGTGCTGCACCCAGCACTTCCGCTGTTTCACGCATGGTGTCGGTGCCGTGCACGACCACAATGCTG
The DNA here is from genome assembly GCA_000026125.1 of Herminiimonas arsenicoxydans. Classification (GTDB taxonomy): domain Bacteria; phylum Pseudomonadota; class Gammaproteobacteria; order Burkholderiales; family Burkholderiaceae_D; genus Oxalicibacterium; species Oxalicibacterium arsenicoxydans. The sequence continues at coordinate 3,414,832 of CU207211.1, read as the reverse complement.
GTCTCGTCGGCACGCAGGCAGGATGCGGCTATGCGCTGACGGTCGGCGTCGTGCATGTCCAGCGAATCGAGGAAAGGTAGTTGTTCCAGCTGAATCGGCACCGTGATCCGGCACCGCTTGATGATTTGCGGCAGGTGACCCTTGCTGAAATTCAGCTTGCCCGCAATTTCATCGTAATGTTTATCGAAAGTGCCACCGGTGGCAATGATACGCAGAGTCATGTTTAGTCACAAGGCAAGAGGAGACAGTCCACAATCGGATGGCACATCATAACGCGGGCAGCGCAGCAATGAAAAGAGGTGCATGACTATCAGACGATAAATATGCAATGCGGGCAAGCCGCTTACCGGCTCACAAATCTCCACAGACGGTGCCCCTGCCGGATACATGCGCCGCCCCATGCACGGTCACTGCTGCAGCGCAGGCTTCTTCAGGCAGCCATTTTCATCGCCGGGTCAATCGGGATCTCCTCGTTGTTGAGCACAGCAAACAAATGATCGATGTTAATGGACTGAATCAGCAGATTCCCGCGATTGGCCTGTATTACTTCCGTCACCAGCATGCCGGTATTCGGTGCTGCCAGCGGCGTCGGCACGATTTGCGATGGCTGAAACTCCGGCACGCCATGCAGCTCGCTGACCAGCAAGCCTATGCTTTGCGTCCCGCGATTGACGACGATGACCTGGCTGCTGCTGTCGATAACCGAACGGCAACCGCGCATCAAATACCCCAGATCGAAGACCCAGACGAAGCGCTTCGATTCGTTCTCATGCTGCAGCGCGAGGATGCCTATGCGTTCGGTGCGGCTCCCCATGGACATCGGCGCGATTCTTGACGCCGGCAAGGCTTCCTGCACATATTCGGCTGCCATCGCAAACAGTGCGCCATCGATGAAGAAGGTAGCGAACTCGCGTCCCGCAGGCGCCATTGCATCCAGTTCCAGTACTGCGCTGGCGCTGTTGCCGTGACTGATTTGTCGACGCTCTTCGCCGAAAGAGCGAACCACCACCGCCAGCACGTCTTCCCGATAACCATCGCTAGTCTTGAACTCCCGATAACCGTGCGACATCGTGCAGCCCAGTATGGCGTAATGGCCGTCATGAATCACGATGCGCGAAGCGCTGTCGCCGTTTTTCATGTCAAGCAGCGCCGGATCGATATCCAGTGAAGTACCGGCCGGCCGCGTCGCGTCGGTGCTGGAAATAATGCGCCCGCGACGATCGACGAATAGCGCGGCGGTACTCTTCTTGTCGCCAAGCGCGCCTTTCAGCATCGCAGAAAATTCCGGCTCCGCGTCGAGGACTATGCCGATACCGCCGACCATATGAGCGGCATTATCCGGATGCCGGATGGCCGCATGATAAACATAGGTGGGGCGATGACCATACAGTGCCGTCTTCTCAAACGGCGTGACGTAATACTGCTGATCATTGCGCAGCGCGCGCACCTGCTCGAAGGTGGCATCGTCCATCATCGTGCCGACCACTTCCAGGCCGTCTGATGTGTAATCGCTGCTGGCGATGATCATGCCTGTATCGTCATAGGCAAAGATACGCGTGTAGACGGTGTAGAGCGAATTGATGTAGCCCAGAATTTCGCTCAGGCGGGCCACCGTTTCTGCCGACTTGAACGGGGCTGCAAGCGCAACTTGCAGTTCCGGCGTCAGCGCCCACCAGCGGCAATCGTCGGAGCGCTCGTATAGATTGCGGTCCAGCAAATCGACCATCAGATGCGAAACAAATTCCGCATCGCTCAGACTGGAAGACAGCACGGTTTCATACAGGTCGCGTATCGATTGTGAAAACAGTTCATTGCTGCGGGCACCGGTTTCACTGATCTGTTCGAGGATGGTTTTAAGTTTCAGCAATTCGCCGTTTTGTCCGGCCGTCATGACCTGGCCGTTCCACACGACACGGCGTATCGTTTCAGCCGCGCTCATGATTTCGAACAGAGGAGGGCAGAAGGTCTGCGCATGCGACAACAGACCGTCGGCAACATGTTGGTCCAGCGAGGTCAGCGCATTCGTCGCACGACCGGTAAAGCCGAGCTCGACCGGAATCATTACTTGTCCCTGCCAGCCCGGCGGCCCCTTATAGCCTTGATAACCATCGGCGGAAAATGTACGCGCCAGATATTCGCGTCCGCCATACACGACCAGTCTTGGAGCGGCATCGCGGTTGACCGGCACCTCGGCGCCAACCGGAATCCAGCGCGGATCGGCGCTAGCGATCACGCGATTGCCGCCATCCAGCAGCAGCATGTTGGAACGCTCGGCCGAATCGCGATGCGAGCGGAAGATGCTCGCCATTTCTTCTTCAAAATGAAAGCACAGACAGAGTACGCCGATCACGGCGCCGGTTTGCGGATGATGCATGCGGCGCGAGTAAATCAGGGCCTCATGCCTGCCGGGACGCAGATCGGTGGCGCGAAAGGTTTCAACATAGGTATCCGACGCCAGCGTTTGCCTGAGCAGCGGATCGGTGCTGCCTTCCAACGGCGTGGCTTCGTCGATCTGCACCAGCACATTGCCGGCATCGTCGAGCAAAATGATTTCGTCGTAGACGGTGTACTTGCTGCGATAGGCGCGCAAGCGGGCGCGTATCATGTCCCTGTCGTCGTGCAGGCCGGCGACGAAGGCGCACAGTTCGCGATCAGTGGCGAGAAAGCCGACGTCGGCCGTGCGTTCGTACAGATTGCGCACGACGATATCGATCACGTACTGCGCCTTGGTGCCGATTTCTTCCAGCACGTTGGATACTTTTTCCCGCACCAGGCTGCTTACCAGTTCCTGCTCCAGACGATTAAAGCCGGCGCGCGTTGCTGCCATCGTCGGCAGGATCGCTTTCGCTTCGAGCGGGCAATTCATCTTGGCCGACGCTTCTATCATGCGCCACATCAGGTTCAGCTCACGCAGGGACTGTTCGCAACGACTGACGTCGCGCATATACGGTAGGAAGCTATCGATTTGCAATGCGGCATGATGATCCATCTGATTTCCCCGATTGGCAAGATTGCAGCGCGGCTGCGCCGGGCCTTGGAGGCCGGCAATATGGAATACTGTTCAAAGGCAATAAAGCAAATTGCAGGCCATCTGGGAAATGGCAGGCACGCGACCATGGCGCATCGCAATTGCCGCGCGCGCCTGCAACTGCAACATCATATCCACGCATGCAACGCACGCTATACTCAGCGGTCCTGTCTGTGCACCTGTTTGGTGCCATGGCCAGCAATAACTTTTACTGTAATGGAATAGTGCAGCCCGGCTGACGATGCACGACAAATCCCGTTACACTATCGCCGGTCTGCCGCATCTATCGACGTGCATTTATCAACGTATTACACAGTATTGTTTTGCCCATGAAACCTATTGCCCCAGGTACCGTGATTTTTCATCGCCACCGTGGTTACGGCGTGATCACGGCCGTCAATCTGATGACCGGCTGGATTTCTGCGCGCTTCGGCAACGAGATGCGCACGCTCGATTTGAATCTGTCTACCGACGAAGTGCAGCACGCCGACGGCGAACCGATACTGTTCCGCCGTACGCCACCCGATCCGATGCCGCATGCACGGCTGATGGCTATGGTGCGCGAGTTGCACAAGGCCGGCTACCAGCGCCTGTATTTATACAGCTGGCCCAAACCGTCCGGCCTGCACTGGCGCTGGCATTTGTTTACCGGCCCGCGCAACTGGATGGAACGGCCGTGGCGTGAAGGCTGGTACGGCTCCGGCGCCGAATACAACTGCAATCCCGTGATGGGGTGGGGGGATGCGCCCGGTGAAACGGCAGCAGAACTGGCCAGCACGCTGGCGCAATTCGATCCGACCGGCATGGCGCAGGCTTTAGGGCGTGATGAAGATCACGCGGCGTGGTTCGACAAGGTATGCGATGCGCTGCTGCCGGATTACACCTTCTCGCTAGGCTGGGACAAACAGGATGGCCGCATTCCCGACTCCTTGCCGGTGATCCCGGTGCGGCGCGGCGTACCGGAATATGTCGGCCCGGCATTGCCGTGGCCGCCGGGCTGGGCCAAGTTATGGGGCAGCGCGCATCTGGCCAGCACAACGGCCACGCTGTTGCCGCAGATAAAAAGAAGCGCGGCTAACGATCGCTCCGACGCCATGCGCTAGACGCGCATGCACCTATGCCGGCTTCGGCAACAGCACATTCTTTGGCGCGCCATTTGCAAACGCAACGATGTTTTCAAACGCACTGCGGAAATACAATTCGTAACTGTCTTTTTCCACATAGCCCAGATGCGGCGATGCCAGTACGTTTTCCATTCTCAGCAAGGATGACGTTGGTGCCAGCGGTTCACTCTCGAATACATCCAGTGCCGCATAACCGGGGCGCCCCTGTTCCAGCGCCGTCTGCAAGGCATCGCTGGCGACCAGTTCGGCGCGACTGGTATTGACGAACAGGGCGCTGCTTTTCATGTGCGCCAGATCGCTTGCTGTCACGATGCCGCGTGTTGCATCATTCAAGCGCAAGTGCAGTGAAAGCACATCCGCCGTGCTGAAGAATTCTTCCCTGGACGAAGCTGCCTGATAGCCATCCTGCACGGCCGCGGCGCGACTTGCATCACGCCCCCAGACCAGAACCTTCATGCCGAATGCCTGGCCGTAACCGGCAACCATGCGCCCGATGCGTCCATAGCCCCAGATCCCCAGCGTGCGGCCTTTCAATACCGCACCCAGCGTATTGTGTGCGGATGATAGCGAGGCAATCTGCCACAAGCCATCCTTCAGATTCCCCACGTATTGCGGCAGCTTGCGCATCGCCGCCATGATCAATGCCCACGTCAGTTCTGCCGGCGCAGTCGGATCGCCGACGCCTTCGACTATCGTGATATTGCGTGCAGCGGCTGCGCTCAAATCGATATGGCCACTGACCTTGCCGGTTTGCGAAATCAATTTGAGTTTGGGCAGTTTTTCCAGCAATGGCCGCGATAATGCCGTGCGCTCGCGTATCAATACCAGCGCATCGAAATCCGCCAGCCGTATCGCCAGTTGCCCGACGCCGCGTGCGCTATTGGTAAACACTTTGACTTCGTGGCCGTCGAGCAGCGAGAAACAATCGAGCTGACGCACGCAGTCCTGATAATCATCGAGGATGGCGATTTTCATGCAAACGCTCCGGGGTAATTGGCGATGTTATTTTGCGCAAGAGCGCACATGCTGCTGATTATTGTACGCGCCCAATATGCAGGCCATCTTTGCGGGCAATGCCGAGACACAGTAAAGAGCGCAACTCAGCCTGCGGCAACCGATGCATCCGCTGTCACGACGCCGGCGTCTGCCTGCTTCGCTTCCACTTTTGCGCGTATGCGCGCCCACATCCTGTCATGCAGGGGCAGCAGGGCGACATTGCAGATCGGCTCCACCACGGCGGCCACACCACCGATGGCAACCGAGCCGGTCATCAGATACATCAGCCCGAACGCCACACCCATATGCAAACAAATCTGACTGGTGGTTTTCGCTGCAGTGACCATGATGGGAACCCTTTCTTCTTTAAACTATTGCACGATGAAGCAAATGATAATGCCTCTCATTAATTAGGTAAAATTGATTTATCCCAATTAATTAATAGTCAATAGCTATCAGAAACGGACGTCAATTCGGTAGCGGTTTTTTGTCGCCACACACCATGCGCCAGCGCATCGATCGCGAAACAGGTCGCCCACACCAGCCACAAGCTCCACAGATTGTGCGACAGGAAATGCGCACCGCGCGCCATCTGCACCAGACTCATCACCGTACCGAACAATAGACCGACAGCGAGTATCCAGCGCGCAAGTTGCGGCGTGCGTTCGCGCAAAGCGAAGTAACCGGCAGCCAAGGCAAAGCCGCCGGATGCATGACCGCCCGGCCAGCATAATCCGGGGCCGGCCAGGCTGCCTATCGGGCCGAATAGCGGAAACCACCGCGCCTGACCGCCAAAGACATTGATATCCCACGGGCAGGAATGCACGCTGGCGCCCTTCAGCGATTGAATGACAAAAGCGGCGCAGCCAGCCATCAGTACAAACAGCAGCAGGGAACGACGCCAGGGTCGCAAGACCTGCACCCAGCTGCTTGCCAGCGTCAACACGATGCAGATCACCCAGATCCACACGGTAATCGACTTCAGTACGGCATGCCCCCAGAACTCCAGCGATTGCGAAGCGCGCAAGGAAAAATGCTGCGCGACAGGATCGAAAAACTGCTGCGCCAGCCAGAAATCCAGTGCGCCGTTACGCGCAATCCAGGTGAACAGCAATCCGGATAGCAACAATCCCAACAGGTTGATGCGGGTAAAGTGGCGATAGGAATTATTCAATTGCGCTTCACTTGTTTTTTTCACTTGTTTTTTCTCGCAGACGAATCAAGCCTTCCTGCGCCACCGTTGCCATCAATACGCCATGCTGATTGTAGACATGCGCAAAACACAGTCCGCGCCCGCCTGATGCATTCGGACTTTCCATCACGAACAGCAGCCAGTCATCCATGCGCAGCGGTCGATGAAACCAGATCGTGTGATCGAGACTGGCGATCTGCAGGCGCGGATCGTCCATCCGGATCGCGTGCGCTTGCAGCGCCGTCCACAGCAAACCATAATCGGAGACGTAGGCAAACAGGCTTTCATGCACCAGCGCATCGTCGGCCAGCCGTATCGGTGTGCGCGTCCATACTTGCCGCGTCGCAGATGCCGGTTGACCGCCGAAAATATTGTCCTCGCGATTGGTGCGGAAATCCACCGGTACCGGCTGGAAGGAACGACCGATGGAAATGCCGCGCTCCTGCCAGATTTTCAAACTGGAGGGCAGCGTTTCCGGATCGCTCATGGTCGGCGCCGGTTTCTGATGCGACAGGCCTTCTTCTGCGGTCTGGAACGAAGCCGACATCACGAAGATGCGACGCCCTTCCTGCATCGCCACCACACGGCGCGTGCTGAAGGTGCCGCCATCACGCACGCGTTCGACCTCGTATTCGATCGGCAGTTGATGATTGCCAGCTAACAGAAACATCGCATGCATCGAATGCGGCCGGCGCTCCGGCACCGTGATGCCGGCCGCATATAGAGCCTGCCCGAGCGCCTGCCCGCCGAATACATTTGGGCTGCCCATGAAATGACTCTGCCCGACAAACTTGTCGGCGTCGATTTGTTGCGGCGCCAGCAGACGGATGATTTCTTCAGTGTTGTATAAGGTCGGGTCCAGCATCGGGTGCGTCGCCTGTTAAAATATCGTTTGTGAAATTCGACTTTATGCCTGCCAGACATCGGCGACGATTTCATACGAACGTACACGCGCGGCATGATCGAAGATCATCGTATTGATGATGATTTCATCGGCATGCGTGGCATCCAGAAATGCCTGCAATTTCTGTTGCACGGTCGCCGCATTACCGATGATGGAAGCGCGCAACATCGATTCAACCGAGGCCCGTTCATGCGGCAGCCATACATCGTCCATATTCTCTATCGGCGGCGGCAATTTTCCCGGTGTGCCGCGCACCAGATCCAAATGCATTTGCTGCTGCGAGGTGGCAAGATGCTGTGCTTCTTCATCGGTGTCGGCGGCAAAGATATTCACGCCCACCATCGCATACGGTTTATCCAAAGCCTGCGATGGCCTGAAGGTTTGTCTGTACAGCTCCAGCGCGGTCAGCATGTAGTCGGGCGAAAACTGGCCCGCAAATGCAAACGGCAAACCCAGATAACCGGCCAGTTGCGCGCTATAGCTGCTGGAGCCCAATAACCAGATTGGAATATTCAGCCCGGCGCCGGGAATTGCCTGCACTCGGGCATGAGTGTCTGCCGGCTGCAGGAATGCACGCAACTCATTCAGCTGACGCGGAAATTCGCTGCCGTCATCGCTGATCTCGCGCCGCAATGCGCGCGCAGTCGCCTGATCCGAACCGGGCGCACGGCCCAGCCCCAGATCGATGCGTCCGGGGTACAGCGATTCCAGCGTACCGAACTGTTCGGCCACCACCAGCGGCGCATGATTCGGCAACATGATGCCGCCGGAGCCGACGCGTATTGTCGAAGTGCCGCCGGCCACATAGCCGATCACAACCGCGGTTGCAGCACTCGCAATGCCCGGCATGCTGTGATGCTCGGCCAGCCAGTAGCGGTTATAGCCCCGCTTCTCTACGCGCTGCGCCAGATCGAGCGAACGATGGAAGGCGTCGGCCGGCGTGCCATCCACCAGAATCGGCGATAAATCGAGAACGGATAGGGGCGTGTTTTTCAAGGATTTCATCAACGGCAATCTGTCAGGCAAGCGATAAACAGCAAAAGCAACAGGATAACGTGAATCGACAATTTGAACCGAAGTCGGCCCGGGCTGGAAATCTGCGGACCGCCTGCACCACATCGCCGCCGCGTAAAACCGGTGTGATTTTGCGCAAAATCACACTCTTTTTACAAAAAAATCCGGCCCGCCCCATGTAAATTTTTCAAACGCAACACGCGACGCAATACTTTCCCTGTTTTCCCCAAATAAGCCTTACCCCGCAAGGATTCGCTTACTACAATGGAGCGACACCACCCACCTTCCGGAGGTCACCATGTTTTTTACCCGCACTATTCTTGCATCCCTGTTTCTCGCGACGCTATTGATCGGTTGTAAAAAAGCAGAAGCCCCGCCGACACCGAAGCTGGAGGGCGCTACCGGGTCTGTCGCCCTTCCTGCCAGTTCCCTGCCGGCCTCGGATGGCAAGCTGCCCGACCAACCGGCAACCGGCACCTCCGATAGTGGCAATGCCTACGGCTCTACACAGGCCGATTCAAAGGAGTTGACGAAGGAACAGGAATCAGCCGCGATGCCATTATCCGGACAAGCCAACAATCACTCCACTCCCAACCCGGCAGAGCAGAAAAAATAATCTTCTGTTCGTGATAACCAAGCCACCCGGCAATAGTGCGGGTTTTGCCTGAAAGACAGAAAAATGGTCGCCGGCACCGTACCGACATGCCTGCAAAAAAGATCAGCGTTCACGCCAGTAGGCGGACGGTAAATTCGGTGCCGACACCTTCCTCGCTCTTCACCGTAATCGTCCCGCCGTAACGCGCAACCAGCGTATAGCTTATGGAAAGGCCGAGCCCGGTACCGCCTTGCCGCTTGGTAGTGAAGAAGGCGTCGAAGATGCGCGCCTGGTCTTCCTTTTTGATCCCCGCACCGGTATCGATCACGTTGATGGTTACGCCGCGCGCACCTGCGTCATCTATCCAATCCCTGCTTTCTATCGTCAGCCGACCGCCATTTTTCATCGCGTGAACGGCATTCGTAAACAGATTGATCAAGACCTGCTGCAACTCGCCGCGATTAATGTGCACCGCCAGCGTGGCGTGCCTATTGTGCACCACCTCGATATTGCTCTGATTGAGCAGATGACGCACCAGCACCAGCGTATCTACCACCACCTCATCCACCGCAATTGCTTCCACATAGCCAGCAAACTCGCCCGGACTGGCGAACTGCAGCAGCTTGGTGACGATCGTATTGATACGATGGATCTGCTGATCCATCAGGCGCAATTCGCCTTGCACCGGTGTGGCGGCAGCACCCAGCGTATCGCGCAGCACATCCAGATTGCCTTGCAATACCGCCACCGGATTATTGATCTCGTGCGCCACGCCGGCAGTGATTTCACCAATTGCCGCCAGCTTCTCGGCCAGCACCAGCTGCTGCTGCGCCTTGACCAGCAGCTTGTTGGTTTTCTCCAGTTCGATGGTGCGCTCTATCACCTTGCGATCAAGCTGATCGCCCCACGCCTTCAGTTCGGCATTCTGCTTCTGCACCGTGTCCAGCAATTCATCCAGATGATGCGACAGGGTGCCCAGCTCATCGCGTGTCTGCGTGCCGCCGGTACGTGCGGACATATTGCCCTGCTCAACCTCTGCCATCGTGCGCTTCATGCTCGTCAGCGGACCATAGATGTCGCGCGCCACACGCAGGGAAAAATAGACGCCGCCCATGCCGATCAGCGTGAAGAGCCCGGCGAGCAACGCAATCGCCGTTTCCTTGGCTTGGCGGAAGGGCGCCTCCAGATAACCGACATACAGCATGCCGACCCGATTGCCGAAACTGTCGCTGATCGGCTCATACGCCGAGATATACCAGTCGCTGACGACGAATGCGCGATCCAGCCAGGTCTTGCCATCGTTGAGTACATAGTTGCGCACGATTTGCGAAGCACGCGTACCCAATGCGCGCTTGTTGCCGAACAGACGCACGTTGGTAGCAATGCGTACATCATCGATAAACAGGGTTGCTGTTCCGCCGCTGCCTTCCGGCAGCGAGCCATCGGCATAGACCAGGCTGTTGATGGTGTCGACAAAGCCAAGGTTCTGATTCAGCAGCGTGCCGCCTTCCAGCACGCCCAGCAGCGTGCCATCCGTATCGCGTACCGGCGTGGCCGAATGGATGATCATGCCGCTTTTTTCCGCCGTCTTTTTGGTCGGTGTGGCGTTCGGTGTATTGACCAGTTCGATATATGCCTGCCGCACCGCCTTGTCGCTGATCGCGCGCAATTGCTCTTCCGAATAAATATCGATCCCGGTCGATTTTTCCCCCTGTAGTGACGAGCGCACCACCGGCCAATGCGCATTGCTGCTGCCCAGCGTGCGACTGACTCCGCTCGACGATGCCAGAATGCGGCCGTTCACATCGAGGAGGTTCAGGAAATCCAGTCCAAGCACCTGATTTTTTTCCAGCAGCATTTTTTGCAGGCTGGCGTGATCGCCATCGCGCACGCTCATGACAAAGGGATGCGATTCGCCGAGACTGGAAACATCGAGCCCGATCTTTTCCCTGACGTGTATAAAATACTCGTGCGCCACTGTCAGATCGCTACTGACCTTGAATGTAAGGAGGCGATCGTAATAGGCAACGCCCCAATACGAAATCAGCGAAAACAGAATCGGCAGCACAGTGAGAAAGGGCACCAGCGCCACCAGCAGCAGCTTGGTACGCACCGATGTATTGCCGAGAAAATGCAGCCCGAATGCCTGTTGAAAAATGCGGCGCACGGCAGACAATCTTTAGACTCCCCATTCGGCGCATTTGCGCTCTAGGGTTTTTCGCGAGAGGCCGAGGCGGCGTGCCGCTTCGGTCTTGTTGCCGTCCGCTGCGCCGAGGATTTTAAGAATGTGCTGCTTCTCGATCGCTTGCAGCGAGACGTCGCTGCCGTTATCGATCGCCACGGATTTGCTGCCGATGGCAATCTCGGGAATGTTGCCCAGTATCAGCCAGCGTTCGATCAGATTGCGCAATTCGCGCACATTGCCTGGCCACGCATGGGATACCATCGCTGCCAGCAATGCATTATCCGGTTGCTGCGGCGGCACGCCCAATTGCGGCGCCAACTGCCGGACAAAATATGCTGCCAGCGCCGGAATATCGTCAGCGCGTTCGCGCAACGGCGGCATATGCACCTGCACCACGTTCAAACGGTAATACAGATCCTGTCGAAAGCGGCCTTCCTGCACCGCTTCTTCGACATTGCGATTGGTCGCCGCGATCACCCGCACATCAACCGGGATTTCGCGTTCGGCGCCAACCGGGCGGATTTTTTTCTCCTCCAGCACGCGCAACAATTTGACCTGCATCGCCATCGGCAGTTCTGCTACTTCATCCAGGAACAGCGTGCCGCCCTGCGCATAAAAGAACAAACCTTCGCGCGAGGAAGCTGCGCCGCTGAATGCGCCTTTGACATGCCCGAACAATTCGCTTTCGATAATGTCAGGCGCCACTGCGCCGCAATTTACCGGCACGAAATGATTGCCGGAGCGGCTGCTCAGATAATGCATGGCGCGCGCAGCGATCTCCTTGCCGGTGCCGGATTCGCCAGTGATCAGCACGGTGCTGGATACAGTTGCCAGACGCTTGATCGTTTCACGCACCGGCTGCAGCGCAGTCGAATTGCCTACCAAGCCATCCACGCCAAAATCGACATGCGAATCCAGTTCGCGCCGCAAGATGAAATTCTCGCGCCGCAAATGGGTGCGATCGAAACAGCGTCCGATTGCACTCAGAATCTGATTAACGCGAAACGGCTTCAGCAGAAAATCTGCCGCGCCGGCACGCAAGGCATGAATCGCCGTTTCCAGATCGGCAAAGGCGGTGATGAGAACCACATCGTTATGCAAGCCGAGCGCGCGCATTTCATGCAGCCATTCGACGCCGGATTTGCCGGGCAGTGAATTGTCGAGAATGATCAGGTCGAAATGGCGCGAGTCCAGCAGCACGCTGGCTGCTTCCACCGAGTCGACGGCTTCCACCCGGCTGCAGCGATCTTCCAATGTACGCTGCAGAAAACTGCGCATGCCTGGCTCGTCGTCGACGATGAGGATGGATTGGTCTTGCCAGCCGCCGAATGCTTCGACAAAAGGCGCGTCCGTTTCAGGATGAATATGTTTTGCAGCAGTCATGTCGAATTCTATGTTGGATAGCTGCAGGCAATGCATGATGCTTTCTGGTACCCGACCATTTGATCGTTGCACCTGTCAGTTTGTTTCTCCGTATTCGGAGAGGACAAACTGCATAGTAGTTGAAATAATAAAAAAGCGAGGCTGAGCGCCTCGCTTTTTTCATGCCTGTAGAATTCTAATGAAACAATGCCATCGCTTTCTGCATGGTCGACGACACGCCCCATGCCAGTGGAATGATGACGTAAGCCCAGAATATGACGACGATAACCGGACTGCTGGGTTTGGCCTCTGCATGATGGGTAGACATAAGTATTCTCCTGTTATTGGTTCAATATGCGTTCAATTTGCGCCCGCGGGCTGCATGCCGCCGGATGGCGCCTTGGATCGCGCGGAATCATCGGCCATATGATGTTTGGCTTCGACCGGCTTGATGAACAGATTGCAGATAAAACCGAGTATCAGCAGACCCGCCATGATGTACATCGTTACCTCATACGCCTGGCCCTTCGGCACACCATGATTGATCTGGTATTCGCGGATGTAATTGACCAGTACCGGACCGAACACGCCGGCCGCCGACCATGCCGTCAACAAGCGGCCGTGTATGCCGCCGACAAATTTGGTGCCAAACAGATCGGCCAGATAAACCGGCACGGTGGAGAAGCTGCCGCCATACATGCTGACAATGATGCAATAGCACATCACGAATAGCGCAACGCTCCCTACATGACCGGCATACGGTACGCAGGCATATAGAATCGCACCGAGGACAAAGAAAGTGTAATAGGTATTTTTACGTCCCAGATAATCCGAGATCGACGACCAGAAGAAGCGGCCGCCCATATTGAACACGCTCATCAGGCCGACAAAACCGGCGGCGGCGGCTACCGTCACTTCGCCCTTGAAGGTTTCCTGAATCATGACCGATGCCTGTCCGAGCACACCGATGCCCGCCGTCACATTCAGGCACAACACCAGCCACAACAGATAAAACTGCGGCGTTTTCATGGCCTGGTCGATATGCACATGATTACGCGTAATCATCTTGTTCTCGATCACAGGCGGCGTCCAGCCGGCCGGTTTCCAGTCGGGCGCCGGGATGCGTATCGTCAGCGCACCGATCATCATCGAAATGAAATACAGCACACCCATGACAATGAAGGTTTCCGTCACGCCTACCGAAGTCGGCGATTTGAAATGACCCATCAGGAAAACCGACAAGGGCGCACCGATCATCGCGCCGCCGCCAAAACCCATGATCGCCATCCCTGTTGCCATGCCGCGTCTATCGGGAAACCACTTGATCAGCGTGGACACCGGCGACACATAACCAAGGCCGAGGCCGATACCGCCCAGCACGCCGTAACCAAGATAAACCAGCCATATCTGATGCAGGTGCACGCCCAGCGCCGATACCATGAAGCCGCCACCGAAACAGCAAGCCGCGACAAACATCGTCAGACGCGGGCCGACTTTTTCCAGCCACTTGCCGCCGAAGGCAGCCGCCAGGCCGAGGAAGACGATGGCAAGACTGAAGATCCAGCCCAGCGTCGTGAGTTTCCAGTCCTCGGGAGCAGGACTGTCGATACCGATGACCTTAGAAAGCGGGCCGTTGAATACGCTGAACGCGTAAGCCTGGCCAATACATAAATGAACTGCCAACGCCGCCGGCGGCACCATCCATCGATTGAACCCCGGGCCGGCAACACTTCTTTCGCGTGTAAAAAAATCGAGCATATGAATCTCCTTTGATCATGTTGCAGCATCGTGGGCCACAACGTTTTATGTAGAAAGCGCACACATAAAGCAGGGTGAAATTTTTCACCTGGAGCTTCATTAGGCAATCCGCATGCCAGATCAAAATCGAAGATTAAGTCGATGATTTATAAAGACTATCCCAGATAGGGGCAAGAGGAGGCGCGACAATTTGACCCGTCATAGCGACAATTTGACCGGAATTTCCGTACCGCATCGACCTGGCCTGCAGGCGTCGGCCAGCGCACGAATACCGATCGAAATTAGCCATAAATAATGATCGGATATAGCCACAAATCATTATGTAGTTTAAGTACATATCGTATACACTCTCGCTTTTTAAAAACCCGACTCGATGCCGCCGCAACTGAAATGGCGTGTATTGCCAATGAGAAGGCCTCATCCGCTGTAGCGGGCAATCTCAAGTCGAAAAATCGAGGGAAGAATGAATAACAAGTTTTCTCGCACCACGATCGCTACGGCGCTCGTGCTCGCGTTTGGCAACACCGCATTTGCAGCAGATCCAGCCAACGAATCCAATATTTTTACGCTGGGTGAAATCAACGTCAGCGGATCGCGGGCGGCTATACCAGCAACAGGCGGCAGCATCGTGACGCACGAAGAGATGAATGATTTCAATCGCGAAACCGTAGTCGATGCACTCGATCTGCTGCCAGGCGTAAGCACCACCGGCGGCGGTCAACGCAATGAACGCATGTTTTATGTACGCGGCTTCGACAGCCGCCAGGTTCCGGTCTTCATCGATGGCATTCCGGTCTACGTGTCCTACGACGGTTATGTCGATTTGGCGCGCTTTACGACGTATGACATCGCCTCGATCGAAGTGGCAAAAGGCTTCAGTTCGGTGTTGTACGGGCCGAATACGCTGGGCGGCGCAGTCAATCTTGTCAGCCGTCGTCCGGTGAAAACGTTCGAGGGCAATATCGGTGTTGGCGTACACGCCAACGACAGGCTCAACTCGAACGGCTCCAGCACCAACATCAACCTCGGCACTAATCAAGGCATGTGGTACGCACAGCTCGGCCTGTCCTATCTGGACAAGAGCGCTTACACGATGTCGCGCGATTTTCGCCCTGTTGCCGCACAACCGGATCGCGAACGTCGCAACGCTTACAGCACCGATAAAAAAATCAATCTCAAGGTCGGCCTGACACCAAACGCAACCGATGAATACGCGCTGAACTATGTCAATCAGAAAGGCGAAAAGGGCAGCCCGCCGTATGCCGGCACCGCCATCAACCCCAATTACTGGAAATGGCCGGCCTGGGACAAGGAAAGTCTGTACTTCATTTCCAATACTGTCATCGGCCAGGACGCATACATCAAGGTGCGCGCGTTCTACGACAAGTTTACCAACCGCCTGAATGCCTTTGACGATGCGCGGTATGCCACCGTGACAAAGAACAGCTCCTTCTACAGCTTCTACGATGACTACAGCTATGGCGGCAGCGTGGAGTACGGCAACAAGCTTTCCCCGTTCAACACCTTGAAAGTCGCACTGCATCTGAAAGAAGACTTTCACAGGGAACATAATTTAGGCGAGCCTGTACAGAACTATCGCGACCGCACGACCTCTATCAGCGTTGAAGACACACATAAGCTGACCGACAAGCTGGACTTGCTCACCGGGGCCAGCTATGACAAACGCAATGGCAAGGAAGCCCAGGAATACGACAAGACGCGTGGCCTGTATAACTTCCCCGTGCGCGACACATCGGCCTTCAATCCGCAAGCCGGCTTGATCTATCATCTGTCGGATACCGGCAATGCCTATCTCACCGTGGCCCGCAAATCGCGCATGCCGACAATCAAGAATCGTTATTCGGGCGGTTTGGGCACGACGATTCCGAGCCCTGACCTGAATGTCGAACGTGCGATCAACTATCAATTCGGCATCTCTGAAAAGTTGACAGCTAAAACGCGCGTCGATGCCTCCGTGTTTTACAGTGATGTAACGGACATGATGCAATCCATCGAGGTGCCAGGGACCGTTTGCAACAACGGCAATCTTTGCAAGCAAATGCAAAACATCGGCAAGGTTTCCATCAAGGGAATCGAGTTAAGCATGGACAGTGCCGTGACAAGGACACTGGATCTGGGCGGCAGCTATACCTACGTCGAGCGCGACAATAAAAGTGATCCGGCCAAGCTGCTCACCGAGGTTCCCGCCCACAAACTGGTGGCTTATGCAAAATGGGCTGCCATGCCGAAGCTGAATGTCATTGCCAACGCCGAATACAATTCCAGACGCTATACCAATGACACCGGCACGCGCGTCGCCGCCGGCTTTACACTCGTCAACGCCAAACTGAGTTACGCATTGCAAAAGGACGTCACGCTTGAAGCTGGCGTGAATAATATGTTCGATCGCAACTATGCCTACACTGAAGGTTTCTATGAAGAAGGCCGCAACTTCTTTGCCAACCTGAACTATCGTTTCTGAGAGGTTCATCATGCAACGCACACCACTTTTTTTCACTCGCCTGATCGCATCTGCCGCCTTTGCGCTTGCATCGTTCGGCACACTCGCGGCGGATACGGCGCTTGACAAGGTCGTCGTCATGACCAGTTATCCGGAAGAAGTGGTGTCGCGTTTTGAAGCCGGTTTTGAAAAAACCCATCCCGGCACGCGCGTCGAAATCCTGTGGCGGCATTCCGGCGATGCGCGCTCTTATCTGCGTGATCAGAAGCAGCAGAATGTCGATGTCTACTGGTCACCGGCGCAACGTAATTTCCTGACACTGGCGCGCGAAGGTGCATTCCGCAAACTCGATATAGACATGACGGGTTTGCCCGCCAGGGTCGGCGGCTTTCCGATTTCCGACCCGGCCGGTTTCTATGCCGCCACCGAAATTGCCGGCTACGGCTTTGCATTCAATCCGCAGCGTCTGAAAGAAAAAGGTTTGCCGCAACCTCGGCAATGGACCGAGCTAAGCGATCAGAAATGGAAAGACGAAATCGTTTTTCCCATACCCGGAAAAGTCGGCTTCGCGCCACTGCTGATCGATATCATCCTGCAGGGTTACGGCTGGGATAAAGGCTGGGAAATTCTGCAGGGAATAGGCAGCAACGCGCAATTACTGGGGCAGGGTGGCCAGCATATTTCGGACGAAGTAAGCAGCGGCCGCGCCAGCGTGGGTGTATCTATCGACTTCTTCATCAAGGCAGCCATCGCTAACGGCGCGCCGATTCAATTCGCTTATCCTGGCATCACCGGCTATTCGCCGGCACATGTCGCCATCATGAAAAACGCGCCCCATCTGAAAAATGCGCGTGCCTTTGCTGCTTACGTGCTATCTGCAGAAGGACAAAAAATATTATTTCATCCGGACATACGCAAGCTGCCGGTCCGCCCCGCTGTGTACGCGAACAAACCGGCCGGCTATTTCGACCCCTTCAAGGCTGCCAGTGCGATGCCCTTCGTTTTCAATACAGAACGCGCACTGGAACGGCAAGGTTTGAACAACACGCTGTTCGATATTTTGATCACCAATGAGCAAACCGCTCTGCGCCGCGTGCTGGATAAAATCCATCAGGCAGAAAATTTGGCAAATGCAGACAGTGACAGCAGACTCAAAGCCCGTACCTATCAGGCGCGCGTTCTCGCAAGCACCGTGCCTTTGAGTGAAGTACAGGCAGAGACGATCGCCGGACGTTTCGTTTCGTCCTTCGATGCGACATCCGACACACAAGCACATGTAAATGCAGCACTTGTTTCCGAATGGGTTGCACGCATACGGCAGAATCGCGCGCAGGCAGAGCGTATCGCGCAAGAGGTAATCGATGCGGCCGCAGCAAAAAAATAATCGACTTGCCAGCGTGGTCACATTCCTTGCATCGAACACGCTTCTTCATGGCAGATATCTATTGGCCTGTACGCTGCCGTTTTTGTTAAGCGGCGCTGCAAACGTGGATATAGCGACCTTGAGCGGTGGCACCTCGACCACTACGCATTCAGGTCGCGAAGCGTTTTCACAAGCAAGTCCGGCGATGGACCCCGAGCATCTGCGCATCTTTGCCCAGGGTCGTTCGCTGTTCCGCCAATCCTGGGTAGTCGCGCCAGCCGACGACAGCGCCGCAGGGCTGGGCCCGGTGTTCAACCGGATTTCCTGCCTCGCCTGCCACGCAAAAAATGGACGCGGCAACGCTCCCGACAGTCCGCATGGCAGCATGCAAGCAATGCTGTTGCGTCTAAGCGTACCGGGCACGGGCCCGCACGGCGAACCGAATCCGCATCCCGCTTATGGCAATCAGCTGAACGAATACGGTGTGCCAGGCGTGCCGGGCGAGGGCATAGGCTATCTGCTGTATGAAGAACGCACGGAAAAACTGGCGGACGGCGCAATCGTCACACTGCGCAAACCCAGCGTGCACTTCAAGCATCTGGCCTACGGCCCGCTCGGCAATGATGTCATGGTATCGCCACGCATAGGCCCTCCTGTTTATGGCCTCGGTTTGCTGGAAGCGGTATCTGACGACACGCTGCTGGCACTGCAGAACCAGATTAAGCCGGATGGCATACGCGGCCGCGTCAACATCGTGTGGGATGCGATTGCACAGAAGCAGGTAATCGGACGCTTCGGCATGAAGGCCAATGTCGCCACACTGACCGAACAGGTGGCCGGCGCCTTTGTCGGCGATCTCGGCATCACGACCATGCTGACGCCGCATGAAAATTGCACTGCGGTGCAAATCGCATGCAAGCACGCGCCTTCCGGCAGCAGCGCAAGATTTTCCGAAACAAAACACGCGGCTGAAACGCCGGATACAGAACTATCGCGCGCAGACCTGTACGCAACCGTGTTCTACCACCGCATGCTGGCCGTGCCGGCGCGCCGCAATATCAACAATGCGCAAGTCGTACGCGGCGCGCAATTATTCGCGCAGGCACGCTGCGCCGTTTGCCATGTACCGGAATTGCGTACGCGCAAAGACGCGGTACTACCCATGCTGTCGAATCAGTTGATACGTCCCTACACCGATCTCCTATTGCACGATATGGGGCCAGAGCTGGCAGACGGCCGTAGCGACTTTCAGGCCAGCGGGCAGGAATGGCGTACGCCACCCTTGTGGGGCATAGGCCTGGCGAAGAAAATGAATCCCGATGCCGGATTTTTGCACGATGGTCGCGCACGCACGCTGCTGGAAGCGATCATGTGGCACGGCGGTGAAGCGGCACCCGCAAAAGAAATTGTGCGCGCGATGACGGCCAATGAACGCGCGGCGCTGTTACGTTTTCTGGAATCGATTTGAAGCTTGAATACAAGGGTTATCTGATCTCCATCACCGCGATCGAGCAAGCCTGGGGCTTTTCTTTTGGCGAGTGGGGCGGCAGCTATTGCGTCTGGCAAAAAGGCAATCCCACGCCAATCAAGGGCTTCATAGAGGGCACCGCAACATCTGCCTACGAAGCCGAGAAAAAAGCTTTGCGCATCGTCAAGGTCGCGATTGATGAGGCGCTTGCCAAATCAAGCGAGCAACTGTTGCTGTCGCTGGCAAAACTGGGCGACCGTTTTTCCTTGTAACCCCTGTATCGCGCTTCCCTTCTACCCGCTCCCATGTGAAACTGTCGTCATCATCAAATAAATGAAGGACAGCATTATGGCAAAGAAAGAAGAACTGGATCCGGAAACACTGGCGCTCATCAACTGGTGCATAGAAGTCGAAGGTTTTCTGGTGGCCGGCGGCGCAACTGTAGCCGAGGCGCAAGATCACATCGAAGAACAGATTGAATGGTTTACCGACCAGTTCTACGATGGCCTGACTCCGGAAGAAGCAGCGAAAGCAGCGCTGGCCTGATACCCGCCATGCGTGTCCGCTGTCTGCATCAACACAGTTTCCCCAAACAAAAAATGCCGACGTTCTTGTCGAACGTCGGCATTAAGTGATCGCGCGTCTGCCGGATACTGTCATCCGGTAGACGCGCTGCCAATTGCACTTTTTTATTAAGCTTTCTTGTTAAGCCTTTTTGTATTTGGCGGCCTCTTCCGAGCCCTTGGTGGCGTTACCGTCGCTGTATGAGTGCGCACCGACGCCAGCCAGTTTTCCGCCCTGCACGATCAGATATTCGTCGCGAATAGGGCGGCCTTCAAAATAGCATTCCAGAATTTCACGCGTCCCTGCAGCATAGCGCGTCTGCGCAGTCAGGCTGGTACCGGAAATATGCGGGGTCATGCCGTGGTGCGGCATGGTGCGCCACGGATGATTTTTTGGCGCCGGTTGCGGGAACCAGACGTCACCAGCGTAACCGGCCAGTTGACCGCTCTTCAGCGCGGCAACAATCGCATCGCGATCGCATAGCTTGCCGCGCGCGGTATTGATGATGTAAGCACCACGCTTGAAATTCTTCAGCGTTTTCTCGTTGATCATGTGTTCCGTTTCCGGATGCAGCGGGCAGTTCAGCGTCACCACGTCGCAGACCTTAGTCAGGCTTTCCAGCGTGCTGTGATAAGTCAGGTTGAGTTCTTTTTCAACTGCGGTCGGCAGGCGGTGACGGTCCATGTAGTGCAGCTTGACGTCGAATGGGTGCAGCAGGCGCAGCACGCGCAAGCCGATGCGACCGGCGGCGACGGTGCCGACGCTCATTGCTTCCAGATCGTAGGAGCGCGAGACGCAATCAGCGATGTTCCAGCCGCCGTCGATGACTTGCTTGTACGATGGGATGTAATTACGCACTTGCGACAGGATCATCATCAGCACGTGTTCTGCCACGCTGTGGCTGTTGCAATAGGTCACTTCGGCGACGGTGATGTTGTGCTTGTTGGCAGCTTCCAGATCGGTGTGATCGGAACCGATGCCGGCTGTCACGATCATTTTCAATTTCTTCGCTTTGGCGATGCGTTCGGCTGTCATGTAAGCAGGCCAGAACGGTTGCGAGATGATGATCTCGGCATCGTGCAATTCCTTGTCGAGCACACTGTCCGCACCATCTTTGCTGGACGTCACAACCAGCGTGTGGCCATTCGTTTCCAGATATTTACGCAGGCCAAGTTCGCCGGATACGCTACCCAGCAAAGTACCTGGTTTGAAGTCGATGCCTTTTGGCGTCGGCAATGTTTGTCCGTCGGGATAGATGGACGGTTGCGCTACATCGTCACGTGCATAGCTTGTTGGGTAACCGGTGACAGGATCGTCGTACAAAACGCATAAAACTTTAGCCATGATGTTACTTCTCCATAAGATTACGTGATTGCCGCAGAGAATAGAAATTCGCGGGACGCTGAATTTCTTCTGCAAGCGGACATCGAAATGAATGCCAGCGCAGCGATCTTATGAAGGAAGCGAAATACGGTCTAATCGTTTGATGTGATGGGCTGATAGCTGCCGCTTATGTAGGCATCGAAACGCGCCTGCAAATCGATCTGGGCGGCAATATTGCGCGCTGCCGTCACGACAGGGGAACAGGGATCGTGCGCCAGCGAAATCATGCCGATGGCGCGGCTCAGTTCCGGCACCAGCGGAATGGCCGCCATTTCATCTCGCGACTCGAACAGGCACAGCAAGCTGTGCGGCACCACGCTGAACAAGCCGGCATGACGGACCTGCGAATACAGCGCAAAAACCGAATCGGTTTCCACCGCCACATTCGGCTGTACATCGGCGCGCCGGAAGGCGGCATCGACGATGCGTCGATTCTGCATATGCGCAGTCAGCAGGCACAGCGGCAACTCGGCTGCGTCTTCCCAACTGATTTCCGTCCTGTCTCCCATCGCCAGCTGATCGCGCGCCAGCAGCATGTAACGCTCGCGATACAGCGGCTGCACATGAAAGCCGCTGAGCCGCTGGTCCTCCAGATAGGTAAGGCCGATATCGAGTTCGAAATCGTCCAGCCGGCGCATGATTTCTTCGGTACTGAGCGACAGCACCCGTTGCCGCAGATCGGCATGCTGCGCACGACACGGGCCGGTCAGCAAGGACACGATAGGCATGGTGGTCGGGATCGCACCGAGACGCAAGGTGCCGCTTAGTTTCACGCGCGACATCGAGGCTTCCTGCCGCATTCCTTCCAGCGCCGCCAGCGTCTGCCGCGCCCAGTCGAGTATGCGTTCGCCTTCCGGCGTGAAACCCTGGAAGCGCTGACCGCGCTGCACGATGGCGACACCGAGTTCGGTTTCCAGATTGCGCACTGCCGCCGACAGCGCGGGTTGCGATACGCAGCAGATTTCTGCTGCGCGGGCGAAATGTTTTTCACGCGCGAGCGTCACGAGATAATCGAGTTGGCGTACGAACATGGTGATGAAATACCCTGAATACAGCGTGGCAAATAAGGGCAAATCGCGCAGGAAATGCCCGGCATGGATAGCAGGATGATGCGGGAGGCGGCATGACTACTGTACCTGTGCCGGAGAAAAATCTGCAACGCAACCCTCGTAGGGACAGGGGTAGTGACAAGAAAAACAATCGCCCGATTTTTATATGTCGTTCAACGACATATCGCATATAATACCGTTTTTGCACCGCCACTGCGGCGCTTTATTACGCGGATTTTCATCATGAACAAAGCTGCTTCTCCCATCAAGCTGGAAGGTGTGTCCAAGTCGCGCGGCAAGCGCTGGGATCATCTGGAACTGCTGGAACGTATCGATGCGTCCGGCTCCATCTCGGCGGCTGCCAGCGCGATGGGCATGAGTTACAAGGCCGCATGGCAGGCGGTGGAGGCCATCAACAATCTGTCGCACGAACCCCTGGTGGTGCGCCAGCCGGGCGGCAGCACCGGCGGCGGCACCTGCCTGACCGATTACGGACGCCGCCTAGTCGCCACTTACCGACGGCTGGAACAGGAATGGGCCAGTGCGCCCGTCGCCATCGGCCGCTCCATGAGCGATTTCGATCAGTACTACCGCATGACTCGGAGATTCGATATGCAAACCAGTGCGCGCAACCAGTTTCTCGGCACCGTCTCGGCAGTAAAAATGGGCGCCGTGAATGCCGAGATCATTCTAGACATCGGCAATGGCGAAGAACTGGCCGCCATCATCACCAACGACAGCGCCGAACATCTGGGACTGGAAGTCGGCAGCGAAGCCTACGCACTGGTGAAGGCGCAATGGATCATTCTGGCCGTCGGCGACGACATCAAGACCAGCGCGCGCAATCGTCTGAACGGCACCGTGGTGCGCTGCCAGGAGGGCGCCGTGAATGCAGAAGTCGTGATCGAGCTGCCGGGCGGCAAAACCATCGCCTCCATCATCACGAATGAAAGCGTCAAGATACTCGGTCTGAAAGAAGGTGTACGCGCCTCCGCCCTGATCAAAGCTTCGCACATCATTCTGGCGGTGGCCACCTAGGATTTTCCATCCGTTTCAACTCGATGATTTCTCAACCATCAACCTGATTATTCCGACCCATCATGAAAAAAATCTCTTGCTCTCTCCTCGCCGCTTTGCTGTCGCTCGGCCTGTCCACATCCGCCTTCGCTGAAGAAGTCCAGGTTGCCGTTGCCGCGAACTTTACTGCGCCGATGAAAGCCATCGCCGCTGATTTTGAAAAAGCCACCGGCCACAAAACCGTGCTGTCCTTCGGTTCGACCGGCAAGTTTTATTCGCAAATCACGAATGGTGCGCCGTTCGAAGTTTTCCTCGCGGCAGACGATGAAACCCCGATCAAACTGGAGAAGGAAAACGGTATCGTTGCCGGTTCGCGCTTTACCTATGCCATCGGCAAACTGGTATTGTGGTCAGCCAAACCTGACTTTGTTGACGCCAAAGGCGAGATCCTGAAAAAAGGCAGCTTCGATCACATCGCGCTGGCCAATCCCAAACTCGCGCCTTACGGTGCGGCGGCTGTTGAAACCATGAACAAACTCGGCGTGCAGGAAAAACTGCAACCAAAATTTGTACAGGGCGACAGCATAGGCCAGGCTTTCAGCTTCGTTTCCACCGGCAATGCCGAACTCGGTTTCGTCGCGCTGTCGCAAGTCTATGAAGGCGGCAAGATCAAGAGCGGTTCCGCCTGGATCGTGCCTGGCAACCTGCACAATGCAATTCGCCAGGACGCTGTTATCCTGAGCAAAGGCAAAGACAACAAGGCCGCCAGCGCATTGATCGAATACCTGAAATCGGAACCGGCAAAAGCCGTCATCCGTTCCTTCGGTTACGACCTGTAATTTAATCATCGCAGGAAAGTGAAGACGCAGATTGCTGAATGATCCCAACTTCGACGCGATCTTCCTGACGCTCAAGCTCGCCGGCCTCACCACTGTCATTCTTCTTGTCATAGGAACGCCGCTGGCGTGGTGGCTGGCGCGTTCGCGCTCGTGGATCAAGGGACCGGTCGGCGCCATCGTGGCGCTGCCTCTGGTGCTGCCACCCAGCGTGCTCGGCTTCTATCTGCTGGTCACCATGGGACCCGACGGCCCTATCGGCAAGTTGACTCAGGCCCTCGGCATCAGCCCGTTGCCCTTCAGCTTTGCCGGCCTGGTTGTCGGCTCGGTGTTTTACTCGATGCCGTTTGTCGTGCAACCGATCCAGAATGCCTTTGAAGCCATGGGCGAACGTCCGCTGGAAGTGGCGGCAACCTTGCGCGCCTCACCACTGGATACCTTTTTCAGCGTCACCCTGCCATTGGCCAAACCCGGCTACCTGACGGCCATCGTGATGGGCTTTGCGCATACCGTCGGCGAGTTTGGCGTGGTGCTGATGATAGGCGGGAATATTCCGAAAGAGACGCGCCTGATCTCGGTACAGATTTACGACCATGTGGAAGCGCTGGAGTATGCGCAAGCGCACTGGCTGGCAGCCGGCATGGTGGTATTCGCGCTGCTGGTGCTGGTCGCGCTGTATACATTGAATCCAACCGGACGGCGCAAATGAACGACAAGCTTGATCATATCAAGGCGCGTTTCAAGGTCAACTACCAGGCCTTCACACTGACAGTCGATCTGGCGCTGCCCGGTCGCGGCATCACCGCCTTGTTCGGCGCCTCGGGCTCGGGCAAGACGACCTGCCTGCGCGTCATTGCCGGTCTGGAACGCGCTGCGGATGTCTATCTGGAAGTCAACGGCGAGGTATGGCAGGACGATGCACACAATATTTTTCTGCCCACTCATCAACGCCCGCTCGGTTATGTGTTTCAGGAAGCCAGTCTGTTCGCACATTTGAATGTGCAGCGTAACCTGGAATACGGCATGCGCCGCATCGCAAAGTCGGCGCGCCATGTATCGCTGGATCACGCCGTGTCGCTGCTCGATATCGGCCATCTGCTGCAACGCAAGCCGGATAAATTATCCGGCGGCGAACGGCAACGCGTCGCCATCGCGCGCGCATTGGCCACCAGCCCGCGCATCCTGCTGATGGATGAACCGCTGGCGGCACTCGATGCAAAACGGAAAGCGGAGATCATGCCGTATCTGGAACGGCTGCATGATGAACTCGACATCCCGGTACTGTACGTCAGCCATTCGGCGGATGAGGTAGCGCGGCTGGCCGATCATCTGGTGCTGCTCGAAACCGGCAGGGTCATAGCCAGCGGCGCCACCCAGGATTTGTTGACGCGGCTGGATCTGGAGGTGGCGCACGGCGATGCCGCCAGCGCCCTGGTAACCGCCACCATCAGCGCACACGATCCAGATTACCTCCTGAGCTCGGCGACATTTTCCGGTGGCCAGCTGCTGCTGCCGCAGCAAAGCGCCACGATAGGGCAACAGGTGCGCATCCGCGTACAGGCGCGCGACGTGAGTCTGAGTCTGGCACCGCAACGCGACAGCAGCATACTCAATATCGTCGCGGCAACGGTGACGGAATTATCCGACGATGCAGCAGGTCAGGTAATGGTGGGGCTGGATGCGAAGGGCACCCGTCTGCTGGCTCGCATTACGCGCAAGTCCTGTGTGGCCATGGAACTGGCGCCCGGCAAATCGCTGTATGCACAGATCAAAGGTATTGCGATTCTGAAATAGGGCGCTGGCTGAACGCGCTCAGACTGCGGCCTTCGCGTACCCGAATGCTTCGGACAGCAACAGGATTTTTCCGGTATCGCTGGCATCGTAACCGGCCAGGCCGTTGATGACCTTGCGGAAATAACCGGACTGCACCACATCGATCACCAGCTGGATCAAGGGATCATCCATGATGGCCAGCGGCAGCGCCAGGAAATAGCGTTCGCGTACCAGCGGAATAAAATCCAGGCTGAAGCGATGCGCCGCCGTTTGCACGCCGACGCCCACATCCGCCATGCCGCTGGCTATATAAGCCGCGACCGCCGAATGCGTGAATTCATTGCTTTGATAGCCTTCAATATCGAAAGGCGAAACATTCGCCCCCGCCAGCATCAATTCCAGCAACATCCGCGTACCGGAACCGACCTGCCGATTAACGAAACGCACACCCGGTCGCGTCAAATCCTGCAGGGTGAGAATTTTTTTCGGATTGCCCGGCGCCACAAACAAGCCCTGGCTGCGCACCGCCAGATGGATCAGGCAATGCTCACGCGGGTTCAGCCATTGGGTGTACCGCTCCACCGCCTTTTTCTCGAACTCGCCCAGCGGCACGTGAAAACCGGCCAGATCGCATTCATTGCGCGACAAGGCAGCCACCGCATCGGTGCTGTTGCGATAGCGCAGATCGACCGGTAGATTGGCTTCCGTCAATTGATGCAACAGCGCATCGACCGCAAAACCGTGGCTGGCATCGAGCCGGATCGGTTTGGTTTTGCCGACGATGGTTTTGCCGATTTCGCTTTCCAGTTCGGAAGCCAGGCTTTCCAGCGTGGGCGACAGGCGTGCGCGTATACGTCTGTCGGCCCAGATCAGTTTTTCCGCCAGCGGCGTCAGCGTTGTACCACGGCCACGATCGGTATTCAGCAGGGAAGTGCCGAACAGCTTTTCAGCTTCGCGCAACAAGCCCCATGAATAGCGATAGGACAAGTCAACCAGGCGCGCCGCCTTGGAAATGGAGCCGGTTTTCTGGATTGCCATCAGCAGGGATAGCAAAACCGCTGTATCCAGCGGCGTGTCCGTACTCTGTGCGATTTCCCAATGGGGATTGATGACGACTTTGAACATATCAAAAACCTATGTGGCGTTTACGCCGCTTTTATTTATATGCAAAAGATAGCCTATTGAAGCTGGTCTTTCTGGATGCTACCGTTCAGATATTGCAGAGGTTTGCCTGCAAACTATATGCTATATAAAACATATATACAAGATAATTTTCAACAAGGAAGCAGTATGGTTTCGTTCGATTTCACGACTTCGCGGCACACGCCATTGCCATCGATGTCGTTCACAGGAGTCTCTTTATGAGCGCTGAACACAGTTTCGATATGGCCGCGGTCGAGTCTATCATCGCAAGCCGCAAGGAAATGCCGGGAGCATTGTTGCCTATTTTGCACGACATTCAAAATACGGTGGGATATATTCCGTCGCTTGTCGTGCCAGCCATCGCCGACGGCCTCAACATTTCGCGCGCGGAAGTACACGGCGTGATCACCTATTATCACTTCTTCCGCCAGCATCCGGCCGGCAAGCATGTCATACAAATCTGCCGCGCCGAAGCCTGCCAGGCACGCGGTTGCGAATCGCTGGTCGATCACGCGAAAGAATTGCTCGGCTGTGACTTTCATCAAATTACCGATGACGGCAAATTCTCGCTGGAAGTCGTCTACTGCCTCGGCCAATGTGCCAGCGGCCCGGCGATCCAGATTGACGACGACCTGTACGCGCGCGTTTCCAAAGAAAAATTCAACAACCTGATTCAAGCGAAGCGAGGTTTGCAATGAGCGCAACTAAGTCCGTCACGATTTTTGTCCCACGCGACTCGACCGCACTGGCGCTCGGCGCGAATGAAACTGCAGCTGCCATCGTCCGTGAGGCGAAAGCGCGCGGAATCGATATCAAACTGGTGCGTAACGGTTCGCGCGGCATGTTCTGGCTGGAGCCGCTGGTTGAAGTCGCAACCGATGCAGGCCGTATCGCCTTTGGCCCGATCGAAGAACACGAAGTCGCCGGTTTGTTCGACGCCGGCTTTACCACCGGCAAGGCTGAGAAACAAACGCATCCAAAAGCTCTGGGCCTGACCGAAGAAATTCCTTACCTGAAAAAACAGGAGCGCCTGCAATTTGTGCGCGTCGGCATTACCGATCCGGTTTCGCTGGATGATTACCTGGCGCATGAAGGTTATGTTGGCCTGAAAAAAGCCATCGCGATGGAGCCTGCCGCGATTGTGCAGGAAGTGACTGATTCCGGCCTGCGTGGTCGCGGCGGTGCGGCTTTCCCTACCGGCATCAAATGGAAAACCGTGCTCGGCGCGGAAGCCGATCAAAAGTACATTGCCTGTAACGCCGACGAAGGCGACTCCGGCACCTTCTCCGATCGCATGGTGATGGAAGACGATCCCTTCATGCTGATCGAAGGCATGACCATCGCCGGCCTCGCTGTCAACGCCACTGAAGGCTATATCTATGTGCGTTCCGAATATCCGCACTCGATCGCCAATCTGAACGAAGCCATCGTTGCGGCGAATGCAGCAGGTTACCTCGGCAAAAACATTCTGGGTTCCGGTCGCACCTTCAACCTGCAAGTACGCAAGGCAGCTGGCGCCTACGTTTGCGGCGAGGAAACCGCGATGCTGGAAAGCATCGAGGGCAAGCGCGGCCTGGTGCGCGCCAAACCGCCGCTGCCGGCGCTGCAAGGTTTGTTCGGCAAGCCGACGGTCATCAACAACGTGATTTCATTGTCCGCCGTGCCATTGATTCTGTCGCGTGGCGCCACCTTCTACAAAGACTTCGGCATGGGCCGTTCGCGCGGTACCTTGCCCATGCAACTGGCCGGCAACCTGAAATACGGCGGCCTGGTGGAAAAAGCATTCGGCGTCACCTTGCGCGAATTGCTGTACGACTTTGGCGGCGGTTCGGAATCGGGGCGTCCGATACGCGCAGTGCAGGTTGGCGGCCCGCTCGGCGCCTACATGCCGGAGTCGCTGTTCGATACACCGTTCGACTATGAAGCTTTTGCAGCAGTCGCATCAACCGTCGGTCATGGCGGCCTGGTTGCTTTCGACGATACCGTCGACATGGCCAAACAGGCGCGTTATGCGATGCATTTCTGCGCGGTCGAATCGTGCGGCAAATGCACACCGTGCCGGATCGGTTCGACACGCGGCGTGGAAGTAATGGACAAAATCATCGCGAATCAGAATCGCCCCCAGCAAATTCATCTGCTGCGCGACTTGTGCGATGTGATGGTCACGGGATCGCTATGTGCGATGGGCAATATGACACCGTTCCCGGTGTTGTCCGCCCTGAATCACTTCCCTGAAGATTTTGGCGATCAAAAATTGGCATCTGCTGCTTAAGCTGAAAGACAGGAGCGAAACATGAACGTATTAAATAGTATCGATTACGGTACACCGAAAAGCACTTCCGAAAATATGGTCACGCTGGAAATCGACGGCGTAGAAATTACCGTGCCGCAAGGCACATCCGTCATGCGTGCAGCGGCAGAAGTCGGCATCAATGTGCCGAAACTGTGCGCCACCGACAGCCTGGAGGCATTCGGTTCCTGCCGTCTGTGCCTGGTTGAGATCGAAGGCCGCCGCGGCTACCCTGCATCGTGCACCACGCCGGCTGAAGCCGGCATGAAGATCAAGACGCAAACGCCTAAACTGGCTGACATACGCCGTGGCGTGATGGAGTTGTACATCTCCGATCACCCACTGGACTGTCTGACCTGCCCAACCAACGGCAATTGCGAACTGCAAGACATGGCTGGCGTAGTCGGTCTGCGCGACGTACGTTACGGCTACGATGGCGAAAACCATCTGAAGCTGGAAAAAGACGAATCCAATCCTTACTTCACCTACGACGCATCGAAATGCATCGTTTGTAATCGCTGCGTACGCGCCTGCGAAGAAACCCAGGGCACCTTCGCGCTGACCATCGACGGTCGCGGCTTTGCCTCGCGTGTCGCGGCAAGCCAGAACGAAAGCTTCATCGAATCGGAATGCGTCTCCTGCGGCGCCTGCGTGGACGCCTGCCCAACGGCAACCCTGACTGAAAAAACCGTCATCATGATGGGCCAGGGCGAGCACAGCAAAATCACCACCTGCGCATACTGCGGCGTCGGTTGTTCGTTCAAGGCGGAAATGAAGGGCAACGAAGTTGTCCGCATGGTGCCGAATCCGGACGGCAAGGCCAACCAGGGTCATGCTTGCGTCAAGGGACGTTTCGCATGGGGTTATGCAACGCATAAAGACCGCATGTTAAAGCCCATGATCCGCAGCAAGATCAGCGACCCATGGCGCGAAGTGTCGTGGGAAGAAGCGATCAATTACACCGCTTCTGAATTCAAGCGCATCCAGGCCAAATACGGCAAGGATTCGATCGGCGGCCTGGTTTCTTCGCGCTGCACCAACGAGGAAGGCTACCTGGTTCAAAAACTGGTGCGCGCCGCGTTCGGCAACAACAACGTAGATACCTGTGCCCGCGTCTGCCATTCGCCTACCGGCTACGGCTTGAAAGTAACGCTGGGTGAATCGGCCGGCACGCAAACCTTTGAATCGGTGATGAAATCCGATGTCATCGTCGTCATCGGTGCCAACCCGGTAAATGCACATCCGGTGTTCGCTTCGCAAATGAAACGTCGTATTCGCCAGGGTGCGAAGCTGATCGTGGTCGACCCGCGCACTACCGAAATGGTCAAATCACCGCACGTACAGGCGGATTATCATTTGAAGTTGATGCCGGGCACCAACGTGGCGATCGTCAACGCATTGGCCTACGTGATCCTGAGCGAAAAACTGCACAAGCCGGAATTCATCGCCGAGCGCTGTGAAGCTGACTCGTTCAAGGAATGGGAACACTTCATTCTGCAGGAAGAGAATTCTCCTGAAGCGGTGGAAAAAATCAGCGGCGTACCGGCGGAAGATATCCGCGCAGCAGCTCGCATGTATGCAAATGCCAAAAACGGTTCGATCTATTACGGTCTCGGCGTTACTGAACATGCACAAGGCTCGACCACTGTGATCGGTATCGCCAATCTGGCGATGGCAACCGGCAACGTCGGTCGCGAAGGCGTGGGTGTCAATCCGCTGCGCGGTCAAAACAACGTGCAGGGCTCCTGTGATATGGGCTCCTTCCCGCACGAATTGCCAGGTTACCGCCACGTTTCGGATTCGACTACACGCGCCGAGTTCGAAGCTGCATGGAATTGCGTACTCGACCCGGAACCGGGTCTGCGCATTCCAAACATGTTTGACGCGGCAATGGACGGCACCTTCATGGGTCTGTACTGCCAGGGCGAAGACATTGTTCAATCCGATCCGGATACACAACACGTTACTGCGGCGCTGTCGGCGATGGAATGTATCGTTGTGCAGGATATCTTCCTGAACGAAACCGCAAAATACGCACACGTATTCCTGCCGGGTTCGTCGTTCCTGGAAAAAGACGGCACCTTCACCAATGCAGAACGTCGCATTTCCCGCGTACGCAAAGTGATGCCACCAAAAGCCGGCAAGGGTGACTGGGAAGTCACCTGCATGTTGTCCAACGCATTGGGTTATCCAATGAGCTACAAGCATCCACGCGAAATCATGGATGAAATCGCGTCCCTGACGCCGACTTTTACCGGTGTGAGCTTCAAGCGTATCGACGAGCTCGGCGGCAGTATCCAGTGGCCATGCAACGATGCAGCGCCAGAAGGTACACCAACCATGCACATCGGCGAATTCGTCCGCGGCAAAGGCAAGTTCATCGATACCAAGTACTTCGGTGCCGGCGAAAAAGTTACCCGCAAGTTCCCGTTGATTCTGACGACCGGCCGCATCCTGTCACAGTACAACGTCGGCGCGCAAACCCGTCGTACGCACAACAATATGTGGCATAGCGAAGATAGGCTGGAGATTCATCCGCAGGATGCGCTGGATCGCGGCATCAAGCACAACGATTGGGTCGGTATCGAATCACGGGCCGGTCAAACCGTGTTGCGTGCGGAAATTACCGAGAACGTGCAGCCTGGTGTGGTCTACACCACGTTCCACTTCCCTGAATCCGGCGCCAACGTGATTACGACCAGCTCGTCCGACTGGGCAACCAACTGTCCTGAGTACAAAGTGACGGCCGTTCAAGTCATGCCGGTTACCCAGCCGTCGGAATGGCAGAGCACTTACAACCGCTTCAATACCGAGCAGGAAAGTTTTGCCAGCGACAAGTTGATTCCAAAAGAAGTATCAACGGCCGGCAAGTAAGGGACAAAGGCGGGTTTGATGAATGCCATCACCAATGAAGAGCGCACTGCGCTGGTTCGCGTCTCGGTAGAAAAATGGGATGCAGATAGGCGCGAGTTCTGCGAGGACGATGTCGCAGAAGAAGTACCGATCGCTTTGGAATACAACGGCATCTCGCATGCAGTGATGCTGGCGTCTCCTTACGATCTGGAAGACTTTGCGCTCGGCTTTTCACTCAGTGAGGGCATACTGAAAGACCCGTCTGAACTGTACGATTGCGAAGTAGTGCCGGGATGTGAAGGCATACAGGTACAGATGCAAATCGCGACGGAACGATTTGTCGCGTTGAAAGACAAGCGTCGCAACCTGACCGGTCGTACCGGCTGCGGACTGTGTGGCGCTGAAACATTGGCGCAGGCGGTTCGACATCCGGACGCTGTTACAGGAGGCACCTCGTTTTCCGGCGAGCAGATTCATGCCGGCATGAAAGCCATGCAGGCACAGCAGCGCCTGCAGCGCCATACCGGCGCAACGCATGCAGCAGCGTGGATGAATGCGGACGGCTCCATCGATCTGGTACGTGAAGATATCGGCCGCCACAATGCGCTGGATAAATTGATCGGTGCAATGGCGAATGAAAAGCGTGACTTTGGCCATGGCGCCGCGCTGATTACCAGCCGCGCCAGTTATGAAATGGTGCAGAAATCGGCAACGATGGGCATCGCCTTTCTGGCGGCCATTTCTGCGCCTACCAGCCTGGCAATCAAATTGGCCGAAGAAGCAAACGTCACGCTGGTCGGATTCGTTCGCAGCAACAGTCATGTCGTATACGCGCAATCGCATCGATTGATATGCGATATAACCAAGTAAAGGAAGAGGTATGAGCCACACCAATCACAGCACCGTAGATAATTTGGTTACCATGGCAAACCAGATCGGTGATTTTTTCGA
Organism: Herminiimonas arsenicoxydans; assembly: GCA_000026125.1. Lineage (GTDB taxonomy): Bacteria > Pseudomonadota > Gammaproteobacteria > Burkholderiales > Burkholderiaceae_D > Oxalicibacterium > Oxalicibacterium arsenicoxydans. The sequence goes on along the minus strand of CU207211.1, from coordinate 3,381,523 downwards.
GACCATGACGGATCGCACGCAATCGCTGAAAGATATCAGCGGCCATCTAAAACGCTCATGGGCGCCGCCTATGCGCCGCAAATTGATGGAGCATGTAGAACACGGCGGCGACGGATTGAAAGACATCGTGCTGGAAGCATTGCGAACGAATAAAGTCATTTAACCCGGTTTCATCGCAGCAGGCTTGTCGCCATTATTGCTGCGCATTACTATGGCTGCGCATCGTTCGCGGTTCACAGCCATTCTTATTAGCTCTTCAGGAGGAATCATGTCACGTCGTTCACTACTTCGTTTTGCCTCGGTCGCTTTGGCCGCCGCACTGGTCACACCATTCGGCTTTGCCCAGCAAATCATCAAGCTATCGACCACTACGAGTACCGAAAGCTCCGGCTTGCTGCCGTATATCCTGCCTGACTTTGAAGCCAAGACCAATTCCAAGGTACACGTCATCTCGGTCGGTACCGGCAAGGCCCTGGAACTGGCAAAGAACGGCGACGTCGATGTCACCCTGGTGCATGCCCGCACGCTGGAAGACAAGTTCGTGGCTGACGGTCATGGCGTCGATCGACGCGACGTGATGTACAACGATTTCATCATCGTCGGACCAAACAGTGATCCTGCCGGCATCAAGGGCAACACCGATGTCCTCGCCGCCATGAAGAAGATCGTCGACAGCAAAGCCAAATTCATTTCGCGCGGCGACAATTCCGGTACTGACGTGATGGAGAAAAAATACTGGAAGGAAGTAGGCTCACAACCGCAGGGCAGCGCTTATGTATCCGCTGGTCTGGGCATGGGTGAAGTGCTGACGATGGCGGCCGAGTTGCAGGCATACACACTGAGCGATCGCGCAACCTATGGCGCCTATCGTGCCAAAACCGGTTTGACGATTGCCGTACAAGGCGACAAGAGAATGTTCAACCCCTACGGCGTGATTGCAGTCAATCCGGCAAAACATCCTGGCGTCAACTACAAGGGTGCGAAGCAATTCATCGACTATCTGACTTCGCCTGAAGGTCAAAAGAAAATCGCTTCGTACAAAATCGAAGGCGAACAGCTGTTCTTCCCATCGGCAAAATAAAAACCTGCTCGCGCCGGCCTTTTAGCTTGAGGCCGGCAAAGATCAAGATAACGGAAACAAAAAAGCGCGGATCTCCGCGCTTTTTAATGGCCTTCGAATACGTCTTCGCTGGCGATTTTCAATTCTTTGGCTTCTTCAACCATCCTGCGATGTGCGATGCGTTTGCGCATGATCTCCGCATGTTGTTGCGCCGTCATTGGCGGCGTTGTCATCAAATCTTTCAACAATGCGATATTGGTGTAGTTGTTTTTAATGAGACGGCCCAAGTTGCTTGACTCCGTAGTTAAGTATCAACATCACTGCTCACCAAAACGACTCTGGCAAGACAATCGAAAACAATCACGTTACAGTATTTTGCACCAATTTAAAGTCTTTATCAGGACAGCTGGAAAAATAGCCGCCTCGAACAACAAAAACGGCAGCGCAGTAGACGAAAAAAAGCCCCGCTGGCTTCGGCTGCGGGGCTTAAACCTTCCTTGAGAGGGAGGAGGAGACACTGTAAAAAAATATGTTTGCCAGGATCAGCGCCGATGACCTAGTTTTTCAGGCGCCGTCCAACGCTTGGTCATGCGCGCAATACCCGGCCGCAGTACCTGCGTCACCATCATGCCGATCAGTCCGCCGCTACCGCTTAACAAGGCCACGGCAAACAACTCTTGCACACGCAGCGACCACGGCAGCATTTGTGCGACATAACCGGTATGAAGTTTGCGTACTAAAATTTGCATCAACGAAAACCTATTTAATGCGTTAAGCAGTAAGCTGCTTCCATGCGCAACTGTGCGGCAAGTTGCGGTTGAGTCTGTGCAATGCGGTTTGCCTTGCTGTTCAATGCAAAACGCGATTTGACCTGAACTTGTGGCTGAACTGTGACTGCGACGACAGGTTTTGCAAGTTCTGGAGCATAAGCCTGCATACGCAGCTTGGCTGCCAGTTCCGGTTGAGTTTGCGCAATCTGGTTGGCTTTACGGTTCAACGCGAACATCGTTTGTACCGGGCTTTTAACGTAAGGCTTGCCTGCTTTTGCGACCACAACAGCTTGACGTGGCGTGAGAATCAGCAAGGCGGTGCGCAGGGCGGTAACAGCCAATGGCTTGAACAGCAGGACCAGGGCAGCGACGAGCGCCAAGCCGATCAGTGGACGTGCAGGGGCGTAGGCGAAGCCGATGGCAGCCAATGCAACCGGAATCGCGATAGCGGCTTGGCTGGAGTAGGAGTTATTCGATAATGTAGACATGATAATTTCCTCTTTTTTAATCATTAATCTGTGTTGTTGCATTGCAGTATAGGTATGATAGAGATATAAATCCAATTACAATATAGGATACCAGTTATGCCTTTCATGAATATGAAAGGCCTTTGCTAGCCTTACTACCTTTGCTGATAAAAATATGAGTTTTCTTACACTGGATTTAAACCTGCTGCGCGTATTCGACGCTGTGATGACCGAGCAGAATCTGACCCGCGCCGCAAATTTATTGGCAATGACACAACCTGCCGTGTCGAATGCCTTGCGTCGCCTGCGCGATGCCTTGGGCGATGAGCTGGTGATTCGTACTGCGCATGGCGTCAAACCAACCTCGCGGGCAACCGAACTATGGCCTGTTGTGCGTCGCGCCTTGTCCGATCTGGAAACTGCCGTAACGCCCGACACTTTCGACGTATCCCGCGCCACCACAACATTTCGCATGGCCATGGCCGATGCAACGGCCGCCTTGTGGCTACCTTTTCTCGTGCGCGCAATCGAAAAAGAGGCACCTGGCCTGAATGTACGCATGGTGCCCCTGACCACGCGCGAACCGCGGCCGATGTTGTTGCGCGGCGATATCGATCTGGCAATAGGATTTTTCCCTGGCGTCGCAGCGCAACTCGCAAGCGGTCAAAATACGGCTGTTTCGCAAATTCGGCATGAGCGTTTGTATACGGGCGAATACGTCTGCGTGATGCGCAAAAATCATCCTTTGGCAAAAGAGGAACTGACACTGGATACATATTGTGCGGCGCACCATTTGCTCGTGAGCTTTTCCGGTCGCGCCAAAGGTTTGATGGACGATGCCTTGTCCGAAGTCGGACGTGAACGTCGTATTTTGTTGACGGTTAATCAGTTTTTTACTGCGGGGAGGGTAGTCGCAAGTTCGGATTTGATTACGGTATTGCCGCGCCACCTGATCGCCTCGACCGGCATGGAAGAGGCTTTGATCGCCAAGGATTTGCCATTCAGCTTGCCGGAAGTTCACGTCGATATGCTGTGGCATGAACGCGATGCACGTAATCCTGCGCATAAATGGTTGCGCGAACAATTAATCACCAGTACCGATGACGGTATCGGGCGGGTTAAAAAACGTCGCTGATCATCACTGTTATTTACCCTTGAAACCCGTTTGCAGCGGGTTTTTTATTGCATAAAAGCATTTTTAATTGGTGCGACACGCTTCTTAAAAGAAATATCTTATTGAACTCGCAAGTTGCAAATCCGTCATACCTGCTCGATCCCTCACCGATTAGAATTCTATGCCACGCACGAAAAAAATAATGTTGTGGAGTGCGATCGGGTCATCAGCGCTCCTATTTGCCTGTGTCATCTTCCTGCTTGCGTTTGACTGGAACCATGCTCGACCATGGATCAACACGCACGTCAGCGCAGCCACAGGACGCGACTTCGCCATCAATGGCGATTTGGCACTCACCTGGCAACGACCACAAGTGAGTACCGGCACCTGGCGCGACTGGGTGCCGGTGCCGCGACTGAGCGCACACGACGTCTCGCTGAGCAATCCTGACTGGTCCCGAAGCGGCCCCAATATGGTGGAAGTCGGCCACATCACTTTTTCCGTCAATCCCTTGCCTCTACTCAACAAGACCATCGTTATTCCAACCCTGCAACTGGATGACCCGATCGTAAAACTGGAGCGCCTGCGCGACGGCCGGAATAACTGGACCTTCACGCAAAATGCACCCTCTGCGTGGACGCTGGATTTGCAGGGTCTGCTTTTCTATAAAGGCGAAGTGAGCCTGAAGGATGAAATCAAGCATATCGATGCAAAAGCCAGTATCGATACGCTGCAGCCGAGTGCTGCCAACGATTTTGTAATGGACTGGAAATTGTCAGGCACCTTCAATGGAGCCCGTATCAGCGGCGATGGCAAGGCCGGAGCCCTGCTGGCATTGAAAAGCGTGGACAAGCCCTTTCCCTTGCAGGCCCGATTGAACGTAGGAAAAACCTCGATTCGGGTAAAAGGCAGCGTCACCAAGCCGCAGGATCTGGCTGCGATCGATATGCAATTGCACCTATCCGGCGCCAGCATGGCCGATCTTTACCCTCTGACAGGGATCACCCTGCCAAAAACGCCGGAATTTTCCACCGAAGGACATCTGACAGGTACCACCAATGCTCTTGGCGGCAAATGGACTTACGATAAATTCCGCGGCAAGGTCGGCGAAAGCGACATTAGCGGTACGCTGATGTATGAATCGAAAAAGCCGCGCCCCTTGTTGTCAGGCACCGTGGTTTCAAACTTGCTGCGCTTAAGCGATCTGGGCACCATCATCGGCGCCGACTCGAATGAAAGTAAAAAAGAGCGTGGCGTGGCAGCCAGCCAGCCGGAAAACAAGGTCTTGCCGGTAGAAAAATTCACTACCGAACGTTGGGGCAGCATTGATGCGGATGTAAAGATAAGCGGTCGTAAAATCATCCGCGACGCATCCTTGCCGATTGAAAATCTGGATACGCATTTGAAATTGAATGATCGTATCGTAACGCTGACACCATTGAATTTCGGTGTTGCCGGCGGCAATATGATCGCCAATATCAAGCTGGATGGCCGCAACGATATCATCAAGGCGGAAGCAAAGATCTCGGCGCGTCACTTGAAACTCAAGCAGCTCTTTCCGACTTTCCAACCCATGCAGGCCAGCTTCGGCGAAATCAATGGCGATACCTCGCTGTCAGCTACCGGCAATTCCATCGCCAGCATGCTGGCAAGCTCGAATGGTGAAATCAAGGCGCTGATCAGTGAAGGCACGATCAGTAAATTACTGCTGGAGCAGATAGGCTTGAATATCGGCAATATCATCTTGTCGGAACTGTTTGGCGACAAACAGGTTCAGCTCAATTGCATGGCATCCGATCTGACCGTTACCAATGGCATCATTCAGACCAGGACACTGATCGTGGATACCGACGATGCCACGCTTTATGTAACAGGAAAAATCGATCTGGCGCAGGAAAAACTGGATCTGACCATCAATCCGAAAAGCAAGGGCTTGCGCATCGTTTCCCTGCGCACGCCTATATATGTCGCCGGCGATTTCAAAAATCCCAGGGTTAATGTAGACAAAGGCGTACTGGCCTTGAAAGCCGGCAGCGCGATTGTACTCGGCGCATTGGCACCAGTGACAGCGCTCTTGCCTCTGGTAAACGTAGGCTCGAATGAAGATAATAAATGCAAGGTTCTGTTGAAAGAGGCGCAAGGCAAACCTGTTGCACCGCCACCAGGCAAAACCTATAAAGGCAAAGCGAAGAATCCGGCATAAGAACAGCTTTTCCTGTTGTCTTAACTTGATCCTGCTTGCCTGTTTCCCACACAGGCAGATTACTCAAACCGCCTGTGGATAAGTCTCTGCAAAACAGGTGAATAGCATGTGGATAATGAAGGCAAATCCATCTGCCTGTTTTTTATGCAGAATCTATCCTGCACCGATACACCCTTTATGCCGACTTTATACTTCCTTCAAGTCATTGATTCCTTTTCGTTTACTTCCCTTATCCACAGAAAACCACCTGCGTTAACTATTACTATTAAATATATATATAAACAATTAAGTTAAAACCGGATTCGTCACCCATCACTCCAAAAAATGGAAAATCAAAGACAAAATCGATGTTCTTGATTTTCCATACATCAAGTCAAAGCTCGCTCACTTTGATGTAACGCGATAAATCGTTTGACGATGCTATATGCATAATGCGCTGCAATTTTTTCCAGAAACTGCACAAAATCGACAGGTGAATCTTCATTCGCGCTATCCGAAATAGTCCGCACAATCGCAAATGGAATGCCAAACTCAAAACAGACTTGAGCCACTGCTGCACCTTCCATTTCAACTGCGAGTACGTCTTGCAGCCTGTCTGTAATTTTTCGCAATTGCTCGTCATGAGCAATAAATTCGTCACCGCTTGCAATCAAACCTTCATAGACCAGCGGTTGCAACAGGCGGAACCGCTGTTTGTCATAGTCGGCAATGGCCGAATGAAAATCGGTGCGGATGAATTCCTCGGCTGCATTCAATAATTGTTTCGACAATATCTGATCGGAATAGAAATGCGATAGCCCGGTGAGCGGTATTTCATACCGTGGAAATAAAGGTTCAGCATTCATATCGTGCTGGACCAGCTGTCTGGCAACCACGATATCGCCAACGCGAAGCCTTGAATCGGCGGCTCCTGCCACGCCAGTGAAGAGAATGTGACTGACTCCGAACTTTTCGATCAAAGTCGCTGTAGTGGCCGCTGCTGCAACCTTGCCTATGCGTGACAACACGCAAACACATTCAATTCCCCATAAACGACCGCTTACATAATCCCGCATGCCACGCGTCGTCGTTACGACATCCTGCATGATCTCGATCAAGCCGGTCTGTTCTTCACGTAATGCGCTAATAATTCCTAGTCTGACTGGATGAAAGTTCATGGTTTATCAATAAATGGAAGAGTAATTCTTGTAAAGGCTTTTGATTTTTTGCATTTTGATGCCTCGATGAGGTTTCTGGTTTTAACTTAATTGTTTATATATATATTTAGTAGTAATAGTTAACGCAGGTGGTTTTCTGTGGATAAGGGAAGTAAACGAAAAGGAATCAATGACTTGAAGGAAGTATAAAGTCGGCATAAAGGGTGTATCGGTGCAGGACAGATTCTGCATAAAAATTTTTAGACTTTTTCTCATGCTCTTATCCACAAGCTATCCACGCCTTTTGCAGAGGCTTATCCACAGTGCTCGGGGTGGTCATTAAGCAATTAATGCGCGGTCTCGTGGTAGTCTTTTGCGCAAGCTGCTACAGCTTCCTAACTTGAAAAATCCTTATCTTGAGGGAATAACGATGAAGAATTCTGCAGTTTCAACGATAGAACATTACATCAATGGGAATTTGACGAACACGGTAGGGGGCGGGCAGCAGCCGGTGTTCAATCCGGCTACAGGTGAAATCAGCGCGAATGTGGTTCTTGCCAGCGATGCGGATGTGCAGACAGCGGTTGCGGCAGCCAAAGCCGCCGCGCCGGCATGGGCCGAGATGGCACCGTTGAAACGGGCGCGCATCCTGTTCAAATTCAAGGATTTGATAGAGAGGCATCACAACGATCTGGCGGCGGCGATCACGCGCGAACACGGCAAAGTGTTTTCAGATGCCAAAGGTGAAGTTACGCGCGGGCTGGAAGTAGTGGAGTTTGCCTGCGGCGTGCCGCAATTATTGAAAACCCAGTTTTCCGACAATATAGGCGGCGGCATCGATAACTGGAATTTGCGTCAGCCGCTGGGGGTGACTGCCGGCATTACACCCTTCAACTTTCCTTTTATGGTGCCGATGTGGATGGCGCCAGTGGCACTGGCAACCGGCAATACCTTTATCCTGAAGCCATCCGAGCGCGATCCCTCGCCATCCTTGATGGTGGCAGAACTCCTGCATCAGGCGGGCTTGCCTGACGGCGTTTTCAATGTCCTGCAGGGGGATAAACGTGCGGTGGATGGCTTGTTGCAGCATCCGGATATAAAAGCAGTGTCCTTTGTCGGTTCCACACCGATCGCAGAATATATTTATCAGGCCGGTGCGGCGCGCAAAGGGTCGTATCCATTGCGGGTACAGGCTTTGGGCGGCGCAAAGAATCATCTGGTGGTGATGCCGGATGCCAATCTGGAACAGGCGGTTGATGCTTTGATAGGCGCCGCTTACGGATCGGCGGGTGAGCGTTGCATGGCGATTTCCGTTGCCGTCGCGGTTGGCAGCGTTGCGGACAAACTGGTTGCCGCCCTGATACCGAGAGTGAAATCGCTGAAAGTCAAAAACGGTATGGAGAGCGATGCTGAAATGGGGCCGGTGGTCAGTGCCGCGCATAAAGCAAAAATCGAAGGCTACATAGAAGCAGGCATCAAGTCTGGAGCAAAGTTGCTGGTAGATGGTCGTGGTTTGACGGTAGATGGGCACAGTAATGGATTTTTTCTGGGTGGTTGCCTGTTCGACAATGTGACGCCGGAAATGACGATTTACCAGGAAGAGATTTTCGGCCCGGTGTTATGCGTAGTGCGTGTGCCGGATTTTTCCGCCGCCCTGGACTTGATTAATGCGCATGAATTCGGCAATGGCGTTGCTCTCTTTACTTCAGATGGAAATACGGCACGCGAATTTTCGCGCCGGGTCGAAATCGGCATGGTGGGTATCAACGTACCCATTCCGGTACCTATGGCCTGGCATTCCTTCGGCGGCTGGAAACGTTCGATGTTTGGCGATACGCATGCCTATGGCGAAGAGGGTATCAAGTTTTATACGCGCTACAAATCGATCATGCAGCGCTGGCCCGAGTCCATCAGCAAGGGCGCGGAATTCGCCATGCCAACCAGCAAGTAGGCTTTAAGAATAATGACATCCTGTCAGTCGATTGTAAGTAGGGGCTGCGATGATGTTTATGCAATGCAATATCAGTGACCGTAATTCAACCATCAATAATAACGATAGAGACAATGGCCGAATCTGCAGGGAAGTACGACTACATCATAGTAGGCGCAGGAACGGCCGGTTGCGTACTGGCCAATCGATTGACGCAAGATCCGAACATCTCGGTTCTGTTGCTGGAAGCGGGGGCGAAAGACGATTACTTTCGGGTGCATCTGCCGATAGGCTTTCTGCATGTGAACGACAATCCGCGTACCGACTGGTGCTATCGTACCGAGGCGGATGCCGGTTTGAACGGGCGTAGCGTGCCTTACCCCAGCGGCAAGATTCTCGGCGGTTCATCTTCCATTAATGGGATGATTTATCAGCGCGGACAGGCGCAGGACTACGATCGCTGGGCGGAATTAACCGGCGATGCGAGCTGGGCTTGGGATCAGGTCTTGCCTCTGTTTAAAAAAAGTGAAGATTATTCTGCGGGTGCGAGTGACTTCCACGGTGCAGGAGGCAACTGGCGGGTGGAAAAGCAGAAATTGCGATGGGATATTCTGGATGCCTTCCGTGCAGCTGCGGCGCAAAGCGGCATTCCGGATATGGATGATTTCGGTCGCGGCAGTGCGGAAGAGGGTTGCGCTTACTTCGATATCAATCAAAAGCGCGGCTTGCGATTGAATACCGCCAAGGCTTTCTTGCGCACAATCATGCGACGCGGCAATCTGGATATCATGACCGGATCGCAGGTAACGCGTTTGATCATGCAAAAAACAGAGAGCGGTAACGTATGCACGGGGGTCGAATTTCTTGGCGGCGGTCGTGAATGGACGGCAGATGTTTCACGTGAAACAATCCTGACTGCCGGCACATTCGGATCGCCACAGATATTGCAGCGTTCCGGAATAGGTCCGTCTTCCTTGTTGCAGCAGTGCGGGATTGCGCTGCTGCAGGATGTGCCTGGCGTCGGTGAAAACTTGCAGGATCATTTGCCGCTGCAAATGACATTCAAAATAAGCGGCGCAAAATCCCTGAACACGATGCGACGTGGTTGGCTGGGCGCAGCGGCAATGGGTCTGGAATATCTACTGAAAAAGAATGGCTTGTTATCCACCGTCCCGACACCCCTGGGTGCAATGGTTCGTTCCGATCCGGCACAGGCGACGCCCAATCTTTCCTATCAAATCCAGCCCTGGTCACAGGCATCGGTTGGCGCTACGCTGGATTCTTTCCCTGCTTTTACCATCCGCGTTTGCAATGTAAAGCCGAGTGCCCGTGGCTATGTGCGCATTACTTCGCCCGATGCCCAGACATCGCCGCTTATTGCAATGAATTACCTGAGTACGCCGGAAGACCGGCAGGTTGCGCAGGACGCCATACGTTTGACCCGTAAAATCGTCGCCGCGCCTGCCTTGCAGGCGTATGCCTTGCAGGAGATGAAAACCGGCGATGACTTGCAGTCTTTGGCTGGAAGCATCGCCGTAGCGGGTGCAAATCCGGTGGGTACCTGCAAGATGGGCAGCGATGATGATGAGCAGGCCGTGGTAGACAGCGAATTGCGTGTGCGAGGGATAGCAGGCTTGCGCGTTGCCGACGCCTCCGTGATGCCCTTTATTACCGCCGGTGATACGGGTGCCACGACCATTTTGATTGCGGAAAAAGCCGCGCGCCTGATCCGGGCGGTACGAGCCTAGCGCATGAGCGAAATTTCAAGATAAAGAAAGTGGCATGGAAGATTACGTAATTCTGGCTGCAGCGGCGTTTGTGGCCGGGATGATAGACGCGGTGGTGGGCGGCGGCGGTTTGATACAGCTTCCCGCATTGTTTTCCACGCTGCCGAATGTCGCGCCGGCAACGCTGCTGGGTACCAGCAAGCTGGCCGGCGTCTGGGGTACGGGTGCGGCAGCTCTGGGTTTTGCTCGCAGGGTGAGGGTGCAGTGGAGTACGGCGGTGCCAGCGGCGGTGGCTGCATTTGCGCTGTCTTTTGCCGGCGCTTATACGGTGACGCATATTCCGCCGGATTTCATCCGTAAACTTTTACCTTTCATCCTGGTAGCGGTCGCTGCCTATACCTTTGCAAAGAAAGACTTCGGCAGTATTCATGCCCCGCTGCATATAGGCGGGAAGGAGAGGGCATGGGCCATACTGGTCGGTGGCGGCATAGGCTTCTATGATGGCTTTTTCGGTCCGGGTACGGGGAGCTTTCTGGTTTTTCTGTTTGTCCGCTTCTTCGGCTTTGACTTTCTCGGTGCATCGGCAGTAGCCAAGGTTGTGAATGTCGCCTGCAATATTGCCGCCTTGTTGTGGTTTGGTTATAGCGGACATTTGTTGTGGCAGCTCGGCGCCCTAATGGCTGTCTGCAATGTGCTGGGTTCCCTGGTCGGGATTCGGCTTGCGCTGCGTCATGGCAGCGGCTTTGTGCGCAAATTGTTTCTGGTCGTGGTGACGGGCCTGATCCTGAAGACCGGCTACGATGCTTTTATTGTCGGGTAGGGTGCGCGGGTTTTGTTTCACGTGAAACAAAACCACATCTAATTCGTCAGTAAAAGTCGGTAGCGGGGAAATAAAGCTGAAAAGACTTTATAATCTCGCCTCTGCTACCCGTCTCATCGAGGCGCATTATGATCTTTCCTACCAAATTTGATGTCATTGTTGTCGGCGGCGGTCATGCCGGGACTGAGGCCGCGCTGGCTTCCGCGCGCATGGGTCAATCGACTCTGCTGCTTACGCACAATATAGAAACGCTGGGACAAATGTCCTGTAATCCGTCCATAGGCGGTATCGGCAAGGGCCATCTGGTCAGGGAAGTCGATGCGATGGGCGGCGCGATGGCGATTGCTACTGACGAAGCCGGCATTCAATTCCGTATTCTGAACTCATCCAAAGGTCCGGCCGTACGCGCAACCCGTGCGCAGGCCGACCGCATTCTGTACAAACAGGCTATCCGTTCGCGGCTGGAGAATCAGCCGAATTTGTGGTTGTTCCAGCAAGGAGTGGATGACTTGCTGGTTGAGGGTGATCGCGTGGTTGGTGCAGTCACGCAAGCCGGCATCCAGTTCCGCGCGCGCGCGGTGGTGCTGACGGCCGGGACTTTCCTCGATGGGAAAATCCATATCGGCATGAATAACTACTCGGCCGGCAGGGCGGGCGATCCGCCGGCAATTTCCCTGTCGGCGCGCCTGAAGGAATTGAAGCTGCCGCAAGGCCGGCTGAAAACCGGCACGCCGCCACGGATAGATGGGCGTTCCATCGATTTTTCGGTGATGACAGAGCAGCCTGGTGATCTCGATCCGATTCCGGTGTTTTCGGTCATGGGTTCGGTTGCCATGCATCCGCAGCAGATGCCGTGCTGGATTACGCATACCAATGAAAAAACCCATGAGCTGATTCGTGGCGGACTCGATCGCAGCCCTATGTACACCGGCATGATCGAAGGCGTTGGGCCGCGCTATTGCCCATCGATAGAAGACAAAATACATCGTTTCGCCGGCAAGGAATCACACCAGATTTTCCTTGAGCCTGAGGGCTTGACCACCAACGAATACTATCCAAACGGCATCTCCACCAGCCTGCCGTTCGATGTTCAACTGGCCTTGGTGCAATCGATGCGCGGCCTGGAGCATGCACATATCCTGCGCCCCGGTTATGCGATTGAATACGATTACTTCGATCCGCGCGGCTTGAAGGCGACGCTGGAAACTAAGGTGATCCAGGGCTTGTTTTTCGCCGGCCAGATCAACGGCACCACAGGTTACGAAGAGGCGGCGGCGCAAGGGATGCTGGCGGGTATCAATGCCGCGTTACAAATACAGGAGCGCGATGCCTGGACGCCGCGTCGCGACGAGGCTTACCTCGGCGTGCTGGTCGACGACCTGATTACCCAGGGTGTGCTGGAGCCTTACCGCATGTTTACCAGCCGCGCCGAATACCGCTTGAGTCTGCGCGAAGACAATGCGGACATGCGTCTGACGGATGTCGGCCGCCAGCTGGGTTGCGTCGGCGATGTGCAATGGGCGCTGTTCGAAACCAAGCGCGAAGCGGTGGCACGCGAACTGGAACGCCTGCGATCGACCTGGGTCAGCCCCCGAATTCTGGCGGAAGCAGAGGCAGAGCGTGTTTTAGGCAAAGGCATAGAGCGTGAGTATGCGCTAGCTGACTTACTGCGCCGCCCGAACGTGACATACGAAACCCTGATGAGCTTGAAGGGCATGGATGGACAGGATCTGGGTGGCCCCGGAGTGGCCGAACCCGCAGTCCGCGAGCAGGTCGAGATCCAGTTGAAGTACGCCGGCTACATCGACCGGCAGGCAAGAGAAGTCGAACGCCACGATCATTACGAGAATCTGAAGCTGCCGGCCGAGTTCGACTATATGGCGGTCAAAGGGCTGTCGATAGAAGTGAGGCAGAAACTGACCAAGCAAAGACCGGAAACACTGGGCCAGGCTTCACGTATTTCCGGCGTCACGCCGGCGGCCATTTCATTGATGCTGGTGCACCTGAAAAAAGGCGGCTTCAAGGAGTTCGCTGCATTACCACCTAACACTGAAGCTGCTGCATGAAGGCATTTGATCGTCCCGCATTAACTGCCATTCTGGTCGAAGGCGCACGCGGTTTGTCGCTGACTTTGAGCGAGGCGCAGATCACGAAGCTGATCGATTATCTGGCCTTGATGGTGAAGTGGAACTCGGTTTACAACCTGACTGCCGTGCGCGATCCGCTGCAAATGGTCACGCAGCATTTGCTTGATTCTCTGGCGGCCGTATCCGCCTTTGCTGGCGCAAAAAACGTGCTGGATGTCGGTGCCGGTGGCGGTTTGCCTGGCATCGTGCTGGCGATCTGGGCTGCGGAAGCGGAACCTGAAATGCGCGTATCGCTGATCGATACCGTGCATAAGAAGACGGCTTTTCTGACGCAGGTAAAAGCCGAGCTCGGACTGGCGAATGTCAGTGTGCATACTGCCAGGGTGGAACAATGGAATGCGCCGCACAAATTCGATGTCATTACGTCGCGTGCCTTTGCCGAGTTAAACGATTTTGTTAACTGGTCAGGGCATTTGCTGGACGAGGGCGGTGAATTTATCGCATTGAAAGGTGTTGCGCCGGATACGGAAGTGGCGCACTTACCCGCCGGCTGGAAGGTGAGGGAGGTACGTCCATTGCAAGTGCCTACCTTGCAGGCAGAACGTCACCTGATTTTCATTGAAAGAGGCTAGGCATGAAAAAGCTTTTTATTCTGGCAGCGTTAGTGTGTGGAAGTTTTTCCAGTCATGTGTGGGCGCAGGAAGTAAGGCCGGTAGCGCAAGTCGATCTCGCGCGCTATGTCGGCAAGTGGTACGAAATTGCACGCTTCCCGAATGGTTTTCAAAAGGGTTGTGTGGCAAATGTCAGCGCGCAATACAACAAGCGTGAAGACGGCGAAATTGACGTCATCAATCGTTGCAGGGAAGCCGATGGCAAGCAGGAAGAAGCAATTGGACGCGCTCGTGTTGCCGATACGGTCAGCAATGCCAAGCTGAAGGTGCGCTTTGCACCTGACTGGTTGAGCTGGCTGTCTTTCGTCTGGGCTGATTACTGGATCATTGATCTGGCGCCCGATTATTCGATCGCTGCAGTGGGTGAAGCATCGCGTGAATATTTATGGATACTGGCGCGTACACCGACCATCCCGACGAGTGAATATGAGGCCGTCGTCAATCGCATCACCGCGCAGGGTTTTGATACATCGAAGCTGGTAAAAACCAGGCAGGATTAGCAGCAGGGAAGAGAGAGACAGTTGTCGCGAGCACGTCTTCGCGCCAAATGCTTTTGATGGATCGTCAGCTCATATTGACTATTAAATAAAAACGAGAACATGGCAAAAATTTTTTGTGTCGCCAATCAAAAAGGCGGTGTCGGCAAAACCACTACCGCAGTCAATCTGGCAGCAGCCCTTGCGCAATTGAATCAGCGGGTATTGCTGGTGGATCTCGATCCGCAAGGCAATGCAACGATGGGTGCCGGCATCAACAAGGCCGAGCTGAAGTCGTCTATCTATGAAGTGCTGCTCGGCATGGCCGATGTGGCGACGGCACGCGTGACTTCCGAGACCGGCGGGTTCGATGTGTTGCCGGCCAATCGCGAACTGGCGGGTGCCGAGGTCGAGATGGTCGAGCTGGATAACCGTGAAAAGCGTCTGAAGGATGCCCTGAACGCAGTCGATGCAGAATACGATTTCATGCTGATCGATTGCCCGCCTGCCTTGTCGATGCTGACGCTGAACGGACTGTGCGCAGCACACGGCGTGATCATTCCGATGCAGTGCGAATACTATGCGCTTGAAGGCTTGTCCGATCTGGTCAACACGATCAAGAAAGTGCATGCAAAGCTGAATACCGATCTGAAGATCATCGGCTTGCTGCGTGTGATGTTCGATCCGCGCATGACCTTGTCGCAACAGGTGTCGTCGCAACTGGAACAGCATTTCGGCGACAAGGTCTTCAAGACCATCATCCCGCGCAATGTACGCCTGGCGGAAGCGCCGTCGTACGGCATGCCGGGCATCAACTTCGATCCGTCCTCGAAAGGTGCGCAGGCTTATTTAGTCTTCGGCGCGGAAATGGTTGAGCGGATCAAGACAATTTAAAAACATCGAAAACTTTGCGGGCGGGGATACGCCTTGTCGCGTTGCATTTCGATGCTCACATGAGTGCGAGTCAGGAATTATGGTTACGAAAAAACAAAAGGGTTTGGGTCGCGGTCTGGAAGCATTGCTGGGCGGCGCTACCGATTTCAATGAGGCGGTCGCTGCCATTCCCGGTGCGCCTTCCACGCTGCAGGTCAGCGATATGCAAGCCGGCAAATACCAGCCGCGTACGCGCATGGATGAAGGTGCGCTGAACGAACTGGCGGCATCGATCAAGGCGCAGGGTTTGCTGCAGGCGATTCTGGTGCGGCCGATCGCTGCGCATAACGGCAGAGACCGTTATGAAATCATCGCCGGCGAACGCCGTTTCCGTGCTGCGCAACTGGCCGGTTTGACGGAAGTACCGGTGCTGGTCAAGGAAGTCGACGATGAGGCCGCAGCGGCGATGGCCTTGATTGAAAACATTCAGCGTGAAGATTTGAATCCGCTGGAAGAAGCGCAAGGCATACACCGCCTGATTGCCGATTTCAATTTTACGCATGAGCAGGCGGCACACGCAGTCGGACGTTCACGCAGTGCAGTATCCAATCTGCTGCGCTTGTTGAATCTGGCCAAGCCGGTGCAAACCATGCTGATGGCCGGTGATATCGACATGGGTCATGCGCGTGCCTTGCTGGCGGTCGATGCGGGCACGCAAATCACGCTGGCAAATCAGGTTGTCGCCAAGCGCATGTCGGTGCGCGAAGCGGAAAAACTGGTGGTGCGGGCGACGCTGGAACAGGCGACAGGCAGCAAGCCGCGCGCCAACGGCAAGGAAAAATCGCGCGATATCGCGCGCCTGGAAGAGGAATTGTCGGACGCGCTGGCAACGCAGGTTGCCATCAAGCTGGGCGCAAAGAACAAAGGGCAACTGGTGATCGAGTTTGCCGGCCTGGATGCGCTGGACGGCATTATTGCCAAATTACGCGTCACTGCCTGAAGTAGTGACGTGAGGTCGCCCACTATATTGTTGTTGCCCGGGCTGGGTAATTCCGGCCCCGGACATTGGCAAACACTATGGGAAACGGAGTTGGACAATGTCGTGCGCGTACAGCAGCAGGAATGGGATGCGCCGCAACGTCGCGATTGGGTAGCGGCACTGGACAAGGCGCTCCTTGCTCTCGATGGCCCGGTGCTTCTGGTTGCGCATAGTCTGGGTTGTGCGCTGGTGGCCTGGTGGGTAGCGCAACACGGGCATGCGCCTCATGCGGACAGGCTTGTCGGCGCCTTGCTGGTTGCGCCAGCCGATGTGGAGCAGGCAGACTTTCCCGTCGAGGCGATAGGCTTTGCTCCCATGCCGCGTCTGCGTTTGCCATTCAAGACCATCGTCGTGGCATCTGCCGACGATAGTTGGTGCAGCTTGCCTAAAGCGCAATCCTTTGCCGCCGATTGGGATGCTCAGTTTTATTCCGCTGGCGCTTGCGGACATATCAATGCGCAAAGCAATCTGGGCGACTGGCCACAAGGACGTGCGTATCTGGCCTCGTTGGCATAAGGTAAGTAATCTCCCTGGAAAACGCGCCAACTATCAATAAGTCATCTGCTTTTCCCGCAGCAAACGTTTGACGCTACACATGGAAAACCCTTATAATCCCGTGGCTTCATGAAACGCATGACTTAGTTTGTATTCACTCCAGTCCGAGTAGCTCGATCGCAAGATCGCCAAAAGACTGCACCTTTGGACCCAGTATGCTGCCCGTCGTCCTTTTGCAATTCGCGACTACGGTAATCGCCAGTATTATTGCCGGTTTGATTGCTGGAATGCCGGCGCTGTATTCGGCGTTGCTAGGTGGGTTGTGCTGTGTGGTGCCGAATGGCCTGTTTGCGCTACGTTTATTTTCCGCAGCGCAAAAATCCGAATCCGTTAATCCGATGACTTTTTTCATCGGAGAATTTATCAAGATTGCATTGACCATGGCACTGTTGGGTGCGGTGGTCTGGTTATACCGCGATTTGAATTTGCTGGCGCTAGTCGCCGCGTTCATCGTGGCGCTGAAAAGTTACATAATCTTATTATTTAGGCACTGACATGGCGACTGAAATAGCTACTGCAGGGGCGGCGCATCACGCAGCACCTACTGCTTCCGAATATATCGTTCACCATCTGGGGCATTTTTCGACCAAGCACCAGGACAAGATTGTCGATTTTTCGATTATCAACATGGACACGATTTTCTGGTCCGTATTTGCCGGCGTTGTTGGCTGTTTCTTCATGTGGCTGGCCGCACGCAAGGCAACGTCTGGCGTGCCCGGTCGTTTCCAGGCTGCCGTTGAAATGGTCGTTGAAATGGTCGACAACCAGGCCAAATCGATAGTGCATGGCGACCGTAGTTTCATTGCGCCATTGGCATTGACCGTATTTGTTTGGGTTGCCCTGATGAACTCGCTGGACTTCCTGCCAGTCGATATGTTCTCCGCACTCTTCCAAGCAGTTGGTATCGATCACATTATTCCGTATCACCGCGCAGTCCCTACCGCCGACTTGAACGGCACCATGGGTATCGCACTTGGCGTATTCGCGCTGATGATCTTCTACAACATCAAAATCAAAGGCGCCGGCGGCTTCGTTCGTGAGCTGTTCGCTGCACCGTTTGGTATCTGGCTGGCACCGTTCAACCTGTTGTTGAACATGATCGAGTTCGCAGCAAAAACCGTCTCCCTGGCGATGCGGTTGTTCGGCAACATGTATGCCGGCGAATTGCTGTTCCTGTTGATTGCATTGCTGGGTTCGACCGCAACCGCATTTGGCTTCTTCGGTCATGTGCTGGCAGGTACATTGTGGGCAATTTTCCACATCCTGATCGTCTTCCTGCAGGCGTTCATTTTCATGATGCTGACGCTGGTGTATATCGGCCAGGCGCATGAAGGGCACTAAGATTTTCGAAATTGGTTTTGGAATTGCAGTATTAGCAGGCTCCGTTTTTTAGTATTAATTTTTGATTTAACTTTAACTTTGAAGGAATTGTCATGACTGATCTCTCATTTGTAGCGCTGGCTTGTGGTTTGATTATTGGTCTGGGCGCAATCGGCGCTTGTATCGGTATCGCAATCATGGGTGGCAAATACCTTGAGGCTTCTGCTCGTCAACCAGAATTGATGAACACATTGCAAACCAAAATGTTCCTGTTGGCTGGTCTGATCGATGCTGCGTTCCTGATCGGTGTTGGTATCGCTATGTTGTTCGCATTCGCTAACCCGTTCATCGCTAAGTAATTCGGTCGTTGACCGGTTTCACGCTGAAGACGTTTTCGGCACACGTTACTTAGAGAAGGAATTACCATGAACTTAAATGCAACTTTGATTGCGCAGTTCGTGGTCTTCTTCATCCTGGCAGGCTTCACGATGAAATTCGTGTGGCCACCACTGATGAATGCGCTCGATGAGCGCGCCAAGAAGATCGCGGACGGTTTGGCAGCTGCCGAACGTGGCAAGTCTGATCTGGCAGCCGCTGAAAAGCGCGCCCAGGCAGAACTGACATCTGCGCAAGAAGCAGGTCAAAAGCGTATCGGCGATGCCGAGAAGCGCGGCCAAAGCATTATTGATGAAGCCAAGAAAACAGCTGCTGAAGAAGCTGCGCGTATTATCGCGACAGCCAAAGCGGATGCTGACCAGCAGGTAACCCAGGTTCGCGAAGCATTGCGTGACCAGGTTGCCACCCTTGCAGTCAAAGGTGCTGAGCAAATTCTGAAGCGTGAAGTCAATGCTGCAGTCCACGCCGATCTGTTGAACCAACTGAAAGCCGAGCTGTAATCATGGCCGAACTCGCAACGATTGCCCGTCCTTACGCCGAAGCTCTGTTCCGTGTGGCGAAAGCCGCTGATTTGAACGGCTGGTCTGAACTGGTTTCCGAAATGGCACAGGTTGCTGCGCATCCCGATGTATATGCATTGGCGCACAACCCGAAAATTTCGGATGACGTTATCAGCAGTGCATTCATCTCGGCGCTCAAATCGCCGGTTGGCGCTGAAGCGAAAAACTTCATCAACATGCTGGTGCAAAACGACCGCCTGACGCTGTTGCCGGAAATCGCGACACAGTTTCACGCATTGAAAAATGCGCAAGAAGGCGCCGCTGATGCAGAAATCGTCAGCGCGTTTGAACTGTCCGCAGCGCAGTTGACCGAACTGGTCGCAACGCTGGAAAAGAAATTCGGCCGCAAGCTTAACCCGACCGTCGCTGTAGATAGCGCACTGATCGGCGGCGTGCGTGTCGTTGTCGGCGATGAAGTGCTCGACACCTCGGTGCGCGCGAAACTGCAACAGATGCAAGTTGCGTTGACTGCGTAATCGTCGCCGAGCCTAGCCTAAGCTACAGAGAAAAATTTTAGGAGTTTATATGCAACTCAACCCGTCTGAAATCAGCGAACTGATCAAGAGCCGGATTCAAGGGCTCGGCGAAAGCGCTGAGATTCGCAATCAAGGCACGGTCATTTCCGTGTCCGACGGTATCTGCCGCATCCACGGTCTGTCCGACGTCATGCAAGGCGAGATGCTGGAATTCCCAGGCAATACATTCGGCCTCGCGCTGAACCTGGAACGTGATTCCGTCGGCGCCGTTATTCTGGGCGAATACGAGCACATCTCGGAAGGCGACACGGTTAAATGTACCGGTCGTATTCTGGAAGTGCCTATCGGTCCTGAACTGCGCGGTCGCGTCGTCAATGCTCTCGGTCAACCGATCGACGGCAAAGGTCCAGTCAATGCAAAATTGACCGCGCCTATCGAAAAAATCGCGCCAGGCGTTATTGCTCGTCAATCCGTTGACCAGCCAATGCAAACCGGTATCAAGGCGATTGACGCGATGGTGCCTATCGGTCGCGGTCAACGCGAACTGATCATTGGCGATCGTCAAACCGGTAAAACGGCTGTTGCGATCGATGCCATCATCAATCAAAAAGGTCAAAACGTAACGTGTATTTACGTTGCCATCGGCCAAAAAGCATCCTCCGTCAAAAACATCGTGCGTTCGCTGGAACAGCACGGCGCGATGGAATACACGATCGTGGTTGCTGCAACGGCATCTGAGTCGGCTGCGATGCAGTTCGTGTCGGCATACTCCGGTTGCGCAATGGGCGAATACTTCCGCGATCGCGGTGAAGATGCGCTGATCGTGTATGACGATTTGTCGAAACAAGCGGTTGCATACCGTCAAGTGTCGCTGTTGTTGCGCCGCCCACCAGGCCGCGAAGCGTTCCCTGGCGACGTGTTCTATCTCCACAGCCGTTTGCTCGAACGCGCAGCACGCGTCAATGCCGACTACGTCGAAGCTTTCACCAAAGGTGAAGTCAAAGGCAAAACCGGTTCGTTGACAGCTCTGCCTATCATCGAAACACAAGCTGGCGACGTTTCTGCATTCGTTCCAACCAACGTAATTTCGATTACCGACGGTCAGATCTTCCTGGAAACATCGTTGTTCAACTCAGGCATCCGTCCAGCAATTAACGCTGGTATCTCGGTATCGCGCGTTGGTGGTGCTGCTCAAACCAAAGTCATCAAGGGCCTGTCCGGCGGTATCCGTACCGATCTGGCGCAGTACCGTGAATTGGCTGCGTTTGCTCAGTTCGCTTCGGATCTGGATGCATCGACCCGCAAGCAACTCGACCGCGGTGCACGTGTTACCGAATTGTTGAAACAGGCGCAGTACGCACCATTGTCGATTTCGTTGATGGCGGTTTCGCTGTTCGCGGTCAACAAAGGCTATTTCGATGACCTCGAAGTGAAACGCGTACTCGCATTCGAATCAGGTCTGCACGGTTTCATGAAGTCCAGCCACGCAGCATTGCTGCAAAAAATCGAAGACACCAAGAAGCTCGAGAAAGACGACGAAGCTGTATTGGCTGCCGCGATTGCTGATTTCAAAAAATCGTTCTGATTTCGGGGCTATAAGGAGTAATAACTCATGGCTTCAGGCAAAGAGATACGTGGCAAGATCAAGAGCGTAGAAAATACGAAGAAGATCACCAAGGCGATGGAAATGGTCGCTGCATCCAAAATGCGCAAGGCGCAGGAACGGATGCACGCGGCTCGTCCATACAGCGACAAGATCCGCAATATCGCTGCCAATTTGTCGCAAGCCAATCCTGAGTACACCCATCCATTCCTGGTGAAATCGGATGTGTCGAAAACGGTAGGCTTCATCATTGTGACGACGGATAAGGGTTTGTGCGGCGGTATGAACACAAACTCCCTGCGTATCGTGACGACCAAACTGCGCGAGCTGGAAGCGCAAGGCAAGAAGGTCGAAACCGTCGCAATCGGCAATAAAGGTTTGGGCTTCCTGAATCGTATCGGCGCGCGTGTCGTGTCGCATGCGGTGCAAATCGGCGACACCCCGCATCTGGACAAGCTGATCGGTCCGGTCAAGGTGATGCTCGATGCATATCAGGATGGCAAGCTGGACGCGGTCTACGTTGTGTACACCAAGTTCATCAACACGATGAAGCAAGAGCCGATGATGGAGCAGTTGCTGCCATTGGCCGCTGATGCGTTGAAGGCAGATGCAGATTCGCTGGCATGGGATTACATCTACGAGCCGGATGCGCAAACCGTGATTGATGAATTGTTGATCCGTTATGTTGAAGCGCTGATTTTCCAGTCTGTAGCGGAAAACCTCGCGTCCGAGCAATCGGCCCGCATGGTAGCGATGAAATCGGCAAGCGACAATGCAGGTAGCGTGATTGGTGAACTGAAGCTGGTCTATAACAAGACGCGTCAGGCTGCGATTACGAAAGAACTTTCCGAAATCGTCGCCGGTGCGGCTGCGGTTTAATTCGATTGCGGGGCAGCGTAAGCTGCCCTCAACAACCAGATTTTAATTTTATATATTGAAGGAACGAAAATGGCTGATGGCAAAATCGTTCAGTGTATCGGCGCGGTGGTGGACGTTGAATTTCCCCGCAATGCGATGCCTAAGATTTACGATGCCTTGAAGATGGCAGGCTCCGAACTGACGCTGGAAGTGCAGCAGCAGTTGGGTGACGGTATTGTTCGTACCATTGCGCTCGGTACCTCCGACGGTTTGCGTCGCGGCATGATCATTCAAAACACCGGCAATCCAATCACCGTACCAGTCGGCAAAGCAACACTCGGCCGCATCATGGACGTGTTGGGTAATCCGATCGACGAATGCGGTCCTGTGAGCCATGAGCGCACAGCATCGATTCACCGCAAAGCGCCTGCGTACGACGAATTGTCGCCATCGCAAGACTTGCTGGAAACCGGCATCAAGGTGATTGACCTGGTTTGCCCGTTTGCAAAAGGCGGTAAAGTCGGTCTGTTCGGTGGTGCTGGTGTCGGTAAGACAGTCAACATGATGGAACTGATTAACAACATCGCTAAGGCACATAGCGGCTTGTCCGTGTTTGCCGGTGTAGGTGAACGTACTCGTGAAGGTAATGACTTCTACCACGAGATGGCTGACGCGAAAGTGGTTGATCTGGAAAATCCGGAGAACTCCAAAGTAGCGATGGTCTACGGTCAGATGAATGAACCACCAGGTAACCGTCTGCGCGTTGCGTTGACCGGTCTGACCATGGCTGAAGCGTTCCGTGACGAAGGTAAAGACGTGTTGTTCTTCGTCGATAACATCTATCGCTTCACACTGGCTGGTACCGAAGTATCCGCTCTGCTGGGTCGTATGCCTTCCGCTGTGGGTTACCAACCTACGCTGGCTGAAGAAATGGGCCGTCTGCAAGAGCGTATTACATCGACCAAAACCGGTTCGATCACATCGATCCAGGCCGTCTACGTTCCAGCGGATGACTTGACCGATCCATCGCCGGCAACCACGTTTGCTCACTTGGATTCCACCGTCGTTCTGTCGCGTGACATCGCATCCCTTGGTATTTACCCAGCGGTTGATCCACTCGATTCGACTTCGCGTCAACTGGATCCACTGGTCGTTGGTCAGGATCACTACGACACCGCACGTGCTGTTCAAGGCACCTTGCAACGCTACAAGGAATTGCGCGACATTATCGCGATTCTGGGTATGGACGAACTGGCACCGGAAGACAAACTGCTGGTCGCACGTGCTCGTAAGATGCAGCGTTTCCTGTCGCAGCCGTTCCACGTTGCTGAAGTATTTACCGGCGCACCAGGTAAATACGTTTCGCTCAAAGATACGATCAATGGTTTCAAAATGATCGCATCGGGCGAACTCGATCACCTGCCGGAACAAGCGTTCTACATGGTAGGCACCATCGAAGAAGCAATCGAAAAAGCGAAAAAACTCAACTAATCATTGAGCCGCTTGCGCAGTTTATAACTGCGCAAGCGAATGTTTTCGTATCGGTCTTTGGACGAAGAAATAAGGTTCTAACATGGCACACACAATGCGCGTAGAGGTAGTCTCCGCCGAAGAAGAAATCTTCTCCGGCGAAGCAGAGTTTGTCGCGCTGCCGGGCGAATCAGGCGAACTCGGCATCTTGCCGGGCCACACGCCACTGATCACACGCATCCGACCAGGTGCGGTTCGCATCAAGATTGCCGGCCAGGCGGAAGACGAATTTGTCTTTGTCGCAGGCGGTATTCTGGAAGTGCAACCACACGGAGTGACGGTTCTGGCCGACACGGCGATTCGCGGCGCCGATCTGGATGAAGCCAAGGCAGCTGAAGCGAAACGATTGGCCGAAGAAGCACTGGTCAATAAAGAATCGAAAATCGACTACGCACAAGCACAGGCCGAATTGGCCACTGCAATTGCACAGTTGGCGGCGATTCAACGGTTGCGCCAAAAACGCTAATCGGGAATTCCCGCATACAATGAAGGGCAGCTCAGGCTGCCCTTCTTGTTTCTGGAAAAGGAATCATGAATCAGAATCCGCAAACCATCGTTAAGTTACTGGCTGAATCGCGCGTTATCGCCGTGGTCGGCTTGTCGCCAAAACCCGATCGTCCCAGCCATGAAGTTGCTGCTTACCTGCAACGCCATGGTTATCGGATTATTCCTATCAATCCGGCATGTGCAGGCACTCACATACTCGGCGAGCATTGCTATGCAACGCTGACACTGGCGGCGGCAGCGCTGGCCGAACAGCAAACGCGTATCGATCTGGTCGATATCTTCCGCAAGTCCGAACTGGTGGAGCCAATAGTTGATGAAGCGATTGCGATCCGCGCCAGAGGAGTCTGGTTGCAAATCGGCGTGATCAATGAAGTGGCCACCGATAAGGCGCGTGCCGCCGGTCTGGATGTGGTGGCAGATCGTTGCACAAAAATTGATCATGCAATCTGGCATGCTCAACAAGACCAGCGGATATAAGCATGGCCAGCGTCCTGCAACTGTTCCGAGCGAGTAAAAAGCAAAAGATAGTCGATATGGCCGCTGCCGAAAAGCCGCTTTCCAGCGGTGACAAGACGCAGGACAAACTGCAAATCGACGAGCTGGCAGAATGGATTGCGGAGTCGCAGGATATTTTGTACGCACAACGCAGACACAAGTTACTGATCATATTGCAAGGGATGGATACCTCCGGCAAGGACGGTGCCGTGCGCGGCGTGTTCGGCAAGATCGATCCTTTGGGCGTACGCAGCGTCGCCTTCAAGGCGCCGACCCCGGTCGAGAAAGACCATGATTTCCTGTGGCGCGTGCATCAGCAAGTACCGGGGAATGGAGAACTCACCATCTTCAATCGCAGTCATTACGAAGATGTATTGATTACGCGCGTGCACGATTGGATAGATGACAAGGAATGCGCACGACGCTACGAGCACATCCGCAGTTTTGAAAAGATGCTGTCTGAAACCGGCACCGTCATCCTGAAATTCTTTTTGCATATCTCCAGCGACGAACAGAAGAAGCGACTGGAAGAACGCATTGCCGATCCGGACAAGCACTGGAAGTTCGATCCCAACGATCTGGAAGAACGCAAATACTGGAACGATTACCAGCGCCTGTACGCAAAAATGATAGCTGAAACCGATGCCGATCATGCACCCTGGTATGTGATACCGGCGGACTCAAAGACGCATCGCAATCTGGCGATTGCAAGCATCATGGTGGAAACGCTGCAGAAGTTGAAGCTCGCGTATCCGGCAGGAAATTCTGAGTATGCAAAGTTGAAAGTCGTCTGACGAAGAAGTGCCGAGATCAGGCGATCGCACATTCATTTCATTACTGCCTTGCCATTCTTCTCATTGTCAGGTGTCGCGTGATGGTTCCGCGGGTTGAAGCCGGTTGAGGAAAGAAAGCAGCTCTATCGGCAGAGGAAAAACAATGGTCGTGTTTTTATCGGCTCCAATCACCGTCAGGGTTTCCAGATAGCGCAGTTGAATCGCCTTCGGTTCTTGCGCCAGGATTTTGGCTGCCTCGAACAGTTTTTCTGAAGCCTGCAATTCGCCTTCTGCATGAATCACCTTGGCGCGCCGCTCACGCTCGGCCTCGGCCTGTCTGGCGATGGCCCTGATCATGGATTCCGTCAGATCGACTTGCTTGATCTCCACGTTGGAGACCTTGATGCCCCACGAGTCCGTCTGCACATCCAGTGATTCCTGAATGTCGTGATTCAGTTTTTCCCGTTCGGCCAGCATATCGTCCAGAGCGTGCTTGCCCAATACCGAACGCAACATGGTTTGTGCCAACTGGCTCGTTGCGTTCAGGTAATTTGCGACCTGGATGATCGCCTTTTGCGGATCAATGATACGGAAGTACACGACGGCGCTGACCTTCACGGAAACATTGTCGCGCGAGATAACATCCTGGGTCGGCACCTCCAGCACCACGGTCCGCAAATCCACCCGCACCACCTGCTGAATCAAGGGAATGATGATGACCAGCCCCGGCCCCTTGACCTTCCAGAAGCGCCCCAGGGTAAAGACGACGCCACGTTCATACTCGCGGAAAATCTTGATGGCCGAGGCGAGAAAAACGATGACAGCCAGGATAAAAAAGGATGGAAGCCAGTTCAGTGCGGAGAACATGTTAAATCTCCTTCAACCTATTGCCTCGGTAACAATGGCGCGTGGCAATTGCCACTAATCTAACCATCAGCAATTGATACATTCATAGTAGGCATTTTTGCCTGGATGTCCATAAAGACCTTCCGGGCCTTGCAGCCGCATCCTTGTCCGGCTGCATGTTGCTTGTGCCGCAGACCTGTATTTACGATTCCTCAACCTTCCTTTGCAACATCTGTTGCTTTCCGGTTTATCTCTGTTGACTTAATTAACGCGAATCATTATCATTTGGTTTCTGTCGATATGCATCGACTGCCAGCCATCTGATTCACGCCTCCGACAAGTGTCGTGCCGGTTACAGACTAGCCAGTGCACATTTCATCACCACTTGGAGGAATTACAGATGGCTCACATCAAAAGCCGCAAGCACCCAGCCGCCCGTCGCTCAAGCTGTTCGACAGCCGTCGCAATGGCGTTCGTTGTCTTGCCTGGCACAACGGTTTATGCACAGCAAGTTACGAGTGTTTTGCCGGAAGTCGAAGTGCATGGCACGACTGAAAGCTACAAGGCAGATACAGTTTCTTCGCCAAAATTCACGCAGCCTTTATTGAATACCACGCAAACTATTACCGTCATCAAGAAAGAATTGGTGCAGCAGCAGGGCGGCGCAACATTGACAGAGGCCTTGCGCAATACGCCAGGCGTGGGGACTTTTTCTTTAGGTGAAAATGGCAATACGAATACTGGCGATGCGATCTACATGCGTGGCTTCGACACCTCCAGCTCAATCTTTGTAGATGGTGTGCGTGATCTGGGTTCCATCTCACGTGATATTTTCAACATTGAACAAATCGAAGTAACCAAAGGCCCGGCTGGTGCAGATACTGGACGTGGTTCGCCTACCGGTTCGATCAATCTGTCGACCAAGCAGCCGACAATGAAGGAAGCGTATTCCGGTTCTGTCAGTGTTGGCAGTGGGGATTACAAACGCATCACTGCAGATTTGAACAAACCTTTGGATTTCGATGGCGGCGCAGCCTTCCGTATCAATCTCTTGAAAGACGATTCAGGCGTGGCAGGGCGCGATATTGTTAAAAACGATCGTCAGGGTATTGCTGCAGCATTTGCGTTCGGCTTGAAAACAAACACCCGCACTTATTTGAATTATTTGCACGTCGATCAAAGCAACATTCCAGACGGTGGTGTGCCTACTATCGGCTTGCCTGGTTATAGTAGCCCGGTGCAGGCAGCAAATCCAGCCGCGACGCCACCAGTCGTTGCGATTCCTGCGCGTCCTTTCTTGAACGGGGCTAGCCGCGTTAATTCGAGTAATTTTTATGGCACGGTAGGCGATTTTGATGACGTTACTGCAGACATGCTTACGGCTCGTGTCGAACACGATATTTCGCCGGATGTGAAACTGCAAAATACGACGCGCTTTGGCAAGACGTCGCAGAATTATCTGCTTACCGGATTTATGGGTTCGGCACCCAACCTGCTTACCCCGAATCCGGCAGATCCAACCACCTGGACCTTGGCGCGCAGCAGCCAGATGAAGGATCAGACGAATGAAATCTTTTCCAATCAAACCAACCTGACGGCAAAATTTGATACTGGCGCAGTGAAACATTCACTGGTAACGGGCGTTGAATTGTCGAGTGAGAAGCAACGCTCCCTCGGTTACGCCGGGCTGGGAACGATCTCAGCCGCAAACCTTTACAACCCGAATCCCTATCTCGTCAGAACCGGTTACAACCCGGTCGGTAACGGGACGAATTCGGAAGGGCGCACCAATACCCTTTCCGTCTATCTGTTCGATACACTGGAGCTCTCTCCTCAATGGCAAATCAATGGTGGTGTGCGTGTCGATCATTACGACACCAAATATGAAAGCAGCACGCTCAATGTCAGAAACGCGACATTGAATAAATCTGGCACTCTGCTGAACTGGAAACTCGGTGGCTTGTACAAGCCGACGGAAGACAGCAGTTTGTACGTATCGTATGCAACGTCGAAGCAACCACCAGGCGGTTCGAACTTTGCGCTTAGCAGTAACGCCAACAGTGCAGCCAATGTTAACTACGATCCGCAAGAAACTAGGACTGCGGAAATTGGCGCGAAATGGGATTTGCTGGATAAGCGTCTGGGCTTGACGACTGCAATTTATCGTACCGATGTGAAAAATGAAATTGAAGGCAACGCGACAGACGGTTTCACGCAAACCGGCAAGAAACGTGTAGAAGGCGTTGAGTTGGGCGTGGTCGGTGAAATTACCTCGGCATGGCAGGTAAGTGCAGGCTATACCAGAATGCGCACGGACGTAACTGCAGGTGCAATTGTGAATCAGGATGGCACATCAGGCCTTTCCTACACACCTAAACAAGCGTTCACCGCCTGGACAACTTATA
Source organism: Herminiimonas arsenicoxydans (assembly GCA_000026125.1). Classification (GTDB taxonomy): domain Bacteria; phylum Pseudomonadota; class Gammaproteobacteria; order Burkholderiales; family Burkholderiaceae_D; genus Oxalicibacterium; species Oxalicibacterium arsenicoxydans. The sequence continues at coordinate 3,352,826 of CU207211.1, read as the reverse complement.
AACTGCCAGGCGGATTCACGATCGGCGGCGGCGCACGCTTTGTCGACGCCTTGCATAAGCCGAAAGATGGTGCAGTTGGTACGCCGCAATTTGTGGAGTCATACTGGGTTTATGATGCGATGGCGAGTTACGAAGTCAGTAAAAACGTTTCCTTGCAACTCAACCTCTACAATCTGGCTGACAAGGACTATGTTGCTTCGATCAACAAAAGCGGATATCGCTATACGCCGGGGATAGAGCGTTCAGCAAGATTGTCGGCCAACATCAAGTTTTAAGTTTCAAATACGAATAATGCTTTAATAAGGCCTCTTCATTACGGAGAGGCTTTTTCCATTGGAGAGTGACTCATGATGCTGCACATACCTTCCGTTCTGACATCTGCGCAAGTCATTGAAATCCGACAGAAGCTGGATGCGGCCGACTGGGTGGATGGCAAGGCGACGGTCGGTGCGCAAGGGGCGCAGGTCAAGAAGAATCGCCAATTGCCCGAGCTTTCACCGGTGGGAATGGAGCTTGGCCAGATTATTCTGAAAGCATTGGTGAGCAATCCCTTGTTTTTTTCCGCCGCCTTGCCCATGCGTTACATGCCGCCGCTGTTCAATCGTTATGAAGGCGGCGAGCATTACGGTTTTCATATCGATGGGTCGGTGCGTACGATACCGGGTTCCAATCTGAGCCTGCGTACCGATTTGTCATGCACGCTGTTCCTGTGCGAACCGGAAGATTACGATGGCGGTGAGCTGATTGTTTCCGATACGTATGGCGAACACGAAGTGAAGTTGCCGGCCGGCGACATGATTTTGTATCCGTCCAGCAGCCTGCATAAAGTTGAGCCCGTCACGCGTGGCGCGCGCGTATGTTCATTCTTCTGGCTGCAAAGCATGGTGGCGGATGATGGCAAGCGTAGCTTGTTGTTTGAGCTTGATCAGAACATCCAGAAACTGCGCGAGAAGTTGGGCGATTGCGAAGAGGTGGTCGGCTTGACTGGTCATTATCACAATCTATTGAGGCAATGGGCTGCCGTGTAATCAGCGTAAAAGCAGGGCAACCGTCGATCAATCAGTACACATCGCGCCGATAGCGGCCTTGCGAGATCAGCTGTTCCACAGCTGCTGCACCCATGATATCGGTCAGCGCGGCTTCGACGCCGCCGGCCATGCCTTCGAGGCTGCCGCATACATAAATGGCGGCATCTGCTGCCAGCCATGCGCGCATGACATCGGCCTGTTCGCGCAACTTGTCCTGTACATACATGCGTTCCGCCTGGTCGCGCGAAAACACGATATCGACGCGTTCCAATATGCCTTGCGCTTGCCACGCTTCGATTTCATCGCGGTAATAGAAATCATGTGCCGCATTGCGTTCGCCGAATAGCAGCCAGTTGCGTTGCCTGCCGTTTGCTGCGCGTGCCTTCAAATGGCTGCGCAAGCCGGCGAGGCCGGTGCCGTTACCGATGAATACCAGCGGGCGATGCAGATTGTCACCAAGGCGGAAATTGCTGTGTGCACGCAGACGTACATCGATCATCGTACCCAGTGCCGACTGTTCTGTCAGCCAGCCCGAGGCGATGCCGAGGCTGCCATCTTCATGGCGTTCTTGCCGAACCAGCAAATGCACGCGGCCATCGGACGGAATCGAGGCGACAGAATATTCACGCGCACGTTGCTGATCGGCGGGAGCGCGCACTTGAAGCAGATCGCCGGCTTCCCATGTGGCTTGTTCATTCGGCGCTTGCAGTTCTATATGAAAGGTAGGGTTGCCTGCACTGCCGGGATTGAGGTGCCGGCGTGCGGCCAGCCGCCATTGCTGATAAGCCGGTGCCTGCCAGTCCGGCGCATCGCTGGTGCCGGCGATATGGCTCAGGTGGTGCTGCCAATCGTGCAGCGCTTTTGCGTCCGCATTGTCGACGGCCACACTGTCAAACAACGCGTGTGCGCCGCGTGCCTGCAACCAGGCGGTGAGTGTGCGGCCGAAGCCGCAAAAATGCGTGTACGCGCTATCACCCAGCATCAGCATGCCAAAGTGCAGATGTGGCAAAGCCGGTTCGGTGTGCATCAATTTGCTGGCGAATAATGAGGCATTGTCCGGCGGATCGCCTTCACCGTAAGTGCTGACAATGAAGAGTGCGCGCTCGGCCTGCATCAGGTCGTCAGCACTGGTATCGGACAAGCTCGCTACACGTGTGGGCACGCCTGCCGTATGTAGCAGACGTGCGGTGTTCCAGGCGAGCTCTTCGGCAAAACCGGTTTGACTGGCATAGCTGATCAACCAGGGTTTTGCGCCTTTGGCAGCGGGAACGAGCGCCGCTGCGTTGCGTATCGCCTGTTGCTGCTTGCGGCGCTGCACGCAGTAAATGAATATGCACATGGCGAGATAGATTACTACCAGCAGTATCGCCACCATCGCGCGGGTTTGATCGCTCCAGTTCATTGCAGCAATGCCGCCATGGCTTGACTCATGTGTTCTTCGAAACCTTCCTTGCCGCGTTGAATAAACAGCGCCGCCAGATCGTGCTGATCGGCAAAGGCCAGGCCTTGTGCGGCACCCATTACACCCAGTGCGGTTGACCACGCATCGGCGGCCATGCAATCGCAGTGCAGTACCGTCACGGAAGCAAGCCCATGAGCGATGGGTTCGCCGCTGCGCGGATCGATGGTGTGCGAAAAGCGCGTGTCGCCTTCTTCAAAATAGCGGCGGTAGTCGCCGGATGTGGCGACAGACAGATTGTAGAGTGCGGCTATGGTTGCTATGGACGCTTCATTTGTAATCGCGTCAGCAAATGAAGCAGGTAAGGGATGTTCCAGGGCGACCCACCAGGGCTGCCCATCCGGCTTGACGCCGGCGCCGCGCAACTCGCCGCCGACCTCTACCAGGAAACTGTCTATGCCCCGCTGCAGCAGCGCGCGCGCGATCTGGTCGACGCTGAAACCCTTGGCAATGGCAGACAGATCGATGGTCGCATTGCCGGGTTGCAGGACGCGATGTGCGGCCTTGTCGAGTTGTATGCGTTGCCAGCCGCATTGCGCGCGTGCGAAATCGAGTGCTGTATTGCCTGGAACAACAAAGCCTTCTTCGGTATAGCGCTGTGTCGGGCCGAAACCCCAGGCATTGACCAATGCTCCCGCCGTCGGGTCGTAAGCGCCATCGCTTGCCTGCGCGACATCCAACGCATACTCAAGCACGCGGAAAAACTCATCTGGCAAACGATGCCATGAACCGGCTGCGGCCTGGTTGTAGCGACTCAGGTCGGAGTCAGTTTCCCATGTACTCATTTGCGCAATGACGGTATCGAGCTGATGCTGAATCAATTCCTGTAAAGGTAATAAGCGTCGCGCAGCGTCGGCCGCCAGCTTGACCGACCAGCTGGTGCCCATCGTCTTGCCTTGCAAGGTGTGCACGACGCTACCCAAAGCAGGCGGCAGCGGCGGTGTATCGATAACAGGAACCAGTGTGCGTCGCATGTGAGCTGTATCAGTCGGAATGAAAAACGCCCGTTGCCGCGAACGGTCAACGGGCGACTAACCATGTTTTATTTACGGTTGCAGCACTTCCAGTGTTGCCGAGTAGCTGACGCGGCGGATAGGTTTGGCGATGGTGCCAACTGCCTGTGGAGCAGCATTGGCAGCGCCACCTTCCATGCGTGCGCCGCCGTTGCTGGCGCTCATCCAGTACATGCCTGCAGTCGGCCACTTGACGCTGAACTTGCCGTCCTTGTCGGTCTTGACCTTGATCTCGCCCAGCTGATCGCGATAGCGGATGCCGCCTGGAATCAGCGTGACTTCAATGTCGGCTGCCGGTTTGCCATCGAGCATGAAACGGAAATTGCTGGTGTCGCCTGCAAACAGATCGTTAGGATGCGTGATCGGCACCAGTTCCAGTCCGGCTCCCGTCGGCTTCAGGACCGTATCGTTCGGTTTACCGGAGCTGACGAATACTTCCATCCGGCTTTGCATGCGGCTGACGCTCACATCCTTTGCGTCGGCCGGGATATCCTTGGCAAAGCTTTCCGCCGTACCGCGCCAGCGCTTGTTTTCCGTGCCGACTTTGTAACTCGCGCTCAAGCCATCATTCACCATGGTCAGCTTGTACGTTCCTTTTTGTGTCAGCTTGACGTCGAAGGTGCTGCGATATTTACCCGTGCTTTTGTTTTCCGCTTCCACTGTTTTGCCATCCGGTGCGATGACGGCCAGATTGTCCAGCCGCAGCGGGTTGTGTTCAAAGTAAAACAGATCGTTGGAAACCGCGGCATCGACGGTTACCCATGGCTCGTTACCCGACAGTACAGTTGCAGATGGCAGCATCCACGAACGGTGCGCATGCGCTGACATAGGCAAAGCGACGGAGAGGGAAACAGCCAGCGCAGCTACGCGCCACATGGAAGCTTTTTTCATTTCAGTGTCCTTGAGTTTTATGGTTTTAAGGTAAGGGTAACGGCGCCGAGTTCATGCTCGCCTTTGGCTTGTGCGGTTTGTGCCGACTTTGGCGGCCATTGAAATGGCACGCGAATCAATTCGCGCCCGCCGACTTCACGCGCCGCTTCCACGACCAGCGCGTATTCGCCGGCCGGCAATTTGTCGAGGCCGGATTTTGCGGCGTTGAAATTCAACTGCTGTTCGCCCGGCGCCCGGGTAGCGCCGCTCAAGCCATCGACCGGCATCTGCAAATCGCGGCCGCTTTTACGCCACCACTGGCGCATGTCCTTGAGCCATTTTGTGCCTTCGTTATTCTTCATTTTCAGGTCGTACCAGACGGCCAGGTTGCGCACGAAGGTCTGGTCTGCGCCTTCGATCCAGAATGCGACGTAAGGCTTGTGATATTCGGCGACCGTCAGGCGTGGAATTTCAACTTTCACATTCATATCGGCTGCAAAGCTCGGTGCTGTTAGCGCTGCGCCCAGCATGAAGGAGTAACGAATCTGCATAGGGAAGACCTTTGATTAATCAGTGAATAAATAAAATAGCCAGCAAAAATGGAATCAGAACGCCGAGGCCGACGATAGGCCAAGTGCCCGGACGGTTGGTCGCATGCATTTTCAGAATGAATAAACCGGTGATCGAAAAAACCAGGCAGGCTGCGGCAAAGATATCGATGAACCAGCTCCATGCATCGCCTGTATTGCGGCCCTTGTGCAAATCGTTCAGATAGGAAATCCAGCCGCGATTGGTCGATTCGGACTCAATCGCCCCACTGGTGCGATCGATGCGTACCCACGCATCGCCACCGGGTCTGGGCAATGCGATATACACTTCTTCCGGCGACCATTCCACATCGCGACCACTGACATCCAGCGACATGCTGTCCTTCATCCAGCGCTGCAACTCCTGCGGCAGCGGCGCTTTATCCTTGCCGCTTTCTTCCGTGTTCATGTTTGCTAGCTGCATTTGCAATGCGGCAGGTAATTGCGCTTCCCGCATAGCAACCTGCGGTTTGGCTTCGATCTGGGAAGAGTGGTTGAGCGTGATGCCGGTAACGCTGAACAGCAACATGCCGAGCAGACACAGCGCCGAACTGATCCAGTGCCATTGATGCAGGGTTTTCAACCAGTAAGCACGTTGAGGGCTTTTTGCGCGTGCTTCCATTAAGGGTTTGTTTTCATGTTGTTTGATCAGGCCGCCACATTGTAAATGGCAATTATTCTCATTTAGATTTTCGTCGATTCAGTTATCAATTGCAAGGTTTTTCGTGTAAAGAAGTTTGAAGCAGCGACCGCTGCAGGGTGAGTGCGGACGCAGGCGAGGAGAGAAAAGTAGCGGAAAAATGCGCTGTTATAGGGGCGTCCACACTGATTTTCAAGATCTTGAAAATAGACTTTCAAACACTAATATTTGTCCTGACGGATGCTCAACCGAGGTCTGTTAGCCTGTTATTTACCTTATCGCTTGAACTTTAAAAGGATATTCATCATGCGTACTTATGACTTTTCACCGCTGTACCGTTCCGCTATCGGTTTCGATCGTCTGGCCCAATTGTTTGACGACGCTCTACGCGCCGACACGCAACCCAGCTATCCGCCATACAACATAGAACTGGTCAGTGAAGACAAATACCGCATCACCATGGCTGTCGCCGGCTTTGACCGTTCCGAGATCGAGATCGAAACCGAACGTGACACGCTCAAAATCACCGGCCGCAAGTCACGCGAAGAAACGCCGCCCAATTTCCTGCATCGCGGTATTGCTTCGCGCAACTTCGAGCATACGTTCCAGCTTGCCGATCATGTACGGGTGGTCAGCGCCAAACTCGATAATGGTTTGTTGAATATCGAACTGGTGAGAGAGATTCCGGAGGCATTGAAGCCACGGAAAATTGCGATTGATGCAGCCGGAGACAATGTGCAGGCATTGGAGCGTAAAGCGGCCTGACGGCAGCGAACAAAACCGCGGACCGGATTTGTCCGCGGTTTTTACTGCCAGAAATAAATTCGATCTATCAATTCGGGCGAAAACTCCTCAGTCATTCCAGACATAAAAAACGGGCCTGACAGCCCGTTTTTTATGGTTCTGACGAATAAATTATTTGCCTTGTCCTGCCAGGCACGCAATTAATTCCTTATCGGAAAGCAGCGCATTGACCGCTGTTGAAAGTGCCTGATTAATGTACTCAGTATTCGCTTCCTGGCTTTGGACAACCTGCACGCTTTCAACGAATTCACCATGGTGCAGTTTTTCATAAGGTCGAAGGCCGTCACGCAAGCAAATTCCTTTGAGGGCGGCATCAACACGCAGCGTGCCGGCCCAGAAGCCAACGATGACGGTGTAATCCAGGTTGCGAATTTCAACGCGCAGCTCATTCTTCATGCCGTTTCGATCGGTAGTCGGCTTGAAGTTCATGCGCGATAAACCTTCACTGATGGCTTTCTGAACGGATACGACGATGTCACCGTTGATCGTAATGTCGGCACCGATATTGCGCGCACCGACCGTACCAAGCGTTTTCTTTGCGCGCTCATCTACAACATTCAGAGGAAGCTCTTTACCCTTGCCAATTTCTGAAGGAGCGACTTCTACCTTGGGAGTCAAGGTAATGCCCTGAGGAGTAAATGCACAGCCGGTTAAAGCAAGACACAGTGCACACAGCACGACAACACGATTCATGAAAGCCCCTGTTTTTATCGTTTTAAAAGTGAATGAAATTCCCTGATGGTGCCAGCGGTAGAAGTTTTACTGGTTTTCTTTGTGACTTCTCCGAGTCCGCCAAATTGACAGAATGGCAATGCTAACAATGGCGTGTACGAAAAGCAATTAATTAATTTTGGAAAACTTTCTTCGACCGTTCTGATCGTGCGCCAATAAATTCAATCCGCATTTCGATCGTCGTCGCCTTAGCGGCCCGGTGGCGTTTCCGACGGAGTGGGTGCTGCAGAGATGTTGCACGTCCATACCCCATACAAATACCAATTGCACTCATCATGCATCGACCTATATTTAAGGCGATGTCACCCCACCATTTTTTGGAGGATCATGCGATGAGTACAACGTTAGAGAAAAAATCCTTGGACGAGCCGGATGAAGTCCGCTTATTTAAGGAAGAGAAAGGCAGGGTAGCTGTCTTTACACTCGGCAACCATACAATGGGCCGTGGCGAATTTGAACCTGGCTGGCGCTGGAGTCTGCATGTGAAGCCGATAGCAGGAACAGATTCTTGCCAGGCCGCTCATACAGGCCTCATCCTGGAAGGCCGTATGGTCGTGAAGATGAATGATGGGGCTGAGATGGAATACGGGCCGGGCGACGTTTTTTATATGCCGCCTGGGCATGATGCCTGGGTAGTCGGCAACCAGCGTTGTGTACTGTTCGACGTAACAGGCGTCGCAAAATACGCCAAACCTCAATAAGACAGCTCTTGTGGGGGCGGCCAGATAAAGCCTGCCCGGCGCGACAGCGACTATCAGCATGAAGTCGTGTTGCTGAAACGGGGCGTCACCGCTAGTGCAACCGGAAGTAAAGTAGCGATTATTACATCTGATGTATAAAAAACAGGCGCCGCGCTGATGCCTGTTTTCTTTAAGTATGTCTGGCCCTATGACTGGGCTTGAACTAAATGCAATCCCAACTTTGATCGCCGCACAAAATATCCTCATCACAAGTAGCTTATTTCCGCAGCAAACAATCCCGGCGCAACTTGTGTCATCGTGCCGTCAATGCTCGAGCCATCCCCCAGCAACGCCTTGATCCGTGCCTATACACCCGCGCTGGATTGTTCTATGCAGGAAGCGGCGGCAGGGAGATTTTAATTGCAAAAAAGAAACGAATCCTTACAATGAGAGCCCATTCAGCGTTAAGAAAATAGAACAGCCTTCCACCATGTCCACACCCAAAAATGAAGTGTCGAATGCAGATCCGGCGGATTTTGATGCGATGAATTTGCAAGCGGGAACCAAGCTGCAGTTTATAACGTATCGCAGTCTGGCCAAGGTGCAATACATCTCGACACTGATAGGCTGGGATGTTGGTGAATACATGCTGGTCAAACTGCCGCGGGAAAACGGTACAGCACTGAATTTTTTTGACGGTGAAAAAGTGTCGGTACGGGTGTTTTCCGGTACGGCCATCTGTACCTTCGATACCAGCGTCATCAAGGTGATTCATCATCCGCTTTATTGCCTGTGCCTGACCTTTCCGGTCGCGATACAGATGAAACGCTTGCGGCGCGAAATGCGCATCAAGGTCGCCCTCGAAGCGACAGTTGTCAGTGCTGCTGCTCCGGTTGAATCACATCAGGTAGCGCTCGACAATCTGAGTGCGACCGGTGCGCTGATCAGCACGACTATACCGATAGGCGAGGTCGATGAGGTGGTGACCGTGTCGTTTGTCCTGCCCTCTTATGATGGCGAGGAGTCTGCGCTGATCAAAATGAAAGCGAAGATCAGGAACATGGTGGAAGAGCTGAGCGCAGATCAGCGGTCTTATATGGTCGGCACCGAATTCGTGGAGATGGATACCACTGATCAATTGATGGTCCGCAATTATGTCTACGGAGCTGTGCTGGAAACGCGACAGAGTGTAGTGTGAGGACATCTTCGCGTGTTGCCGGAAGGCGCATGCGTCAAGCACATACGCACGCTGGCGGCGTATATGGGGACTTGATGAAACGTATTTCTTTTCATCTCCCAGTGGAGCGATTCATCCAGGCTTCTAGTTCGTGTTCCGCTGCCCCGGTGGAATGCAGGCCGCATTTCGTGCGCCGCCACAGGATATCCCCGGCACATGTGGCCCATTCATATCGCTGCAAATATTCCACTTCGGCCACGAATAATCCCGGCGTAATTTCTTTTCCCATCGCAGCCAAACCAGATCGATCCGCCAGCAATAACATTAAGCGTGTCCCGTACGCGCGCGCGTAACGTTCAAGCAGAGCCGCCGGCAACCATGCATATTGCTGTTGCATCTCGCGTACGAAGCGGTCGAATTCAAGCACCGCGCGATTGTTCGGTTTGGCTCCGAAAATATCACCGCCCGGCAAACAGGATTCCGCCGTCCATGCGCCGTGATGATTACCGAGTACCGGTGCAATCAGGTCGAGTGCCTCTTCAGCCAGTTTGCGGAAGGTAGTGATCTTGCCGCCGAAGACGGAGAGCAGCGGTGCGGCATCGGTATCGAATGCGAGTTTGTAATCGCGCGTGACTTCGGATGCGCTTTCGCTTTCATTGACTTTATCGTCTTCAACCAGTGGGCGCACGCCGGAGTAGGACCACACCACATCGGCGGGTGTGATCGGCCGGGCAAAATAGTGATTGACGAGTTCGCACAGGTAGTTGATTTCGGTCGCATCGATCGCGACCGTGTCGGTGTCGCCGTGATAGTCGATGTCGGTGGTGCCGATCAGCGTGTAGTCGTGTTCGTAAGGAATCGCGAAGACGATGCGGCCGTCGGGATGCTGGAAGATGTAGGCACAGGGATGGTCGAACAGTTTTTTGACGACGATGTGGCTACCCTTGATCAGACGCAGTTTTTTGCCGGCACGTCCGTGCACGGTGTCGTGCAGGAATTCCGCAGCCCACGGACCGGTGGCATTGACCAGTAGTCGGGCATTTACTTCTATGGTTGCGTTGTCGGCATTGCGCAGCGTTGCATTCCACTGATCGCCAGTGCGCTGGACTGCGATGCAGGCTGTGCGTGTGAGGATGGTGGCGCCGTTTTCTCTGGCGGCGATCGCATTCAGCACAACCAGACGCGCATCGTCGACCCAGCCGTCGGAATAAGCAAAACCCTTGGTGAAACAGTCCTTCAATGGCGTACCGGCGGCATGCTTGCGCAAATCTATTCCCTGCGAACCGGGTAGCAGCTCGCGCCTGGCCAGATGGTCGTAGATGAACATGCCGGCGCGTATCATCCATGCCGGTCGCTGGCCTTTGTCCTGCGGCATGACGAAACGCAGAGGGCGGATGATGTGCGGCGCAGAACGCAGCAGAATTTCACGCTCGATCAGCGCCTTGCGTACCAGGCCAAAATCGTATTGCTCCAGATAGCGCAGACCGCCGTGGATCAGCTTGGTGGAAGCGGAGGAGGTATGCGAGGCGAGGTCGTCCTTTTCGCACAGCACGACGGACAGGCCGCGCCCGGCGGCGTCGCGCGCAATGCCGGCGCCGTTGATGCCGCCGCCTACGATGAGGATGTCGCAATGGAGTTGCTGATGCATTGCTGATCTGCCTTGAAATACGATTAACAATCATTGTAAGCGTGGAACGGGAGCATAAGTTGTCAGCAGGCAGTCGATAAAATACGTCAGGTGCACAGATATTTTTTGGCGCGTGCGCAGTACACTGAGCCTTCTGCCTTCTTCTCGCACATCTATGAATTTTATTTTCGATACCGGATTCTGGGAACTGGCCAGCTATGTTGTGACGGCGCTGGCGCTGCCGTTCGCGATCTTCCTGTTTCTGTTCGAGCAGCGCAAGGAGCGCGATGCCGAGGATGAAGAGGCGTATCAGCTGCTGCAGGATGCGTACAACGACTTCCTGAAAATCGTGCTCGACAATCCCGATCTGCAATTGCGCAGTGCGCTTGCGCGCAATGACCTGAATGAAGAGCAGAAGGAGCGGGCGCTGATTATTTTCGAGATGCTGATTGCCCTGTTCGAGCGGGCGTACATCGTGTCGTATGTGCCGGATATGCGAGGCGTGGCCTTGCGGCGCTGGCATTCCTGGGACGATTACATGCGTGAATGGTGCCGTCGCGAGGATTTTTATTATCTGCTGCCGCAACTGCTGCGCGGCGAAGATGAAGATTTCGCCAGCTATATCCGCGCTATCGCCGAGGAGGAGCGTGCAGACAAGCTGTTCAACATCGGCCATCGCGCATAAGCGGGAGTCGGTGCGCGATTTGATGACAGAGTGGCATGGAAAGTCCGATAGCCCCCTCTTTAGGCGATAATAGCGGCTCATTTCAATGCCGTGAATCAATACCGAGATACCAGCCTGATGCCTACACCATTTGCTCCGCTCAAGAACGACACCTTTCTACGCGCATTGCTGCGCCAGCCGACCGACTACACACCGATGTGGATGATGCGCCAGGCCGGCCGCTATTTGCCTGAATATCGCGCCACGCGCACGCGCGCCGGCTCTTTCCTCGGCTTGGCTAAAAATCCCGATTACGCGACGGAAGTAACGCTGCAACCGCTGGATCGCTACGATCTGGATGCGGCAATTCTGTTCTCCGACATCCTGACGGTACCGGATGCAATGGGTCTGGGCCTGTACTTCGTCGATGGCGAAGGGCCGAAGTTCGAGCGTCCATTGCGCGATGAAAAAGCGGTGCAGGCGCTGAAAGTGCCGGAACTGGATTCGCTGCAGTATGTTTTTGATGCAGTCACGCAAATTCGCACCGAACTCAAAGGCCGCGTGCCCCTGATCGGTTTTTCCGGCAGCCCATGGACACTGGCCTGCTATATGGTTGAAGGCGGCGGTTCGGACGATTTCCGCACCGTCAAGGCGATGCTGTACAACCGTCCCGACCTGATGCACCACATCCTGCAAACCAACGCGATCACAGTCGCAGCTTACCTGAATGCGCAAATCGATGCCGGTGCACAAGCCGTCATGATGTTCGATACCTGGGGCGGGGCACTGGCCGACGGTATTTATCAACAATTCTCACTGCATTACATGCGCGAAGTCATGAAGCACGTGAAGACGGAAAAAGAAGGCGTACGGATTCCCAGCATTGTGTTTACCAAGGGCGGCGGTTTGTGGCTGAACGAAATTGCGGATGTGGGTGCCGATGCGGTGGGGCTGGACTGGACTGTGAATCTGGGTGCTGCGCGTGCTCAGGTTGGCGATCGCGTTGCGCTGCAAGGCAATCTCGATCCGAGCATCCTGTTTGCGCAACCGGAACAGATACGCACCGAAGTTGAAAAAGTCCTGATGTCGTTTGGCAAGCACGCGCCGGGTTCCGGTCACGTCTTCAATCTCGGCCATGGTATTTCACAGTTCACGCCGCCAGAATCGGTCTCGGTACTGGTTGATGCGGTGCACGAACTCAGTCGTTCTCTGCACGCATAAGCGGGGGCGCGCAAGGTGTGTACAAGCTTGCGCGCTCAGCAGGCAAAGACGCGCGGAATCGGATGAAAAACGGGCAGTTTTAGCGCAGCGTGATGCATCTTATACACAGAAGAGTCTATCGATGAACGGCTTATCATTTTATCTTGTACTTAACGTTTCTTAACAATGTGAAATTCATAAGTCTTTGATTTTAATGGAAAAATATTTTGCTTTTTGTTTTGGCATTTTATTGAAACCCGCATGAAATCTAGGCTTGCATGCAAATCTCAAGGCTTATCCACAAAGTTATCCACATAATTTGTGGATAGTAAAAAAAGAGCTTAAGAAACGTGGGGTTAGCGCATTTGTTGATACTTCACATTAGGTTTGTGCGCACTACTCTGTTCACCAGGTTTCTTGCTCCGTATAAACAGAATGCTTTAAGTAAGTGCACGAGAGCAATGTCTTGTCTGTCGTCTTGCCATAATGAGGCGCGCTCGCTTATTCACAGGATGGTATGCGAGTCTAGCAAGAGTGATTACTATTCCTGTTTTGCCTGTCGCCAAAAATATCATATTAAGTATCTGATTTTTAACATGTTATTTTTTGATGTGGAAGTGTGCGGTTACCCACACTCCACTTATACGTCAAAATGGTCGCGGCGAAGGCCGGTTTATCCACAAAGTTATCCACAGACATTGTGGATAGCTGGAAAAAGCTTTATGAAACCGGGGTTTAGCAAACTTTCTTCTGCGCAGGCTCAAGTTCTTGTGCAGTTGCAATAAAACGTACGTTTCAACGTTGTCTTTTTGAAAAAGCTATTTGCGCCAAATGCTGGCATAACCAAGCACAAAAATGGCGCGTTTTGACAATCTCTGGGCAATCGGCAAAAACTTATGCACAAAAATCAGCTTGTGCGTAGCAACATCATTTATTTATAGTTTTTATTAATCGTCAAATTCATGTATTTGTAAGCGATTGATTTAAAACGATTAAATTTGTGCTTTGGTTTTAGGCAATCTATTGGAACCCGCATAAATACTGGCCTCTCCGGCTGTCAAGGGGCTGTTATCCACAAAGTTATCCACAGTCGCTGTGGATAGATAAAAAAGCGCTTATGAAACGGGTAGTTAGCTCACTTCCTCAGGTATTACATTAACTCTGTGGAAAATTGCATCCTTAAAGTCGCACTCGACACACCGCTTGATTTCTGCTTTGACTATGTTTGGGCGGTCGAGGAGAGCACAGTTCGGCCTTTGGCCGGGCAATTGGTGCTGGTACCTTTCGGTCGGCGCGAGGTGGTCGGCCTGATCGTGGCCGTGCATGAAACGAGCGAGGTGCCGCTGGACAAGCTGAAGCAGGCGATTGCCGTGCGCACGCAATTGACACCGCTGTCCGCCGAATGGATTGCACTGTGCACCTTTGCTGCCGACTATTATCAGCGCCCCTTGGGCGAGGTGGCGATACCCGGTTTGCCCAAGAATCTGCGTGCGCTCAAAACCACGTCGCTGGACAAGGCAATCAAGAAGCTGGGCAAGGCAGGTGCGGTGCACGACGCCACGCCGATCGCCATGCCGCAGCTGAATCCGGCGCAGCAAGAGGCGGCCGATGCGATCGCCAGTGCGACCGGTTTTGCTCCCACCCTGCTGTACGGCGTGACCGGTAGCGGCAAGACGGAAGTCTATTTGCAGGCTGCGGCGCAAATTCTTGCGCACAGCAGCGACGAACACAATCCCGCGCAAATCCTGATCCTGGTGCCGGAGATCAATCTGACGCCGCAGCTGGAAGCCAATGTGCGGGCGCGCTTCCCCGACGTTGCGATTGCCACTTTGCACAGCGGTCTGGCCGAAGGCGAGCGGATGATGCATTGGCTGGCTGCACATCTGGGGCAGGCCCGCATCATTCTCGGTACGCGTCTGGCGATCCTGTCTTCGCTGCCGCACCTGAAGCTGATCATCGTCGATGAAGAACACGATCCGTCCTACAAGCAGCAGGAGGGTTTGCGCTATTCGGCGCGCGATCTGGCGGTGTGGCGTGCGCATCAACTGAATATCCCGATCGTGCTCGGCTCTGCCACGCCATCGCTGGAAACCTGGCATCACGCGCAATCCGGCCGCTATCGCAAACTGGAATTGCGTGAACGTGCGGTCAGAGATGCGGTGCTGCCGAAAGTCGGCCTGATCGACCTGGAGCGCAAGGCGCCGCGCGAGCAAATGACCGAAGGCGTCAGCGCCACCTTGATCGCTGCATTGAAGCTGCGGATGGAACGCGGCGAACAATCGCTGCTGTTCCTGAATCGACGCGGTTATGCTCCCGTGATTGCCTGCGATTCCTGCCGCTGGATCAGCAATTGCACGCGTTGCAGCGCCTTCCTTGTGTTGCACAAGCTGGACAAGCGTCTGCGCTGTCATCATTGCGGCTACGAGCAACGGATACCGCGCTCCTGCCCGACTTGCGGCAACGTTGACCTGCAACCGCTGGGGCGCGGCACGCAGCGCGTGGAAGAAAACCTGCAGGCCATCTTTCCGGAAGCACGCATTCTGCGCATCGATGCCGATTCCACGCGGCGCAAGGGAAGTGCGCAGGCGGCTTTCGACACCGTACACCGCGGCGAAGTCGATATCCTGATCGGCACGCAAATGGTGGCCAAGGGGCATGACTTCCAGAATCTGACGCTGGTCGGCGTGATGAATCCGGACACCGCCTTGTTCTCGCATGATTACCGGGCCAGCGAACGGCTGTTTGCGCAATTGATGCAGGTTGCGGGTCGCGCCGGGCGTGTGGCACAGAAGGAAGGCGGCAGCGCGAGCGAGGTATTGATACAGACGCGCTATTCGCAGCATCCGCTGTATGCGGCAGTCCGTACGCACGATTACGACACCTTTGCCAGCGAGTTGCTGGAAGAACGGCAGCAGGCATGTTTTCCGCCCTTCATGTATCAGGCCCTGTTGCGCGCCGAAGCAAAGGAACTCAAGATTGCGCTGGATTTCCTGCATCAGGCCATAGATTGCGTGGAGCATGGCGGCATCACGATGAACGATCCGATACCGATGACGATGACGCGTGTTGCCAATGTCGACCGTGCGCAGCTGCTGGTTGAATGCGCTTCGCGGCCGGCCCTGCAGGCATTCCTGAAAGTCTGGATTGCGACTTTGCGCGAGATGAAATCGCGCGTACGCTGGTCGCTGGAAGTAGATCCGGTCGATATCTGAAACATTGAAGCTAGTCCCGCCACCATTTATCTGAATCATGACGATCAAACTGAATCCGGAAACCGAAGAACGCCTGATCGCATCCATCCAGCGCTACTTCACCGTCAACATGGATGAAAGCATAGGTGAACTGAAAGCCAGATTGCTGCTGGATTTTTGCGTGAAAGAACTGGGCCCCAGCATTTACAATCAGGCGATTGCCGATGCACAGTCTGTGCTGCAGGAGAAGGTCGCGGAACTGGACATCAATTGCTACGCAGCGGAATTCGGGTACTGGAATAAAAAATGAAATCTCGCCATTTCGGTGGGTGTGCGTTGCTTGCTGCCCGCGTGCAAGGCCGGGCCCTGATGCAGGAGACGCTGCAGGATAGTCATATGGAAGGCGGTGCAAAATAATGTCAACGCTCAACTGGCAGTGGCTTGCCTTGCATGAACTCGATAGCGCCGCATTGTATGCGGTGCTGGAAGCGCGGCAGCAGGTGTTCGTACTGGAGCAGCAATGCCTGTACGCCGACATCGACGGCGAGGATCAGCGTGCGTATCACCTGCTGGGCTGGAACAATGATGGCGGTCCGCGTCAGTTGCTGGCCTACCTGCGCTGCTTTGCGCCGGGCGTCACATACCCGGAAACGGTACTCGGTCGCGTGCTGACCGTGCAATCCGCGCGCGGCAAGGGCTTGGGCCGACAGTTGATGGCAGAAGGCATACGGCGTGCCGAGCAGCATTTTCCCGGCAGCGTGATGCGCATTTCAGCGCAGTGGCATCTGGAGCGCTTTTACGGCGAATTCGGCTTTGCCAAGGCTTCCGATAGCTACCTGGAAGACGGTATTCCGCACATAAAAATGCTGCGGAAGTAATTTGCTCAGACATCATTCGTATACGAATGAGTTGACATCAATGCATGCTGCCGCTACACTGGTTGCTCGTTAATCAAGCAACCGGGATATCAAAAACAGGAAAATGTGAGCTTGTTGTGATGCGGCGCGACAGAATGAAAAGATGTCGCTAAACTCGCGGTCATGAATGACATCACCAAACTTGTTGCCGTAAATGATTCGATTCGCATTTTGCAAAGCGTTCGTCGCATTGCGCAATGTGTAGAGCACCATTCAAAGCGTTTAGCCGTCACACACAACATCACATCGCCACAACTTGTGGCGCTTCTTGCAATCGCCGAAATGGGGCCCAGCACGCTCAAATCCATCGGGCGTGCGATTCAACTTAGTCCAAGCACAGTGGTCGGCATTGTCGACCGGCTGGAAGAAAAGGGTCTGGTAAAGCGTGAGCGCGATACGCGTGACAGGCGCAATGTCTTTGTCTCAGTGACAGTGGCAGGCCAACTGGTTCTTGCCAATGCGCCGTCGGCATTGCCTAACGGTTTCGGTAGTGCACTGGGTGCGTTGTCGGAAGCCGATCGCCAGACGCTGGTCATTACGCTGGAGCAATTCGCCTCTTTGCTGGAAGCAAAAATACCTGCCGAACCTGCGTAGAAACAGAACGTTGATCGTTCCTGCGCAAAT
Organism: Herminiimonas arsenicoxydans; assembly: GCA_000026125.1. Lineage (GTDB taxonomy): Bacteria > Pseudomonadota > Gammaproteobacteria > Burkholderiales > Burkholderiaceae_D > Oxalicibacterium > Oxalicibacterium arsenicoxydans. The sequence continues at coordinate 3,335,613 of CU207211.1, read as the reverse complement.
CTGATTCCCTTTATCGATGAGTGACACTGCGGCCTATATGGCTGCAGGGATCGCTTATTCGCAAAAGGAGAAAGCATGAACGTAAGAGCATCTGCACACCTTGCGTCCGCGGCCGTCAATCATATCGTGCTGCGTTTGCCGGGCCGCCGTGACGGTGCCGATCTGCATGACCTGATCGCCCGCTGTCAACCCTTGGACCTCAACTCGCGCTACGCCTATCTGCTGTTGTGCGAACACCATGCAAACACTTGTGTGGTGGCGGAATTCAATGGCGAACTGGTGGGCGCCATCACGGCCTACATTCTGCCGTCGAAACCCGACACCTTATTCATATGGCAGGTTGCGGTTACACCGAACATGCAAGGCCAGCGGCTTGGTTCGCGCATGCTCGATCATCTGACCGAGCGTTGTGTGCGCACCTGCGGCGTGCATCAAATTGAAACTACCATCAGCCCGAGCAATATCGGCTCGCAGCAATTATTTGCCAGTTATGCCCGGCGCCATAACATCGACATCAAGAGTGGACCGCATTTCAACACCGTAGATTTCGGCGACGGTCGGCACGAAGAAGAATGGCTGTATCAAATCGGTCCTCACTTGCGCGCTGTTTGATCGCGTGTACCCGGACCATTCCATCAATCATCCATCAGGAGAAGCATGATGCGTATATTCAATCGACTTGAATCAGAAGTGCGCGGTTATATCCGCTCGTTCCCAACCGTTTTTTCCAAAGCCCAGAACGCGGTGCTGACCGACGAAGGCGGCAACACGTATATCGATTTTCTGGCTGGCGCCGGCACCTTGAATTACGGCCACAACAATCCGGTAATGAAGCAGGCCGTCATTGAGTACCTGGCAGAAGACGGCATCGTACACGGACTGGACATGGCAACCAGTGCCAAGAAAGCGTTTTTGCAAACGTTTGAAAGTCATGTGCTGAAGCCGCGCAGCATGCAATACAAGCTGCAGTTCACCGGCCCAACCGGCACCAATGCGGTGGAAGCGGCGATCAAACTGGCGCGCAATGTGACGGGCCGCCAGATGGTGATTTCATTTACCAACGGCTTTCACGGCGTGTCCCTGGGTTCGCTGGCGCTGACCGGCAATCGCAAGTTCCGCGATGCGGCGGGCGTCTCGCTGTCGGATGTGCACAGAGCGCCGTATTCCGGTTACTTCGGCATGAATATCGACACCATTGCCATGCTCGACAAGCTGATAGCCGATCCAAGCAGCGGCGTTGATCTGCCGGCGGCCATCATCGTTGAATGCGTGCAAGGCGAGGGCGGCTTGAATGTCGCCGGCATGAACTGGCTGAAGAAGCTGGAACAGCTTTGCAAACGCCATGAAATCCTGCTGATTGTCGATGATATTCAAGCCGGTTGCGGCCGCACCGGCACCTTCTTCAGCTTCGAGCCGGCCGGTATCAAGCCCGACATCATTACCCTGTCCAAATCATTATCCGGTTTCGGTCTGCCCATGGCATTGCTGTTGATGAAGCCGGAACTGGATATATGGAAGCCGGGTCAGCATAACGGCACTTTCCGTGGCAACAACATGGCTTTCGTTACCGCGACAGCGGCGCTGGGACACTACTGGCGCGATAACAAATTCCAGGCAGCGATTCAAAAGAAGGCGCTGACGATAGAAATTTTCCTCGACAAGCTGGTTGCCAGTTATCCGGATGCCAAACTCACGCGTCGCGGGCGCGGCATGATGCAAGGCATAGCCTGTGCTGATCCGGCCCTGGCTGATCGCATTAGCTCGATTGCCTTTCAGAACGGCTTGATCATCGAGACATCCGGTGGTGAAGATGAAGTCGTCAAGTTGTTGATGCCGCTGACGATTGAGCAGGAAACCCTGCTGGCGGGCCTGGATATCCTGGAGCACGCAGTGGCAGAAGCTGTCGGTGAAAAGACGGAATCCCATGTTGAATCAGACAAAGAGGTGACGGCATGATCGTACGCACGTTGAAAGAAATCATCGATACACCGCGTGATGTCAAGGCGCAGAACTGGTGCAGCCGCCGTCTTCTGCTGGAGGAAGACGGCATGGGTTTCTCCATGCATCACACGGTGATTTACGCCGGGACGCAAACCCGCATCTGGTATCAGCATCATCTGGAGGGTGTGTACTGCGTCGAAGGCGTCGGTTCTGTCGAACTGATTCCTTCCGGCGAAACCGTTCGCATCGAGCCTGGCACCTTGTATGCGCTCAACAAGAACGATGAGCACTGGTTGCGGGCAGAGACCGATCTGCACTTGATCTGTACTTTCAATCCGCCGCTGGTGGGTAACGAGACGCATGACGAAAACGGTGTTTATGCTCCCGCTGCGGAAATCGAAAAAGCGGGTGCTGCCATGCAAGTCAGCACCAACACAGTCGAAGCTTAGGAGATGATCATGCTTTCCCAGGACGCTTACCCCACACGCACGCAGAACAGCGCCGCCATCCTCGCCCGTCATGATCCTGTCGTGTATGGGCATGAGGTTGTGGACAAACAAAATGCGCGTTTGACGGCGACGCAACGCGACTCATATCAGCAGAACGGTTTCTTGTTGATGCCGGATTTGTTCAAGCGGGAAGAAGTCAGTTATCTGTTCGATGAAATGCAAACCATGCGTGAAGAATTTACGCATGCAGGGCGCAAGGAAGTGATCGCCGAGCCGGACAGCGGCGAAGTGCGTTCGATTTTCAATGTACATAGACTGAATGATATTTTCGCCAATCTGGTGCGCGATCCGCGCGTGCTGAATGTGGCGCGCGAGATTCTCGGCAGCGAGGTCTATATTCATCAATCGCGCATCAATTACAAGCCGGGGTTTACCGGCAAGGAGTTTTACTGGCACTCCGATTTTGAAACCTGGCACAGCGAAGACGGCATGCCGGGAATGCGCGCCTTGAGCTGTTCTATCCTGCTGACGGATAACAGCGATTGCAACGGGCCGCTGATGCTGATTCCCGGTTCGCATCATCATTATGTTTCGTGCCTGGGCGAGACGCCGGATGAAAACTACAAGACCTCATTGAAGAAACAGGATGTCGGCGTGCCGGATCATATACTGTTGCGCTATCTGGCCGATATGGGTGGCATCAAATCGTGCGCGGGCAAGGCCGGTTCCGTGGTTTTCTTCGACTGCAATACGATGCATGGTTCAAACGGCAACATCACGCCTTATCCGCGCAGCAATGTGTTCTTCGTCTATAACAGCATCGCCAATCAACTGGAAGCGCCGAAGGGTGGTTTGACTCCGCGGCCGGAATTCGTCGCCGCGCGGGAAGATATTGCCGCCCTTGCGCCGCAAGTGCTGGCACTGGCCTGATTTTCGGCGCAATGAAATATCTGTCCCGTCATCGGTTTGGGCGCTGATCCGTCTACCGCCCGCTGCAATGCAGCAATCACCTGCCCTCTTGAGCGTGTTTGACGGTGGATGCCTGACTCTCGACAAGCGTTGTTGCTGACAAGCTACACAAGCGGTGACAGATGCTGATCAAGGTCAATTTCGGCAAAAAAAATAGCGCGTACTGTTCCCTTTTTCACAAATGCTGTGGCTATACTAATTCCGGAAGCAGTTTTGGCTTTCAGTATTATGGCGGTACTAAAAACTAATAAATACCAAAACAAATATAGAGGAGCACACTATGAAGCAGATACACAGCGCTTTGGCACTGGTTGTTTTTTCCGCAGTTCTGGCCGGTTGTGCAACGACGGAAGCGCAAGCTCCGAAAGCTGCCGCACCTGCAGCAACTGCACCAGCAGCGGCTGCAGACGCAGCATTGACCACGGCAGTGAAAACGGCCTTGGGCAAAGAAGCGCAACTGAGCGGCGCGAAAATCACTGCCGCAGCTACCACCGATGGCGCAGTGACCTTGTCCGGCACGGCCAAGAACGAGTGGCAGCAATATCTGGCAGGCGACATCGCCAAGAAAACCGCTGGCGTCAAATCCGTCAAGAATTCAATCAAGGTTGATTAATCTTTACGCATGAAAAACAAAACGCCGGGCATGCCCGGCGTTTTTTATTGTGCATGGCGCATGCTCAAACCGGCAGTTCCAGTCGTCCTTCTTCCGCCAGTTGCCGAATGATGCGTATCGTGTCGATATCGGCTTCCTGATAGGCCGAGCGACGGAACTCGTCATAGAAGGCATCCATATCGTCGTCGGTTTTGCCGCTGTCGTACTCAAAGCGGACAAACAGTGCGCCCGGTTGCGGCTCTTCTATGGTTACCAGCAGGCTCGAAGCCGGGATGTCGCCCTGGGCCGGGACTTCATAATGTACGGTTTCCTGCGGTGTAAAGGTGACGCGATCATGGATCAGCAGCGCGTTGTAGCGCAAAGTGCGCGGCAGTACGGCGCCATCGCGTTCCCCCAAATCGCACTCATCCAGCCATGGCACGAAGAGCTTGGGTGCTTCCGCACGCAGCACCAGTCCGCGCCATAGTTGGGCACGCGTCAGCGTATCAATCAGGGGATTGAGGGGATCGTTGATTTCAATCAGATGCTGGAATTGCATGGCGTACGATTTCTTGAGTGAAGGATGGATGGGGCGGCGGATCATGCAGAGCGTCCAGGCGTTCGGATGCAGCGGTCATTGTACTGCGCAGATGGCGCGACCGGATGCGACCGACCGCACATTCTGCATGATATGAGCGGTTTGCCGCATGCAATTATGTTTTAATGCCTCATCCTCTTTCCTGCTTGCGTCTGCACGGCGCATCAAACACTACTAATAATGAAACGTACTTTTACCGTTATCGGATTGGGTGCCTTCGGTTCTACCGTTGCGCGCGAACTGGCCCGGCTGGGCAACGACGTGCTTGGCATCGACCTCGATCCGGCGCACGTCAATGCGATTGCCGACGACATCACGCAGGCAGTGGTGGCCGATGCGCGCGATGAAGATACCTTGCGCGACCTCGGCGTACACGATTGCGATGCGGTGGTCGTGGCGATCGGGGAAGATCTGGAAGCCAATATCCTGGTGACGCTGACCGTCAAGAACATGCCGAAACCGGAAGTGTGGGCCAAGGCGCTGAATCACAATCATCATCGCATTTTGCACAAGCTGGGCGCCGATCACATCGTGCACCCGGAACATGAAATGGGTTTGCGGCTGGCGCACGCGATGATGTATCCGGAAGTGGTGGATTACATCAGCCTCGGTCACGATCTGTTTACAGTAGAAGTACGGGCCTCGGAGAAACTGGTCGGCCTAACCGTCGCTGCGCTGCAACTGGGCCAGCGCGGTGTGCATTTGCTGCTGGTCAAGCATCAGCGTGAGCTCCTGCCTGTGCCTTCGGGCGACTATGTGTTCCGTACCGGCGATCAACTGGTGATGGCCGGCGCCCTCGACAATCTGCGCGGTATTTCGGCCTTGTTATGAGGCGCGGGTATCAGCCGCCGCTTCTGTACCGGCAAGTCAAGCGGCAGGTCAGGCGGCGCGTACTGCATCTGACGCCGCCGCAGGCATTGATCCTGTCCTTCATCGGTCTATCGTTGCTGGGCGCGGTGTTGCTGAAATTGCCGATGGCGAGCCATGCGCACACGACGTGGATGCAAGCCTTGTTCACGGCCGTCTCGGCTTCCACCATCACCGGCCTGACGGTGCTCGATGTCGGCAGTCATTTCACGCTGTTCGGGCAGTGGATAGTGCTGGGCCTGATACAGCTGGGCGGGATCGGCTTGCTGACCTTCGGTGTGCTCATCATTCATTTGACCAGCGGCCGCCTGACCTTGCGCAACCGCGCAGCGATGCAGGATGCCTTCAATCAAAGCGGCAGTATCGACCTGCAGCATCTGCTGCGCGTGCTGTTCGGCTTTATCGTACTGACGGAATTGCTGGGTACCTTGCTGCTGGCCACGCAGTGGGTGCCGGAAATGGGCTGGGGAAAAGGACTGTTCTACAGTTTTTTTCATGCCGTGTCGGCGTTCAACAACGCCGGTTTTGGTCTGGCATCGCACAGTCTGGCGGCCTATGTAGACAACCCGCTGATCAATCTGGTCATTCCATTTTTATTTATTTCCGGCGGTATCGGTTTTGCCGTGATTGCCGATCTGCGCGCCAAAAAACGCTTCCACGAGCTGACTCTGCATACCCGGCTGATGCTGATCGGCACCCTCGCCATCAATCTGATCGCCATGCTGGTATTGCTGCTGCTGGAATATGGCAATCCCGATACGCTGGGAGCCTTGCATGGCTGGGGCGCGAAATTATGGGCCAGCTGGTTCCAGGCGGTGGCGCCGCGTTCATCCGGTTTCACCACCATGGATACAGCGGCCCTGCGGCCCGTCAGCGCATTTTTCATCATGATGCTGATGTTCATCGGTGCCGGCAGTGGTTCTACCGGCGGCGGTATCAAGCTGACCACCTTCATTATCCTGCTGGTGGCGACGCGAGCCTTCCTGCGGCAGCAAAAGACGCCGGTTGTATTGGGCCGCAGCATAGAAGCGAACACGATCGTGCGCGCACTAGCAATCACAATCATTGCGGTGCTGTGCGTCGTCGCCGGCACGTTTATCCTGATGCTGACGGAAGACGGTCTTTTTATCGACCTGGCATTTGAAGTCATTTCGGCGGTATCGACCACCGGCCTGTCGCGCGGCGTCACGCCCGGGCTGTCGATTGCCGGCCAGTGCACGATGATGGTGCTGATGCTGATAGGCCGTGTCGGGCCGCTGACGCTGGCATTCATGCTGGCCAATCCGCGCGGTCGTGCGATCGAATATCCGACAGGGCGCGTCAATATCGGTTGAGTTGCCGGTACGGCATCATCGCTGTGCAAATTGCCGGAATGACGCCGGCGGCGGGCCCTGCGCTGATACAATGGACCGCTTTCTGTTCCCGCTTTTCTTCTGATGTCCTCGTCTCCCCATTCATCCTCGCACGGTCTTAACGCGCCGCAGCGCGAAGCCATCAAGTACATGGACGGCCCCTGCCTGGTGCTGGCCGGCGCCGGCTCGGGCAAGACGCGCGTCATCACGCAAAAGATTGCGCATCTGATAGAGGATTGCGGTTACGAGGCCAGACATGTTGCAGCGCTGACTTTTACCAACAAGGCGGCGCTGGAGATGCAGGAACGTATCGCTAAACTGCTGAAGGAGCCGAAGCAGGCCAAGCAGCTGACGGTCAGCACCTTCCATTCGCTCGGCGTGAAAATCCTGCGTCAAGAAGCGAAGGAACTGGGGCTGAAGGACCGCTTCTCCATCATGGACAGCGACGACTGCTTTTCGCTGGTGCAGGATATGGCCATCACGACCGACAAGCAGCTGGTGCGCCGTATCCAGACCGCGATCTCGCTGTGGAAAAACGGTCTGATCGATCCTGATGCCGCGCTGAATCAGGCCAAGGATGAGGACGAGGCGCAAGCTGCGCGGATTTACCGGAGCTATGTCGCCACGCTATCGGCGTATCAGGCGGTCGATTTCGACGATCTGATCCGGCTGCCGGTCGAACTGTTTCGCGGCAATGAAGCGGTGCGCGACAAATGGCAACGCAAGCTGCGTTACCTGCTGGTCGATGAATATCAGGATACCAATACCTGCCAGTACGAACTGGTCAAGCTGCTGGTCACCGGCATCGGCAAGAAGCCGATGTTCACCGCCGTGGGCGACGACGATCAGGCGATCTATGCCTGGCGCGGCGCGACGATAGAAAACCTGAAGCAGTTGCAGGTCGACTTCCCCGACCTGAAAGTCGTCAAGCTGGAGCAGAATTACCGTTCCAGCACGCGCATCCTGCAAGCAGCCAACTCGGTGATCGGCAACAATCCCAAGCTGTTTGAAAAATCCCTGTGGTCCGAACACGGCCTCGGCGACCCGGTCAAGGTGCTCGGCATGCAGGACGACGATCAGGAAGCCGAGCAGATCGCGATCATGCTGTCGGCGCATCGTTTCGAGCGGCGCGCGAAATTCTCCGATTACGCGATCCTGTATCGCGGTAATCATCAGTCGCGCGTGATCGAACAGGCGCTGCGCAAGGAGCGCATTCCGTACACGATCTCCGGCGGCCAGAGTTTTTTCGATCGCGCCGAGATCAAGGACATCATCAGTTACCTGCGTCTGGTCGCCAACCAGGATGACGACCCGGCGTTCATCCGTGCCGTGACGACACCCAAGCGCGGCGTCGGCCAGTCGACGCTGGAGACGCTGGGCGCGTTTGCCGGGCAATGGCAATGCTCATTGTTTGAAGCGGTGTTCAAGGGCGGGCTGGAATCGAAGCTGGCCGAGCGGCAGCTGACACCCTTGCGCGAATTCGGCAACTTCATCAACCAGCTGGAAGCGCATGCGCACCGCGAAGGCCAGGCGGCATCGCTGCTTGAGGACATGATGAAGGAAATCAATTACGAAGCGTATCTGTACGATAACTTCGACGACAGGCAGGCACAGTCGAAGTGGCAGAACGTGATCGACTTCACAACCTGGCTGAAAGAAAAAGGCAGCGGCGGCAAGGACGGCAACGACCCTGAAAAGAGTTTGCTCGATCTGACGCAGATGGTGGCCCTGATGACCATGCTGGAAGGCAAGGATGAAGAGCCGGACGCGGTACGGATGTCGACGCTGCATGCCTCCAAAGGCCTGGAATTTCCACACGTGTTTCTGGTCGGCGTGGAAGAAGGCATCCTGCCGCACAAGGGCGACCCCGATGCGCCTATCGAGACGCTGGGTGCACGCATAGAGGAAGAGCGCCGCCTGATGTACGTCGGCATTACGCGCGCGCAGCGCTCGCTGCATGTCAGCTGGTGCAAGAAGCGCAAGCGTGCGCGCGAACACGTGCATTGCGATATCTCGCGCTTCATCAAGGAAATGAAACTCGACGAAGGCGATGCCGTGCCGACCGAAGATGAAATCATCACGCCGCAAAGCCGGCTGGCGAATCTGAAGGCGCTATTGCAAAAACCGAAAGTGGCTTGAGTCTTGGCCGCATTAGTGAATGGAAGAAAATAATGAATGAAGACCGTATCGTCGAGATCGAAATCAAGCTGACGCGCCAGGAGGATCTGGTCGATATCCTGAACAAGATGGTGTACGAGCAGCAAAAGAAAATCACTGAACTTGAAGCCTTGTGCATTGCGCTGGCAGGACGCCTGAAGGAAGTCGCCAGCGGCGGCAATGAACAAGGTTCCGCGCATGAGCGGCCGCCGCACTATTGATCAAACCCTTGCCGCGCATGACAGCGCGCTATTCCCTGCAACTTTATACAGATTGAAACGATGACGCTTCCACAAGACCAGCAGCTTCTGCACGCCAAACTCAATATGGAAACCTCGCAAATTGCGTGGGCTGAATTGCTGCGTTATTTTGCCGGCGGCCTGGTGGTCGTCGTGGCCGACGACATGGATCTGGTCGAAGTCGCGGCCCGTTTTACCATTGACGACAAGGTGCTGGTCGAGCAGTGGCTCAATGCAGGGAAGATTGCCAAGGCGACGGATGCACAGGCCAGTCAGTGGCTGGAGGCCGATGCGATGCTGTGGACAGTCGTGGCGCGGCCATGGGTGCTGGTGCAGGAGAAAAAACCGGTTTAATGTTTCAAGCGGAAAAATCATGAGCGAGCAGCAAAAGAACAAGGCGTCAGACAGCGATCCATTGCATGGCCAGAGCCTGGAGAAAATCCTGCTCGCACTGGTGGATCGCTACGGCTGGGAAGAGCTGGGCCGACGCATAGAGATCAAGTGCTTCAACATCGATCCCAGCATCAAATCGAGTCTGACGTTTCTGCGCAAGACGCCGTGGGCCAGAAGCAAGGTGGAAGAACTGTTTGTGAACATGCCCGACTGAATAATCGGGCATGTGGGCAGGACGAATTTACAGTTCCGCTCTTACAGTTTCGATTGATGGTGGATTGCGACAAACAGCGTTGCCAGTGTCGATAACACGACGCCAAAATGCGCTTCCGGTTCGGTGTTGTCCCAGATGTAATGCGCCATCACCGCGTCAAATTCCTTGCTGCGTTTTTTTGCCGTCACCGAGTGTGCGCGTGTAATCGCTTTCAGGAACTGGCGACGCATGTTCGGAATGACCGGAATGTGTTCGCTGTCATCGAGAAACTCAAAGCCGCTCGGCAAGGAGTTGCCCTTCATCTGGAATTCCAGTCGTTCAAATACGGCAGGCGGCAGATTCTTCACCAGTTCGCAGGCGCTTTCATTGAGTTTCAGCACCATGCTGAAGCCGGCCGGGTAGATCACATCCTCGTCTTCGCGTTCGGATAAAAATACCGCGAGGCGCAAGGAATACTCGGCATTGAATGCGTCGTCGCGCGTGCTGCTCTTGCTGGTGCGGGTTGCCGGCCAGAAGATCAGCGTGCCGGGAGTACTTTCGTCATCCGGATCGGGAAAGAATTCGACTGAGATATCGTTGGCGGAATCGCCTGCAACCGACAGCATTTGCAATACGGGTGCGGCGAGGTCGCCCAGAATGGAAGCGGCAATCGTGCCGGTAGTGGCGATGTCGGCGTTGCTCAGGTCTTCTACGATGTAGCCATCGAGTGGCTTGAGTAAGGCATTGGGGTCGAGCATAAGCGGTGTAGTCATTTTCGGATTGAGGTAATTTGCTGCCGCGAATCGTGCCGCAGCAGGAGTCGTTGCAATATAACTTAAAACCCGGCAGCAACGAAATGGAAATGCCGGGAAATGCAGTAAATGCATAGGCAACATGGAATTTGTCATGCAAGATCGACGCTGGGCGATCAGCAACGGCCGCTCGTCAAACGCAGCACGTTATTTATTCAGGTAAGGAATTCGCATGTATTCATGGCTAGTACCCGCCGTCAAGGCCATTCTGCCGCATGTAGGCACCATCATTGACGCCGCTTTGCCGGTATTCAAGAAGCGCAAGGTCGATGAAAATGCGCCGACGCAGGAGGCGTTGTTGCAGCAACAGATTAACGAGCTGCAGGACGTGGCATCGCAAAATGCGATACGCATCAAGGATCTGGCCGAGCAGTTGCAGCAAATGGTAATGACGCTGGAGCAGGGCGTGATCGCGAATGAGCGGCGTTACAGGCGCATGTCCTTATTGTCATGGATGGCCATCGCACTGTCTCTGACAGCCCTAGGCTTGTGGTGCTGGGGGCAATTCATCTGATGATTGAAATCAGGCGATGAACTTGCTGCAGGCATATTTTCGGCAAGGTAGTTCGAACGAATAAGATGAACTTTTGCTAACAACACCTGTCAGTAGTAAGGCTTGCTGTGCTCATCAAATTTGGTTGGCAGCATGCATCTCCGAGCGAGCATTTCGTATCGGTTGTTTATTATTGAACAAGGAGTTGCCATGATAAAACTACGTACAATTCTCGCCGGCTCGGCAGTGCTCATGTTTTCGCAGTTTGCAGCTGCCCAGTCAGCCCCGCAGTACTGTCCTGTCCTTATCGTCGTCCCTGCTTCGCAGGCGCCAACGAATCCTAACGACCCAAGGTATGTCGATCAATCGCGCTTGAATTACACCGATGATGCTCTGGTTAAGCGTCGTATCGAAGCTGCTGGCGGGACACCCTGCATGGCGCAAGTGACACCTGCGCCAGGTGCGAGCATGCCAGGCAGATAATTTCTGCTCCGAATGGCTGGCTTGGTAGTCGAGCGCGTTGAGTTTTGCCGGCAATGAATGCATGCGGCAATTCGTTGTTTGCAACGCGCGAATTCTTTTCTGCAGCAGTGCTGCGAACAATCAAGTTGAACTTCTGTTAACAGCACGCTGCCCCTCATAGCGTGTGCATAGCCTGTTGATATTGATGGGCGGCATCAGCTTCAGTGGAAATTCGTTTCGGTTTCTAATATTTGTATAAGGAGTTCTTGTGATAAAACTACGAACCATACTTGCCGGTACGGCAGTGGCCATGTTTGCTCAGTTCGCGGCGGCGCAGGGCAGCGCACCTGCCACGATAGTCGTCCCTGCAGCAGAAGCACCGGCCAATCCCAACGATCCGGCCTACACGGACCAATCGCGTTTGAATCAAAGCAACGATCCTTATGTGAAAAAACGTGTTGCCACGAAAAAAGCCAAAACCGAATACAAGGCTGGGAAGAAGGCCGCCAAAAAGGAATACAAACACCACAAGGCCGATGCCAAGTCTGAACTGCACGATGCCAAAAAAGATGCCAGCGACACGCGTGCAATGGAGCTGAAAAACATGCCACCGATGGCGCCGTCAAATTAAGATTGTCGGACGCAATGCAAGGCGAGGCCGTTTCGACGGGCTCGCCTTGTTTCGTTTTGGCGGATGATTTATTCGGTCGGCGCCGCACGTTTCTTGTGTGAGCCTGTGTCAGGCTGAATGTGTCAGCTCAGCTCCCCCTGGCAGGATCGCATTAAAATGGCTGTGTTTCCATACAGTGAATGCTATGCTGTGCAGTATCTCATTTCTGTTGTTGTCGTCTTATGTCTACGCGTCCCCGCCATATCGCCCACCTAGATATGGATGCGTTTTATGCATCGGTTGAGTTGCTGCGTTATCCAGAATTGCGTGGACGGGCGCTTGTGATCGGCGCCGGTTCGGCGCATGAGCCGGTGCTGCAGGCGGATGGCAGCCGCCGCTATGCGCGCCTGCGCGATTACACCGGACGTGGCGTGGTGACCACCTCGACGTATGAAGCCCGCGCCCTGGGAGTGTTTTCCGCGATGGGGCTCATGAAGGCGGCGAAGCTGGCACCGGATGCGATTCTGCTTCCTACCGACTTCACTGCATATCGTCATTATTCCAGGCTGTTCAAAGCGGCAGCCGGGGCGATTGCGCCGCAGATGGAAGATCGCGGCATCGATGAAATCTATCTCGATCTCAACGACCAGACTGACGATATTGCCGTCGTTGCACAGCGTATCAAGGATGCGGTGGTTGCTGCGACGGGTTTGTCATGTTCAATAGGTGTCGCACCCAACAAGCTGCTGGCGAAGATATGTTCGGATCTGGAAAAGCCGAATGGCTTGACGATACTTTCGGAAGCAGATATTCCGACGCGTATCTGGCCCTTGCCGGTGAAGAAAATCAATGGCATCGGCCCCAAGTCCACAGAAAAACTGGCGGCCCTCGGCATACTGACGATAGAGCAACTGGCGAACTGCGATCCCGCTGTGCTGCGGGCAAACTTCGGCCGTATCTACAGTGCGTGGCTGATGCGTGTTGCGCAAGGCATTGATGAGCGAGAAATTGTTACACGTTCGGAGCCGAAGTCGATCAGTCGTGAATCGACATTGGAGCGCGACCTGCACGCAAAACTGGATCGCAGCGAATTGAGTGCCTTGTTTACGCGATTGTGTGAACGTGTGGCGGATGATTTGGTGCGCAAGGAATATCTTGGCCGTACGGTAGGCATCAAGTTGCGTTATGCCGACTTCAGTACCGTGACACGTGATCTGACCCTGCCCGCACCAACGAATGATGCGCAGGCGATACGGCAGGCGGCCGGTGAATGTTTGCGCCGCGTGCCGCTGGACAAGCGCTTGCGCCTGCTCGGCGTGCGCATTACTTCCTTGTCGAAACCGGGGGCAGTGCCGTCCACGATAGTGGCGCAGGGAGAGTTGTTTGCTGCGGAACAGCTTTGATATCGGCCAGGGCTGCAAACCCAGGGATTGAATCTGCAACTCCAGCCGGACTGAATTTATTCGCCGGTTTTTTCGGTGGTGTCCTGTTTGCCGTAAAACTGCACCCCCATCGCAATCCGTTCACGACCACTCTCGCGGCGGTGCTTGTTGGTATCGCGCAGCGAATACACGCAACCGCAATATTCCTGCTGATAGAAATTCTCGCGTTTGGAAATTTCTATCATGCGTGCGGAGCCGCCTTTTTTGCGCCAGTTGTATTCCCAGTACAGCATGTCCGGATATTTCGCCGCCGCGCGCACGCCGCAATCGTTGATCTGATTCATGTCTTTCCAGCGCGAGATGCCGAGCGAACTTGAAATCACTGGAAAGCCGTGTTCGTGCGCATACAGGGCCGTGCGCTCGAAGCGCATGTCGAAGCACATCGTGCAGCGTATGCCGCGCTCAGGCTCGTTCTCCATGCCCTTGGCGCGCTCGAACCAGTTGTCGGTGTCGTAATCGGCATCGATGAACTCGATGTTGTGCTTTTCGGCAAAGCGGATGTTTTCTTCCTTGCGCAGCAGATATTCTTTTTCCGGATGGATGTTCGGGTTGTAAAAGAAAATCGAGTAATCGATACCGGAAGCCAGCATCGCCTCCATCACTTCACCGGAGCATGGCGCACAGCAGGAATGCAGCAGAACCTTGCCGGGCTTGCTCGGAAGTGGAATGGGTTCGCGTTTGAAGTCGGGGGTGGAATCGGTCATGGTGCTTTCTCGCTGATGCTGGCCGGCAATGAGTCTGGCAAGCATCAGCGAGCCTTGAAATTGCTCAGGACTGTATGGTACCAGAAGCAAAAGCCTCTATCAGTTGAATGCTTTGGGTTGCGGGGCGTAAAAAGCTCCTTGCGCATGGGACTCGCCTACGTTCCGCTGGCCGCGGAATCGCTTGCAAGCGATTCCCTTCGAGTCCCGCCGTGAGCCGCGCAGCCGTCACTCCACTCCGTAGAGTGACGGCTGCGCCGAATTGGAGAGATGCAAACAAAAACGCCCGCTTGCGCGGGCGTTTTCTTGTTTTGGCGGAGTGGACGGGACTCGAACCCGCGACCCCCGGCGTGACAGGCCGGTATTCTAACCAACTGAACTACCACTCCAAACTACTAAACTGATTCAGATACTGCTGTTTGACTGCTTGGTGGGTGCTGACGGGGTCGAACCGCCGACCTACGCCTTGTAAGGGCGCCGCTCTACCAACTGAGCTAAGCACCCGCGTAATTCCGCTTACTCAGTCAAACAATTGTTGGCGTCGACCAACGTGTCTGAAGGGCCCGAAGTATAGAGCATATTAAAAAATTTGTCACCATTGTTTGCAGAATCTTTTCTTTTTGCCCGATATGTATTCTTCAAGAGTGCACGATCGAAAACGTTTTCAGGCAGCGAAGGCCTTGCGCAGGAGCGGATATGCGGCGAGTCGCCTATAATGACGAGCTTCCTTTTCTTCCGGTTTTTGTTATCAATACTTTACTTCGCCGTATTCTGCACGCCCTGCTGTTTGAAATCTGCGCGCTTGTCATTCTTGTTCCCCTGATGTCCTATGGTTTCGATATGGATTTCTTCCATTTCGGCGCACTGGCAGTGATCCTCGCCGTCTGTGCGATGGTTTGCAACATGATTTACAACCACGTTTATGAAATGGTCGAGCGCCATTACGGCTGGCGCCGCACGATCGGCATGAGGGTCTGGCACACGCTGGGTTTCGAGGCATTTTTCATGGCGGTCGCGTTGCCGCTGACGGCATGGTGGCTGCATATCTCGGTCATCGACGCCCTGGTGCTGGACCTGGTGTTCTCGGTTTTCTTCATGCTGTATGCGTTCGCCTTCAACTGGGTGTACGACATTGTGCGGCATCGTCTCAGTCGTTCCGCTTAAGGCATCAGCAGATTCAACCCGGCATATCCTGTAGCGTTGCCGCATCCTTGTTGACTGCTTCAATCTCCGCGCTTGCCAGTCGTACCTCGGAGCCGAAGTGCAGAATCGAAGTAGGGCGTGCAAACAGAATGCCGCGTTGTGCGCAGGCTTGCATCAGCTCCAGATTGATGCGCTGCTGGATATCCATGTAGGTGTTGTAATCACTGCTGAGCACATAGTAGACAACTTCAAAATCGAGACTGCTGGCGCCGAATTTGACAAAGTGTGCGCGATCAAAGCGCGTGTTGTCGATGGCGCTGATAATTTCACCCAATACGCTGCCGAGCTGGCCCACCTTGGCGAGCGGCGTTTCGTAACGAATGCCGAAGCTGAAGACGATGCGTCGCTCGGCCATGCGTTTGTAGTTGCGTATCACTGATTTCAGCAATTCTGTATTCGAGCGTACCAGTTGCTCGCCACCCAGGCTGCGCAGGCGCGTCGTCTTCACGCCTATATATTCGACCGTGCCGAGCATCACCTCATCCACAATAATGAAATCGCCAACTTCAAACGGTTTGTCCAAGCCTATCGACAGCGATGCAAACAAATCGCTCAAAATGGTTTGCAGCGCCAGTGCAATCGCGATGCCGCCTATGCCGAGGCTGGCAACAAAAGCTGTAATGTTGACGCCCAGATTGGCCAGCACCGTCAACACGACCGTCAGCATGACCGCCAGACGCAACAGAAATACCATCGTGGTGGTGGTCGCGCGTTTGCGCAAGTCCGGATTGATGCCGGAGATGTCGAGATCTTCCAGCCAGGTATTGATGCCGCGGTTGATCCACAGCAGCGCCTGAATACCGACGACGATCACACCCGCCTGAAACAGCCGTAATTCCAGGGTAGCCGGCAGCAGCAGTGTTTGCAGGCCGATCAGCAGTGCAAACAGAAAGTACAGATAACGTTTGGAGCCAGGCGCCATGCCCACGACGACTTGATTGATACGCCTGCTGGCTGCCTTGGGCGGTAGCGCGATGCGTCGTTTCGCCAGATGAACGGTAGAACGGGTGAGCACATCGAGCAGCAGATAAATCAGGCACGTTGTGATCAGTGCATAGAGCCAGCTTTCCAGTGAAATGCCGAACACCATCCAATTTTGCAGTACAGCCATATGTCTATTTCTCCTGTTGCGCGCAGCTTGTTGCGACTTGCCAGCTGTCCGCGCTCTGAAAATAAGAGGACGTAACAGTTGAATAGTTCGCAAATGTTTTCTACAGGCAAAAATACAGATGGATTGCGGCATCCGTTTCTCTGGTTACAATCGTGGATTCTTTAAGGCTGTCCATGAAAACTTCCTCGTCGAAAACAGCGCTTTTCCCCCCGCTGCAACCGTATCGCAGCGGCATGTTGCCGGTTGACCAGTTGCATGCCTTGTACTGGGAAGAATGCGGCAACCCGGAAGGCGTGCCGGTGCTGTTCCTGCATGGCGGCCCCGGCGGCGGTATTACGCCGTCGCACAGGCAATTTTTCGATCCGGCGTATTACCGCATTGTGCTGTTCGATCAGCGCGGCGCTGGTAAATCGACGCCTCCGGGCGAAGTGCGCAACAATACGACGCCGCTGTTGATCGCCGACATTGAGGCGATACGCCGCATGCTGGGCATAGAACAATGGCTGGTATTCGGTGGTTCGTGGGGGGCAACGCTGGCGCTAGCCTACGGGCAGGCGCATCCGCAATGCTGTCTCGGATTTGTCTTGCGCGGCATTTTTCTCTGCACGCAAGCAGAGATAGACTGGTTCATGTACGGCATGCGCACCTTCTTTCCGCAAGAGCATGATGCATTCATCGCCGACATTCCGCCGTCTGAACGCGGCGATTTGTTGCGTGCCTATCAGGCACGCCTGTTTGGCGACGATGGCGAGGTGGCCGCACGCGCCGCGCGCAACTGGAGTCGTTATGAAGGCAGTTGCCTGTTCCTGCAGCCGCAGCCGGAAACGATAGAAGCATGCAGTGACGATGCGATTGCAATCGGCATAGGCCGGCTGGAAGCGCATTATTTTCTGCATGGCGGATTCATCGAGGAAGATCAGTTGATCCGCGATCTTGATCGCATACGCCACTTACCAGCCGTGATCGTGCAGGGTCGTTACGATGCAGTGTGCCCGCCGGTATCGGCGTGGCGTTTGCATCAGGCGTGGCCGCAGGCAAGGCTGCATATCATTGCGGATGCCGGACATGCAGCGCTGGAACCGGGAACGGCAGCGGCACTGGTAGCGGCGACCGAGCAATTCAGGGTGCAGCAATGTTTTGACTGAGAGCATGTGCAAATAAGTGAACGATATTGCAATTAAAATCGCTTTCTCCGGTCATATGCAGCAGGCACCGGCGGCGGCCATCCAATTTTATAAACGGACGATGATGAAAACTCGACTCACGATTTGCCTGCTTGCGCTGGCATTGGCCGGTTGCGGCGGCAAGGCAGTACTGGATAGAAGCGAAGTTGAAACCACTGGGGACGGTACTTCTACTGCCGATACGGTGGGCGAGTACAAGCTTGCGCTGGCCCAACGCATTGCGCAGGTGAATTCCACCAAGGTATATATAGGACGGCCGCAAGCCTTGCTGCGCTCGGTCGTGGTGGTCAAGTATGTGGTCGATGCCAAGGGCAGCCTGCTGCGTAGCGAGATCATGCGTTCCAATCGCGATCGCAGCACCGAAGCCACGGCGCTGGCTAGTTTGCGCAGCACGGCGCCGTTTCCCAAACCGGCCGCCTCGTTGTTGCGGCATGGCCGGATAGAGCTGATGGAAACCTGGCTGTTCAATAACGACGGCCGTTTTCAGTTGCGCACGATCGCCGAACCGCAAATGGATGAGTAAACAGTAAGCGTGTTTCATCGTCACGCGCATGCCATGCAAAAAATACAAAAACCGGGAAGGGTGCGATGAGCGCAAGCTGGATGATCAATGCAACGATCAGTGCCGTATTGCTGCCGCCACTGAATTTTATTTTGCTCTGTGCACTCGGCTTGTGGCTGCGCCGCCGCTGGCCGCGTGGCGGTCTGACCTTGTCCGTCGCTGCCCTGATCATGCTGACCGTGCTGAGTACGCGCATGGGTGCATCGCTGTTTGTCCATCCGCTGGAGAAAATGAATCCGCCCCTGCTGTCGGCCAAGGCCGCAGGCGCGCAGGCGATTGTCGTGCTGGGCGGCGGGCGCATCAGCAATGCACCTGAATACGGCGGGCAGGATATTCCCGCTGCCATTACACTGCAACGCCTGCGCTATGCGGCAAAACTGCAGCGCGAAACCGGCCTGCCTCTGCTGGTAAGCGGCGGCCGGCCCGACGGTGCGTCCGAATCCGAGGCCGCCGGCATGGCGCGCGTATTGCTGGACGATTTTTCCGTGCCGGTGAAATGGCAGGAGGAGATGTCGAACAACACCGCCGAGAATGCGCAATTTTCCAGCCGTGTGCTGCGTGCGGCTGGCGTGCAGCGCATTCTTCTCGTGACGGATGCGATCCACATGCAGCGTGCCAAGATCGCATTTCAGCAAGCCGGTCTGCAGGTGGTGCCCGCAGCCACACTCTTTACGAGCGCCGCGCGTGTAACGCTGCCGGATTTTTTGCCGACCAGCCTGCATATGGCGTCTTATGCGCTGCGCGAATGGCTGGGCCTGGCCTGGTATTGCTTGCGTCATCGCCATCCTGCGCTTTGATTCCTGACGAAATGTTTGCCTCCGATGGGCCGGGTGTTACACACACTTACCTTTAATAAAATCCTTTTTATTCAAAGGCTTGCACCTTCATTTCGCTGATATGCGGCGGTTTGCGCGATGGTGTGAGAACGAGTGCGGCCATGCTTACTCCAATTTACGCATGCAATTCATGATGCTTTTATTCACTTCAGGAGTTTGCTATGAATTTGAAAAAAACTATTCGATCGTTATCGTTCGTTATTGCTGCATCGGCTTCTTCCATCGCATTGGCGCAAGGTGTCGGCGTTGGTGTGGGCTTGGGTGTCGATGCCGGCGCCTCTGGTTCACGTGCACAAACCGGTGGCCAGGCAAATGTGGGCGTGGGCGCTCAGGTAGAGGACAACAGTGGCCGTACGAATGCGGGCGCAACTGCCGGCGGTACGGTGCAAGGTATGAAACGTGATGGTCGCTCGGCGCATCGGGTGACGAGCGATACGGCGGCTTCGGTAGACGCGCAGGGTAGTCAGCAGGAGCAAAAGGCCGCGCGCGCAAAAAGAACGGCCGAAGCAAAGGCGAACTTCGACGCCGGCATCAAAGCGCAAGGCAGCAATTAATACGTATCCGGGCATGGTTGGGCAGGCGGGTCAGTTCAGCATGCATGAATAAAAGGCGACCTTCGGGTCGTTTTTTGTTTGCGAAATGCATATCTGCATATACGTGTGCCGCAAATCTTGCTGCGGATTGATTGCTGGCTCGCCAGGGCCTGTTGGCAAGTAATTTGTGATTGCGAACGCGCGACGAGCCTAATCTGCTTAAAATGAAGTACCTGGTCGCATGATCTTTATTATTTTTTTCAGGACGGCAGCATGACTTTGATTGATAGCAAACGTCCTTCCAAGCTTTATTATTTTTCCGAACGCAGCAGCCTTGAGCGCTCCTTGTCGCTAGGGGAATTCCGTTTAAGCCCGCCGATAGCGGATTTGCCTGCGCAAACCGGCGCCGGCGGCTTCCTGGTTCTGAGCCTGATGCAAACCTTTGACGGCACCCTGTTCGACGCCTTGCCGCATGTTGATGCGTATCTGGTTGTGCATAATGCCGAAGAGTTCGGTGAGCGGCTGCATCGGGCTGTGCAAAAAACCCTGCCTAGCTGGGCCGGCATCGATGCCGCGGTTTCATACGGCGCACCCAGCCCCTTGGGCAGGATATTTTCCAAGGCGAAAAATCAGGCCAGTGAAAACGAATGGCGCTTTGCCTGGCGACCCATGCAGGCGGGCACATCGCTGCATCCGGTTGTTATCAAGATCGGCAGTATCGAAGATATCGCCGAGCTGCACAGCAGGCACGACTAGCAGGCGATCTGCAAATAAAATTGCTGCATGCATTGCAAGGATGAATGATGAAGACTCTGGAATTCGATGTGGCAGTAATAGGCGCCGGCAGTGCCGGGATGTCGGCATATCGCGCGGCCAAGACTCACGGCAAGCGCGTTGCGTTGATCGAGAGCGGGCCTTACGGCACGACGTGCGCACGCGTCGGCTGCATGCCGAGCAAATTATTGATTGCGGCAGCGGAAGCCGCCCATGCAGTCGGCGAGGCACCGGGTTTCGGCGTACACGCCGGCGCCTTGCGCATCGATGGCAAAGCCGTCATGCAACGCGTCCGGTCGGAACGCGATCGCTTCGTCGGTTTCGTCGTGCAGGGTATCGAGCATATCGATCCCGCCGATCGTTTGCGCAGTCATGCGCGCTTTCTTGCGGCCGATTGCCTGCAGGTGGGCGAACATACGCAAGTCCAGGCGCAGTGCGTCGTGATTGCCAGCGGCTCCAGTCCGCAGATACCGCCAGAGCTGAGCGGTCTGGGAAAACAGCTGATAGTGAGCGACGATGTATTTGACTGGGATGATTTGCCGGCATCGGTGGCGGTGATCGGCACCGGTGTGATCGGACTCGAACTCGGTCAGGCGCTGCACAGACTGGGCGTGCGGGTGGCGATTTTCGGCCGCAAAGCCAGAGTTGCGCAATTGAGCGATCCCGCCGTCAATCAAACCGCCATAGCCTGTCTGGGGGCCGAGCTGGATCTGCGCCTGAATACGACCATCGTGACGGCCAGACTGAGCGGCGCGCAGGTTGAGCTGCATACGCGCAGTGCGGATGGCGATGAACGCACCGAACATTTTCAATACGTACTTGCAGCGACCGGACGCACGCCGAATGTGCGCGGGCTGGGGCTGGAGACGACGGGTTTGCAATTGAATGAACAGGGCTTGCCGACATTCGATCCATCGACGATGCAGTGCGGCGATAGCGCCATCTTTATCGCCGGCGATGTGGATAATGATCGACCGCTATTGCATGAAGCAAGCGACGAAGGAAGGATTGCCGGCGACAATGCCGGACGTTTCCCCGCTGTTGCGGCCGGCTTGCGGCGCGTTCCTCTGGCAATCGCCTTTACCGATCCGCAGATCGCGATGATAGGGCACACCCCGCGTACCTTGAAAAAAGGCTGCTTCCAGTCGGGCGAAGTTTCATTTGAAGATCAGGGGCGCAGTCGCGTGATGCGGCAGAATCGCGGCTTGCTGCGCGTGTATGGCGAACCGGGTTCGCTGCGCTTTCTCGGCGCCGAAATGACAGGGCCGCGCGCCGAGCATCTGGCGCATTTGCTGGCGTGGGCATGTCAGAGCGGAATGACGGTTGATCAGATGCTCGATATGCCGTTTTACCATCCGGTCGTTGAAGAAGGCTTGCGCACGGCCTTGCGGAATCTAAAGGAAAATCTGCTGCAGCATGTCAGCGCGATCGAGCATTGCGCCGATTGCACGCCGGGCGTCTGAACAGAATAAATTTCGTCGGCAATCGATTTATTGACGGCTAATGTGAGTTAACGCCTGTTCACAACGACCGGATATATGATAAAACTTCAGTAAGCATGCACCATGACAGCCGGGGCTTGCGATGCGCCTGCAACTAATAAAGTGAATCGGTGTCACATTATTGGCTGGCGGCAAGGCATACTTCAGTTGCTGTGTCATACAGTAGCATCAGCATTCAGCCACAGTACCGTGCTGCAGATTTTTATCGAAGGCGGAATACTGTTTTTTGACGATATAGGGGAACCCACCATGAAAGCATCTACCTTGAAAACTACACGCAGCGATATGAAAACACTGGTCAAGGACGCACAGGAATTATTCCGTGAAGCGACCAGCGCGACCGGCGAACGGGCAGACGAATTGCGTCATCGCGGTCTGCAATTACTGGATTCAGCACTGACCAAGGCGCAAGAGGTGCAAACCGCAGCGCTTGAAACCGGCAAGGAAATTGCAGAAAAAACAGACGACTACGTACATGAAAACCCATGGCGCGCAGTGGCGATTTCAGCCGGCGTCGGCGTCTTGGTGGGTCTTCTGATTTCACGCAAATAATCGAGGCGGGCTCAACATGGAACAGCCAAGCGCGCGGCCGCAGAATGATCGCCCCGGCCTGATAGGCGGGGTGGCAGAACTGGCCAGGAATACTTTCGGCTTGTTGATGAGCCGTATCGAACTGGCCGCTCTGGAGCTGGCGGAGGTGCGTGCCAATGCATTGAAGCTGGCGCTGCTGTTTGCGCTGGGCGTCGTCATCGCCTTTTTTGCCATCGGCTACTGGACGGTGCTGATTGCCTATCTCAGCTGGCCGGTGCTGGGCTGGAAAATCCTGCTCATCCTCGCTCTTGTGTTTACGGTGATTACAGGCGGTATTTTCTATTACCTCAAGTCCCTGATTGAGCAAGGAAAATTGTCGATGCCGGCAACCATGGAAGAATTGCGCAATGATCATGACGCTTTGTTGTAATTCAAGAGGCTAGCCATGACACAAGACCGAAAGCTGCAGGAAGAAGAGACGCTGGCGCAGCGCAAGGAAAGATTGCTGTTGCAGTGTCGCGCATACCGGTCCGGTATCGGCCGGGCCCGCAACACGGTGCGCGCGCATCTCGGTGCGGATGAAATAGCCAAGACCGCAATCGGCCTGATCAGCGCACGCGCGCAATCCGCATTAGCCAATTTTTCCGATTTGCTGGATTTCAGGAATATGTCGGGCGCCAAACTGCAGCGTCTGTTGCCGCTGGTCGTCAGTGGTGTATCCCTGCTGTCGCGTCGTTCCTTGTGGCGGCCGATACTGAAAGGCGCAGCGGTAGCTGGAACGGCTGTTGCCACCATCTATTTCCTGTCGCGCAAGAAGGCGAAAAAAACGGATGGCAAGCATGTCGCCTTGCACGAACATCTGTGATGCATGTGTTTCCGTTTATTGAATCTGCTGCAGATACGGCGGCAGATAAAATAAGCGGATAATAAAAAAGCCGACTTGAAGTCGGCTTTTTTATTTACTGCATCAGTATCTTATTTTGCAGCGGCATCAGCTGCCGGTGCTGCGGCAGGCGCAGGTACTTTCGGTTCGGCAAACTTGCCGCCGGCACTATTGGCCAGCAAGACGACCACGCGTTCCACCTCAACATCGTCCAGATCCGGGTTGCCGCCTTTGGCCGGCATTGCACGAATACCTTGAATTGCGTGTTTGACCAGGGTTTCATAACCTTGTGCAATACGCGGGCCCCATGCGCCGGCATCGCCGAATTTCGGTGCTCCTGCTGCGCCGGTGGCGTGGCAGGCGGCGCAAGCCATTTTGTAGACTTCTTCACCGGTTTTCAGTACTTTCGGTGCGTTCACGTCTTTCAGGGTGAAGCCTTCGTCAGCAACCGGCTTGATGCGTGCGCTGACCGCTTCCGGCGCCAGACCTTCTGAACCTGCACCTATGGTTTTGTCATTTGTGACGTAAAGCACCAGTAATACGATACAAATGATGGGGACCAGAAAGCCGGCCAAAATGGCCATGATGAGTTGCTTAGGCGTCTTGATCGCGGATTCTTCGTGGTGTGCGTCGCTCATTATTCCCTCAATACATTTTTTGAAATCGTTAGCCAGCGCATGCGGGCATGTGTGCTGCGCAGAGCATGTTTGCAGCTCATGCCTCGCCAAACCCTTGATTATAGACGTAAAGTAAATGATAGGGAACGGAAAAGCGTCGCTTTACGTGGACGGAAAGCCGGAAAAACGGTATCCTGCAAAACCCCTCCGGGGTTCTCCCTCATGCGGCTGTAGCTCAGTGGATAGAGTATTGGCCTCCGAAGCCAAGGGTCGCTGGTTCGATTCCAGCCAGCCGCACCATGTATTTCAATTAAATCAATTGCTTGCGCAAATTTATGGCGTCGCCGCCTACCCGTATTTTCTGCGCGTACGACCTCCATTTTTGCAAAACCCGGCACATAAAATCACCTTCGTTGCGACCGGATTGCTTCAGCCATATTCTGGCCGGTGTCAGGAATGACATGCTCTCGTTTGCCAAATTTTTGCGGAGCGGGAGCATGCGATGAGAAGTATTCGGATAGGCATCCGGTTTGTACTTCTCACCCGGTTGAGCGCGCCAGAAGATGGTTTTTATTTGAGAACCACAACAGGCAAGGGGCTGTGGAGAAGTACTTTTTGCGTCACGCTGCCTAGCAGCAGCCGGTCGAGACCTTTTTCGCCGTGCGACGACATGAAAACAGAGTCGCAATTGAAAAGCTCGGCTGCCTTGAGGATTTCTTCATGCGGACTCTTTCCTTTTACGGCGTGCGTTTCAAAAGGGACGCCTGCCTTGCCAGCGATGTCGGCGACTTTCTTTGCATTCTGTGCCGCGCGTTCTTCAGCCCCCGGCAAATTGGCGTAAGGAAAGTAGGGGTAGATCTGTTCAACTGACAAACCTACTACCGTACTGCCATTTTCTTTTGCAAATTGCACGGTCTTTTCTATTGCTTTGTTGGATAAATCGGAACCATCGCTAGGCAGCATAATTTTTTTGAACATGACAATCTCCAGATTAAGAATTAATACGGCATTTAAATAATACATTGCGTATATCTTAGGTCTTTACAGGCGAGGGTTTTTGACTTGCATCAACAAAGTGTGGGCTGTTTGAAATCGTTTTATTCCGAAGTGCAGGTCGCCAACGTGTGAAATTGCGCATTCAAAACGGTCGGCAGCAATACTCCAGGTGATGCCGGTCAGTTCATTGTGTTTGCTGCATCGGCATGCAATACGGCTATTGCTTCTCTATCCGTTTGAAACATGTGATCCGGGCCCATCGCTGCAATCAAGCCGGCGCGCTCCAGTACATCCCATACCTGTTTTTTCACTGCGGTGAAGTACAGTTCCAGACCTTCCGCCCTCAGGCTTTGTCGCAGGGATTCCAGCGTCTCGATGCCACTGGCGTCGATGTCGTTGATGCCGCTGGCGCATAGCAGTACACGTCGGATGCCCTTGTCGCGGCCGCGATATTCGGTGATGAAGCGCTCCAGCGTGGCAGCGGTCAGAAAATTCAAGGTCGAGTCCATTCTGACTGCCAGTATGTCCGGTGCGAGTGGCGGCAGATGGAAGCGCTTGCGGTCGCGTAGCGTGCCGTCCTTGTGCACGCCTACTTCGATGACGCGCGGATGGGTATGTCGATACAGGAAAGACACCATGGTGATGCCGACGCCGGCGAACACGCCATAGTGCAGGCTGGGCGTACACCATAGCGTGACGCCGAAGGTCACGATCGCCACCAGCCCATCGTCGCGCGAAATGCGGAGCAGGCGCGGGAAAGCACGGAAATCCAGCAGCCTGAATACCGGCACCATAATCATTGCTGCCAATACCGAATACGGCAGATAGGCTATCGGCGTGGTGAGGAAATACAGGCTCAACAATACGCAAGCGGCTGCAATCAGCGATGCCCAGGCGCTGGTGGCACCGGCATAAATGTTCAGGGCGGAACGCGAGAATGATCCACTGACCGGGAACGCACCACTGAAACCGCTGGTGATCTTGGCCAGGCCCTGGCCGATCAACTCCTGATTTTCATCCCAGCGTTCATTGGTTTTGCGGGCCAAGACACGGCAGCTGGACATCGCTTCGGTGAAACTGATGATGGCCAGGATAGTGGCAGCCGGCCACAGCGCCTGATGTGCCCCCCAGCTGATGGCAGGCGGTAAGGATAAGGGCGGCAATCCGACTGGCAAGGTACCAACGATGGCGCCGCCATGGCCTGCATAATCGATGGCCCAACTGGCGGCGATACCCAATACAGTCACTATCAGCATGCCGGGAACATGGGGTGCATAGCGTTTCAAGGCCAGTAATAAAAACAAGGCGCCGAGTCCGAAGGCGGTCGTCAACAGCATCGCCGGCGCGCCCGCCAGCAGATTGCCGACTTGCGTCATCGCGCTGCCGGCGTGCAGATCCAGTCCCAACAGGCCAGGCAGTTGCGATAGTACGATGATGACGGCGGCGGCATTGATAAAGCCCATCACTACCGGTTGCGACACCAGATAAGTGATCTTGCCCATCTTGCAAGCGCCAAGCAGAAACTGGATTGCGCCCGCATAGACTGACAGCCAGATTGCCAGTGCGACCCAATCGGCGCTGCCCGCTGCAGCCATAGGCGATAGCGAGCCAAACGTGAGGATGCTGGTCAGCGCCACCGGACCAACCGCCAGCAATGCCGACGAGCCCCACAGGATGCCGATGACGCTGGGCAGCAAGGCTGCATACAGGCCGGTTTGCGGCGGCATGCCGGCTAGCGTGGCATAGGCCAGTGCTTGCGGAATCAGTACCAGGCCGACGCTGAGGCCGGCCCATATATCGCGCCGCAATGAGTCTGCACTCGGGCGCGGCCAGTGCAAAAATGGAAGCAGTCGTCTGAAGTCGACGCGCATGGCAGCTCAGGATATCTGCTGGTAGTACAGATTTTGCGGATGATTGGCCTGTGCAAAAAAGAACCAGCGCTCCGCGATGAGGCCGGCGTATTGCACCACGAAGGCCGTACCCAGCAAGAGCAGGGATGCATGAAGCAGCCCGTTACCTAACAGCAGCAGGGGTAGTGGAAATACCAGCAGCAGGAAAATCCATTTGATGGAGCGGAAGAACAGCGGGCTTTTCCCATGGAAATAATGCCGCGTGTTGAATGAACCGCCCATAGCTCCCTGTGCCTTTTGCAAGATATGCGGATGCCGGATGCCGGTGGCGGTTTGCAGCGTCGAGCGCGGTTTCAGGCGGGCGTTGCGGGCGAGCGATGCAAGACGTGTCATCAAGGACGCCAGCGTCAATACGATAGCCGTGACGCCAAAGATGGTGACGAGCGCTGGAGCGGTGGGCAGGCTGAAGGCAGTTGCCAGTGTAAAGCCGGAGGCGCAGCCTAGTAGTGTGTAGTTGACGATGGTCAGCGGTGTGGCCCACTCCTGCAAAAACTTGATGCAGCCGTAGATCATCCCGGTACAGACGAATAGCGTGATGCACAGGATCAGCGCGATGCCGCCGATGATGGTCGCCGCCGATTGCCATCCGAAAAAATGTGCCGCGCCATACGCAAACACGGCCAGCATGAAAAATGGCAAGGCAATGACTTCACGTGATAGCCACGATGTGCGCCACATCGTCGCTGCGCGCCAGGCGCGTTCCGGATGGCCGAGATGGAAAAACGAGGCGAATAAACCGCAGCCCAGGAACGCCAGGGACAATGCACTACCCAGCGTATGAAACTGGTAGCTGTCGGATGGTGCGATGAGGCCGAGCAAGGCCAGCAAGTGCGCGGCATACAGCGCGATGAACAAGCCTTGCCCGACGCCGATCAGCGTGGTCAGAAAAATTACCGAAAAAGCGGGATTCATGGAGACCTATCCTGTCTGTCGATTGATAGCGTTTACTGGTGACGTTTACCAGGAGGCGACGTCATCCAGCGACGGTTCATACAAGCCCGGTTTGGGCAGCTTGCCATCGATGTGCAAGGGATTTTCGATCCGCTCCAGCTGGTCTTCGTGCAATTTGATTTCGACTTTGCGGCGCGGCAGATAATGGTTGGATGGCTTGGTGCCCCATTCCGGCATCAGTTGGTAACCGCCTTGTTCGCGGATGGCAACAGAGACGATGGATTCTGGATCATGGATGTCGCCGAACAGGCGCGCACTGGTAGGGCAGGCCATCACGCATGCCGGCTGGCGATCCTGCGGCGGCAGGGATGGGTTGTCGATGCGATCGGCGCATAGCGTGCACTTGCTCATTTCCTGGCGGTGTTCATCCAGTTCACGTGCGCCATATGGACAAGCCCACGCGCAGTAATTGCAACCGATGCACTTGTCGTAATCGACCAGTACGAGGCCATCACTTTCGCGTTTGTAGCTGGCACCGGTCGGACATACCGGCACGCACGGCGGCTCTTCGCAATGCAGACACGATTTGGGAAAGTGCACGGTGTCGGTCGCCGGAAAGCGTCCCACCTCGTAAGTCTGCACGCGATTGAAGAAGGTGCCGGTCGGATTTTCGCCATACGGGCGGTCATCGGCCAGCGTGCCGGCGATGCCCGAGGTATTCCACGATTTGCAACTGGTTACGCAAGCCTGGCAGCCTACGCAAACGTTGAGGTCTATCACCAGCGCCATTTGCGTCATTTGTTTTCTCCCCGGCCGCTACCGGCTTTGTAGGCCATCCAGACTTTCTTGATGGTGCTGGTGCCCGGCAGCGCCGGCATGGTGGCGAATTGCGGCCAGGTCTGTTTCGGTTCATCTGCACCGGCGGGATAGATACGTACCCGCACGTCATACCAGCCGGCTTGTCCGGTAACCGGATCGGAATTCGACAGGCGAGTGCCATCGGCTGCAGCCGGTAATTCTTCTGAAATCAGATGATTCAGCAGGAAGCCTTTTTGCGATTCGTTGGCGCCGCTTTCGAGATGCCAGGCGCCCGCTGCTTTGCCGATGGCATTCCAGGTCCAGACCGTGCCGGGTTCTACCGCTTCGCTGTAGCGACACATGCAACGCACCTTGCCCCACATCGATTCGACCCACATCCAGCCACCGTCAGCGATGCCGCTGGTTTGCGCCAGCAATGGATTGACGAACAAATAGTTGTGCGTATGAATCTGGCGCAGCCACGCATTCTGCGAATCCCACGAGTGATACATCGCCATCGGTCTTTGCGTCACGGCGTTGAGCGGATATTTGGCGGTATCGCCGCTTTGGACTTCCAGTGGTTCGTAGTAAAACGGCAGCGGATCGAAGTAGGTTGCTATGCGCGCGCGCAGGCGTTCCGGCGGCTGCTTGCCGGGGCGCTTGCCTTGCGCGGCGAGGCGGAATTTCTGCATCACATCTGAATAGATATGAATCAGGATAGGATCGGCAAAGCGGCGGATGCGCATGCGTTGCGCCCACTCCATATAGCCTTTGTTCCAGTTGCGCATATAGCTGTAGGACGGCGGCATCTTGTGGTGGAACACGCAACCGTTCTTGGCATACATCTCCCACTGCTTGGGATTGGGTTCGCCCTTCATCGATTTCTCACCGCCGAGGCCACGCCAGCCTGCGAGGAAACCTATGCCGGAACCTGGTTCGGTTTCATAGTTGACGATGAAGTCGGGGTAATCGCGGAACTTGCGGCTGCCATCCGGTTTGGTAAATGCGGGCAGCTTGAGTCGTCCACCCAGTTCGATCAGTACTTCCTGGAAGGGCTTGCAGTCGCCGGTCGGCGGCAGCACCGGAATACGCACGGCATCGACCGGACCATCAAATTCCGAAATCGGCCGGTCCAGCATAGACATGACGTCATGCCGTTCCAGATAAGTCGTATCCGGCAGTATCAGATCAGCGAACGCAGTAGTCTCCGACTGGAAGGCATCGCACACTACCAGAAATGGAATCTTGTATTCGCCCTTGTCGTCCTTGTCGTTCAACATCTGACGCACTTCGCTGGTGTTCATGCTGGAGTTCCACGCCATATTGGCCATGAAGATCAGCAGCGTATCGATGGGATACGGATCGCCGCGCCAGGCATTGGTGATGACGTTGTGCATCAGGCCATGTACCGAGAGCGGATGTTCCCACGAAAAGCCTTTGTCTATGCGTACCGGCTCGCCGGCATCGTCGACGAACAGATCGTTGGGGTCGCCCGGCCAGCCCAAAGGCAAGCCACTCAATGGCGTATCCGGCTGGACTGCGGCCGGACTGTTCGGCGGTTTGGCGCTAGGCGGAATGGCGCGCGGGAAGGGCGCTTTGTGACGGAAGCCGCCCGGCCTGTCGATGGTGCCCAGCAGCGACATCAGAATTGCCAGCGCGCGCGTGGTCTGAAAACCGTTGGAATGTGCGGCCAATCCACGCATCGCATGGAAAGCAACCGGATTGCCGGTTACCGTCTTGTGTTCGCGGCCCCAGCTGTCGGTCCACGGGATTTGCAACTCTATCTTTTGGTCGCGTGCGATCACGCCCATTTCATTGGCCAGACGGCGTATGCATGCGGCCGAGATGCCGGTTACGCCGGCCGCCCATTCGGGCGTGTAGCGTTTGACGCGTTCCTTGAGTAGTTCGAAGGCGGGTGCCACTGCCGTACCGTCCGGTAGCGTGAAGGTACCGAACAGGTACGGATCGGCACCGTCGGTGTGTGTCGGTACCGGTTCTTTTGTCAGGCGATCCCACCACAGTTTGTTTTGCGGGAACATCGGGTTGACGACTTCTGTTGTCTCATCTTCGACAAACAGGCCGAAGTCGTCGCTTTGCGCATCCTGATTGATGAGTTGGCCGGCATTCGTATAGCGCACCAGGAATTCTCGATCGTACAGGCCGAGCGCAATGATTTCGTGGATCAGCGCCAGCAGCAATGCGCCATCGGTGCCTGGCTTGATCGGCACCCATTCATCGGCAATCGCGGAATAGCCGGTGCGGATAGGATTGATCGAAATGAATTTGCCGCCGTTGCGCTTGAACTTCGACAAGGCGATTTTCATCGGGTTGGAGTGATGGTCTTCCGCAGTGCCGAGCATGATGAAGAGCTTGGCGCGGTCGAGATCGGGGCCGCCGAATTCCCAGAACGAGCCGCCGATGGTGTAGATCATGCCGGCGGCCATGTTGACCGAACAGAAGCCGCCGTGCGCTGCGTAATTGGGTGTGCCGAATTGTCGCGCAAACAGGCCGGTCAAGGCCTGCATCTGGTCGCGCCCGGTGAAGAGCGCAAATTTGCGTGGGTCGGTGGAACGGATTTTCGCCAGTCGCTCAGTCAGCAGCGCGAAGGCTTCTTCCCATGAAATTTCGGTGAACTCGGCTGCGCCGCGTTCCGCACCGGGTTTGCGCAACAAGGGTTTGGTCAGGCGCGCCGGTGAATATTGTTTCATCGCGCCGGAAGCGCCCTTGGCGCAGATCACACCCTGATTCAAGGGGTGATCGGGATTGCCATCGATATAGCGGACTTCGCCATCGCGCAGATGGACGCGCACGCCGCAGCGGCATGCGCACATATAACAGGTCGTACATTTGACTTCAGTCGTGCCTGTCTGGTCGGGGCTTGTCATGACAGGCGGCCTGCCAGCGCGACTATCTGCGCATGCAAGGCATCCGGAATTTCAATGCCGTGTTGTGCTGCTTTGACGGCGAGGCCGTGACGGCGTTCTCCCGGCAGGCGTACGCCATCATCCTGCAGCATCATGCCCAGCAAGGTTTCGATGCGACTGAAATAGACATCGGAACCGGCCAATGCACCCGGATCGATGGCCAGGAATAACTGACCCAGACGCGGTTGATTGCCCTCGTCGGAGAAAAACGAATCGGCTTCGAAACCGAAAGCTGAACCCGTCAAGGCTATCGCCAACAGTTCCACCGTCAGCGCAATCATCGCGCCTTTTACGCCACCCACCGGCAACATGCTGCCGGCCAGCGCCGCCTTGGCATCGGTGGTTGGCTTGCCATCCTTGTCGACTGCCCAGCCGAGCGGAATCGGTTTGCCGTCTTTTGCGGCCAGCATGATCTTGCCGCGGGCTGCTTCGCTCAAGGCAAGATCGATAACCAGCGGTTCGGCATCGCGGCGCGGAAAAATTGCGGCGATGGGATTGGTGCCGAATAAAGGTGTCTTGCCACCCCACGCAGGCATGGCTGCAGGTGAATTGCTGAATGCCAGTCCGACCAGACCGGCGCGACCCAATGGTTCCAGATGTACGGCAGCGGCACCGAAGTGATTGCTGTTGGTGACGCCGACGCAACTGATGCCGAACTCACGTGCGCGTGCAGTCGCAGTCTGGATCGCCAGTGCACATGCTTCGTACGCCATGCCGGATTGCGCATCGATCAGACACGCGCCGCCCTTGGAGTGCACGATCTTGGGTATCGCCGTGGTGGAGCTGCGACCATTGCGTAAAAACGTTGTGTACTGTGGCACGCGCGACACGCCATGCGAGGCCAATCCCTGTGCATCTGCCGCTACCAGCGCGCGTGCTGCAGCTTTGGCGGCTGACAGGCTGGCACCGGCTTTCTCAAGTGCGAGCATGGTAAGGGACGTTAATTCATCTATCGTAACCAAGGCCATAAAACTCCCTGAAACAGGTTGAGAGGCAAGCTGAAAAGCAAGCTGGGAACAAAGTGCGAAATACGCCACGACGCCAGGCCGTGGCGCAACATCACAACAACATCATTTTTTCTGCAAATATGCCGCCACGCGTTGCGCGATCAGCGCGCTGACGCGCGTATTCGACTCAGTCGTTACGCCGGCGATATGCGGCGTCAGAATAACTCGCGGCGCATTGGCTAATGCATTTCCAGGTGCCAGCGGCTCCTGTGCAAAGACATCGATTGCCGCTCCGCCCAGATTCGCGGAATGCAATGCCTGAGCCAATGCCGCCTCGTCCACGATCTCGCCGCGCGAAGTATTGATCAACACCGCATCCGGCTTCATTCTTGCCAATGCATCGGCACCGATCAGATTGCGGGTATTGGTCGTCAATGGAATATGCAATGACACGATGTCGGCTTGCTCCAGCACCTCATGCAGCTGTTTGCAGGCGACGCCGGCTTGCTGCCATATCGCTGCATCGGGAGCGAGCAGCGGGTCGTGCGCAATCACGGTGACGCCCAGCGCCTGCGCCAAACGTGCAGTGAGTTGACCAATACCGCCAAAGCCGATCAGCCCCAGCGTCTTGCCGGCAATTTCGCGGCCGTTGGACAAGGCAGTACGCGGCCATGTACCGGCAGCGGTTTCGGCGCTGCGCGTATAGGCTTCACGCAGAAGTGCCATTGCAGTGCCGATTACGTACTCGGCAACTGCACCGGCATTGGCGCCGGTCGCCGGAAACACGTCTATGCCACGTGCCTTGCAGGCATCCACATCGATATTGTCCAGACCGACGCCCAATCGTCCGACCACGCGCAGCTTTGGTGCCGCATCCAGCAATGCGATGTCGACCTTGGTCCGGTTACGTACGATCAGTGCGTCCACATTGCCCAGCATTGCGAGCAGTGCCGGGCGGTCATCGACCAAGGCTGGTTTGTAGGTCGTTTCGAATGTGCTTGCCAGCAGCGCCACGGCGGTGTCATCCATGAATTCCGTGATGACTATCCGCGTACCTCCTTCATGTGGCGCGTTCAATTTTGCATCCCCCACTTTTGCACCGTGCATTGTTCGATGGTGCGGAAAATAAAGTTTTCCACGAACAGGCCGATCATGATCACGGTCAGCAAGCCGGCAAACACGCTTGGAATTTCCAGCTGGTTCTTGTTCTCGTAAATGAACCAGCCCAAACCGCCGCTACCGGAACTCACACCAAACACCAGTTCAGCTGCAATCAGCGTACGCCAGGCAAAGGCCCAGCCTATCTTGAGGCCTGTGAGTATGCTCGGGAACGCTGCAGGAATCAGAATCTGGAACACATAGCGCAAGCCGCTCAAGCCATAGTTATGGCCGACCATGCGCAGGGTGGTGCTGACTGACTGGAAGCCGGAATGCGTATTCAAGGCGACTGCCCATACCACCGAGTGAATCAGCACGAATACCAGACTGCCGGTACCCAGGCCGAACCACAACAGAGACAAAGGCAACAGCGCGATGGCCGGCAGCGGATTGAACATCGAAGTCAGTGTTTCGAGGAAGTCGCGACCGATGCGCGAAGTAATCGCAAATACGGTCAGCAATGCTGCCAGCACCAGTCCGGCGCCATATCCCATCAACAGTATCTTGATTGAAAACCAGACTTTACCGAGCAGGCCGCCTGAGATAACGCCCTCAACCAGTGCTTCGACCACCGATGAAAACGTCGGGAACAGCAGTGTGTTATTCAACATCCTGGCATAGACTTCCCATATCACTGCCAGCAGCACCAGGATGCCGATCTTGCGTGCACCGCTGTTGTTGTGCAACTTTTCCCATGAGGTCAGCGGCTTTTGCACGACGCCGAATTCGGTACTCGGTGCCCGGTTTGCGTAGTATTCCGGACGTTCGACATTAAGGCGCACCACAACGCCGGGTTGCGGCGGCGGAGGTGCCGGGCGATGGAGGCTGGATACGTCAGACATGGTTGACCTCTTCTGGTTCGACCGGTTCGGCAAACAGCATCTTGTTGATTTTTTCAGTCAGGCAGTTGCCATCGGCATCGATGGTATCTTCGCCGGTGCTATTGAGTTCTGCAGTGACCTGGCCTGGATGCGGCGACAACAGCAGAATGCGGTTGCCGATCTTGACTGCTTCGGCGATCGAATGCGTGACGAACAACACAGTGAAATGGGTGTCATCCCAGAGCTGCAGCAGTTCATCCTGCATCTTCTTGCGCGTCAGCGCATCGAGCGCAGCATAGGGTTCATCCATGAGCAGGATGTCCGGTTCCATCGCCATGCCGCGTGCGATGGCGACACGTTGTTTCATGCCGCCGGACAGCATGTGCGGATAGTGATCGGCAAACTTCGACAGATTGACCTTCTCGATGTAATACATCGCCTTGTCTTCCGCTTCCTTGCCTTTGAGCTTGCCACTCGCCAGCAAGGGGAACATCACGTTCTGCTTGACGGTTTTCCATGGAGGCAGCTGATCGAATTCCTGAAATACCATCATGCGGTCGTACCAGGGTTTGGTGATGACCTTGTCGTGCAGCCGCATTTCGCCTTCGGTAGGCATCATGTAGCCACCTACAGCCTTGAGCAGAGTCGATTTTCCGCAGCCAGACGGGCCGAGCAAGACAAATCGATCCGATTTATATACCTTGAAATCGACCCGATAAGTGGCCGTAACAAGGTGCTCCTTGGTCTTGTATTGCAGTGTGACCCCTCTGACATCCAGCAGGGGCTGTGGCAATCCGTTCATTGTCTGTCCTCTATGTAATCGTCCCGCTCAGGCCGCTCTGTGTCGACTTTACGGGTGGCTTTCCGGCCTGATTGTTACGGGCGTCTTTGCGACTGCTCCGTTGATCTCCTTTGGAAACTACTCTCCTTTTCAGTAGGACGGAGCGGCCCGCTGCATAGCGGGCCGCTGGTTTGATGGATTAGGCGCTTTCGTACAAACGCGTCAGGACGAATTCACGATGGCCGAGAACTTCGGCATCGGTGAGGCGGCCATTTGCTGTACTGATCATCATCTCCAGCAATTTGTCACCAGTCTGTTCCAGCGTCAATTCGCGCTGCAGCAAACCTGAGCAATCGAGATCGATATGCTCGCTCATCAAACGCACGGTGCGCGGGTTGGCGCAGATCTTGATGACCGGCAGGATAGGGTTGCCGATGACGTTACCCTGGCCGGTAGGGAAGAAATGCACGACAAAACCGGAGGCTGCGCACAGCGTGACCATTTCGGCTGCGGCAGAGGAGGAATCCATGAACCAGAGGCCGGAATGCGTCGGCATTTCCGCCTTGTCGATCACGCCGTCGACGGTGCACTTCTTGCCGATCTTCTGAATATTGCCCATCGCTTTTTCTTCGATGGTGGTCAAGCCGCCGGCGATATTGCCCTTGGTTGGCTGCGAGTCAGACAGATCCGAGGTTTTGTGGCGATTGATCATGTCCTGATAGCGATCGAACATGAACATGAACTGTTTGCGTACTTCATCATTGGCACAACGTGCGGCCAGGATGCTTTCGCCGCCGGTAATTTCGGACGTCTCGCCGAACACCAGGGTTGAGCCCAGCGCATGCAGCTTGTCGAATGCGGCACCGACAGTAGGGTTGGCGCCGCAACCGGACGTGGTGTCGCTTTCACCGCATTTGGTCGACACCCACAATTCCTTGATATGGCATTCCTCACGCTTTTTCTCGGACGCCCACTGCATGAATTCACGCGCCTTCTTCGACGCATTCATGATGGTTTCGTGATCACCGTGGCCTTCGATGCCGAAGCCCACGACGGGTTTGCCCGTTGCGGCAATGCCGTCGACGATTTTCTTGGTCCAGCTGTCTTCGATCCCGATCACGACGACCGCTGCGACGTTCGGGTTGGAGCCGGTGCCGATCAATGTGCGGAAATGCAGATCGAGATCGGCGCCGAATTGCAGGCGACCATAAGGATGCGGGATCGCCATGGTCCCTTTGATGTTGTTGGCGACGGCTTCACATGCGGCGTTCGATAAATCGTCGAGCGGCAGGATGATGACGTGATTGCGAACGCCGACGCGACCGTTTTCACGGCGGTAGCCAAGGAAAGTGCTGTCTTTAGTGATCATTTGGGCCTCTGGAACTCAGTTGAGATGGATGTTTGTTCTGATTTGGCATGCGCCGTGTCTGGTTGCGAAGAAATCACCGCGCGTGGTCTGAGATGCATCGCGCAAGGGATTTATTCGGAACCTCTACCAGCGTTTGGTTTTGATGTTGTGGACATGCGCGTGTTCGCCTGCCTTTGCTGCAGCCACAACCTTGCCGATATCGACACCGTATTTGAAAACGGTGTCGCCGACGGCCATCGGTTTCATCGCGATCTTGTGTCCCATCGGGATGTCCTGGAGTGCCTTGATGCTGACAGTGCGGTCATCGTCCATGATCCAAGCAGTCAGATCGGTGCCGGCCTTAATGCCTTCGACTACCGCAACTGCCACGGTGTCCTTAGCGTCATGCAAAACAACATGAATCATTTTGTCGCTCCTTTAAATTTGGGTTTGCGTATTCGAAGGCATCTGCTGGCCTGAGATCGAATGCATCGATACTATGACTACTTTTCGCTCAAGTCAACTATATGACCTATATCACTTATATTTATTTTTTCGGAGTCGATAAAGGCCTTATGTACCGCGGGTGTGATGCGTAAGGGAAGCGTTATGGTTTATAGTTGCGGCCTATGAATATCAAAGCAAACGTCTCCATTCCTGCGGTCGGAACCACGCTCTACAAAGAAGTGCAGAAGCAGGTATTGCGCGCGCTGGCCGCCGGTGAGTGGAAGCCGGGTGAAGCGATTCCTGCGGAAAAGAAACTGTGCGAGCGGTTTTCGGTATCGATCGGCACCTTGCGCAAGGCGATAGACGAGCTGGTTGCGGAAAACATACTGATTCGACATCAGGGGCGGGGTACTTACGTGGCGCAGCACAATCGTGCGCAGCAGATGTTTCGCTTCTTTAATGTGACCGATCACTCAGGCAACAAGACTTACCCGCAACTATCGCTGGTCGAATTTGCCAAGCGTCGTGCCGATAAGCACGCGGCGGAAAAGCTGCTGTTGCCGGCGACGGGCAAGGTATTTGCGTTTACCAATCTTTTGTACCTGCAAGAACAGCCCGTGATCGTTGACGACATCGTCTTGCCGGAACCATTGTTTGTCAGCCTGACCGAAGCGCAGATACGCAATCGTCCCAATACGCTTTACAACCTGTATCAGATTGATTTCGGCCTCAGTGTCATTCGTACGGAAGAGCGCTTGCGCGCAGCCCCTGTCGGCGAGAAGCACGCAGCCCTGCTGGGCCTCAAGCTTGGCACGCCCATACTGGAAGTACGGCGTGTGGCGTTTTCATATAATGATCTGCCTATCGAATGGCGCATCTCGTATATCAACACCGAGAAGCACGAATACGTGGCACCGATTGCGCAGTAATTTGTCACGCCGCTGATCGCATTCAGGCTTTACGCCGAAGCGATCAGCGTTATCGATCAAGCGCTCTCTGTCTCGACCAGTAATGTCTCGCCTGGTTTGACCCGCACAAAATTCACTGCCTGCGTCGTTACCGTCAAGGCATCGCCATCTTGTTTCACTACCGTATAAGCAGACGTAGCCAATGCACTGGTCTGCGGTGCATCTTCGCGGAAGTGCGCACCGCGCGAATCTTCACGCGCCAGCGCTGCCGTCGCAATCACACGACTGACGGCCAGCAAGCTACGCAGATTCATCCAGTCATGCCAGGTCATATTGAATGCAGGATCATCGTCGGCCACGCCGATAGTTAATAACTCGCGATCCAATTCCGCCAGCTTGGCGATCCCGCGGCGCAAACCTTCTGCGGTACGCAAGATGCCGACGTCTTCCCACATGCATTCGTACAGCGCTTCACGCAAGGCTTGCAGATTGCCGATCGGATTGCCGAACGGTGCGCGATGCGCCGTGATGCTTAGTTCGATCGCGGCAATATCGGGTTCGCGCAATTCATTGTTGTTGAGCAGCCATGCTGCCATCGATTCGCCAGCTATGCCGCCAAACACGGTGGAGTTGGCAACACCATTGCCACCCAAGCGATTGGCACCGTGCACGCCGCCGGTATCTTCGCCGGCTGCAAACAAGCCGTGCAATGCCGTCGTGCAATCAGGTCGGAAGATCACGCCACCCATCATGTAATGCGCGGTTGGCACCACTTCCACCAAGTCAGCGGCGAGATCAAAGCCGCAATCGGCACAACGCTCGACCATGCCCTTGAATTGCACACGTACTTTTTCTGGTCCCAAGTGCGCCATCTGGATGTATACGCCACCATTGGGCGTAGTACGTCCGGCACGCATTTCGGAATAAATCGAGCGCGATACGATATCGCGCGTGGCGCGTTCCTTGCGCGGATCGTAGTTCTGCATGAAGCGCTCTTTCAAGCCATTGAGCAGATAGCCGCCGGCACCGCGCAAGCCCTCTTCCAGCACGGTGCCTGTCATACGGGTATCCGGCCCGGCCAATAATCCGGTTGGATGAAATTGCACCATCTCCATATCGCGTAACGGTAATCCGGCACGCAAAGCCATGGCCAAGCCGTCGCAGCTTTTTTCGCCAGACGGTGTGTGGAATTTATACATGGTCGGGCCGCCGCCGGTCGCCAGCAACACGGCCTTGGCTTGCACGAAGACAAATTCTCCGCAGCGCATGTCTATCATCAACACGCCGGCCAGCGATTTGCCGTCTGCGGTCTTGATCAATTCCACTGCACGATGTTCTTCCAGTCGCGCGATGCCGCGATGCCAGATTTGTTCGGCCAGCCGGTTCATGATTTCAATTCCGGTCAGGTCGCCCTTGTGCACTGTGCGATCGAAAGTCTGGCCGGCGAAGGCTTTCTGATGCACGGTGCCATCCGGATTGCGATCAAAGAAGCAGCCGAGTTCGTTTTCCAGTTCATGGATGCGTTCGATCGCCTTGGTGACCAGCGTCCACGCCAGATCCTGATCGGACAGCCATTTGCCGCCTTCGATGGTATCCATGAAATGCCGTTCGATCGAATCGCCTTCAGCCAATGCGACGTTGTAGCCGCCTTGCACCATGCGTGTACAGCCGGACTTGCCGAGCAAGCCTTTTACCGCCACCGTGATCGATAGCTCCGGATTGGCTTGATGCGCATGCAATGCGGCAAACAGGCCGGCACCGCCTGAGCCCAGTACCAGAATGTCCGTCACTACGCGCTTGATGCTGGTGTTGGTGCTCATGTGCTTTTCACTCCAAGGCTGGCCAGTACTTCTGCGCGGCGCGCTTGCATACCTTTGTTGATGTCGTTGTACAGACTGCCGCCATGGCTATCCATCGCTACCAGCAAAGGACCGAAATTGGCGATGCGGAATTTCCATAACGATTCCGGATTCAGATCATCCAGATCGACATCTTCAATTTGCGTAATCCAGGTGGTTTCCAAAGCTGCCGTACCGCCGACGATGGCCAGATACACGCCGCCGAGTTCGCCGAACGCTGCCAGTGAATCTTCGCGCATGCCGCCTTTGCCGATGATGATGCGCACACCGTTCTTGGTCATCAAGGGACGTGTGAACCGCTCCATACGATCCGAGGTGGTAGTGCCTATGCAGATCGGCTGGTAGCCAGCGGGGTAAGCGTCGCTAGCTTCAACCTTCTTCACATTCGGTGCGGTATGTATCACCGCATGACCGTTCAGGTCGAAGCGCGTCGTGCGACCGCGATCGAACATGTGGATCTGGGTGGCGTCGCGTATACCGAACAGCGTTTGCTGCAAGGTCACCGTATCGTTGATGCGCAATTGTCGAATCTGCGCTTCGCTCACTGGCGTGCTGAGTTCGTAATGGGCCATGATCAGAATCCGAAAGCCACGCCGGCTGGCGTGAAGGTTGCCGTCGCCCGTCGCGCGGAATGACATTGCATATTGACTGCGACCGGGTTCATCGTGATGTGTGTCGCCGCCAATTCTATATGCACCGCAAATGCCGTGGAATCGCCGCCCAATCCTTGCGGACCTACGCCCAGGCCATTGATAGCGGCAGACAATTGCTGTTCCAGTTCGGCGCCTGCCGGATCGGCGCAGTGCGTGCCAAGCGCACGCGTGGATGCACGCTTGGCCAGCGCCACACACAACTCGGAAGTGCCGCCTATGCCGACGCCGACTATCGTCGGTGGGCAGGTTTTTCCTCCGGCTGCCAGCACGCAATCGACGGTGAATTTCTTGATCGCGTCTATGCCTTCTGCCGGGATCGCCATCTTCAGGAAGGAATTGTTTTCGGAGCCGCTGCCTTTCGGAATCATCAGTATCGTCATCACATCAGGCGTTGGAGAAAAATCGATGCTGATCGCAGGGATTTCTATGCCGCACGATGTGTGTTCGTTTTTGCGCGTCAGCGGATGGACGACGGAGGAGCGCAGCGGATGTTCGCGCGTGGCGCGTTCGCAACCGGTGCGGATCGCCTGCTTCAATGCATAGCCATCGACTTCAACGCCGCTGCCGATGGTGATCTTGTAAATGGGTACACCGGTGTCCTGGCAGAGCAGATTGTCTTGTGCTTCAGCGACGCTGATATTGGTGACCATCGTCGCCAGTATGTTTTTTGCGCTGGGTGCGGTCTCATGTTTTACCAGCTCCGATAAACCACTCTTGATGTCGGGTGGAAGAATTTTGAGGGCGCGGATATACAACTCCTTGGCCGTCTCTTCAACTATCTTCAGGTCGATTTTCACGGTGTCCGTTCCTGTCTGTATTAGCTAATAAGGGCAAGTGCAAATGCCAATCCGGTTGCCAGGCCGACCCCAAGTGCAGCGGCTATCCAATTGTTGCGGGTCCCGCTCCAGTCGCGAAACTCGATCAGCAGCAAGCGTACGCCGCCCATCATGTGCAGCGATAGCAGCACCACCAGACCCCATTCGCCGAACTTGAACAAGGGTTGATCGGCAATACGGATGAATGCATTGAGTTCTGCCTCGCCGCGTATAGCCTGGCTGAGCGCCAAGAAGTGCAGCGGCAGGAACAGGGCCAGCACCAGTCCGGACAAACGATGTACGAGAAAAGCCCAGTAAGCCGGATGCGATCTGGCGCGGTAATCGTTGGTACGCTTCATGACAGTGTTACTCCATATACTGCACACCATCCCATCGCCAGGATCAGCAGCCCCGCCAATAGCGACAGCATGCGCGAGCGACCGGCAGTCCAGCCCAGCCATTCCTGTGCGATGTTGGCCAGCCCGACCGGTACGTGTGCGGCACAAGCCAGTACAAAAACGCTGTAAAACAAGCCGAATGCCCAGCTGCCGCGTGTGCGTGCCAGAATTTCGCTGCCGCTCAAACCGCCACGCACGGCATACATGATGATGCCGATATGCACGATGACGCAGAGTGCCAATACCATCGCGCTGATGCGTTGCACGTACCACGCACGTGCCTGTTGCGCTGCGACGCTGCTCATAGTTTCCCTCGCAGTGCCGCGCGTGCTGCAAGCAGTTTCAGGCCAGCAATACCAGCCGTCGGTGCGATCTGTTTCGGGCAACGCTGCGTACACGAACCTTGTGTATGACAGGCATGGCAACCAGAATCGCCCGCGACTGCACGCAGCCGTTCTTCCTGATTGGCGTCGCGTACATCGTTGACCAGAGTCCAGGCGCGATTCAGTGCTGCGGGGCCGAGAAAGGCCGGACGCCACGTCACCACATCACATGAGGCGTAACAGACGCCGCAACCGATGCACTCGATTCCGGCGCTGGCTGCCACGCGCGCCTTGGATGCCGGATCGACGCTGGCGAATTCTTCATGGCGCGTGCGTGTGCCTTTGAACTGACCTTTGCCGCGTGCCCATTTATCGAAGAATTCGCTCATGTCGGTAGCCAGATCTTTCACCACCGGCAGGTTAGACAGTGGCGCGATTTCCAGTTCGCCATTGCTGGCCACTTTCGACACGTGCGTGCGGCAGGTCCAGCGCGCGACGCCATTGACGGTCATCGCGCATGAGCCGCACATCCCGACCCGGCAGGAGAAGCGATAGCTCAGTGTGCTATCCAGATGGCGCTGGATGTAGGTCACTACATCCAGCACGGTCTGGCTCTCCCGCCGTGGCACCTCATAACTGACAAAAGCGCCATCCTGCTTGCCGCGCCAGACCTTGACCTTGAGACTTGTCGTCATCTGAGTTCCGTTTGTATGAGAGTGATGGATCAGCTGCCAGGCAGGTTGTACATATTCGGGAAAAACATGTCTTTCCACGAAGCCGGCTTTACTTTCACCATGCCGATGCGATACATGAAATCAGCATATTTCATGGTGTTTTTCGGAGTGGTGGTGAACTCTATATTCGGATCGTTGAGCATTTTTTCGATTGATTCCACGCTCTCTTTGGACTTGCTCGCACGAATATAAAATTCCGCTGCAGCCTTCTTATCCTTGTTGATCATCGCAATCGACGAGTCGAATGCCTTCAGGAATGCGGCATAGGTTTTGGGATTCGCATCAACGAATTTTTTGCTGGCCCACACCACGTTAAAGGTATGTGGTCCGCCGGTGACTTCATAGGAATTGACTACCGTATGGATGCCGGGTCTATCCAGTTCCGTGTATTGGAAGGGTGGGGAAGTGAAGTGGCTATTGATTTCGCTACTGCCGGACAGCATGGCGGCCATGCCATCGGGATGCGATTGCGTGACGGTGAATTTATCGAGTCGATTTTCCTGGCCCGATCCGAAGGCTTTTTCTGCCGCCATTTGCAGTGTGATCGCCTGGATCGATACTTTTACTGCCGGTAATGCAATCTTGTCTTTTTCGGTAAAGTCTTGCAGCGTCTTGATATCAGGGTTGCGGGTATTCAGTAAGAGCGGCATGGAATTCATGGCGGCTACTGCCCTGACGCCGATGTTGTCTTTGGTTTTGGCCCACAAGGTAATGAATGGCCCTAAGCCGCCGGAAGCAAATTGCAGGTCGCCGGACAGCAGCGCATCGTTCATGACGTTACCGCCGGCGAACTTGGCCCATTGCACCGTGATGTCGCCCAAGCCGGCTTCCTTTGCTGCTTTCTCCAGCAGCTTGTTTTCTTCCATGATCATGAGCGGCAGGTAGCTGATGCCGTACTGCTGCGCGATACCGATTTTGTTGACCTCGGCGGAAACGTTAGCGATCGCTCCCATTAAAAAACATGAACCAATTAGCGCGCGTAAACTGAATGTGCGAAATTTCATGACATCTCCTCGTTTTTGATTTATTTGAGACAAAACCGAATCGTTAAGTTTTTTCTAATGGACTATCGCGTAACTGCAGAACAACCTTTCATCGAGAAACTACCAAAGCCAATCCGGACAGGAAGAACAAACCGAGCATCAATTTCCGGAATCCCTTTTCGCTGACGTGATGAAACAAACGCAGCCCCAGCCAGCTACCTATCAACAAGGCCGGCACGCACAGCAAAATATCTATGCCGGTTTGCCGATTGAGCTCACCGGCACCTCCCATCCATGCCAGCGTTACGGCATGCACGATCAAAATATAAGGCTGGAACACGCCGCGTTGCTCCGACTTGGTCCAGCCGCGCAAACCGCACCACAAGGTTGGGAATACGCCATTGAGGCTGGTGGCCCCTCCCATGAAACCGCCCAGCATGCCGACTGCGCCATCGGCAATCTTGCCGCTGAGGCCTGTCAGACGAATCACCGGCATCTTCGGCTGCAAAAACATGTACGTACTATAAGTAATCAGTAGTGCGCCCACGCCTTGCCGCACCATTTTTGCATCCAGGCTATGCAGCGCCGCTACACCTATCGGTACGCCGACCATTGCGCCCAGCAAGAACGGCCATAACAGATTCAATTTGATTACGCGGCGCAACTGCCACACCATCACCAGATTAACCAAGAGCGAACAAGCGACTACTAGGGGCACAACCTGGCTGGGTGCCAGCACATGCAGCCAGACCGCCGAAGCAATCAGCCCAAAGGCAAAACCGCTGCTGCCCGACACGATCGCCGCCAGCATCGCGCCAAACAACACTACGCCGAATTGAGAAGTCATCAAA
This sequence comes from Herminiimonas arsenicoxydans, assembly GCA_000026125.1. GTDB lineage: Bacteria > Pseudomonadota > Gammaproteobacteria > Burkholderiales > Burkholderiaceae_D > Oxalicibacterium > Oxalicibacterium arsenicoxydans. Next base: position 3,291,062 of record CU207211.1, on the reverse strand, counting down.
TAAGTTCGCAGGCACTGATATTGACATTGATCAATCAGCTGCCGGCAATTACCGGCATGCTCTTCGTCCACATATTGCGCACGACTGTAGACTGCATAATCATCAATGTCAACTATATGACATGTATCACTTTCATCTTTCCGGTGCTATGATCAATTCCACATGAGAATTTTTTGTACGCCGCACAGCAGATCTGCTCACAGCTCAACATCGAGACAATTGACAAATATGCTTGAATTCGATCACTCCACTACCGTAGGAACCACCCTCTACAAAGAGGTCAAACGTCGTGTGCTGCGCGCGCTTGCGGCAGGCGAGTGGAAACCCGGCGAAGCGATTCCGGCCGAGAAAAAATTATGTGAATTGTTTTCCGTGTCGATCGGAACCTTGCGCAAGGCGATAGACGAGCTGGTCGCGGAAAATATCCTGATCCGGCATCAAGGTCGCGGCACTTTTGTCTCCATGCACAACCGCGAACAGCAAATGTTCCGTTTTTTCAACGTGGCTAACCATGATGGTACCAAGAGCTATCCGCATTTGGAGTTGATTGCTTTCGCCAAAAAGAAAGCAGGTACGCTGGCGGTGCAAAAGCTGCGTCAGCCTGGCAGCAAGGTGTATGAATTTACCAATGTCCTGAGCCTGCAGGGTGCGCCGGTGATCGTCGATGACATCACGGTGCCGGATTTGTTGTTCGTCGGGCTTACGGAAGCAGTGCTACGTAATCGCCCGAACACCTTGTACAGTCTGTACCAGGTGCGCTTCGGCATCAGCATTATTCGTATTGAAGAACGCCTGCGCGCGGTCAGCGCCGATGCGCGCTATGCTGATCTGTTGCATCTGGCGATAGGTGCGCCCTTGCTGGAGGTGCGGCGCGTGGCTTATTCATATGACGATCAGCCGGTCGAATGGCGCATTTCGCATATCAATACTGAACATCATGAATATATGGCGCAGGCTGCGCATTATTCCTAGCTACTCTGTAGAGCGGCTCAATCCAGCCTGAGGAAGCCATTAATGCGAAATGTTCAAGCAAGCCATGCTGCGAGAAATGGGAAAAGGTGATGAGTCGAAAGCGGATCAGCATGCAATCGGTCTGCGCTACCAATTCCAAGACAATTTTCTCTAAAATAAAAAGCCAGCGTTGTGCTGGCTTTTTATTTTTGGGATCACGCTACGCGCGAGGCAATATGCGCCAGTGCTTCTTCTACCTGGTCCACCAGGATCAAACATAGATCACCCGCTTGCAGGCTAGCCAATGCGGTATCGATCGCCAAAAATTCACCGTGAATTTCCTTTATTGATTTTGCCCGCTTTGCCTTTGTCAAACCCTGACGCAGCAATGCCAGCACTTCGCCATCTGCACGGCCGCGCTGGCATTGGTCTTCATACAGAATCACGTCGTCAAATGCATCGCCGAGGATTTCAGTCTGGCGGCGCAGATCGTCGTCGCGCCTATCGCCGGCACCGCTGATGACAACCATGCGGCGTTTGGCCGGCATGGCTTCCACGGCGTGGGTCAGCGCTTCGATGGCATCCGGGTTGTGGCCGTAGTCGGCGATGACGGTGGCGCCGTGGTGCGTAAACAGATTGAAACGGCCCGGTGTGGTGGCGGCGCTGTTTTCAAATGTACGCAAGCCGTTCAATACGATATCCCAGGACAGATTGAGGCTCCATGCGGCGCCGATTGCGGCCATGGCATTTTCGATCTGGAAACCGATCAGACCGTTATGCGTGATCGCAATATCGGCCAGCGCAATCCGGTGCTCGAACGCACCTTCCGACGCCACGATGGAAGTACCGTCGAGGAACACTACGCGATGGCCTTTTGCGCGGTGCGTGGCCAGTACGGCATGGTTGCCGTCCTTGGCAAAGAAGGTCACGCTGCCGGGGCAACTGGCTGCCATGTTGGCCACCATCGGATCGGCGGCATTCAATACGGCGGTGCCGTTGGGCGCCACGTTTTGCACGATGACACGTTTGACGACCGCCAGATCTTCCACGGTCGAAATGAAGTTCAGGCCCAGATGATCGCCCACGCCGATATTGGTAACGACGGCGACGTTGCAGCGGTCGAAACCCAGACCTTCGCGCAGGACACCGCCGCGTGCGGTTTCAAACACGGCTGCATCGACATCCGGATGCATCAATACATTGCGTGCGCTGCGCGGGCCGCTGCAGTCGCCGGTATCGATGCGCTGATTTTCGATGTACACGCCATCGGTAGTGGTCATGCCGACGCGGTGCTTGTTGGCTTGCAAAATATGCGCAATCAAACGCACGGTGGTGGTTTTGCCGTTGGTGCCGGCAACGGCGACAACCGGGATGCGGCCATCGTCGCCTTCGGCAAACATGGTGGAAACAATTGCTTCGCCGACCGGACGGCCTTTGCCGAACGAAGGTTTGATGTGCATGCGCAAGCCGGGTGCAGCATTGACTTCGACGATGCCGCCGCCTTGTTCTTCCAGCGTATTGTGGACGTTTTCACACACCAGATCGACACCAGCGATATCCAGACCGATCATTTGCGCTGCTTCGACCACGCGTGCCGCCAGTTCGGGATGCACATCGTCGGTGACGTCGGTGGCGATGCCGCCAGTGCTCAGGTTGGCATTGTTGCGCAATACCACAGGCACGCCTTTGGCCGGAATGCTTTCCAGCGTGTGGCTTTGTTTTTCCAGCGTGGCCAGAGTCGTTTTGTCTACCTTGATCTTGGTCAGTGGTGATGCGTGGCCGTCACCGCGCAAGGGATCGAGGTTAACCTGATCGATCAATTGCTGTATGGTTTGTACGCCATCGCCGATAACTTCCGGCGGTGTGCGACGGGCGGCGGCGATCAGCTGTTTGCCGACCACGAGGAAGCGGTAATCCTGGCCCGAGATATAGCGTTCGATCACTACGTCGTCGCAAATAACTTGCGCTGCGGCAAAGCCGACTTCGATTTCTTCGCGGGTTTTCAGGTTGACGGAAACGCCCTTGCCCTGATTGCCGTCGCGTGGTTTGATGACCACGGCGGCGCCGATTTCAGTGGCGGCAAGCCATGCATCGTCCGCGGTTGTAACCGAACGGCCGTCGGGCACCGGTACACCGGCTGCGCTCAGCAGCAGCTTGGTCATTTCCTTGTCTTGCGCAATCGATTCCGCGATCGCGCTGGTGAAGCTGGTTTCCGCAGCTTGTATGCGCAACTGTTTGCTGCCCCAGCCGAACTGCACCATGCTGCCTTCGGTCAGGCGGCGATACGGAATGCCGCGCAGGACGGCGGCATCGACGATGGCGCCGGTGCTGGGTCCGAGCCGAATGTCTTCATCCAGTTCGCGCAGGCTGGCCAGCGCAGTTGCCAGGTCGAACGGCGTATCTTCCACTGCGGCGCGGCACAGCTCTTGTGCCAGTTCAAAGGCGAGCCGACCGACGGCTTCTTCCGTGTATTCGACCACGACCTGGTAAGTGTCTTTTTCGACGGTTGCTATCGTGCGGCTGAATGTCACCGGACAACCGGCTTGCGCCTGCAGGCCGAGTGCAGCGAATTCAAGCACATCGGCCATCGAAAACGCTTTTTTCGGGCGCGCGCTTTCGATGAATTTTATTTCCGGAAAGCGCGCGCGCAAGCGGTCTTCGAAGCCGGGAATGGCAGCAATGTCTTGTTCCGATTCATTGCACGACACAATGGCTTCGATCGACGTGTGCCGGCTCCAGAGGTTGGGGCCGCGCAGGGCACGAACGCGGGATATTTCCATAGACATCTTTCTTCTGGGCGCAACCTGCCGGGTCTTGCGACTGCGCGGCACTTTGTTGGTGGATGCAGGAGTGTAAACTGCATCGGTTAGTTTGTTGTCGTGATATGCGTATACAGTGCTCATGGCGCTTTAAGCGGCGATGGCCGCATCAGTTGCTTCAAATGTTTCTATCCCGGCACGGATCAGCTCGGGGCCAATACCCAATGCCCACGCTGCCGCTACGGCGGCGAGGCTGTTTTCCATCGTGAGTGCAGCATGTGGTGTTGCGTTGTCGATCAGAATTTCTTCTTTGCCGGTTGCCAAAACGATATTGCCGTCGCGCATGAACACGGCGCGTTGGCCGCTCGCCAGATGTGCGCTCATTACCGCTTCTGTCGGTGATGCGGCAAAGAAAATCACGCTGCCGTCGCACAGGGAAGCCATGTCCGCCACCCGCTCATCGGCAGCGTTCAATACCGCTACGCCAGTCGATAGCACGACATCAATCTGGGTGCGCAGCACACGGCTCATCTGCTCTGCATCGTCGATATAAAATTCCGGCAGGGTGTCGGCCGGATCGATATTCGTGACGACACCTACCTGACACCAGTCGTAGGCCAGGCCTTCCGACAGAATGGCCTTGCTACCGTTTTCAAATACGGCAGCTTCCACCATGCGATTCATGAGCACCTGACGTCCGGCATCCCAGTTGTCGCTGGCTTTTTTCAAAACAGGGCGCTGGCGCAGGAACAAACCATCCTTGCATGCCAGGCCGACATATGCGCCTTGCAAGTGCAGCAACCATGCGATCAGGCGCGAGACGACTGTGGTGCCGTGTGAACCGGTGACGCCGACGATAGGAATGCGGCCGCTTTCATCCGCAGCGAACAGGTGGTCGACAATCGCACGGCCCACCGGGCGCGCGGGGCCGTCGGCTGGTTTCAGGTGCATCAGCAAACCTGGGCCGGCGTTGACTTCAACGATGGCACCGCCTTGTTCGGTCAGCGGTTTGGAAATGTCTTCGACCACCAGATCGACGCCAGCGATGTCCAGTCCGACGATGCGGGCCGCCAGTGATGCTGCTGCAGCCACGGTTGGATGCACCTGGTCGGTAACGTCAAATGCAACGTTGCCGTTGCGTTGCACCAGAATCTTTTCGCCGGCGGCCGGGATGGATTCGGTGGTGTAACCCTGGCGCGCCAGTTCCAGCAGTACGACGCGCGGATCGTCTGCTTCATCGATCAGGATCAGATTGAGCGGACAATCTTCGCTGCTGCCGCGACGCGGATCGCTATTGAGCTGGCTGTTGATCAGTTCGAAAATGCTGGATTTGCCGTCGGCAACGATGGTAGCTTCTTCGCCACGCGCGGCAGCAACCAGTTTGCCACCTACGATCAGCAGGCGATGTTCGTTGCCGCGGATAAAGCGTTCGACGATGACGTCGCTGCTTTCCTGTTCGGCCAATAAAAAAGCCGCCTCGATATCGGCAGCCGTATTCAGATTGGTGGAAACGCCACGACCGTGATTGCCATCCAGCGGCTTGATGACGACCGGCAAGCCTATGCTTTCGGCGGCTTCCCATGCATCGGCGGCACTGTTGACGATACGACCTTCCGGTACCGGCACGCCGCAGGATTGCAGCAGCGTCTTGGTCAGTTCCTTGTCGCTGGAAATGGTTTCCGCAATGGCGCTGGTCTGGTCGGTTTCGGCGGTCCAGATGCGGCGTTGCTTGATGCCGTAGCCGAGTTGCACCAGATTGCCGTCATTCAGGCGCATCGATGGAATGCGGCGATCGGTTGCTGCTTCGACGATGCAGCCGGTGCTGGGGCCCAGGGCGACGGATTCCAGAATGTTGCGCAGATTGTTGACAGTGGATTTAACATCGTAGGGTTGATCTTCGATGGCAGCCATCACCAGATCGCGGGCGGCAAACAGTGCCGCGCGGCTGACTTCTTCATGGCGGGCGCGGACGACGACTTTGTAGACGCCGCGTTTGCCGGTTTCACGCGCTTTGCCGAACCCGGTTTGCATACCGGCAAGGTTCTGCAGCTCTATCATCACGTGTTCCATGATGTGGCCAGGCCAGGTGCCTTCGCGCAAACGCATCAAAAAGCCGCCGTGTACGCCGACGCCACAATGATGTTCAACCAGGCTGGGCAGCCAGGCGGTCAGGCGCTCATAGAATCCGGGAATGGTATTGGACGGCGAATCTTCCAGATCGCCGATATCTACCCAAGCTTCAAGCACTGGGCGATAGGTCCATATATTTGGGCCGCGTAGACTCAGCACATCGATAATCTCGATGGTTTTGTTGTTCATTTTGTAATGGATGAGTGTTTTATAGAAGCCAAAACTACTATGGCTAAAATTGATGTAACGCGCTCGGCGTTCTTTGGTTTACTTGTTTGGCGATTATATTTCACCTGGGACCAAATACGCAGCAACAAGCTGCATGCGTTTGGATATACTGGCCGCCAATTTGAGATAAAACCCTATATTCTGGTCGTCATTCACTGAACATCCGTTCGTCACGAAAACGCTTTCTGCCTTGATGAAAACCGCGTCCCCACCATTGTTGTCAACAAGATACGTTCTTCCTGCTGCCTGGCAGGAGGCCAATAGTCAAATGAGCAAGGATGAAATCATACTCGCTCATCTGGATCTTGACCTTGATTCCAGCCTGCATTTTGTGCCGGGCATCGTCATTTTGACTAATATGCGTCTGCTGTCGCGTTCCCGTACAGAAACAGGCTGGCACAGTTGGCCTTGCCATGCGGAATTGACGCTCAAGCATTACGATCATGCCGGCGTCGGCACGCTGGAATTACACGATGCAACATCGCGCCTGGCAAGCTGGCGTTATACGCTGGCGCAAAATCCTGCCGCGCTGCAACTGATTACCAGCTTCGAGCAGTTGCAGCATGCGATTGCGAGTGGTGTTGCGACGCCCCTGGCCGAGCCGGATGCGCGCAATGAAGAGGAAGACGCGGATGTCGACGGCGTAGCGGAAGAACAGCCGCCGTCCACGGCTTCGCTGTTTCGTTTGTGGCGTTTTGCCAAACCGTATCGCGGGCAGTTGCTGTTGGGCTTTCTGTTGACGCTGGGCTCTACGGCGGCAACGCTGGTGCCGCCGTACATGACGCTGCCGCTGATGGATAACGTACTGATCCCGTATCAGAACGGCGTGGAAATCGATAGCAGCCTGGTGGTGCTGTACCTGAGCGGTTTATTCGGTTCGGCCGTGCTGGCGTGGGGTTTGGGCTGGGCACGCACCTACATACTGGCACTGGTCAGCGAGCGCATAGGTGCGGATTTGCGCACCACCACGTATGAACATCTGCTGCGCCTGTCACTGGAATATTTCGGCGGCAAACGTACCGGCGATCTGATGACGCGTATCGGTTCGGAGACGGATCGCATCTGCGTATTTTTGTCACTGCATTTGCTGGATTTCTTCACCGACGTTTTGATGATCATCATGACGGCGGCAATTCTTATTTCGATCAATCCGTGGCTGGCGCTGGTCACCTTGCTGCCGTTGCCGTTCATCGCGTGGATGATCCACGTGGTGCGCGACAAATTGCGCAACGGCTTTGAAAAAATCGACAGGATCTGGTCGCAAGTGACCAATGTGCTGGCCGATACCATCCCCGGCATCCGCGTGGTGAAGGCATTTGCACAGGAAAAGCGCGAAGCGGTGCGTTTCCGTGAAGCCAACAAACATAATCTGGCGATCAACGATCGCGTCAACAAAGTCTGGTCGCTGTTTTCGCCTACTGTTACCCTCCTGACCGAAATCGGTTTGCTGGTGGTGTGGGCGCTCGGCATCTGGCAGGTATCGCAGGGCCTGATCACGGTCGGTGTGCTGACGGCCTTCCTGGCCTACATCACGCGCTTCTATACACGGCTGGATTCGATGAGCCGTATCGTTTCGGTGACGCAAAAAGCCGCCACCGGCGCGAAACGCATTTTCGATATTCTGGACCACGTTTCCAGCGTGCCGGAAGCGACCAATCCCGTGCATCTGACAAACGTGCAGGGGAAAATCACGATCAAAAATATCGGTTTCCGCTACGGCAACCGGGCCGTGATACGCGGACTGGATCTCGATATCCAGCCGGGCGAAATGATAGGCCTGGTCGGCCACAGCGGTTCCGGCAAAAGTACGCTGGTCAATCTGATCTGCCGTTTCTACGATGTGTCGGACGGCGCGATTCTGGTCGACGGCATCGATGTACGCTCGATTCCGATTCCGGAATATCGTCGCAACATCGGCCTGGTGCTGCAGGAACCCTTCCTGTTCTTCGGTACCATCGCCGACAATATCGCGTACGGCAAACCGGATGCCAGTCGTGAAGAAATCATTGCGGCCGCGCGTGCGGCGAATGCGCATGAATTCATTTTGCGCCTGCCGCACGGCTACGATTCGATGGTCGGCGAACGCGGACAAACCCTGTCCGGCGGCGAGCGCCAGCGCATTTCGATTGCGCGTGCGCTGCTGATCGATCCGCATATCCTGATTCTGGATGAAGCTACTTCATCGGTCGATACGACGACCGAGCGCGAGATTCAAAAAGCGCTCGACAATCTGGTGCGCGGCCGCACCACGATAGCCATCGCACACCGCCTGTCCACGCTGCGTCGCGCCGATCGCATCGTCGTGATGGACCGGGGGCAGATCGTCGAAGTCGGTTCGCACGATGAATTGCTGGCGCGCGAGGGTGCGTATTACAAGCTGTATCAGGCGCAGCAGCGGCAGGCCGAACAGGATATGCTGGAAGACAGCGCGGAAGAGGGGCTGGCATGAGCGACGTGCAATCGATACCGTTTCAACTGAGCCGCAATGCGTTCGGCAAACTGGTCTATTCCGCACCCGGCGAGACTGAGGTGCATGAGGGCGTCGTCCCGGTACGTGCCTTCCCGATCGCAGCGCCGGATACCGGCATCGCCATCGTCAGTACGGACGGGCGCGAGCTGGCATGGATAGATCGTCTGAGCGATTTGCCGGAGACCATCCGTGGGTTGCTGGAAGAAGAGTTGGCCAGTCGCGAATTCCTGCCGGAAATTACCAGGATCAAACATGTGTCCGCATTCGCATCGCCGAGTACCTGGACGGTGGCGACTAGTCGTGGCGATGCGCTGCTGGTGCTGAAGGGCGAGGAAGATATACGCCGCATCGGTGAATCGTCATTGATCATTGCCGACACGCACGGCATCCAGTTCCTGATTCGTGATTTGCAAAAACTCGACAAGCACAGCCGCAAACTGCTGGACCGATTCCTGTAAACGATGGCATGCGCACGGCATGCCATGCTACCCAAGGAGTATCGCTCATGACCCGTCGCTCGCAAGACCATCTCCCCGCCGTATTGCAAAACCTTGCCCTGCCGGTCATCGGCGCACCGATGTTCATTGCCAGCGGCCCCGAGCTGGTGCTGGCGCAATGCAAGGCAGGCATAGTCGGCGCCTTCCCTGCCTTGAATGCGCGCCCGGCTGAATTGCTCGATCGCTGGCTGACCGATATGCAGGCCGATCTTGCCGCCTACAAAACGGCACATCCGGACGCAATCATCGGTCCGATTGCCGTCAATCAAATTGTGCATCAATCGAACGATCGCCTGGCGCATGACGTAGAGGTGTGCGTCAGGCATCGCGTACCCATCATCATTTCATCGCTGCAGGCGCCGCCCAGGGAAATGATGGATGCGATACACGGCTATGGCGGTATCGTGCTGCACGACGTAATTTCGATACGCCACGCACACAAAGCACTGGACGCCGGCGTCGATGGACTGATTCTGGTCGCGGCCGGCGCCGGCGGGCATGCCGGGACCTTGTCGCCTTTTGCGCTGGTCGGCGAAGTGCGTCAATTCTTCAAAGGGACGATCGCTTTGTCGGGCGCCATTGCCAGCGGCGATGCGGTGCTGGCGGCACAGGCGATGGGCGCCGACTTGGCATATATAGGCTCGCGCTGGCTGGCGACGCATGAAGCGAATGTGGATGAAGCCTACCGGCAGGCGCTTGTCACATCCGTAGCGTCCGATATCGTCTACAGCAATTTGTTCACCGGCGTACATGGCAACTATTTGCGCAAATCCATCATCAACATGGGGCTGGATCCGGATAACCTGCCGCAAGGCGACAAGAGCGTGATGGATTTCGCTTCCACTAGTGGCAACAAGGTCAAGGCCTGGCGCGATATCTGGGGTGCCGGGCAGGGCGTCGGCATGATAGACGCTGTCACCAGCGTGGCGGAAGCAGTGCAAAAACTGAGTGCCGAATACCAGGCTGCAAAAGTGCGCTTGCAGGCGTGAAGCCACTGTTTGTCATTCCCGCGCCGGCGGGAATGACAAATCGGTTTTGTCTTTGGTACAGACTCAAAAACCGAAGCGCGAACCGGCTCCCAGCAAGGTTGCCATCCCCAGCACGACAAAAATTGCAGCGGCGATGCGATGCACGATCTTTACCGGCATGCGATTGGCGATTTTGTCGCCGAAATAAACCGCCGGTGCATTTGCCAGCATCATGCCGAATGTGGTGCCGGCCACCACCCAGAAGAAGGAATGGTATTGCGCTGCCAGAGCGACGGTTGCAATTTGCGTCTTGTCGCCCATCTCGGCCAGAAAAAATGCGATCAGCGTAGTCATGAAAACGCCGTACTTGGCAAATTTGGCATCGCCTTCATCAAGCTTGTCGGGAATCAGAATCCAGCCTGCCATCAGCAGGAAGGAAATGCCGAGTACCCAGCGCAGCGTTTCCGGCCCGAGCAAGGTCGTGATCCAGGTGCCTATGGCCGCTGCGAACGCATGATTGGCTATCGTGGCGACCAGAATCGCCAGCACGATAGGCAAAGGACGACGGAATTTTGCAGCGAGGAGAAAAGCGAGCAGTTGGGTTTTGTCGCCGATTTCAGCGAGCGCAACGATGCCGGTAGAGACGAAGAATGCTTCCATGAGGGGGATAAACTTTCTGGGGCCGGAATAATAACCAAAGCGCAAACAGCGACCCCGGCCCATGCGGTCGTCATTTGAGCGATGGTCTCGCCAAGTCTTGCGACTATCTGCACCATGGCCTGCGGGCCAAGAATGTTGACGCAGATCCCTTAGTTGACTAAGGCCGGCTACTCCCCAATGTTCGGGGCGAATGATAGCAGAATCGAGGCGTTTGGGCACGCTGGTTTCTTCAGCAGGGAATTATTGTCGTTTATTCAACTCCAACTTCCAGTATGCAGAACGCGTCGGCATGTGCGCATCATTGATGAATGCAAAAGCCATGCTGTAAAAAATACAAAGAAGTTAAAAGGAGAGCCGATGGCTAGCAAACTGACAGAAGAAAAATTCTTCACGATTGAAAAACAGGGCGACCAGGAAGACGTCGACCATGTTTCTGGCCAACATGAAAAACCGCCACGCTTGCCGCATGAGCGGGACGAATCACTGGATAGCCCGGAAGCCAAACCGCGCAAGGATATGAAGCAGGCCTTCGATGATATCGAAGCCGGGCAGATGGATACCGACAGACGCGGGATACCGGGAGTGGAAGAAGTCGAACGTAAAAAACCCGGCAATGTACAGGAAGATATTCCGGCTTCGTCGCGCATACCGCCCAGCGTGCCCAAGCAATGATTTCGCAGTGACGGGAGGTCTCGATTGACCAGGGCCGGTTAGCCGGCCCTGGTCAATCGGTTAACCGGATATCGGGCGATGCTGCCGATCGACTGCCGGCTATCGCCTGATTGCTGCAGCCGTGATAGGCGAATGCAACGGAAGTCTTGACGGCTGAAGTCGCGTTGACACCAGCGGCATGGAACAGGCGGCTGTGAAAAAACACCACGTCGCCCTGCTGCAGTTCGACTATTTTTCCTTGCGCGAAGATGGCCTGATTGGCCGGATGTTCGGGCCGCAAAAAATCCAGCTCGTCGAGTTGGTCGGGAGCGATATGCAGGCGATGCGAACCCGGGATGAATTTCAGCCCGCCATTGTCTGCGGTTTCATTACCCAATGCGAGCCACACGCAAATCAGATCAGGCTGCGTGAACGACCAGTAGCGAATGTCGCGGTGCCATCCGGTTGCCGTACCGTATTGCGGATGCTTGGTCATCACGCAGTTGTGATGCGCCAATGTCAGGCAAACCGGTTCATCGAATAGTTGCCGCAGCCTGGAAACCACGCGCGCGTCTTGCGCCCAAGCGTGAAAGCAGGCTTCGCGATCATAAGCGCCACGCAAACGACGTACGGTTCTGCCGCCTTCTGCTTCCAGCGATGCGGGCGCACCTGCATAACCGAGCTCCGCTTCATATTCCAATGGCGGCAATGCCGCGCGCAACTGTTCGGCGGCAACCTTGAGCATGCGTTCGCAGGCAGCCGGCTCCAGCATCGCGCGGAAAACCAGGTAGCCCTTGTTTCTGAATTGCAGCATCTGTTCGCTGGAAAGTGCCGTGTCCATTGCAGTTGTCGGTGTCGTGCTCATGTTGAATGTGGTCGCAGTTTATATCGATGCCAGAGGGATTAGTGTAGCGCCGGTTCAATCTGCGTGTGGAACCGGCATCAATGCACAGGCTATTGCGCGTCAGTCGTTGCCTCGGGACGGGAAACGATCACCCGATTACGCCCCTCGCTCTTGGCCTGATACAGCGCCGTGTCGGCGCGGCCGAAAAAGCTCAACCATGTTTCGCGATAGGCGTACTCGGCGACACCCAGGCTGACCGTCAGGTGCAGCGCGCTCGCAGGCAATTCAAAGTCGTGGCCGGCGATCATGCTGCGTATTTTTTCGGCAAGCGCGGTGGCTTGCTCCAATGGACAATCCTTCAGCAGCACCAAGAATTCTTCGCCGCCCCAGCGCGTGACGATATCGCTTTCGCGTACGGCATTTTTAGTGATGGCAGCGATGCTTTGCAAAATTCGGTCGCCGGCCAGATGGCCGTGATTGTCGTTCACCATTTTGAAAAAATCGATGTCGAACAGAATTGCCGACAAGGGAATGCGTCTGCGCTCGCTATCCAGAATTGCCTGCTGAAACACGATTTCAAAGGCCTGGCGATTCAGCAGGCCGGTCAGCGTATCGGTGCCCGCGATCTGTTCCAGACGGCGCTGATAGCGATTGACGGCAAACAGGGTCAAGGCCAGGATCAGCAGCGTGGCGACGGCACTGACAATAATATTGATGACAAAAACCCGTTCGATCGGCCGTACGTCATCAGTAATATCCTGCTCCACCAGCAGATACCAATCCAGCTCGGGGATGAAGCGCGAACTCATCAGGATGGTCGCGCCATTATGCTGGTACTCGAGCTGGGTCGGACGGACGTCGCGGTTGAGGATGTCTTTCGCAATGGCGGAAACGCCCGGCAGCTTGGCAATCGGGCCGTGGATATCCTGCATCGACTTGCCGGTCATCTTGATTTCACCTTTTGCATCGGTGAAATAGATATTGCGATGAAAGCGCTTCTGGTAGCTGTCCAGAATATCAGTCATCGTATCCAGTGTCAGACCGACGCCGGTAGCACCGATAAAATTGCCGTCATAGTCCAGTACGCGATGATTAATGAAGATCGTCATGGCGTCGCGGTTAGCCATGTCGATGTCGACATTGGTTTCATATTCTGGCTGCATGTCACGGACGCGATAGAACCATGTATCGCGCGGTTCATCCTTGCTGACGGTTTTCAGCAATCCGCCCGCATGGTAGTAGTGCTGTGTATTTTCGGAAACGAGAAAACTGGTAATCGTGTTGTACTTGTCCTTGACCTCTTTCAGATAACGCGTGATCTGCGTGATATCTGTTTCGCCAACGATGATCCAGTCGCGCAGAAAAGTATCGCTTGCCATCAGTGACGAGATGAAGATGGGGCGCAATATGTCTTTCTGGATTTCCGAATAAATATTGTCACTGGTCAGCGGCAAGGCCTGCTCCACCACGTTCTGCCTGATCGCATTGCGAGAAACAATATAGCTGGTGACTATCGTGGTCAGGAACCCGCCTATGAGCAAAATGCTGAGCCAGGTCAGTAGACGATATTTTTCGGAAAAGAGGCGCATGTATAAGGGAGTATGGGTTTGGTCGCTCAGTGCGACGTTTGCAAATGGCGATACCTTTTGCGCCAGCGGGCATTATAAATGCAATATTTCCGGGGCCTGCTTTTGTTGTCACTGCACGCTTAGCGCGTATCTGCGGCGATTTCCGGCATCGCCCAAAGCAAGCGCACTCGATGTCTTGCGGATGGCAGGTTTGCCGGGTGCCGGTTGGGACGGATGCCTGATGGAGTGTATTCATCGCGTTCTTAGGTGTCGCGTCATCTGAATGTAAAACAGGCATGTGCGCTGCATTGCTCGCCATGCAAGCCAGTGCAGGTGCGAGTTGCGTTTACGTATAATGAAAAATTCGCCACGACTCATCTTCCTCATGACTCGCATCTGCCCGAAATGCTCGTATGTCCGCAAGCCGACCGATGAAGCGCCGGAGTGGCAATGTCCGTCCTGCCAGGTTGCCTATATCAAGGCATCCGGCGAGCCGGCGCCCGCCGGCTACGGCCGTTACGGTACGCCTGTTGCAAAAAACGGATCGCCGTTTTCCGCCGTGCTGAAATGGCTGATCGTGCTGGCCGTATTGGGCGCCGCTGTATACATGAGCAAGCCGCTGTGGACGGGCGGGAAGGCGGCCAATGTCGCCGTCTCGAGCGCGCAGCCGGCAGTGACGCTGTATGCCACCGAGTGGTGCGGTTATTGCGCGGCTGCGCGGCAACTATTCGAGGCCAACGGTATCGAATATACCGAGCTCGATGTTGAAAAAACCAGTGCCGGTTATGAAGGCCACAAGAAACTGGGTGGCAATGGCGTGCCGCTGATCGTCGTCGACGACAAGGTCATACACGGTTTCGACGAACGTACATTGCGTACGACCCTGAAGCCGTGGTTCAAGCAATCGTGAGCGGTTGTGCGGCGTGTGCATGCGGTGCAGCGCTCAACAATATGAAAGGCAAGTATGCGCAAGATTAAACTTCCATCCGGTGAAGCCGTGCCGGTACTCGGCCAAGGCACCTGGTACATGGGCGATCACGCGAGCCGTCGCGCCGAGGAAATCGCCACCCTGCGCCTGGGGCTGGACTTCGGCATGACCTTGATAGACACCGCTGAAATGTATGGCGATGGCGCTTCCGAAAAACTGGTGGGCGAAGCCATTGCCGGGCGGCGCGACGAAGTGTTTTTGGTCAGCAAGGTGTTGCCTAGCAATGCCACGCGCCACGGCACCATTGCCGCTTGCGAGCGCAGCCTGAAACGTCTGGGTACCGATCGTATCGATTTGTATCTGTTGCACTGGCGCGGCCGTACGCCGTTCGCCGAGACTATCGCCGCCTTTGAGGCCTTGCAGGACGCCGGCAAAATCCGTCACTGGGGCGTCAGCAATATGGATGTCGACGATATGCGGGAAATTGCACGCGCATCCGGCGGCGAGGCCGTGGCTGTCAATCAGGTTTTGTACAACCTGACGCGGCGCGGCATCGAATATGACTTGCTGCCGCAGGCGCAGCAACGCGGTTTGCCGATCATGGCGTATTCGCCGATCGAGCAGGGCCGTTTGACCGAATCCCCGGAAGTGCAGGACATCGCCGACCGGCATGGTGCATCGCCGGCGCAGATCGCATTGGCCTGGGTCTTGCGCCAGCCAGGCGTGATCGCCATTCCCAAGGCCTCGACGCCAGCCCATGTGCAGCAAAACCGTGCCGCCCTCGATATCAAATTAACGGCGCAGGATCTGGCCGAACTGGACGATACGTTCCCGCCGCCGGATGGGCCGGAATCGCTGGAAATGATTTGATGTGCGAGCGGGATTCGGTTCCGCTGCCGGAATAGCGAGCGCGCGCATTCAGGCAGGGTCGCTGCGATCTTCCAGTGCGCCGCGCAGCAAATCGAAGGCGGCGCGTGTAAATACATCGACCTGGCTGCATTTCATTTTTAACAGCAGCGTGACGGCATCGCCGTATTGCGCATCGATCACGCTCACGTCCTGTTGTTCGCAATAGCGGCGCAAGCTTGATTCGTCGGCAAACTGCAGCACGAAACGTCGTTCGCACATCGCTTCGACCGGCAGTAATTCCGCATTCTTGATTGCTTCCGAAATCGCCTGTCCATAGGCGCGCGTCAGACCGCCGGCTCCCAATTTCATGCCGCCCCAGTAGCGCACCACGACTGCCAGCACATTGAATACATCCTTGTGCACCAGTACGTTGTACATCGGGCGTGCAGCAGTGCCGGACGGTTCGCCATCGTCATCCAGGCCGGAATCGCCATCGCACATCAGCACCCAGCAAAAATGCACGGCGTTCGGATGCTGTGCGCGCAAGCCGGCCAGAATTGCGCGTGCTTCCGCGCGCGTCGTCAGCGGATACAGCAAGCCGATGAAGCGGCTCTTCTTGATTTCGATTTCAGCGGTGGCAGATGCGGCTAGTTGATACATGCGATGAAAGCGGAGTCAATAAGGATGCGTGGCTATGGGCAGACAAATGCGCCGGATGTATGCAGTTTATGCGCGCTCAGTAAAACACCGCCAGCCACACGGTTTCTTCACTGGCGCTGGTCCATTCGACGCGGTGTCTTGCATGTGCCGGAATGTTGACGTACATGCCGGGCGTCAGATGGACGGCCTGTGCATCTTGCTCGAAGCGCAGGCCGGCTTCCCCCTTGAGCAGCAGCACCCATTCGTTTTGCTGCTGCTCGTACCAGAAATCGCGCGGCGAACGATGGCCTTTGGAAACGATGCGTTCTATCCGCACATTGCCGGCCGTGAGCAGGCTCTCGCTTATTTCTTCGGGAAGCTCCGCAGGGATGTGCTGAAACAGATGGCCGTTTTTCATCGCTGCGGAACAGGCTGAATAATGAAGGAAGAATTAAACCGATAAAGGCTTGTAACGAATCCGCTTGGGTTTCGCACCTTCTTCACCCAGACGCTTGCGCTTGTCCGCTTCATATTCCTGATAGTTGCCGTCGAAGAACGATACCTGCGAGTTGCCTTCGAATGCGAGGATGTGCGTGGCGATGCGATCGAGGAACCAGCGATCATGTGAAATCACCATGACGCTGCCGGCAAATTCCAGCAAGGCGTCTTCCAGCGCGCGCAGGGTTTCCACGTCGAGATCGTTGGACGGTTCATCGAGCAGCAGGACGTTGCCGCCCATCAGTAGGGTTTTCGCCAGATGCAGGCGACCGCGCTCACCGCCGGACAGATTGCCGACGACTTTTTGCTGGTCGCCACCCTTGAAATTGAAGCGGCCGAGGTAGGCGCGCGACGGCATTTCAAAACGGCCGACGGTCAGGATGTCGGCGCCGCCGGTCACGTCTTCAAAGACGGTCTTGCCGTCGTTGAGCGAGTCGCGCGATTGATCGACGATGGAGACGCGTGCGGTAGTGCCGATCACGACTTCGCCGCTGTCCGGCTGTTCCTTGCCGGTGATCATTTTGAACAGAGTCGATTTGCCGGCGCCGTTCGGGCCGATGATGCCGACGATGGCGCCGGCAGGAATGCGAAAGTTGAGGTTGTCGATCAGCAGACGGTCGCCGAATGCTTTCGATACATTCTTGAATTCGATGACTTCATTGCCCAGGCGTTCGGCCACCGGAATGAAAATTTCCTGCGTTTCATTGCGTTTCTGGTATTCGTGTTCCGACAGTTCATTGAAGCGCGCCAGACGTGCCTTCGATTTGGCCTGACGGCCCTTCGGATTCTGTCGTACCCATTCCAGTTCCTTGGCGATGGTTTTCTGGCGTGAGGATTCGGTGGCCTCTTCCTGCTTCAGGCGATCGCCTTTTTGTTCCAGCCATGAGCTGTAATTGCCTTTCCACGGAATGCCGCTGCCGCGATCCAGTTCCAGTATCCATTCGGCGGCATTGTCGAGGAAGTAGCGATCATGGGTGATGGCGACGACGGTACCCGGAAAGCGTTGCAGGAATTGCTCCAGCCAGTCGACCGATTCGGCGTCCAGATGGTTGGTCGGTTCATCGAGCAAGAGCATGTCCGGTTTGGACAGCAGCAGGCGACACAAGGCGACACGACGTTTTTCACCGCCGGACAGGACGCCGATTTTTGCATCCCAAGGTGGCAGGCGCAATGCATCAGCAGCCATTTCCAGTTGCTGTTCAGGATTGTCGCCAGCGGAGGTCGAGATGATCGCTTCCAGTCGGCCCTGTTCTGCGGCGAGCGCATCGAAGTCGGCGTCCGGTTCGGCATAGGCCGCATAGACCGCCTCGAGCAACGCTTTCGCTTCGAATACTTCGCCGAGGCCGCCTTCAACGGCCTGACGCACGGTTTGTTCCGGGTCGAGTTGCGGTTCCTGCGGCAGATAGCCGATATTCAAATTAGGAGCCGGACGTGCTTCGCCGATGATGTCGGTATCGATGCCTGCCATGATTTTCAGCAGCGTCGATTTGCCGGAACCGTTCAGGCCCAGCACGCCGATCTTGGCGCCGGGGAAAAAGGACAATGAAATGTCCTTCAAAATTTGACGTTTCGGTGGGACGATCTTGCCCACGCGGTTCATGGTGTAGACGTAATTTGCCATTGTGATTTCAATAAAAGGTTGCTTGCCAAAGAGGTGGGTGCAAGGATAACCGATGGCGAGGCAGTACGGGTTGCACGGCGGCGGATATCGCCGGCAAAACGGAATTAAAGACGAAATATTTTTGCGTTTGTAAATACCGAAGATAATGATTCAGCGCAGATGCAACACTGTGCATGCATGGAGCCAGTTTTTCTTGCATTATGGACTTGCTTATCCTATTGTGCGACGCACCATCCCTCTTAGAGAGCGCTCTTTGGCTTCACCAGATAAAAAAAGCAGTCTTGCTGCATTGACTCTGGCCGCTGTCGGCATTGTGTACGGCGACATCGGCACCAGTCCTTTATATACGATGAAAGAAGTGTTCTCCAAAGAACACGGTCTCGACCTCACGCCGGAAAATCTGCTCGGGGTCGTCTCGCTGATCGTCTGGGGCCTGATCATCATTGTTTCGCTCAAATACGTCACGCTGGTTTTGCGCGCGAACAATCGCGGCGAAGGCGGCATCATGGCGCTGATGGCGCTGGCACTTTCTTCCGTGACCAAAAATTCGCGGTGGTATTTTCCGCTGATGGTCATGGGCCTGTTCGGCGCGACGCTGTTTTATGGCGACAGCGTGATTACCCCTGCGATTTCCGTCCTGTCGGCGGTAGAAGGTCTGGGTGTGGCCACCTCCGCTTTCGATCCCTATGTCGTGCCAGTGACGGTAGCGATACTGGTTGGCTTGTATTCGCTGCAGGCGCGCGGCACCGCAGGCATAGGAAAATGGTTCGGCCCGGTCATGCTGATCTGGTTTATTACGCTGGCAGTGATGGGCGTCGTCAACATCATCGATGCGCCGTACATTCTGCATGCCTTGAATCCATGGCATGCCCTGCACTTTTTGAGCGGCAATGGCTTTCTCGCCTTTATTGCACTGGGCGCTGTGGTGCTGGCATTTACCGGCGCGGAAGCGCTGTATGCCGATATGGGCCATTTCGGCGCCAAGCCGATACGCATGGCGTGGTTCCTGATCGCCTTTCCCGCGCTGTCATTGAATTATCTGGGACAGGGTGCGCTGCTGCTGCTGAACCCTGAGGCCGTCACCAACCCCTTCTACCAGCAGCTCGGTGCATGGAGCATTTATCCGCTGGTCGCGCTATCGACCATGGCCGCCATCATCGCTTCGCAGGCGACGATTTCCGGCACCTTCTCGATGACCAAGCAGGCGATTGCGCTGGGCTTTCTGCCGCGCATGAAAATCGAATTTACCTCCGCCAGCCAGATCGGCCAGATTTACATTCCGGCGGTGAACTGGCTGCAAATGATCGTAGTCGTGCTGGCAGTGATCGGTTTCGGCTCTTCATCGAATCTGGCAGCAGCCTACGGCATTGCGGTGACGGCGACGATGATGGTGACAACGGTCCTGACTTTCTTCGTCATTCGTTATCGCTGGAAATACAATCTGATTCTGTGTGTCGCCGCGACCGGTTTCTTCCTGGTGATCGATCTGAGCCTCTTCTCGGCGAATATGCTGAAGCTGTTCCACGGCGGCTGGTTCCCGCTGCTGCTGGGTGTGGTTTTGTTTACCCTGATGCTAACGTGGAAGCGTGGGCGCGAACTGGTATTCGAAAATCTGCAGAAGCATGCGATCCCACTGGAAGATTTTCTGGCTTCGCTGTTCATTTCGCCACCGACACGCGTGCCGGGCACGGCGATCTTCCTGCGCGGCGAATCGGATGGCGTACCGCATGCGATGCTGCACAATCTGTCGCATAACAAGGTGCTGCATGAACGCGTGGTGTTCCTGACCGTACGGATGATGGAAGTGCCGTATGTACCGAAAGCCGATCAGGTCAGGATCGAACATCTGGGCGACGACTGTTACCAGATGAATGTGACTTACGGCTTCAAGAATGTGCCGGATATTCCGGCAGCATTGGATCTGGCGAAAGAGCAGGGCCTGGAATTCGAGATGATGGAAACCTCGTTCTTCATCGCACGTCAGACGGTGGTTGCCAATCCGGTGCGCGGCATGGCCCTGTGGCGCGAACATATCTTTGTTGCGATGTCGCGCCATGCACGCGGTGCCGCCGACTATTATCAGATTCCATCGAATCGCGTGATTGAGCTGGGCACCAAGGTTGAAATTTAAGCGCATCGTATTCGCGTAATTAAAATTCGATGCAATTAAAAAAGGACGGGAATGCCGTCCTTTTTTAATTTTATTTTTACTTTCATCTCACACTGATTTTTTCGAGCGTCCGTAACTGGACCACAGTCCGTCGATCGAATAAAACGCCAGTGCAATCCAGATTGCAGCAAAGCCGATCAGGCGCGCGCCGCCGAAGGGCTCGTGATACAGCCAGATGCCGGCCAACAGTTGCAGTGACGGTGTGATGTACTGCATCAATCCCATGGTAGAGAGCGGCACCAGACGCGCAGCAGCGGCGAACATCAATAGCGGTATTGCAGTAATCGGGCCGGATGCAATCATCAGCCACTTGGTCGTCGTCGATGCATCGACGAATCCGTGTGCGCCCTGTGAGGTCATGAATAGCAGAGAAATGACTGCCAACGGAAACAGTAACATCGTCTCCAATGACAAGCCTTCCAGCGTCCCCAGCGATGCTGTTTTGCGCAGTAGGCCATACATGCCGAAGGTAATGCCTATCATCAGGCTGATCCACGGCGGATGACCGTTTTGCCACGTCAACCACAGTACCCCAAGCGCTGCGATGCCGACCGCCACCCACTGCAATATGCGCAGTCGCTCCTTCAAAATGACCGAACCCAGCAACACATTCACCAGTGGTGTCATGAAGTAACCGAGACTCGCATCGACCACGCGATCCTGATTGACGGCCCAGATGTAAAGAAACCAGTTACTCGACAACAGCAGTGCACTGGCTGTGAAGCCAGCCAATACTTTGGGTTGTTTCAAGACCGGCCCCAGCCATGCCCATTGCTTGCGTACGCTCAGCACAATGGCGAGAAACGCCAAGGCCCACACCATGCGATACATCAGGACTTCCATTGGTGGAATTTCCTGCAGTGACTTGAAGTAAATCGGGAACATGCCCCAGATCACGTAAGCGCAGAGGGCGTAAAGAATGCCGGGGTTCATGGCGGAATCGTCGGTGGAAATGTGAAAGGGAATCAGAAGCCTTGCAATAGAAAAAGCAAGTCGATAGAGGACGTGCAATTATCCTCGCAATCTGAAAAGTATGCCGACGCTGCCGACTTTTGCCGATGTCGATAGATGGAGACAGGAGTGATTGCCCGCAATCGACGAGCGCCGAGCCAAAAAAATGGGACTGGCCATCACGACCAGTCCCTTGCTGTGTTGCGCTTTGCCTACTGTTCATTTATTTGAGGGCAGCAGACCTTGGTACTTAGTTTAGAAAGTGTAGTTTGCGGAAACCCACAGGCGGCGACGTTCAAAGTTGCCGACATACTCTGGCGCGGTCGATGCTTTGTTATCAACCGTAACATTGGGATATTTTGCAAAGTCCTTATCCAGTAAATTATTGATCGCCATATTGATCGTCCAGGACTTGTTCACCTTGTAATCTGCACCGAGATTCAGCATGTGATAAGCCTTGTAATTGCCTAGCAATGCCTTGGTGTTGGTGCCGGCAACATCCTTATCGCGGAAGCGTTCGCTGTTATAGCTATGCTGCGCCCATAAACCCAGGTTTTGACTGTAATGCCAATTCACTTTCGTGTTGAAGACATGTCTGGATGTGTTATTCAAAGGCTGGCCCTTGTTGGCGCCGGTTTTTTGTTCACTATCGGTAAACGTATAGTTGGCATTTAGTTTCCAGGCCGGGGCAAACTGCCAGATCGTACCTAATTCCACGCCGCGTACGGAAGCACTGTCGACGTTGATCGAACGGGATGCGTTCGTGTTGCCATTGATGTCGGTAAATGTCTGGGAGCCAATCGCGTCTTCCAGGTCCGTATTGAATATGGTTGCGTTAAAGCCAAAGCCTTTCAAGTCATCAAAGCGGAAGCCCAGTTCTGTGCTGGTACTTTTCTCGGGTTTTAAATTGGGATTGCCCCATTGCGGACGGGTTGGATCGCCTTGTCGTCCATAACCCACCACGCCGTCAAACAGTTGCTCCAACCCTGGTGTGCGGTAGCCCTTGCTGATGCCGCCCTTGACTGTCCAGTAATCGTTTGCATTCCATACCAGATAGGCACGGGGCGTCGTCGCACCGCCGAATGTACTATGGTCATCATGCCGCACGCCCACCGTTAGTGCCAAATCTTTACGCATGCGCCATTCATTTTCAGCAAAGACGCTGGTTTGGTCGTATTTGAACTTGGATGTTGCCAGACCTTCGACCATTTCGGCATCCAGATACTGACCACCCAAAGTCAGCATGTTATTGCCTATCGAGGTGACCCATTTGGAATCAAAAATGGTGCTTTGAGATTCCAGTACACGGGGTGTGCCAGGAATTTTCCCTGGTGGGGCTGTATGAACAGTTCCGTCAGGTCTGAGCTGGCCAGGAATCAAGCGACCCAGGGTTTCGGTTTTGTTGTGTGAAACGCTGGATTCCAACACGCTATTAGATAAACGCCATGTATGCGCGAGTGTTACCTGATCGCGGTTGAATTCCTGTTGTGGGCCGTAGCCTGGAATCTGCAAACGATTGCCTTTGGTCGGGTCTACGTAGGAGATCGTACCGATCTGACCGCGACTGTTGTCATATTTCTGTTTTACCTGATCGACGTCGAGATAAAGGTCGTGATTCTTATTGGGAGTAAATGACAAACGTGCGCCGACTGTGTTCACGTCGCCACTAACAGGGTCCCTGCCGGTATTTAAAGTTGGAAAATCTCCGCTTCCCTTGCCCGGCCACTGGATGTCGGATGCATCGCGCTTGTATTTGCGTGCGCGCACCTGCAGCCCCAGCAAACCATCTACCAGTGGCCCGCTCAGGTACAGGCTGCCGGCACGGGAGTCGCCGTATTCGGAATGTTCGTGCATGGTCGTTTCGGCCGTGACTGTACCCCCCCATGTCTTGCCTACTTTGCGCGTGATGATATTGATCACGCCGCCAATGGCATCAGAGCCATACAGGGTTGCCATCGGTCCGCGGATGACTTCGATACGCTCAATTGCGGAAGGCGGGGGCATAAAGGTGGAGGCTGAATCACCAAAACCGTTAGGCACGACATTTCCAGCGGGGTTTTGACGGCGGCCATCGATCAGAATGAGAGTATATGCGCTGCCGAGGCCGCGCATTTGAATGCTCAAGCCACCTGTTTTACCGACTGAAGAGGTGACGTCAACGCCTTCGACATTGCTCAATGCTTCGGCAATGCTGTTGACACGGTTTGATTGCAATTCTTCGCGTGTAATGACTGTAATACTGGCCGGTGCATTCTTGATTTCCTGTTCAAAACCGGACGCACTCACCACGATCTCTTTCAATTGATGTTCAGGCGCCGCGTCCTGAGCGTGCGCACTTCCTGCTGTCGCAGCGAGGACGGCCAGCGGCCAGGTCAGACGCGCCAAGCGCGCCAGTCCACTTTCTTTGCGGGGGTGATCTGCTGTAGTTGGAAAGGGACATGCGAGGTCCGTCAGATGCCGTGATGCCATGTTCGAAGTGCTCCGGAATGAATAGCCAACAATGGAAATGGCTGGCTAATACAACTCACGGGAACGCGGCAGTTTGGCTGGCTGGGAATATAAATTTAACGAAATCTTAACATGCAATTGCGAATGATTCGCACTATCTTCTGAAAAATATTTCCGTAAATCCATGAAAATAATTGTCAAGTCTTTGAATTAATGCATTTTTGTGCAGATGACCATGCATGTTGCAAATTGCATTCGATGCTGATTTTGCTGCGCAGGAAATACAACGCGACAACAGTGGAGGGCGAGGCAGATGTCTTGCGTCATACATAAATAAATGGCGCCGCAATAAAAAAACGGCACTTTCAGGGAGGGCGCCGTTTTTTATTTTGCTGCAGGATCATCGATGAAGGTGCGGCTCCGAGCGGAGCGTGCAATCAGCCGGTAGCCGGTTCGTCGAAGAAGAATTCAACCGATTCGACTTTCTTGTCTGCATGCAGCAATCCCTGTGCGAGCAGGGCGTCATAGTAGCAAACCTGGTTGCGGCCATGATCCTTGGCGTAATACAGCGCCTGATCGGCGTGCCCGAGTATGGTTACCGGCGTCTCATGCCCGATGCTGGCGAAACCGATGCTGACAGTGATTTTGCCAACCTGCGGGAACGCATAGTGTTCGATATTTTCACGGAAACGTTCAAATACCATTTGCGCATCGGCCAGTGTAGTGGAGCGCAGCAGGATGACAAATTCTTCGCCGCCGAAACGGAACACACGATCCTGCGCCCGGAACGAGGCGCGCAATACATTGGCGACCAGGATGAGCACTTCATCGCCATACAGATGACCGAAGACGTCGTTGACGCGCTTGAAATGATCAATGTCGATCACGGCCAGCCATTGCGATTTGACGTCGGTGTGATGACGCCGTTCTTCATTGCCGTGCGGCGCCGAGTCAGCAGGTTTTGCGTTGACCATGCGCGCAAATTTTTCATCGAAGGTTTTGCGATTCAGCAAGCCGGTCAGCGAATCGCGTTCGCTGTAATCCAGCAGGCTTTGATAATTGCGGTATACGCTGAGTATGCCTTCCATCACCTGCAGTATCTGCGGCGTGAATGGCGTGTCGTTCACGATTTCAAGGCAGGTCGATACCTTGTCGTTTTGCCAGATCGGAATCCACAAGGCATGCTGCCCGTTTGCCCGCACTTCTTCCAGGCGATTCTTGCGTTGCGCAATACACGCCACCAGCCCGGGATAGGTCACGATGGTTTCGCCAGCGAGCTCGGAAGCCGATGCCTCTTCATCGACGGTTTGCACTTTGCCGTCTGCAATCCAGACGCGCGGGCGGATCAGAAGATCGCCGCGCGACTGAAATAATTCCATGACGCGTGCGTGCTTGATGCCGATCATGTTCAGCAATGCCGTCATGACCGAGATGTCGAGCAAATCATGGTCGCGATGCCCGGTGATCTCTACCAGATGATCCAGCAGGGAATTCATCAATGGTTCGGAAGCGGTCACACGGCGCCCATGCGGTTACGTGAATCGATTTGTTTTGATCTAGGCATGAGAGGCTGACTTCAAGAAAAGTTTTCTATCAGGAGAAGCTGATTTCAAGAGCGCAATAAAGGCCAATGCCTGATGTTTTATCGTTTTACCATCACATTGGCTGGGGCCATTCTAGCTGAATAGGCTGGTGCCACATCGTTAGTTTCGTTTGAGTAACTATATTTTACCTTTCACTTTATTTCCTGCTATGACGCAAGTTGTACTCAGCCAACAATGCATTTTTGAAATGTAACAAATATATTTCCTTGTGGAAATTATATGGATGGCAAGCTCGCTATTGCTTGCTCGGGCGCATCTTTCAGCCTGATAAAAGCGGCCGCAGCTCCTTGCATTTGTCCTTGTTCTGCACGGCGGGTGCGACGACAATAGGCCTGCATTACTCGTGGGCATCTTATGGTGCGCCACCAACCGGGAGAAAACATGATCGTTCTATTGCTGGTAATTACCTTGCTGATTTCGCTGACTATATCGTTCGCCGTCATGAAGGCATTTACCAAACCGCTGGATGCAATCCTGTCTCGCATCATTGCCGATTCCATCAGCGTGGCCTGGCTCAAATACCTGAAATTTGCCATCCTTGTCGTTGGCGTCTCGTCCGGTGTGCGTGTACACGGACTGGAAAAATACATCAGTCCCTCGCGCTGGGACAAGGATGCAAAGGTGGTTGAATTCACTGTAGAGCGCTGGGTGCTGGAGTTGTATCAAACCGCGATTGAAACCCTGCAAGGGATCGCCTGGATGCTGCTGGTATTTTTCATGTTTGCACTGGTTGCGTATGTGATCGTGCGTATAGCTGAAACCAGGCTGGGCGAACAGGCGAAAAAATAGCTGAGCCTGATACGCCTGCGCCTGGGCGGCACGCCTTTAAAAATGATGGTCTGTTTCAATACCTATTCTTAAATTGCCTTGCTTCCATATTTCGACTATTATCGAAGTATGGAAACGAAAACTGCAATAATCTCCCTCTCTGCGCTCGCGCATGAATCCCGTCTGGCCGTGTTTCGTCTGCTGGTGCAAGCCGGCCCGAGTGGTTTGGCTGCCAGCAAAATCAGCGAAAACCTCGGCATCCCGCCATCGTCACTCTCTTTTCATTTGAAGGAGTTGAGTCACGCGGGCTTGGTAAGCGGCACGCAGGATGGGCGTTTCATTCATTACGCAGCCAATTTCGATGCAATGAATGGCTTGATTGCGTTCATGACCGAAAACTGCTGCGGCGGCAATCCGTGTGCGCCGGTATGCACGCCTGCCTGTGTCAGCGATCCACTTTCATCAATTCAAATCGAGGAATGAACATGCAGCAAAAGACATTTAACGTGCTGTTTCTCTGCACCGGCAATTCGGCGCGCAGCATCATGGCGGAAGCGTTGCTGAGCACGATGGGGAAAGGCCGTTTCCGCGTATTCAGCGCAGGCAGTCAGCCGGGCGGTACGGTGCATCCGCTTGCTGTTGAGCAGGTGCAGGCAACTGGCTATCCGCTGGGCAACTTGCGCAGCAAAAGCTGGGATGAGTATGCGCTACCCGATGCGCCGAAAATGGATTTCATCATCACTGTCTGCGACAACGCAGCAGGCGAGGTTTGCCCTGTCTGGCCGGGCCAGCCGGTATCTGCGCACTGGGGTTTTGAAGATCCGGCGGCTGCGATTGGCAGCGATGATGAAAAACGGGCGGTGTTTGTCAAAGTGTTTCGCCAGATCATGGCGCGCGTCAATATTTTCGTCAGCCTGCCGATCGAGATGCTGGAAAAAAATGCCATTCAACGCGAGTTGAAAAAGATCGGCGAAACCGGCGCCTGATAAAACCATACGCGCGCCTGCTTTTCCATCCGGCTCTATCCATTCGTAACGAAGCGCTCGCACCGGGTTTGCATATTGCCGAGCGCGTTCGACTTTTCCCATTGAAAACAAGCTGATGCTGACTGCATTCCTGATTTTTCTCGCCACGATCGTACTGGTGATCTGGCAACCCAGAGGGTTGGGCATAGGCTGGAGCGCGCTGGCTGGCGCCGCCTTGGCGCTGGTGTTGGGCGTCGTGCAGCTTGCCGATATCGCTACCGTCTGGGGCATCGTCTGGAACGCGACGCTTACCTTCATCGCCGTCATCATCATCAGCCTGTTGCTGGATGAGGCAGGGTTTTTCGAATGGGCGGCATTGCATGTGGCGCGCTGGGGCCGTGGCTGCGGACGCCGGCTGTTCGTCTGGCTGGTGCTGCTTGGCGCTGCGGTGGCCGCCCTGTTTGCCAATGATGGCGCGGCACTGATCCTGACGCCCATCGTGATTGCGATGCTGCTGGCGCTGCAATTTTCGCCGACGGCGACGCTGGCCTTCGTGATGGCGGCCGGTTTCATTGCCGATACGGCCAGTCTGCCGCTGATCGTGTCGAATCTGGTGAACATCGTATCAGCCGATTTTTTCAATATCGGTTTTGCCGAATATGCATCGGTGATGGTGCCGGTCAATCTGGCGTCCATCGCCGCGACACTCGGGATGCTGCTGTTCTTTTTCAAGCGCGATATCCCGGCGACTTACGACTTGCATCTCTTGCGTGCGCCGCAGCAGGCGATACGCGATGGCGCGACTTTCCGTGCCGGTTGGTGGGTGCTGGCTTTATTGCTGGCCGGATTTTTCGGTCTGGAACACGTAGGCGTGCCTATCAGTGCAGTGGCGACCGCTGGCGCGCTGGTTCTGTTGATGGTCGCTGCACGCGGGCATGTCATTTCCACGCGCAAGGTATTGCGCGAAGCGCCGTGGCAGATCGTGATCTTTTCGCTCGGCATGTATCTGGTTGTGTACGGCTTGCGCAATGCCGGACTGACCGATTATCTGGTCCTGGTGCTGAACCGGCTGGCTGAACATGGGGTGTGGAGTGCGGCGATCGGTACCGGCGTCCTGTCGGCACTGCTGTCATCGGTAATGAACAATATGCCGGCGGTGCTGGTCGGTGCACTGGCGATCGATGCCAGCGTGGCGCAGGGCGTCACAAGAGAAGCGATGATTTATGCCAATGTGATCGGCAGCGATCTGGGGCCGAAAATCACGCCTATCGGCAGCCTGGCCACGCTGTTGTGGCTGCATGTGCTGGCGCGCAAGAATATCCGCATCACCTGGGCTTATTACTGCAAGGTCGGTTTTGTGCTGACCTTGCCGATACTGCTGTGCACGCTGATTGCGCTGGCACTGCGTTTGCAGTAACTCCTCACCATTTTTTATCATGAACACTTTTAGCGATACCAGCCTGCCGCCGTTTGCACACGATCATCTGGAAATACCGGTGCCGGAAAATTTTTCCACCCCAAAGACATTCGATCATCCGCCCCGCATTCTGCTGTTATACGGCTCCCTGCGCGAACGTTCTTACAGTCGCTTCCTGACCGAAGAGGCGGCGCGTATTCTGTCGCACTTCGGTGCCGAAGTGCGCATTTTCGATCCGCGCGAGTTGCCGATAGCAGGCAGTGCGGCTGACGATCATCCGAAAGTGGCCGAGCTGCGCGCACTCAGCCT
Organism: Herminiimonas arsenicoxydans; assembly: GCA_000026125.1. Lineage (GTDB taxonomy): Bacteria > Pseudomonadota > Gammaproteobacteria > Burkholderiales > Burkholderiaceae_D > Oxalicibacterium > Oxalicibacterium arsenicoxydans. Next base: position 3,262,169 of record CU207211.1, on the reverse strand, counting down.
GTGGTCGGAAGGCCAGGTCTGGTGCAGCCCGGAACGGCATGGCGCCATCACGGCCGTGATGAAGAATCAAATCGACTGGATTCCCCTGGAGCAGGGCGCGGTGCGTCCGAGCCAGGGGCGAACCCTGGCGGTGATGCAGGTAAGCGGAGGTTCGCAATCGTTCAACACGGTAAATACATTGCGCTTGCTGGGGCGCTGGATGCGGATGTTGACGATCCCGAATCAATCGTCGGTAGCGAAGGCATATGAAGAGTTTGACGAGGCCGGCCGCATGAAGCCTTCGCCCTATTACGACAGACTGGTTGACGTGATGGAAGAATTGTTCAAGTTCACCTTGCTATTGCGCGGTCATACGGATTATCTGACGGATCGCTACAGCGAGCGCAAGCAGCAGGCGGCGCATGCTATCAATAAAATATGAGGCCCGGAAAAATGCTTGACCTTCCCATGACAGGAAGGTCTACAGTGTCATCATCCATTCGAGAAGGAGTCACATCATGTATGAATTGCAGGTGGAAAAAATGAGTTGCGGCCATTGCGTCAATGCAGTGACCAAATCGGTGCAGGCGGTGGATGCGCAGGCGCAGGTGGAAGTCGATCTGGCGCAGCGCAAGGTGCGCGTGCAGTCGGGCGCGGAACTGGCGAAAATCGCTGCGGCGATAGACGATGCCGGTTATCCGGTCATCAGTAGCGCTATCGTGTAATCCTGCAGTGTAATCATTAAATAGTAGAGCACCCAATAAAAAAGCGAGCTGCGCAGCTCGCTTTTTTATTGGCCGTCGCACATGCATGCAACTTCATGTCAGAGCGATCAGGATTCAGGAATGGCAGGCGTACTTGCCATCGTCATCCTGTTGCGCCAGTCCTTGCAGGATGGGGCAATCAGGCCGGCCATCGCCGCTGCATGTTTGCGCCAGATGCTTCAGCGTATCGCGCATCTCGCTCAATTCGGCGATGCGCTTTTCCAGGTCGGCGACATGCGTCAATGCAATCGCCTTCACGTCTGCACTGGCGCGCTGCGTATCGTTCCACAGCGAGAGCAAATCCCGAATCTGATCCAGTGAAAACCCGAGCGAACGTGCGCGCTTGATGAAGCGCAGTGCGTGCAGGTCCTTGTCGTTGTAGGTGCGATAACCGGCGCCGCTGCGTGCGCCCGGTGCGACCAGGTGGATGCTTTCGTAGTGACGGATCATCTTGGCGGATATGCCGGATGCCTTTGCTGCTTCTCCGATGTTCATGCTGATTCCTTCCGTTTCAAACGGTATGCGTTGACAGTGTCTTGCGCGCTTCGCCGGTCGCCGGCTGCCAGCGTCGCAACAGCAGGGCATTGCTGATCACGCTGACCGAACTGAAGGCCATGGCCGCGCCGGCAAACATCGGATTCAGCAAGCCGAATGCCGCCAGCGGGATGCCGACCAGATTGTAGATAAATGCCCAGAACAGGTTTTGCCTGATCTTGTTGTAGGTGCGGCGCGAGATATCGATGGCATCGGCGACCAGCGCCGGATCGCCGCGCATCAGGGTAATGCCTGCTGCATGCATCGCCACATCGGTGCCGGTCGCCATGGCGATGCCGACATGGGCGGCGGCCAGTGCCGGCGCATCGTTGATGCCGTCGCCGACCATTGCGACGATCTGGCCTTCGTCCTGCAGTGCGCTGATCTTTGCGCTCTTGTCGCCCGGCAGCACTTGCGCCAGCACGCGGTCTATGCCGAGCTGTCTGCCGACTGCATTGGCGTTGCCCTGATTGTCGCCGGTCAGCAGTATGGTTTGAATGCCCAGTGCATGCAGGCGTTCCACTGCCTGCGGCGCGCTGTGCTTGATCGTGTCGCGAAAGGCAATCAGGCCGAGCACGCCTGCTTGCGCGCCGGTTTCTGCCAGCCATGACACGGTGTGGCCGCTTTCTTCCAGTTGCTGAGCACGTTGTGCAAACTGCGTCATGTCGATGCCGAGCTCGCCCATCAGACGTGCATTGCCTAGCTGCAGCGGACGGCCTTCGACCGTTGCCTGCATGCCGCGACCGGGCAGGGCCTGGACGGCAGTCGACTCCAGCAGTGCAAGGTGCCGTGCCGCCGCCCGTTCAACCACGGCGCGTCCGAGCGGATGCTCACTGTCGCGCTGGATGGCGGCGGCCAGTTGCAGCAGCTTGTCTTCAGCGATGCCATTGGTCAGAAATTCGCTGACCTGCGGTTTGCCTTGCGTCAGCGTGCCGGTCTTGTCGAATACGACGGTCGTGATGCGATGCGCGATTTCCAGCGCTTCCGCATCCTTGATCAGGATGCCGTATCTGGCGGCCACGCCGGTGCCTGCCATGATGGCAGTCGGGGTGGCCAATCCGAGTGCGCATGGGCAGGCGATGACCAGCACGGTGACGGCGTTGATGATGGCGGTTTCCATGCTGCTGCCGGCCAGCCACCAGCCGATAAAGGTGAACAGGGCAATCGCCAGCACTACCGGCACGAAGATCGCGCTGACCTTGTCGACCAGACGCTGGATGGGCGCTTTTTCCGATTGTGCGTTTTCCACCATGCGGATGATGCGCGACAAGGTGGTTTCTGCGCCGATGGCGTCGGTGCGCACCAGCAGCACGCCGTCGGCATTGATGGCTGCGCCTGTGACTTTATCGCCGACCTGTTTCAATACCGGCAGGCTCTCGCCGGTGATCAGCGATTCATCGACCTGGCTGCTGCCTTCAAGTACGGTGCCGTCGACCGCGATCCGTTCGCCGGGACGCACGACGACGATATCGCCGACCCGCACCGCATTGATGGCGACATCGATATCGTTGCCGCCGCGCCGCACGCGGGCCGATTCGGGACGCAGTTTTTGCAGCGCGCGTATGGCTGATGCAGTCTGCTTCTTGGCGCGTGCTTCCAGCCACTTGCCGAGCAGGATCAGCGTGATCACCACGACTGCGGCTTCAAAATACAGATGCGGCATCTGATCCGGCATCGCCGTCAGCAGCAGATAGATGCTCAAGCCATAGGCGGCGCTGGTGCCGAGCGCAACCAGCAAATCCATATTGCCGGTGCCGGCCTTGACGGCATGCCAGCCGGCCTTGTAAAAACGTGCGCCCAGCCAGAATTGCACCGGCGTGGCCAGCGCCCATTGCAGCCAGCCCGGCAGCATGAAGTGCACGCCGAACGGCTCCAGCAGCATGGGTAGAACCAAGGGGATGGCCAGCAGTGCAGACAGCACAACCGGCAGCCAGTCTCCGGATGTCGCAGTGCTGGTGGAGGAGGCCGCGCCCGACGGCTCGCGCGGCAAGGCGGCGCCGTAACCGGCGCCATCTACGGCGGCAATCAGGGCCGCTGCCGATGTTGCACCGCTGACCTTGATGCGTGCGCGATCTGTGGCGAGATTGATGCTGGCATCGAGTACGCCATCGACCTTGCGCAAGGCTTTTTCCACCCGGCCGGCGCAGGAAGCGCAGGTCATGCCGGTAATATCCAGCTCGATTTCCTGCTGCGGCACGCTGTAACCGGCTTTTTCAATTGCCTGTTGCACTGTTGCCGCATCGACAGCGGCTGCATGATCCACTTCAACCGCGACGCTATCGGTAGCCAGATTCACGCTGGTTTTCGTCACGCCGGGAATCGCGTTGATGGCTTTTTCCACGCGACCGGCGCAGGAAGCGCAGGTCATGCCGGCTACGTCTAGCGTAATGCGGTGGATGCTGTCGGATACGGCTGGGCTGCTCATGATGGGACTCGCTGGAAGCGGAAGATGAAATGAGTATTGACCTTACCATGATGGGAAGGTCAAGCTCATTTTTCAAGCGCTAAGGACAGCCCGGCAACAGGATTTCAATGCGGAAAAGTGATCGTGCTCCTGAAACAGTTTGCTGATGTACGTTGCTATCAGGAAGTTACATTTGATGCAATTTTTAATCTTTGCCGCGATAACGTGGATCAGTCGAGACATAGGCCACTATGCGCCGATTCAGTACGCCAGGCGGCGCGACTAGTTGAAGATCAAATGAGGTAACGGTGGAGCCGACGTAAAAATCCCAGCCGAAGGATTTGTCGCCAACGATGAATCTGATGACTTCGCCGCCTTCCACGTTGACCCATCTCGTTTCGGGGGTGATGACGATGGTGCGCGTAGCAGCAGCGGCCGGGGCCGGATTGCCCAGCGGATCGAGGCGCGGTGATGCGGAAAGCGCCGGGATGCTGAACGCCATGAGAGCGGTAAATGCAAGCACAAGTGATTTGATCCGCATGGTGAACTCCATTCGTGAGGTAGGGGCGTATCGTTTTAGAGCGCGAAAGCATCATACAGGTTCCGTGTTTTATCGGCTGGCAACGCCACTGCAGATGCGGATGTTGATGCAGATTGCTCATGTTCATCACTTGCTGATGGAAACGCCGCATCATGGCGATATGGGTTTTTCGCATAGTGAAGATAAAAAGGCATTATTTACATTCGTGTATGAGGTGACTACCATCGCGTTGTGGCAGGGTTGCGCATATTCGCGCAGCCCGCGCTGCTTTCAGCTTCTTAAAGGCAAAACATGTTCGGTTTCAAACGGGAAAAATTATCTGCGCTGGCACTGATGGGCGCGCTCGCATGGTCGGGGAATCTGGCGTCGCATGCTGCGTTCGCCGCCGATCTGAAAATCGGCTTGTCGGCGGATGTCTCCTCGCTCGATCCGCATTACCTGAACATTGCGCCCAATGTTACATTCTCTTCGCATATCTTCGATGCGCTGGTGAATGTGGATGCGAATGGCAAGCTGGTGCCGGGCCTGGCGACCTCATGGCGCGCGGTTGATGCGACCACCTGGGAATTCAAGTTGCGTCGCGATGTGAAATTTCACGATGGTTCGCCTTTCACTGCCGACGATGTGATTTTTTCGCTGGACCGGCCGGCAAAACTGACCAGTAGTCCCGGTCCGTTTACTGCGTATACCAAGCAGATCGTCGCGAAAAAAATTGTCGATCCCTATACGGTGAGGCTGATGACCGCCGCGCCATACGGCCCCTTGGCGCTGGATATGAGTACTGTATTCATCGTCTCGAAAAAGGCGGCGGAGAAAGCGAGTACCGATGACTTCAACAATGGCAAGGCGCTGATCGGCACCGGCCCGTATAAATTCCTGAGCTTCAAGCGCGGCGACCGCATAGAAGTGACGCGCAACGATCAATACTGGGGCGGCAAATCGGATTGGGACAAGGTTACGTTTCGCATCATCACCAATTCGGCACCGCGTCTGGCCGCCTTGCTGTCTGGCGATGTCGATGCGATAGAAGGCGTGCCGACCGCCGATCTGTCGCGTTTGAAGAGCAATGCCAAATTCAGCTTTGCGCAAAAAATATCCTGGCGCACGATATTCTGGGAGCTCGATCAGTCGCCCGGTGCTTCGCGTTACGTGACCGACAAATCAGGCAAGCCCTTGCCGAACAATCCCCTGCATGATGTGCGCGTGCGGCAGGCCATGTCGAAAGCCATCAATCGTCAGGCCCTGGTGGAGCGCACGATGGAAGGACTGGCGGTGCCGGCCTCGAATATCGTGTCGCCCGGCATATTCGGCTACAACGATGCGCTGAAGGTGGAAGTCTACGATCCGGAAGGAGCGAAGAAGCTGCTGGCGCAAGCCGGTTATCCGCATGGCTTTGCACTGACGATACACGGCCCGAACGATCGCTATATCAATGACGAGCAGGTAGTGCAGACGGTGGCGCAATTCTGGAATCGCATCGGCATACAGACCAAGGTCGCAACCCTGCCGCTGTCAGTCTATTTCGCCAAGGCGCGTGCCGGCGAATTCAGTGTGTCGCTGCTGGGTTGGGGCACACTGGCCGGTGACTTCGGCTTGCGTACTTTGGTCGGCACACCCAATGTGGAAACCGGCTGGGGTTCGTGGAACTGGGGCAAGTACAGCAATCCGGCGGTGGATAAATTGATTGCTTCATCGCTATCGTCGGTCGATCAGGGCAAGCGTGTAGCGTTTGCGAAAGAGGCCGCCGCGCTAGCCTTGAAGGATTATGCGGTCGTGCCCCTGCATCACCAGTATGCGACCTGGGCAATGCGCAAGGGCTTGAAGTACACTGCGCGTACCGATGAATTCACATTTGCACATCAGTTCCATCCCGAATAAGTTTTGCTCGCAGCAGGTGCGTGCCGGCTTGCGTGCACCTGTCGCTACGGATGTTTGCTGATCATGCTCGACTTTATTCTGCGCCGTCTCGGACAAAGTATCATTGTGCTGGCAGTGATGTCGCTGCTGGTTTTTATCGGCGTGTATGCGATCGGCAATCCGATCGACATGCTGATCAGCCCTGATGCCGACCAGCTTGAGCGCGCCCGTACCATTGCGGCCTTCGGGCTGGACAAGCCGCTATGGCAGCAATACTTCATCTTCATCCAGCAAGCGCTGAGCGGTGATCTGGGACGCTCGTTTTCATTCGGCACGCCGGCGCTGGCACTGATACTCGAACGCCTGCCGGCGACACTGGAGCTGGCGATCGGCGCCATCCTGATCGCCATCGTGCTCGGTATTCCGCTTGGCTTGTGGGCCGGCCTGCGTCCCCATAGCTGGAGCGGAAAAAGCATCATGGCGATTTCCATACTCGGATTTTCGCTGCCGACTTTCTGGGTCGGCCTGATGCTGATCATGGTGTTTGCGGTGCAACTCGGCTGGCTGCCCTCAGGCGGGCGCGGCGAGACGAGCTTGCTGTTCGGCGTGCCGGTCAGCTTCCTGACGCTGGATGGTTTGCAACATCTGTTGCTGCCGGCCTTCAATCTGGCGCTGTTCAATATCGCACTGGTAATCCGCCTGACGCGCGCCGGTGCGCAGGAAGCGCTGCTGCAGGATTACGTCAAGTTTGCGCGCGCCAAGGGCGTGCGCAACAGCCGCATCATCGGCGTGCATGTGCTGAAAAACATCCTGATTCCCATCGTTACCGTGATCGCACTGCAGTTCGGTTCCATCATCGCGTTCGCCATCGTCACCGAATCGGTGTTTGCCTGGCCCGGCATGGGCAAGCTGATCATCGATTCGATACGCGTGCTGGACAGGCCGGTGATCGTCGCCTATCTGATGCTGGTGGTGGCCCTGTTCATCCTGATCAACCTGATCGTCGATGTCGCGTATTCGCTGCTGGACCCGCGCGTGCGCCTTACGGATGCAAGGAACTGATGATGGATGCCGCCATGCAATCCCCTGCAATAGAAACGCCGTTCCGGCGTTTTGCACGCAACTTCTTCGCCAGCAAAATCGCTGCTGGCGGAAGCGTGCTCTTGCTGCTGATCGTGCTGGCGGCGATCTTTGCACCTGTCATCGCGCCGCAAAATCCCTACGACCTGACGCAGATAGACATCATGGATTCGCGACTCGCGCCCGGCGCGCAGAATCTCGACGGCAGCTTTACCTATCTGCTCGGCACCGATGAGCAGGGGCGCGACATGCTGTCGGCGATACTGTACGGCGTGCGGATTTCGATCATCGTCGGCGTCGCGAGCACCGCGATCGCTTTGCTGATCGGCCTGACGCTGGGTTTGTGCGCCGGTTACTTTGGCGGCCGCACGGAAGGCTTCATCATGCGGGTAGCCGATATCCAGCTGTCCTTCCCGCCGATACTGGTGGCGCTGATCCTGCTGGCGCTGATGGGGCCGGGCATAGACAAGATCGTGATCGCGCTGATCGCCGTGCAATGGGCGTATTACGCACGTACTGCGCGCAGCGCCGCGCTGGTCGAGCGCAAGAAGGAATACATGGAAGCGGCGCGCGGCCTCGGCCTGTCGCCGCTGCGCATCGTGTTCCGCCATCTGTTGCCGAACTGTCTGCCGCCACTGATCGTGATCGCCGCGCTGCAAGTCGCCTCGGCGATTTCGCTGGAAGCCACGCTGTCCTTTCTCGGCCTCGGCTTGCCGGTGACGGAACCCTCGCTGGGCTTGTTGATCGCCAACGGTTTCGATTACATGATGTCCGGCAAATACTGGATCAGCGTATTTCCCGGCATTGCCCTGTTGCTGACGGTGGTCTCTATCAATCTGGTGGCCGATCAATTGCGCGACGTGCTCAATCCACGTCTGCAGACACAATGACGAACCTTCCCACACTGACGGTGCAAAACCTGCAGATGCATTTCACTGCGCGCGAAGGCGTGGTGAAAGCAGTCGAAGACGTGTCGTTCTCGGTGGCTCCGGGGCAGATCATGGGGCTGGTCGGCGAATCGGGTTCGGGCAAATCGATGACCGCGTATTCGATCATGGGTTTGATCGATGCGCCGGGAAAAATCGTGGCCGGAAAAATTCTGTTGAAAGATCAGGATCTGCGCGCACTGTCGCCGGAAGCGATGCGCCGCATACGCGGCAATCGCATCGCGATGATCTTCCAGGACCCGATGATGACGCTTAATCCGGTGTTGCGCATCGATACGCAAATGATGGAAGCGGTGCTGGCGCATCAGGATGTCGGCAAGGCGACGGCGCGTGCGATGGCGCGCGATGCACTGGTGCGGGTCGGGATTGCGTCGCCGGATGAAAGACTGCTCGCCTATCCGCATCAGTTTTCCGGTGGTATGCGGCAGCGCGTAGCGATTGCGATTGCCTTGCTGAACAAGCCGGACCTGATCATCTGCGATGAGCCGACGACCGCGCTCGATGTCACGATACAGGGCCAGATCCTGTACGAGATGCAAAAGCTGTGCCGCGAATCCGGCACCGCACTGATTTGGATCACGCACGATCTGTCCGTGATTGCCGGCCTGGCCGATGCGGTCTGTGTGATGTATGCGGGCAAGATCGTCGAAAGCGGCAGCGTGCAAGAGGTGCTGGAACAGCCGCAGCATCCTTATACGCATGGCCTGATCGCATCGTCGCCATCGCGCAATCTGCCGGGACTGCCCTTGCGGCAGATTCCCGGTATGACGCCTTCATTATTGAATCTGCCATCCGGCTGCGCCTTCCGCACGCGCTGCGAGCGGGCGACGGCGGTCTGCGAAAACACGCCGCCTTTATCCATCGATGGCGCACGTACCCTGCGCTGCTTCCATCCCATCAGTGCCGCGACGGAGGTCACGCATGACTGAGCATACGCAGCCGCTGCTGGCTTTGCAGGATGTCAGCAAGCGTTTCGCCCAGCCTCTGGATACGGCGGCCCGCATCGCGAATCTGTTCGGCGCGAAGAAATCCGCCGAAGTCGTGCATGCAGTCGATCAGGTGACGCTGACGATACATGCAGGCGAAGTGGTCGGCCTGGTCGGCGAATCCGGTTGTGGCAAATCGACGCTGGGCCGCATGGCGGTCGGCCTGCATACGCTGTCGTCCGGCAGCCGTTTATGGAAAGGCGTAAACCTCGAGGTCTCCAGCGCGGCAGAAAGACGGCAGCAGCAACTCGGCATGCAAATGATTTTTCAGGATCCGTATGCATCGCTGAATCCGCGCATGCGGATACAGGATGTGATCGGTGAAGCGCCGGTGGCGCACGGCATGGTTCCGGCTTCCGAACAAACCGAATATGTCGCCCGGCTGTTGCAAACGGTAGGACTCGATCCGGCACTGGCACGCCGCTTTCCCCACCAATTTTCTGGCGGCCAGCGTGCGCGTATCGGGATTGCACGCGCGCTGGCCGTCAAGCCGGAACTGCTGGTCTGCGATGAAGCGGTGGCGGCCCTCGATGTATCGATACAGGCGCAGGTGCTGAATCTGTTCATCAAGCTGCGCGATGAACTGAACCTGACCTATCTGTTCATCAGCCATGATCTCGGGGTGGTGCGCCATGTATCGGATCGTGTGCTCATCATGTATCTGGGGCGCATTGTCGAATCGTCGCCGACGGCAGAATTATTTGCGCGACCGAATCATCCGTACACCGTTGCCTTGCTGGCGTCGGCACCCAGGCTGGAAGTGAAGAAGATAGACTTCTATGCGGTCAAGGGAGAGATACCATCGCCGCTGCATCCGCCATCCGGCTGTCATTTTCATCCGCGCTGTCCGCATGCGATGCCGCGTTGCAGTGTCGAGCAACCGTTGCTGAAAGAAATTGCACCTGCTCATTTCTCGGCATGTCATTTGAACGACAGCAGCAACTAAGGCAAGGCGTCAGTCGCGCTTGTCGGCATCAGTAATACCCTTGTTGATGTAGCGCCGCCACAGTGTTTCCACCGGACCTTGCGCATGACGCGCCAGCCACCAGCGACTAGAAAATAATTGCAGCAGCATGATTGCGAACGCAAGTGCCAGCCAGGCTGCCGGCGGCCATATTGCGCCGAGCCCGAAACCAAAACCCTGGAGCAAGATCGAGCACAGCAAGGATTGCATCAGGTAATGCGTCAACGCCATCTTGCCCACAGGTGCCAGCCAGTTATCCAGCCACTGACCGGCGGTTTCTTTCGCCAGCAAAATTGTCGCCACATACGCCGCCGCCAGGCAGGTGCCGCCCACCGGCAGCCATGCGTACAGCAAAAATGAATAGAGCGATGGGTGCAAAGGATCGATCGCTTCCGCCACTACCATCGTCGCCCATGCCAGGTTGAATGGAATGCCAAGTGCAAACCCTGTCCATTGCACCCTGCGCCAGAATGTTATGTGCCGGGCCGGCTGCGTCAGCCAGCCGAGACGCACCGACATCGCACCCAGCAGAAACAGCAGCGCGATATGCGGCAGGATAAACAGCGATTGCGTGGTGACCGATGCATAGTCGCCCAGGCGCTGTATGCCTATGCTCAGCAGATTGCCTTTGGTGTAAACGACGCGTCCGGCTTCTACTGCGGCGACGGTATTGATCGCCTGTTCCTGCAGCGCAGAAGGGCTGACCATTTGCAGACCGAGCAGGAAATTTCCCAGCAACAGTGCAAAGAAGATGATGCTCCAGACGCGCAGTGCATTGCGCACGCTACGCAGCCGCGCCCCCGTCAGTCCGGCCAGCACAAAGAAGCCGGCAATTGCATAGACGGTCAGGATGTCGCCGAACCAGATTGCGGTGCCGTGCACGACGCCACACCCCAGCAACCATTTCAAGCGGCGACGGTACAAGCGTTCGGCATCGCTCCAGCGACCGAACTGTTGTTTCAGTGAGCGCGTCACCAGGACAAAGCCGGCCCCGAACAGGAAGGCAAAAATAGGATAAAACTTTTGCTCGGCAAAGAAGGCCGTGAACGCCACCGCGAGCACATCGAAGATCGAGGACGTCGCCGGCAGCACGCCGTAGCGCAAACTTTCGAAGCCCCAGATGAATGACCATACGTTGACCAGCAGAATGCCGAACACGGCAATGCCGCGCAGCGCATCGATGCGGGCCGAACGTGAAATTTGCGGCGGATTTTGCATGTCGCTCATCGTTACCTGTGTGTATGCTGTACTGACGATCTGTTGCCGGAAAATAAAAACAGGCGGCATCGTGGTGCGCTCTGTTGCACGAAGCGGCGATTTTATTCCGCGCCGGAAATTTGTGATGCGGGCGAACTTTCTGTCGTCATGCGCGCCAGACGTCGTTGCGAAAACACCCAGGTAAATTCAGCGCCCAACAGGAAAATCTGCGCCGAATAATAAATCCATGCCAACAGTATGACCAGGGAACCGGCGGCACCGAAACCGGACGCCATATTGGTTTTGCCCAGATACAGGCCGATCAGGAATTTCCCCAGCGTGAACAGCAGGGCGGTCACCCCCGCGCCGACCCAGACATCGCGCCACGGTATGGTCGCACGCGGCATGAATTTGTAGATCAGTGCGAACAGGGCGGTAACGACGCCAAACGATACGGCCATATTCAACACCTGCAGCACGATGTTCCAGGTGCCGAGGACGTCACCCCACCATTTGCCGAGCGCGGCCAGTGCGGCGCTCAGAATCAGCGACACCAGCAGCATGAAGCCCAGCCCCATGATCATGCCGAAGGACAGCAGGCGTTTGCGCAGCATTTTCCAGATGCCGCCCTTGGCTTCCGGCGGTACTTTCCAGATCCGGTCCAGCGCGCTTTGCAATTCGCCAAATACTGCCGTCGCCCCTATCATCAGCGTCAGGATGCCGAGCGTGGCGGCGATGATGCCCTGGCCCGGCTTGCTGACGGATTTCAGCAAGCCTTCTACTGCCGCGGCGCCCGTGTCGCCCACCATGCCGCGCAATTGCAGGATGATTTCACCCTGTGCCGTGGTTTGTCCAAAGAAGAAACCGGCAATCGCAATCACGATGATCAGCATAGGCGCCAGCGAAAAAATCGTGTAGTAGGCCAGCGCGGCGCCCATGCTGGGAGCAAAGTCGTCGACCCATGCCTGCACGGCTTCTTTGGTCAGCGACCAAGCCTGCTGTAGATGGTTTTCTTGCATTGCGAATTTTCTTTCTGGCTGATGAGCGGCGGTGCGGATGATGCGGCGTCTGTACAGATTGTACCGATAGTGCGTGTGCTTTCCATGATAGCCGCTGTGATGCGGCGTCATGTTGTGCGGCCTGCTATGCTGGCGACACGTTTGTGTTTTATGCAGAATCCCATGTCGCGTCGCCATCACCACCACGTCTATGTCATCGAGCTGTCGCCCGATGTGCTGTACGAACCGCGTTTCCGGAAAGCCAATCCCGACTACATTCCCGGCCAGCCGTGCGTCTACGTCGGCATGACGGGACTCGACCCGGACCTGCGTTTCGACAAGCACAAGGCTGGTATCCAGAGCAATCAATACGTTCAAAAATTCGGCCTGCGCCTGCTGCCCGAACTGTATGCGGTCTATAACCCGATGCCATATGAGGCTGCGTGCGAGATGGAAGTGGAGCTCGGCATAGGCTTGCGCGAAGCGGGGTATGGCGTGTGGCAGGCGTGAACATATATGGCGTCGATGCTGTCGCAATACGTATGCCGGCCCACGACCGGGCGTAGGCGGGTTAAGAAACAACATCCTCTTTTTGTATGGCGCTAACGCCTTACTTTATTTGGCGCTCGGCATTCGATGGCATGCAATGTGCCATCAGGAAATTCTGCTGGAATATGCAAAGCGTGCCCGATAGCGGAACTTTATTGACAGCATGCAATCCCATTGGCTAGACAGGCGCATCCAATAGAAACAGACGTTTCACGCCGGGATGACGCTATTCCCCGAAAAATCATTTTCATTCCAGATGGCATTGTGACGGCGGTCATTCGGCAACCGTTTGCGTTTCTCCGGTGAAGCCGGGTCGGTATGTGCAGTTGCCAGGTTTGTATAGGTTGGAAAATATGTTGCAGAATTTTTTTATAAGCACGCGGGCGCAGTCAGGCATGTTGCTGCTGGCCCTTTCCTTTATCCCCTGTGTACCGGCGCTGGCCTTCGACTTTAACGATGTCGCAAAGAGGGCGAAGCAACTGGCGGCCACCTCCTACAAGGAGCCGCAAAAGAACATTTCCAAAGGTCTGGAGAATCTGGACTACGATCAATATCGCGACATCCGTTACAAGCGCGAAAGCGCTTACTGGCGTAGCGCCAAATTACCGTTCGAGCTGACTTTCTTCCATCAGGGGCGGCAATTTGAAAGCGCGGTCAAGATCAATGAAGTCACCGGCAATCGTGCGCGGCCGATTCCTTTCGATGCGCGCGCCTTCGATTACGGTGCCAACAAATTAAGCGCGCAGGATTTGAAGCACGCGGGCTTTTCCGGTTTTCGCGTGCATTACGCGCTCAACAAACCGACCTACAAGGATGAGCTGGTGGTCTTTCTCGGCGCCAGTTATCTGCGCGCAGTCGGCAAGCAGCAGATCTACGGCTTGTCCGCGCGCGGACTGGCGGTGGATACGGCGCTGAACTCGGGCGAGGAATTTCCGCGTTTTGTGGAATTCTGGATCGAGCGGCCTGCCGCCAACAGCAAGCAGCTGACGATCTATGCCCTGCTGGATTCCCGACGCGTGTCCGGCGCCTATCGTTTTATCGTCAAGCCCGGCGAGCAAACGATAACCGAAGTCAAATCGCAGTTGTACCTGCGTGAAAACGTCAGCAAGCTCGGCATCGCTCCCTTGACCAGCATGTATTTCTTCGGTGAAAACCAGCGCGCAGCAGTGGAAGACTATCGTCCTGAAGTACATGACTCGGACGGCTTGTCGATTCAATCCGGCACCGGCGAATGGATCTGGCGGCCGCTGGTCAATCCCAAGCGGTTGCTGGTGACTTCCTACACCTTGAGCAATCCAGCCGGCTTCGGCTTGATGCAGCGCGATGAAAAGCAGGCTAATTATGAAGACCTGGAAGCGCGTTACGAAGCGCGTCCCAGCGCATGGGTGGAGCCGATGGGGAAATGGGGTGCCGGCCGCGTGGAGCTGGTGCAGATACCGACGCCCAATGAATTCAACGACAACATCGTTTCCTACTGGGTGCCGGATCAGTTGCCGAAACCCGGCCAGCCCATCAATTTCGACTATCGAATGTCATGGCACAAGGGTGCGCAAAAAGTGCCGCCCTTGTCATGGGTCACGCAGACCAGACGAGGACATGGCTATTTGCGCAAACCGGATGACAGCATTGCCCTGTTCGTCGATTTTGAAGGCCCCATATTCAAGAAGCTGCCCAAGGATGCAAAAATCGACGTGCGGGTCTCAGCCGACAGCAATGGTGAAATCCTGGAATCGCATGTAGTGCAGAATCCTGCTACCGGCGGCTGGCGCGCAGCGTTGCGGATACGGCGCGTGGATGACAAGAAACCGGTTGAATTGCGCGGCTTCCTGCACACCGTCAACACCACTCTGTCGGAAACGTGGAGTTACATCTTGCCGGCGGATTAATGGACGCGCCGCTTATTCCCTTGCCGTGCCGGCATTATCTGGATCGCCTGTCGCTGCCGCCGGCGGTACGTGACGGCATCGAAGTGCAACTGGCAGAGAAGCCTGCGTTATCGACGCATGACGCAATGACGCGGCTGCATCACATCCTGGCGCAGAATAATGCCGATGCCGGCAATCCGGCCTATGGTTCGGTCGCGGCACGCGTACAACTGGCGCTTGGGCAGGCGGCGCTGTGCTGCGGACATGACGATGCGGATCGGGGAAAAGACCCTGCGCAGTTGTGCGTGGCGCCGCCTGTCCATCGTGCCTCCATGGTGCCGCATCCGTGGGGCACACTGAATCCCGTCAAGCGCTGGTTCCAGACACTGTTCGGACGTGCGCAAGCCGCGGATGCAACTGCTGCGGCTGCCCCGCCGGCAGAAGACAATACCGTAAGCGGCGGCATGCGGCGTCTGGTGCTGCTGTTGCTGATGCTGGGGCAAACCGCGCTCGCCACGTATTACATGAGCCGCGTGCTGCCTTATCAGGGCAAGGAATGGCTGGAGATCGCGATGCTGGCGCTGTTCGCCTTGCTGTTCTGCTGGGTCTCGGCCGGCTTCTGGACGGCGATGACCGGCTTCATCCTGCTGGCGCGCGGCAAGGATCCATATCTGATTTCAAAAACTGCCGTCGCCGACGGCGCGATCGCAGCCGATGCCCGAACTGCCATCGTGATGCCCATCTGTAATGAAGATGTGGCGCGCGTGTTCGCCGGTTTGCGCGCGACCTACGAATCGGTGCAGAAAACCGGCCAGCTCGCTCGTTTCGATTTTTTCATTTTGAGCGACAGCGGCAACAGCGATATCTGTGCGGCGGAAGTGGCGGCGTGGGCGGCACTCTGCAAGGCAGTGGACGGTTTCGGCCGCATCTACTATCGCCGCCGGCAGCGTCGCGTGCGGCGCAAGAGCGGCAATATCGATGATTTTTGCCGTCGCTGGGGCAACAACTATCGCTACATGGTCGTGCTGGATGCAGATAGCGTGATGAGCGGCGCCTGCCTGAGCAAGCTGGTGCAATCGATGGAAGCCAATCCTGACGCCGGCATTATCCAGACCGCGCCGCGTGCGGCCGGTCGCGATACCTTGTATGCGCGCATCCAGCAATTCTCCACCCGCGTGTACGGACCTTTGTTTACCGCCGGCCTGCATTACTGGCAGCTCGGCGAATCGCATTACTGGGGGCATAACGCGATCATCCGCCTGAAGCCCTTCATCGAACACTGCGCACTCGCGTTGCTGCCGGGCAAAGGCCCGTTCGCCGGTGAAATTCTTTCTCACGATTTCATCGAAGCGGCCTTGATGCGGCGCGCCGGCTGGAAAGTCTGGATCGCCTACGACCTGGATGGCAGTTACGAAGAGATGCCGCCGAATCTGCTGGATGAATTGAAACGCGACCGCCGCTGGTGCCAGGGCAACCTGATGAACTTCCGCCTGTTCCTGTCGCGCGGCATGCATTCGGTGCATCGCGCCGTATTCGTCACCGGCGTGATGGCTTACCTGTCGGCGCCGCTGTGGTTCCTGTTCCTGATACTATCCACCGGCCTGCTGGCGCAGCATACGCTGACCGATCCGACATACTTCACCGAGCCGTGGCAGCTGTTTCCCAACTGGCCGCAATGGCATCCGGAAAAAGCCCTGGCGCTGTTCAGCGCCACCGCCACGCTGTTGTTCCTACCGAAAATACTGAGCGCCGTGCTGATTTGCATACAGGGTGCCAAGCAGTTCGGCGGCCGCATGCGTTTGCTGTTCAGCGTCCTGATCGAAATGTTTTTCTCGATGCTGCTGGCGCCGGTGCGCATGCTGTTCCACACCCATTTCGTGATCGCTGCCTTCATGGGTTGGGCCTTGCGCTGGAAATCGCCGCCGCGCGAAGATGCAGAAACCAGTCCGGGCGAAGCGTTTCGCCATCATGGCTTGCATACCTTGCTGGGTCTGGCTTGGGGCGCTGCCGTGTTCTGGCTGAACCCGACTTTCCTGCCGTGGTTGCTGCCTATTGTCGGTTCGCTGGCGGTGGCGATCCCGATCTCGATTTATTCCAGCAAGGTGTCTAACGGTTTGCGTTTCCGCAAGCAGAATTTGTTTTTGATTCCGGAAGAAGCAGAACCGCCGGTGGAGTTGCTGGCGACGGTTGCGCATGTGAAAGCGACACCGCCCGCACCGGACTTCATCGCTGCAGTTGTCGAGCCGCGTTTCAATGGGGTGATGTGTGCGAGCAGCAAATTGCATCAGCGACGCTCGCCGGCTGCGCAAAAAATCAGCGCCGATATGGTACGTACTGCTTTGCTGGGTGGGCCGTCTGCACTGGCGGATGCGCAAAAGAATAGTCTGCTGAGCGATCCGCTGCATCTATCGCAACTGCATCTGGCGGTGTGGACTTCAGATCAGGCGCATGCGGACTGGGCGGCGAGATTGCGGCCGAAATCCCCTGCGCCGGCACATAAAGCCATTGCGCATGCTCTGCGGCATGCGGCGTAAAACAAGGTGGTAAAACGCTGAAATCAGAAGGAGGCGCTCAGCATTTGGAAGCTGAAAATAGCCATGCCCACCATTGCGACTGCGAGCAGCGTAACGGGGATCAAGAGCAGGATGAAAGCCAGGCTGTGAATGACTGCTTTTCGTAATGCCGAATTACTTTCGCCCAAGCGACCGGCGATTTTTTCGGAGATCCAGTTCGCCAGCGGACTAATCAGATTTGCAATAAAGCTGCCTGCGGTGTGCAGTGACATGGTGTTCTTTCGGCAGATGTGAGGGGCGCAGTGTAAGGGATATTTCAGCGCGCTGCTAAAACGATAGATGTTGCCGGCTTTCGAACTGACGCAGCTGCCGTGAAATCGGATCGGTGAAAGAAATGGTCTTCGCCAGCAACTTCAGCGGCTGGCTGTAATCCTGTTCTGCACCTTCGTCCGGATACAGCTCCGGATAAATGCGGTCGTTGACGATAGGCATGCCTAGCGCCGCCATGTGTGCGCGCAACTGATGCTTCTGGCCGCTGACCGGCTCCAGCCTGTAACGTGCGAGTGCACCCTGAACCTCCATCAGATCAATGGCGGTTTCTGCATTCGGCACGCCTTCGACTTCTTCCATCTTCATGAAGGCTGCGCTTTCCAGCAGACGGCTGCGATAAACGGTCGGCAAGGCCAGATCGGCGCGGTACGGCGCGATGGCTTCGTACTGTTTGCTGACGCTGCGTTCGCGAAACAGGGTTTGGTACAGATTGCGCGTGTGCGGCTGGATCGTGAACAGCACCAGTCCGGCAGTGTCGCGGTCTATCCTGTGCATGGGCGCCAGCGTGTCTATATTCAGCGAACGCTTCAGTCTTACCAGCAGCGTTTCCTGCAGATAGCGGCCGGCCGGCGTCACCGGCAGGAAGTGCGGCTTGTCGACTGCAACCAGATAATCATCCTGATACAACACCACTTCATCGAACGGTATGCGCGCTTCTTCCGGCAAACTGCGGAAGTAAAAAATCTTGCTGTGCGGCTGATAAGCACTGGCCACGTGAATAATCCGGCCTTGTGCATCCAGCACATCGCCGCGCTGCATGCGGGTCATCCATTCGCTGCGCGGAATGGCGGGGAAATGTTCCACCAGAAAATCGATGACGGTTAGCCATTGCCCGGGCGGCAAGGCGACGCTGCTGGGTCCCACGCCATTCCTGCTGGCCGGCTTGGCAAGCTTGCTCACTCGCTGTCTTCGTCCAGACGACGGGCGCGCTGCAGGCGCCATTCCCATTCCGGCACGCCACCGTATACATCTTCCAGCGTGGTGGCGGTTTCCTGCAATTTGGTATCGAGCGCAATCCGGTTGTCGAAGACGAAGCATTCGCCTTCCCAGTCTTTTTCCGCATCCGGCATTTTCTCGAAGTAGTTCAGCACGCCACCTTCGAGTTGATATACGGGCACGCCCATATCCAGCATCCAGGCGCTGGTTTTTTCGCAGCGTATGCCGCCGGTGCAATACATGGCGACCCGTTTGCCTTCGGCTTTCCATTGCGGCACATGCTGTTCGATATATGTTGGGAAGTCGCGGAAATTGTCGACGCCGGGATCGACGGCATTCCTGAATTTGCCGAGCTTGAATTCAAAGCTGTTGCGATTGTCGATCACCACCACGTCATCTTGTGCAATCAGGTCGCGCCATTCTTCCGGGCTGACATCGATGCCGGTTCTGCCTACGGCATCCACCCCTTCAACGCCTAGATAAACGATTTCCGATTTTCTGTGCACCTTCATGCGGGCAAAGGGCGCGGTGTCGCATGCGCTGTGCTTGAAAGCGATGCCGGCGAATTTTCCCTGAAAAAAAGGATCGTGACGCAATGCCTGCTCGAAAGCGCTGACTGCGCCAGTCTTGCCTGCCAGCACGCCATTGATGCCTTCGTCGGCAACCAGAATGCTGCCCAGAAGATCACGCGTCAGTGCGCGTAAATGCATTGCCACTGCGTCGGCATCGTCCAGTCGGGAAAATTGGTAAAAGGCGGTGTGCAGCAGGGCGTCTGCTGCATTGGAATCGATTTGGTTCATGGTTGGAATTGTCGCAGATTTGCCGTGCCGGGTGCATGGGAGACGATGTTGAATCGTGGCAACGGCGGCAAATTCTTACATCAACTGGCGTCGCTGTCTGATACGCGCGCGGCTGGCGCAGCACTACATTGGCGTCAGACTCGCAGATGCCGGGGGGCGAGTCGGTGGCTGGCAAGCGTGCTTAAAACGCAGCCGGCTCAACAGTAGAGTATTCGATATTTCCATAACCGCAACCACCTGTAGGAGGCAAGATGCCAACCACCAGCAAATCGAACGCCACGCCAGCCAGGAAATCGCCAGCCAAATCCGCCACCAAGGCAGCCGGACCGGATGCGATTACGCTCTTGATTGATGATCATAAAAAGGTGAAAAAGCTTTTCAAGGAATACGAAAAGCTGAGCAAGAAAGAAGATATTGATGGCAAGGTCGATATTGCGCATCAGATCTGCGAAGAACTGACCGTGCACGCTACCGTCGAAGAGGAAATTTTTTATCCGGCGGCGCGTGCCGCTATCCATGCCGATGATCTGCTCAATGAAGCCGAAGTGGAACATGCAACGGCCAAGGATCTGATCGCACAGATACAGGAAATGTCAGGTGACGATCCCATGTACGATGCCCGGATGAAGGTCCTGAGCGAATACATCAATCATCATGTCGAAGAAGAGGAAACTGAAATGTTTCCCAAATCGCGCAAAGCCAAAATGGATCTGGAAGGATTGGCGGTAGAGATGATGGAGCGCAAGGAAGAACTGATGGCTGAGCTGACCTGATAAGGAAGAGCAACTCGTCGCCACTTCCGTGCTTGCGGGAGTGGCGTTTTCATCTGCTGCAAAAATCCACGCCATCACGCGAACACGATCAAGGTGATCGGCAATCACCCCCGGCACGCAGAGACACGCGCAAATATCAGTCCGGCCTGTGCAGCTTGTCGGCTTCCTGCTTTTGTTTTCCGGAAGAGAAGATCTCCCACAGGGAGATGAACAGGGCTGCAATCACCGGACCGATGACGAAGCCGTTCAAGCCCAGCCAGGCCATACCGCCGACGGTGGAAATCAGCACGACGAAGTCCGGCAACTGGGTATCCTTGCCGACCAGCATAGGGCGCAGGATATTGTCCACCAGGCCGATGACCAACACGCCGAAGGCAATCAGCGTCACACCCTGCCAGACCGCACCCGTCAGCAGGAAGTAAATCGCCACCGGTACCCAGATCAATGCGGCGCCGACTGCAGGCAGCAGCGAAAGAAAGGCCATTAATACTCCCCACAGCAAGGCGCCTTGTACGCCGAGGAACCAGAAGGCAATGCCGCCGAGTGCGCCCTGCACGGCGGCGACGATGATGTTGCCCTTGACCGTGGCGCGGATCGCGGTGGTCAGGTTATTGAACAGCAGACGCTTATGTTCGGCATTCAGCGGTGCGGCCTGCTTGATGCGGGTGGCAATCCTGTCGCCGTCGCGCAGCAGGAAGAACAGGATGTACAGCATGATGGTGAAGCTGACCAGGAAGTTGAAGGTGTTCTGCCCAATGCTGATGGCTTGCTTGGTGATGAACTCGCTGCCTTGCACCGCTGCGTTGGACAGCTTGGCCTGCAGGCTGGTCATGTCGGTCAGGCCGAAACGCTCCAGCTGGCTGACGACCCAGCTTGGCAGGGCGGAGATGACCTTTTGGAAAAAGACGCCGAAATCGATTTGTCCCGAGCGTATGTTGGCGTACAGCGCCGATGCTTCGTGCACCAGAGAAATGGAGATCAGCACCAGCGGAATGATGACGACCACCAGGCACATTCCCAGCGTGGCCAGCGCGGCCAGATTGCTGTGCTGATTCATCTTGATCAGCAGCTTGCGATAGAAGGGCGAAAACAGTATGGCCAATACCGCAGCCCAGAATACCGCACCGTAAAACGGCAGCAGGATGCCGATGAAGGCGAGCGAGAAGATGATCAGCAAACCGAGAAAGGTCTTTTGTTGAATCTCTGGATAATTCATGGAGTGGGTGGCCGTGTGAGCGGCGCGCATGGTGGGGTCCGGCTATGCTACCCGAACTTGCGCGGAAAGTGAGTGCGACGGCTCACATAAGGGCTGGATACGGCAGGATGTGGAAGAAAAAATGCGGACAAAAAAAGACCGGCCTGAGCCGGTCTGAAGATTTGCAGCTAGAGGAATCGATTATTTCGATTCAGTCATGGCTGGTTTGCTCATGTGCTTGGCGCGCATCGGTTTCAATACAAACCATGCCAGCAAGGCAGCGCCTGCATTCAATCCGCTTGCGACCAGGAATACGGCATACCAGCCACCGGTTACGCTGGCCAATACTGCCGACAGCGGAACCAGCAGGGAAGCGGTGCCTTTGGCCGTGTACAGCAAGCCGGCATTGGCGGTTGCGTATTTGCTGCCGAAAGTATCGGCGCAAGTCGATGGGAACAGCGAATAGATTTCGCCCCATGCAAAGAACACGATACCGGTCAGGATAACGAATGCGAATGGGTTATGGCCGTAGTGGAACAGGGCCAGGATGCCGACTGCTTCGATGGCAAACGCGATGAACATGGTTGGCTCACGACCGATTTGATCCGATACCCAGCCGAAGAATGGACGGGTCAGGCCGTTCAATACGCGGTCGATAGCCAGAGCAAATGTCAGTGCCGGCAATGTGAGGCCCATCATGCTGACTTGAACGTCGAACACCTTGAAGTCACGTGCGATCGAACCCAGTTGCGCAGTTGCCATCAGGCCGCCAGCTGCAACCATCACGAACATCAGGTACATCAGCCAGAAAACCGGCTCACGCAACACTTCCGATGGTTTGTATTCGCGTTTGGTTTGCTGAACGTTGGCAACTGCATCGCCTTTTTTGTGCTCGGGAGCACGGCTCAGGAACAATGCAACCAGAACCACGATGATGCCCTGGCCGATACCGAAGTACAGGAACGCATCCTGGTAGCCGCGGGTAGCGATCATTGCCGAGATAGGAATGATGGTGACAGCGGAACCGGCGCCGAAGCCGGCAGCGGTCAAGCCGGCGGCCAGACCGCGACGGTCCGGGAACCATTTCAACGCGTTACCCACGCAAGTACCGTACACAGCGCCTGCGCCGATACCGCTGATGACAGCAGCAAGGTACAGCAGAGCCAGTGAATCGGCGAAGGAGTTGATGAACCAGCCGAGGCCGCACAACACACCGCCAACGATAACAACAGGACGTGGGCCGAATTTATCGACGAACCAGCCTTCAATAGGTACCAACCATGTTTCGGTCAACACGAAAATCGTGAATGCGACCTGAATTGCAGCGCGGCTCCAGCCATGCTTGGCTGCAATCGGATCGACGAACAATGTCCAGCCGTATTGCAAGTTTGCGATCATCGCCATGGCGATGATCCCCAGGATCAATTGTGTCCAGCGGTATGACGCAGGACGATTAATGGCTTCACTCATATTTGCCTTCTCTCAACTCTCAAGTATGAAAATGCACGTCTGACTACACGTGCCCTCGTTGCAATAAACAACGGATGATTCAAGTCGATCATTTACAACCGCAACTATCTGCCAGAAAAATTTGCAAGCTATCTGAACGGATATGCACGGTTCGTGTTTATTCAATTCAACGACGCTACTATCCGAGAATGGCGTATGAGTTGCTAGGGTTTACGTTGCGAAAATAAGATATTCAGCATGTGGATATCACGTATTCGCGCCGCGATAAAAAATAAGAATTGTGGATACCACGTAAGATTTTTGTGGATAGTACGTAACTTGTTAAGACTATGTGATTTTTCTGCGCGCACTCATTTTTGCGTAAAACATGCCTGGAGGAAATTTACCGTGCCGCAGTCATACAGGGCAGTAGATGGTTTGCGTTCATGTCGATCAATGTAGTGCGTGTGCGGCAACCGGCAAGGTGAAAAATATTTTTGTTTCGATGGAATAAATCTGTCGCATCATCGTTTACCTCGGTATCAGCGCATCGCTGTGTTTTCCGACGTAGATGGCGAGATTGGGCAGGAATCTTTTCCTGTCGCCTTGCCGGTTCATTCACCTTATCGAAAAGGAGTTGCAACATGAAACGCTCACTGATTCTGTTCTCTGCCATCGCCGCTTTGCTTCTTTCCAGCGCCAGCTTCGCGCAAACCGTCCCTGTCAAAAAAGTCGACGGTATTCTCGTCACCAGCACCGGCATGACCGTTTACACCTTCGACAAGGACGTCGCAGATAGCGGTAAAAGCACCTGCAACGGCCCCTGCACCGCCAACTGGCCGCCGGTTTCCGCCAAGGATGTCAAACCCACGCCACCGTATTCCATCGTGACGCGGGACGACGGTTCGGCGCAATTGGCTTACAAGGGCAAGCCGTTGTACCTGTTTGCAGCTGACAAGAAAGCCGGCGATCGCAACGGCGATAACGTCAAGGATATCTGGCACGTGGTCAAGGACTAAGCCCGCCCTGATGCCATTTTTGCCGCACATTCGTGGAGCCAGTCATGCAGGATGAACGCGATCGGCTGATTGCGTGCATCCCGCGCCTGCGTCGTTACGCCCGTGCGCTGATCGGTGAGCGCACGGGCGCCGACGATCTGGTGCAGGACACGATGGAGCGCGGCTGGAAAAAGCTGTCGTCATGGCAGCGCGGCAGCGATATGCGCGCGTGGCTGTTCGGCATCATGCACAACCTGCATATCGATCAGGTGCGTCGCCCGGGCATCATGACGGAAGTACTGGATGACGACACGCCGCTGCCGACGAGCAAGGCGACGCAAGCCGATGGTCTGGAAATGCGCGATCTGCAATCCGCACTGGCGACCTTGCCGCCCGAGCAGCGGGAAATCCTGTTGCTGGTGGCGCTGGAAGAAATGTCTTATGAAGAAGTGGCGACAACACTCGGTTTGCCTCTGGGTACAGTGATGTCGCGTCTGTCGCGCGCGCGGCAAAAATTGCGCGCACATATGGAAGGGCGAACTGTCGTGTTGCCATTAAAGGTAGTCAAATAAGGGTCGTCAAATGAATCAGCTTGCGGTGACTGAAGCAGATCTGCATGCCTATGTCGATGGTGTGCTGAGCGCAGCGCGCAGCGCAGAGGTCGCTGCCTATCTGGCTGCCCGGCCGGAGGAGTTGGCGCGCATGCAGGCTTATCGCGCGCAGAACGCAGCCTTGCGCGAGCTGTTCAATCCGGTGCTCGACGAGCCGGTGCCGTCACGCCTGTCGGCTGGCCTGGTGAATCGTTCGGCGCAATTCGCGCGTTATGCCGCCGGTTTGCTGATAGCCATCGTCAGCGGCGCTGGCGGCTGGATGCTGCACGGGGCCACGCAAACAGGCATGCTGGCAGGATCTTCGGTAAAAAATGCCCATGAGCAGCTGATGCTTGCCGGCTTCGCGCGACAGGCGGTGATTGCGCATGGCGTCTATACGCCGGACGTGCGGCGTCCGGTTGAAATCGGCGCCGATCAGGAAGACCAGCTGGTTGCCTGGCTGTCCAAGCGCACCGGTGCGGATATGCATCCGCCCAAATTGGGTCAGCTGGGTTACGAACTGGTGGGTGGACGCCTGCTGCCGGGCGAGAGCGGCAGCCCGGTGGCGCAATTCATGTATCAGGAAGCGGGCGGCCAGCGTTTGACCCTGTATGTCTCCACCGATCAGGCGCAGAGCAGGGACACCGGTTTCCGCTTTGCGCAGCAAGGCGCAGTCAATGTGTTTTACTGGATAGACGGCAAATTCGGTTATGCACTGTCGGGCGGCATCAACAAGGGCGAGCTGGCGCGCATTGCCCATGTCGTCTACGAACAGCTGGACGGCAAGCCGCAATAAACATCCGCAGTTTCTCCCGCATGGCTGGCGCCTATCTGCCGGCTTCCCGTCGTAATCGCTGCGCACCTTGCGCTTCGCCACAGTTGAAATTCGGCGTATTTTTGCGACAGAATCGTGCGTTTTGCGTGGCCGGCTGTGAAGTACATTGCCAATGAGAAAAATAATTACGACAATGAAAGCCGCTGTTTCCATACGCCTGTTTCATACTTACGGAGAGCATGTGCGCACTTATCCCATGCAGGATATTCGTCATTTGACGATGCAGTTGAACAGTCTGCTTGAACAAGCCAGAGCCGGCAGCGCGATGGCGGCGATAGCCGATGGCTTGCAGGCTGCGCTGGAAACCCTGAGCGCGGTGGCAACGCATGATGAATTGACGGGTGCGCTGAATCGGCGCGGCCTGGTGCAAAAGCTGGATGCCGAACTCGATCGCGCCAAACGCACCGGCCATCCGTTTTCCTTTGCCGTGATTGCCGTCGATCAGTTCCATGCATTGAATCAGCAGCACGGCAGCGAGCAGGGCAATCGCATACTTGAAAATCTGGCGCAGGCAGTGCTGGCATTGATCCGTACACTGGATTCGTTTGGCCGCATAGGCGACAATGAATTTGCACTGATCCTGCCAACCACGTGGCTGGATCAAAGCGACAAGGCGATCGCACGACTGACTAAAGCAGTCTCAGACCTGAACTGGGACGATATTGCACCGGGTTTGGCAGTAACATTTTCCAGCGGCCTGACGACCAATTTCGCCGGCGATACCGCAGAACAAATGATGCGCCGCGCCAGTGAAGCGCTGGCCATGGCGAAAATGCAGGGGCCGGGTTCCAGTGCGCAACTGGAAGCGGCATTGCCCGATTTCGATCCGGACATGCTGTAAAAAATATGGCGGCAGTTGTGCTGCCTTGATGCCATTGATGGCGAAGGAGACGGCGATGCAATATCGGGGATCGTGTCATTGCGGCAGGCTGGCGTTTACGGCGGAAGGCGAAATCAGGCAGGTCGTCGAATGCAATTGCTCGTTGTGCAGTCGCAAGGGCAGCTTGCTGTGGTTTGTGCCGCGTACCAAGTTTGCTTTTGTTGCCGGCGAAAACGAATCAAGCGTCTACAAGTTCAACAAGCAGGTGATTGCGCATCACTTTTGCCCGATTTGCGGTTGCCAGCCCTTTTCCTTCGGCAAGGATCCATCTGGCAAGGAGATCGCCGCGATCAATACGCGCTGCCTGGAAAATATAGATACCTCCACGCTGCCGCATCATCACTATGACGGCAAGAATGTGTAAGGTGCCGCTTCAGGGATAGCCGACGGGTTTGCCGGGAATGTCCGGCATCGGAATGAATTCGGTTTCACCCGGCACGTCGGCAAAGCGGCGTTGCTGCCAGTCTTCCCTGGCCTGCTCCAGCCGTTCGACAGAACTCGACACGAAATTCCAGGACAGATAGCGCGAACCATCCATGGGTTCGCCGCCCAGCAGCATCAGTTTGGTGATGCCCGGCCCGGCGCCACGCAGGGTGACAGTCGTATTTGCCTTCAGCACCAGCAGCTGGCCGGCATTGAACATGCCATCGCGACCCAGATCGAGCTGGCCTTCGATCACATACATCGCCTGTTCCGGATATTCGGCTGGTATATCCAGCCTTGCACCCGCCTGCAGTTGCACATCAACGTAAAACAGATCGGACAGGGTGGCGACCGGCGATTTTTTGCCGAAAAAACTGCCGGCAATAATTTTTGCCGTGGCGCCATCGCCTTCGATGACCGGTAACTGATCGGCCGCCGTGTGCTCGAAAGCGGGCGCGACCTCTTCGTATTTTTTGGGTAGTGCAACCCAGCATTGCAAGCCGTACAGCGACGAACCGTTGGCGCGCAATGCGGCGCCGGTGCGTTCCGAATGCACGATGCCGCTGCCGGCCGTCATCCAGTTGACGGCGC
Organism: Herminiimonas arsenicoxydans; assembly: GCA_000026125.1. Lineage (GTDB taxonomy): Bacteria > Pseudomonadota > Gammaproteobacteria > Burkholderiales > Burkholderiaceae_D > Oxalicibacterium > Oxalicibacterium arsenicoxydans. Next base: position 3,235,191 of record CU207211.1, on the reverse strand, counting down.
CCGGCTGGATAGTCTGCAGTGAACCGAGACTGTCGCGATGCACGATTTCGCCATCGTACAGATACGTGACGGTGGCGAGGCCGATGTGCGGATGGGGCCGCACATCGAGCCCGCGCCCGGCCACAAATGCATGCGGCCCCATCTGGTCGAGAAAGACAAAAGGACCGACCATGCGCTTCTGTGCAGTCGGCAAGGCGCGCCGTACTTCAAAGTTGTCGCCGAGATCGCGCGTACGCGGGATGACGATGGTTTCCAGTGCGCTTGGTTCGGTATCCATGATCTGTCCAGACTTGGTTAGTTGGCTTGCGTAATGATCCTGATCTCGCCGGACAGGGCTTTATGTACCGGACATTTATCGGCGATCTTGTTCAGGTTTTCCTTTTGCTCGGTGCTCAGATTGCCGTGATAGTGCAGCGCGCGGTTGAATACATAGACGCCATCCTGTTCGGCAGCGACGACCGTCACATCGACTTTTTCCAGCGGGATTTCCTTGCGGCCGGCATACATGTTCAGCGTGACTGCGGTGCAGGCGCCCAGTGCGGCTGCCAGCAGATCGTGCGGTACAAAGCCGGCATCTTCGCCGCCGAAAGCGGAGGGTGCATCGGCGATCAGTGTATGTGGACCGGCCTGGACGATGTGTTGCAGCTTGCCTGCGCCTTTTGTTACTTTGATTTCCATCTGTAATGCCCTTCAGTTTTATGCGTGATTGATAGGTGGGTTGAGCACCGGCGTTGGAGTGCCAGCGATTGCGTCCCGGTATAAGCGGTCTGGCATCTGCTTGTCTGCAACAGAACAAGCGCGATATCACTATAGCCCAGGCGCAAAGACACTGTCTTGACCTGGGCTTGGTTTGTCAATTTGCAATCTTGCCAAAAAATTCATTCCGTCATAAAAATTTTCAACTCTTATATATGACATAAGACATTTGAGTTAAACTACGTCTCGCGACTTTTACACAAAGTGCTTTTACTCAAAGCTCACGCGCTCAAATTATCTTGATCATGGATAGGACACAACATGCCTAACAGCAGCACGCAGCAGCAAATTCCGGTGACGCTTATTCCCGGTGATGGTATTGGCCCTGAAATCGTTGATGTGGTTGTGCGCGTGTTTGATGCGCTCGGCAATCCATTCGCATGGGAAACACAACAAGCCGGCGTCAATGCGCTGGAAAAAAGCGGCGATCTGCTGCCGCAAGTGACGCTCGACAGCATCACCCGTACCGGCCTTGCGCTGAAAGGCCCGCTGAGCACGCCTATCGGTGGCGGCTTCCGCTCCGTCAATGTGCGCCTGCGTGAAACCTTCCAGCTATATGCGAATGTGCGTCCTGCGCGCACCATCGTGCCGGGCGGTCGTTACGAAAAAATCGATCTGGTGCTGGTGCGCGAGAATCTGGAAGGCCTGTACGTCGGGCACGAACACTACGTACCTATCGGCGACGATGCACACGCAGTGGCGATGGCGACCGGCATCAATACCCGCGCCGGCAGCCGTCGTATTTCCAAGTTCGCATTCGACTATGCGGTGCGCAACAATCGCAAAAAAGTCACCATCGTGCACAAGGCCAATGTGCTGAAGGCATTGACGGGCCTGTTCCTGGAAACCGCGAAGCAGGTCGGTCTCAATTATGCCAATCAAGTCGAGTTCGATGATCGCATCGTCGATGCCTGCGCGATGCAACTGGTGCTCAATCCCTGGCAGTTTGACGTTATCGTTTCCACCAATCTGTTCGGCGACATCCTGTCCGATCAAATCGCCGGTCTGGTGGGCGGCCTGGGCATGGCGCCGGGTGCGAATATCGGTGAACGTACGGCCATTTTTGAGGCAGTGCATGGTTCTGCGCCGGATATCGCAGGCAAAGGCATGGCCAATCCAACCGCGCTCCTGCTGGCAGCCGCATTGATGCTGGAGCACAAGGGTTTGAACACACAGGCCGGGCTTTTGCGCGATGCCATCGATTCCGTATTGAGCACGGAAAGCGGCCGCACCTTCGATCTGGGCGGTACCGTATCGACTTCCAAATACGGCGATCTGCTGATCGAACGTATTCGCGATGCCAAATAATCAGCCGCTGTATCCGGGCAGTATTTGGCTGGTCTTCGGCTTGTATTTGTGAGGCGTTGAAAGCAGGTTGAAAGCGCATCGTGCGGAACAGGCACGATGCGCTTTTTAATTTCAGTTGCCGCTTAACGCTCCCGGCTGCATCGTTCTTTACGCCGTTATCAGCGCGGTACGTATCTGCTGCAGGGCCGACGGATCTTCTATCACCGATAAATCGCCGGGATCACGGCCTTCGCATATGGCCTGGATCGAGCGCCGCAACAGCTTGCCGGAACGCGTCTTGGGCAAGGCGCTGACAAAGTACACATGCGATGGTCGGCCTATGGATCCCAGCCGCTTATCCACCACTTTCATGATTTCGGCTTCCAGCTTTTTCGCCTCTTCGGGGCTTGCTGCCAGTGCCGCATTCTTGAGGATCACAAAAGCGACCGCGCACTGTCCCTTGATCGGATTTTCGACGCCGACGACCGCGACTTCCGACACATTGCCGTGGCTGGAAATGCTTTCCTCGATTTCGCGTGTGCCCAGCCTGTGTCCGGCGACATTGATGACGTCATCCGTGCGGCCGAGGATGAAGTAATAACCGTCGGCATCGCGTATGCCCCAGTCGAAGGTGGAATACGCTTCACGTTTGAAATTGCGCCAGTAAGTACTGACAAAACGCTGATCATCGCCGTACAGGGTTTGCAGGCAACCGGGCGGCAAGGGGCCTTCGATGATGACGACGCCTTTTTCATTGGCTGCACATTCTTCACCGCTGATCTCGTTGATGATCTTCGTCTTGTAGCCGTAAAGGGGCAAGCCGGGGCTGCCTGATCGAGTAGGCTTGTCGCCTACGCCTTTGGCGATCGATATGATGGGCCAGCCGGTTTCAGTCTGCCAGTAGTTATCGATGACCGGTACGTTCAACACACCGGATATCCATTCGGAAGTGGTTTGATCCAGCGGTTCACCCGCCAGATAGAGTGCCTTGAGCGACGATAGATCGTGTTTTTTCAGCAGTTCCAGTGGCTGCTTCTTCAGCACGCGGATGGCGGTCGGGGCTGACGACATGCGTGTGACTTTGTACTTTTCAACGATGCTCCACCAGATAGATGCATCCGGCCGGATCGGCAGTCCTTCGTATAGAACGGTCGCCATGCCTGCCAGCAAAGGGCCATAGATGATGTACGAGTGGCCGACCACCCAGCCGATATCCGACGTGCAGAAAAAAGTTTCACCGGCTTTGCCGCAAAAAATCAAATCCATGGAGGTCGTCAGCGCCACCGCATAACCGCCGACATCGCGCACCACCCCTTTCGGCTTGCCGGTGGTGCCTGAGGTGTAGAGGATGTAGGACGGTGCATTCGATTCCAGCCATACCACAGGCACTGCTGCATCCATGTGTTTTTCGCGCAGCGTGGCGTAATCGATATCGCGTCCTGCGACTGTCTGCATGGGAGCAAGACCGCGGTTAACCATCAATACATGCGTCGGCTTGTGTTCCGCCAGCACGATCGCTTCATCGAGCAATGACTTGTATGGCATCACGTGGCAGCCGCGTGAACCGGCATCGGCCGAGAGAATCAATACCGGTGTTGCGTCGTCGATGCGGGTAGCGAGACTGTTCGATGCAAAACCGCCAAACACCACCGAATGGATTGCGCCTATGCGGGCGCAGGCCAGCATGGCGAACGCCGCCTCGGCAACCATGGGCATGTAAATCAGTACGCGATCACCCTGGCTTACGCCTAGCGATTGCATCATCGCAGCGCAGCGATTGACCTCGGCATGCAATTGCGCAAACGTATAGACCTTCTCGCTGTCGGTTTCGGTGGAGATGGCGATCAATGCCGGCTGATCGGCGCGCGTTGCCAGATGGCGATCCACGGCGTTGTAGCAAAGGCTGGTTTCACCGCCGACAAACCACTTGGTGAATGGCGGATGGTCGTAGTCCAGTGTGCGCGTGAACGGCTTGTTCCATTCAATGCGTTGTGCCTGCTCAGCCCAGAAGGTGTGCGGATCGTCGATCGAGCGACGGTAAAACGCATCGTATGCAGCAGCATCGAAATTCATGAGTTCCTCCAGCCAGATAAAAATACAATTTCTGTAATGTTATTTTTATAGTGCGGCGGCTCATCCCGGCGGACCTGCCGGGATGAGCGGTACAGCAAGGCTAGATCACATACAAATCCATATATTCGTGAACCGGCATCGCTTCCAGTTTTTTCTGATCCAGCGATACATCCAGAATGTTCAGTTGCTGCCTGGCGGGGAATTGCCGTGCCAGATTGATCTTGAATTTGGCTTCCAGTAGCGGTATGCCTTCCTTGCGACGACGTGCATGGCCGACCGGATATTCAACGACGATTTCCTTCAATTTCTTGCCGTCCTTGAATTCGACTGTCAGTGCATTCGCAATCGAGCGCTTCTTGGGATCGTGATAATCCCTGGTGAAGGCAGGATCTTCCACGCACACGATCTTGTCGCGCAGTACGTCGATGCGCTGGTCGGTCGCGATATCGTCTTCGTAATCGGACGCGGTCAGGCGACCGAAGATCAGCGGCACGGCAACCATGTACTGGATGCAGTGATCGCGGTCGGCCGGATTGTCGAGCGGGCCTTTTTTGTCGATGATGCGGATGCAGGCTTCGTGCGTGCGGATGGTGATTTTTTTGGTGTCTTCGATTTTCTTGCCGGCTTTAGCCAGTTCGGCATGCAGCGTCATCGCCGCTTCCACCGCAGTTTGCGAATGGAATTCTGCCGGGAAGGAAATCTTGAACAGCACGTTTTCCATTACATACGATTCATATTTGCGCTGGAACTTGAAGGGCTGGCCCTTGAACAGCACATCGTAGAAGCCCCAGGTCTTGGCGGTCAGCACCGACGGGTAACCCATCTCGCCGGTCCTGGTGATCAGTGCGAGCCGTACGGCGCGTGAAGTTGCATCGCCGGCCGCCCATGATTTGCGCGAACCGGTATTGGGCGAATGGCGATACGTCCGCAATGACTGGCCATCGACCCAGGCCAGCGACACCGCATTCAGAATTTCATCGCGGGACAGGCCGAGCATTTCTGCAACGACCGCAGTCGAGGCTACCTTGACCAGCACCACGTGATCGAGGCCGACTTTATTGAAAGAATTTTCCAGTGCGATGCAACCCTGGATTTCATGCGCCTTGATCATGCCGGTCAGCACGTCTTTCATCGTCAGCGGCTGTTTTCCGGCGGCGACAGCGTTGCGCGACAGCCAGTCGGCAGTGGCGAGGATGCCGCCCAGATTGTCGGATGGATGGCCCCATTCCGCTGCCAGCCAGGTGTCGTTGAAATCCAGCCAGCGGATCATCGTGCCGATATTGAATGCCGCTTGCACCGGATCGAGCTGGAATTGCGTGCCCGGTACTTTTGCGCCATTCGGGACGATCGTGCCCGGCACTATCGGCCCCAGCAATTTTTTGCATGCCGGATATTCCAGTGCTTCCAGGCCGCAACCCAGCGTATCGATCAGGCAATTGCGCGCGGTGTCGTAGGCGAGCTTGGAAGAAATTTTGTACGTGGTGACGTAGTCAACGATGTCGACCAATACCTTGTCGTATTCTGGGCGGACATTTGAAATATGAGCAGACATGGGGATCCTGTAGTCAGTAGTCATCAAGAAAGAAGCGCGCGCATGGTGCTTACTTGCGCCTGGCAAGCGGGACAAAAGCCAGATCTTCCGGGCCGACATAATGTGCCGACGGGCGGATGATCTTGTTGTCTATCCGTTGTTCGATGATGTGCGCGGCCCAGCCGGAAGTGCGGGCGATCACGAAGAGCGGCGTGAACATCGCAGTCGGTACGCCCATCATGTGATACGACACCGCCGAGTACCAATCCAGATTGGCAAACATTTTCTTGCTGTCCCACATCACGGTTTCCAGGCGCTCGGCAATGTCGAACATCTTCATCGAATCTGCATCCCGGGATAGCGTGCGCGCGACTTCCTTGATGACCTTGTTGCGCGGGTCGGCAATCGTGTAGACCGGATGACCGAAGCCGATCACGACCTCCTTGTTTTCAACCCGGCGCTTGATGTCGGCTTCTGCCTCATCCGGACTCTCATAACGTTTTTGCGTTTCAAATGCGAATTCATTTGCGCCGCCGTGCTTGGGCCCGCGCAGGGCGCCGATCGCGCCGGTGATGGCGGAGTACATATCGGAGCCGGTGCTGGCAATCACGCGCGCGGTGAAGGTGGAGGCGTTGAATTCGTGCTCCGCATACAGAATCAGCGAGGTGTGCATCGCTTTCTCCCACAGTGCGGATGGCTTTTCGCCGTGCAGCAGGTGCAGGAAGTGGGCGCCTATCGAGTCGTCGTCGGTTTCGACTTCGATACGCTTGCCGTGGTTGCTGTAGTGATACCAGTACAGCAGTATCGAACCCAGCGATGCCATCAATCTGTCTGCGATATCGCGCGCGTCGGGCGCATTGTGGTCGTCTTTTTCCGGCAGCATGCAGCCGAGCACCGATACGCCGGTACGCATCACGTCCATCGGATGCGAGGCCGCCGGCAGCCATTCCAGCGCAGCCTTGACGTTGGCAGGCAAGCCGCGCATGGATTTCAATTTGGTTTTGTAGGCTTTCAGTTCCGGCGCGGTTGGCAATTTCCCGTGCACGAGTAAATAGGCGATTTCTTCAAACTCGCAGCTATCGGCAATATCCAGAATATCGTAACCACGGTAATGCAAGTCGTTGCCGGTCTTGCCGACGGTACAGAGTGCGGTATTGCCTGCCGTCACGCCGGATAGGGCGACGGATTTTTTCGGTTTGAAACCTGCTTGTTCGCTCATGCCTGTCTCCTGATGAATTTAACTATGCGTGATTACTTGTCGGCGTATTTCTTTTCCAGTTGATCGAAGAGAGGTTTGTTGACCAGACGCTGACGTTCGGCGAACGGCGTCACAAAATTCGGATCTTCGTCGAGTCGATGCGTGTCGCGCAATACGGTCAGTGCTTTTTGCATGCCGGCCACGGCCCCTTGCAGCGCGGCATTCGCGTACAGCACGATGCCGTAGCCGAGCCCGGACAGTTCGTCGGCACTGAAGATAGGTGTCTTGCCGCCGATGACCAGATTGACCAGTTGCGGCTTGTCCAGTGCTTGCGGCAGGCGGCGGATTTCGTCGGCGGTTTCCGTCGCTTCGACAAACAGGATGTCGGCACCGGCCTCGCTGTAGCGTGCTGCACGTTCCAGTGCATCGTCAAAGCCGTGCACGCTGCGCGCATCGGTGCGCGCCATGATCAGCATGCCTTCATTGCTGCGCGCATCGACGGCGGCGTGGATTTTGCCCACCATCTCGGCGCAGGAAATGACTTCCTTGCCGTTGAAATGGCCGCAGCGCTTGGGCGCAACCTGGTCTTCCAGTTGCACGGCGTCGGCGCCGGCGCGTTCGAGTGTGCGTATGGTGTGGCGTACATTCAAGGCATTGCCGAAGCCGGTGTCGGCATCGACGATGATGGGGATATCGACCGCATCGCGTATGCGAGCGGTATGGTCTGCCAGCTCATTCAGGCCGATGAAACCCTGATCCGGCAAGCCGAAGTACATATTGGTCACGCCGGCGCCGGTAATGTAGAGCGCCTCGAAGCCCAGATCGGCAATGACACGTGCGGACAGCGCATTGAATGCACCCGGCACCAGCAGGCCGCGCCGCGCATACACCTTGTCGCGCAAAACCTGCTTGCTGCTTTTTGACTGACTGCTCATTGAATATCCTTTTGCCGAGGTGTTTCATGGAGATGCCTGCCTTTCATATTCGCAATGCGCGTGCCATGCGGGAGCAGAGGCGCTCCACGATGCTGACAACTGCCGGAAATCTGCAATATATTCATTGCAAATCAAGCATTTGGAGATTTTTACGGTTTTCTGCAGAGATATGCAAAATCGCTGTCACGGGCAAAAGCCGTGTTACATTTGAAACGTTTGAAACGCTCTGGTGAAACATGAAACGTTCATCCTCTCCTTTTCGCGACAATGCCGACAAGCCTGTCATCTGGACGGTCTCGATTTCGCGTCTGTTCGAATTATTCCGCGATATCACGCTGGAGTTCGATGACCAGGCGGACATCGAACCCATACACCTGGGCTTTGAAGATGCGGTGCGACACATCCGCGAGCGGCTGGCGACCGAACGTTGCGATGCCGTGATAGCCGCCGGCTCGAACGGCGCCTATCTGAAAAGCCGGTTGTCGGTGCCTGTCATCATTGCCAAGGCGAGCGGCTTTGATGTGATGCAGGCATTGGCGCGTGCACGCAAGATCACGCCCGATATCGGCTTGATTACTTATCAGGAAACCATGCCGGCGCTGGCCGAGTTCCAGGCCACTTTCGGCCTGCATATCGCGCAACGCACTTATGTGACGGAAGAAGATGCGCGCGCGCAAATCAATGAATTGAAAAGCGCCGGCATCAAGGCCATCGTCGGTGCCGGGCTGATCACAGATCTGGCGGAAGAGGCCGGCCTGAGTGGTGTCTTCGTTTATTCCTCCGCATCGATACGCCAGGCATTTGAAGATGCGCTGGAACTGGCGCGGCTGACGCAACTGGAAGCCACGCGCGGCCGCAGCTTCCCGGTGGCCGATACCTTGCGCGCCAAACATCACATCAAGGATGTACGCGGGGAGTCGGCGGTGATGGAAAGCGTGCGGCAATCGATCACGCTGTTTGCCAAATCGCCTGCCACTGTATTGATCCAGGGCGAAACCGGCACCGGCAAGGAACTGGTGGCGCAAGCGATACATCGCGCCCATCCGCTGATACAGGGCAAGACGCAGGCCGGTCATCCCTTCGTCGCCGTCAATTGCGGCGCGTTGGCGGAATCGCTGCTGGAGTCTGAATTGTTCGGCTATGAAGAAGGGGCGTTTACCGGATCGCGCCGTGGCGGACGTGCGGGTTTGTTCGAGGCCGCACATCGCGGCACCCTGTTTCTGGATGAAATCGGCGAGATGCCGCTGTCCTTGCAAACGCGCTTGCTGCGCGTGCTGGAAGAGCGCGAAGTAGTGCGCGTCGGCGGTACCCGGCCGATTCCTGTCAGCGTGCGCATTATCAGTGCGACGCATTGCGATCTGGATGCACGGGTCAGGGAAGGGCGTTTCCGCGCCGACTTGTTTTATCGTCTGAGCGTATTGCGGCTGAGTTTGCCGCCTTTGCGCCAGCGCCCCGAAGATGTGCCTGCATTGACCGAATGGTATTTGAAAAGCGCACTGGCATCGCTGGATGTCAGGCCGCATGCCAATTTGCATGCTGAGATATCAACTTGCATGCCTTTGCTGGCGTCTTATGCCTGGCCGGGGAATGTACGCGAGCTGCGCAATTTGATGGAGCGCCTGGCCTTGTTTTTGGCGGCGGCGCCATTGCAGGCACTGACGCCTGCCTTCCTGAAAAATATTGCGCCGGAATTGTCTGCATCGGTCAGCGATGCGATTGCGGTGGCGTCTCAGGATGTCCTGGCACAGGAACAAACAGAAACGCTGCAGCAAGTATTGCAGCGTCACCATGGCAATCGTGAAGCGGCGGCAAATTATCTGGGCATCAGCCGCACGACCTTGTGGCGCAGACTGCAGCTTGCGGCCCATGCAGATGACAAGCCGGATTGAAACAGCGAACTCTTTAACAGGCGACGGCGATTTCCTGATCGAACGGATGCGTGATACAAAATAATCTGTCGCTGTATCCGGCTGGTATTGGCGGGGTGTTGAAAACAGGATGTACGCGCATCGTGCGGAACAGGCACGATGCGCTTTTTATTTCAGTTGCCGGCGTGGCGTCTTGACATCGGCGCGTGTCGGTATGCGGAGCACGACCAGTGCGCCTATGCCGCCGAGCAGCAGCAGTGCGGCCTGTACCCACGGCCGGTCGGAGAAAGCCCAGACTGAAAAAGAAATGGTCAGCATCATCGTGCCCACGGCCACGTATTTGGTGCCGCGCGTGAGACTGCGATGCCGTTCCCAGTTGCGCAGCACCGGTCCGAGCAGGCGATGCTGCAGCATCCAGCGATGCACGCGTGGCGAGGCCTTGGCGAAACAGGCTGCCGCCAGCAAAACAAAAGGCGTGGTTGGCAGACCGGGCAGGAAAATGCCTAGCACGCCCAGCAACAAGGCCAGCCCGCCAGCGAGGCCGTACAGCAGTCTGGCGACGCGGGATCGGGGCTGCCTGGCGATGGGCCGGATGGCCCCGGTACTGGTGTGCTCAGGACGCATGCGGACAAGCAGCGAAGATGCCTGGCAGCGCATGAATCGCGGGTGCGTAACGGGTAATGTGATCGTGCTGGAGCATGCCATCTCTTCTATTGAAGCGGGGATGACGGCAAGAATACCCGTCTTTGCAACGGTGCGCCAAACTTCGGCCGGGATTCATTTGATGCAGTGCAAGTCGCCCGCATGCAAGCCCGGTCGCGTTGAGCAAGTGCAGCAGATCGGTGTATGTCGTACACGGTACCAACCTGCTGATGCGCAAAGAAGCAGCTTCTTTCAGCGTGGCAATTCAAACAATTCCGTGTTCAGCGTTGCTTCGTTGGTCAGATACCGTTCAACCAGCTGGTAGAAGCGCGCATAGAAGGGTTCTGCAGAAATGGTTTCGCTGGCAACCTTGACCAGCGAGTCATCGCTCGATGAAAACGGCAGCGACACGGAGCCCAGCGCGCCTACGCCGAGGCTGGCTGAATTGTTGACCTTTTTCAGCGCATAGCGATCTTCCAGCGCATTCACAAATATCGAAGCGACATTGTCGTGCAGATTATCCGCCGCACACACGACGCGGAAGGCGATCTGTACGTGCACATCGTTTTCCGGCTGAAAACTCTTGCGGCCATCGACCTGATTGGCATTGGCGGCGTTGATGATATAACCCTGGCTGAGCAGGGCGCGCCGCGCCGCTTCGCAGGCAGCATAGGCGGACACCGGGAAACGGCGCGTATAAATGTCGGCCGAGTCGAACTTCTCCTCCGTGTAGACGATGGGTTTGGGGCCGGCACAACCGGTAAGAAGCATAAAAAATGCTGCCTGCATGAACAGGGCGCGATGACTGAATTGCATAAGGTGGATTTTATCTGTTTGAGTGCGTATGCGTGGCAATACGCCATGCGTGGACAAGTCCATCAGGTAAAAATTCCATTTAATTTCCTGTTTGCCTGTGTTTAAGGCGTGATCGGTGTAATTTTGCAAATTGCCCAGTCAAAAAAACCCGACAGAGCCGGGTTTTTTGTTGCAGCGGAGATAAATCTGGAGAAGTTTTAAAACTCCGACCAATCGTCGCTGTTACTGCCCTGGTTCGCGAATGCGATCTTTTGCGAGGCGGCTTTGTTTGCCATCGTGCGCCGTACCGTATTGGCCAATGATTTTGCCTGTGAGCGAGCCGCTGCAGGCTTGCCTGCATGCGCGGCCTGGATTTGCGTGTTATCGAGCTTGAATACGCTGACTATTTCAGAAAGATGAGTGGCTTGATCCTGCAGCGATTGTGATGCCGCCGCCGCTTCTTCCACCAGGGCTGCATTTTGCTGCGTTACCTCATCCATTTGCGCGATGGCCTGATTGACCTGTTCAATCCCGGCACTTTGCTCACGGCCGGCCGCAGTAATGTCGGACATGATGTCGGCGACGCGCTGGATACCGCCGACGATCTCTTTCATCGTGGTGCCGGCCTGTTCCACCAGTTTGCTACCGGCATCAACCTTCTCGACAGAGTCGCCGATCAGCTGCTTGATTTCCTTTGCTGCCGAAGCGGAGCGTTGTGCCAGGCTGCGCACTTCAGATGCCACAACCGCAAAGCCACGTCCCTGTTCGCCGGCACGTGCGGCTTCAACCGCTGCATTCAGCGCCAGAATATTGGTCTGGAATGCGATGCCGTCGATGACGCCGATGATGTCCACGATTTTTCTGGAAGACTCGGTAATCGATCCCATCGTATCGACAACTTGCGAAACTACTGCACCGCCACGTATCGCAGTGCTGGAAGCATGAACTGCGAGGGTACTGGCCTGTTGCGAATTTTCTGCATTCTGTTTGACGGTGGACGTGATTTCTTCCATCGAGGAAGCAGTTTCTTCCAGCGCGCTGGCTTGCTCCTCGGTACGGGACGACAGATCCAGGTTGCCCGCCGCAATTTGCCCCGACGCAGTGGTGATGGTGTCGGTGCCCGATCTGACCTGGCTGACTATGCTGGCCAGACTGTCGCGCATTTCGCGCATCGCGAACAACATGCTGGTTTGATCCTTGGAGCGTAGATCGATGGCGACGGTCAGATCGCCTGCGGCAATGCGCGCCGCAACGCCTGCAGCATAATTCGGTTCGCCTCCCAGCTGACCCTTCAAATTGCGCGTAATCAGTACGCCCAGCAGGATGCCGGAGAACGCACTCAGGATCACCAGCAAGACCATGAATGCGCGGCTGGAATCATATAGCTGCTCGGTTTCTACATGCGCCTGTGCAGCGCGCACCTCTTTTTGTTTGGACAATTCTGTCAATACATTGTCCAGCGTATTCGCGTGCAGACGGGTTTGAGCCATGCTGGTGGTCAACTCGGCGCTGCGTTGTTGCAGCGGCTCTTTATCTGCCAGCGCCAAGGCCCGCCACATTTCTTTTTCATAATCTTGCGAAACGGTGGCGTATTTTGCAAACAGCGCTTTGGCACTATCGCTGACGAAAAGCGGCTGGGCTTTTGCCAGATTCTCTTTCGCTGATGCCAGATATTTCTTGATATTTTCTTTATTCAGCGTGCGTTCTTCTTCTGTTGTCGACAGCAGAACATTGCCGCGCGCACGGCCGATGAAAAGCAGGTCGATATTGGCGTCCTTGATGTAAGACAATCCCATCAATTCCTGGTTGTAGATGTCGCCGGCCTTGTCGTTGATCTTGCCCATGTTGTATATGCCTATGCCGGCAACGATGGCGCCGGCTACCGACAAAGTCAAAAAGCTGGAAATCAGTTTGGTCCCTACAGTCATGTTTTTAAACATATCCTTGCTCCTGTTAAATGCCGGTTGATGTATGCGAAAGCGTACGTAAACAGCGTCCGGCCTTGTGGGCCGGCAAAAGTGAGGCATGGTTTTCATTGCTGATCGACTGGAGTTGGTGACGGCTCCGGGTACCAGAGGTATTCCAATGCAAAGACCCATATTCTTGAAGGAAAGCGGGAGCAAAAAGTTTCTTTGATGAAATAAAACTGATGTTGTCATTAAGCGCCAATTCACATGGATTGGCTATACATGGCTGTGGGGTATATGTGACAAAATTGTGAATTCTTTGGGAAAGTGGTCGTCACTTTTCTGACTTTTTGACCTGCAATGTTCGATCTTGTACGTCATCATTCCTGAAACTCAGTTAATCTTCATGCTTTGTCGCTTTAACATGAGAAAAAGTAATGGGTAATCTGGTGATTGTTCGCCATGGCGAATCACAGTGGAACAGGGAAAACCGCTTTACCGGCTGGACCGATATCGATTTGACCGCCAATGGTATTCAACAGGCACGCAATGCCGGTCGCGCGCTGGCCGAAGCCGGGTTCCGCTTCGACCTTGCCCTCACCTCCATGCTGAAAAGAACCATCCGTTCACAGTGGTTGATGCTGGACGAGATGGATGCGATGTATATCCCTATCATCAGTCACTGGCGCCTTAATGAGCGGCATTACGGCGCACTGACCGGTCAGAACCGCGCGGAAACCATCGCCAGATTTGGCGAAGAACAAGTGTGGAAATGGCGGCGCGGCTTCGACAGCCAGCCGCCGCTGATGGATGCAGACGATCCGCGCGCACCGTGGCGCGAGCCGCGTTATCAGGGTATTCCGCGCGACTCTCTGCCGCTCGGCGAATCGCTGAAGGAAACCGTGGAGCGCGTGCGCGTATTCTGGGATGAGGTCATCGTACCGGCCTTGAAGCAGGACAAGAACGTGATCATTTCCTCGCATGGCAATAGTCAGCGCGCGCTGGTTAAGCTGCTGGAAGATATGTCGGAGGAAGAAGTGGCGCGCTTCGATGTGCCGAACAGCGTGCCGCTGGTATACAAACTGGATACCGGCTTGCGGGTGCTGTCCCGCAGTTCGATGAGTATTCCGCACCCGGAAGTGTCGGCGATACTTTAATCGTGCGCCCGCTTCAGCCGCCGGACATCAATCTTCGATGAGCAAGCCCAGTCTGGCATGCCAGGCGGCAATTGATTCTTCCGGATACAGGTCATATTGCCTGTCCTTCTTTCCCGCCGCTACTTCTACCCACGGCGCCTTGAATTGCAGCATCAGGTGCGTATGTTCGGGTGGCGTCGGCAAAGGGGTGTCGATGGCGGAAGCAAACGGGTGCACCAGCTCCGGCCATGTCGGATCGTACAGCCACAAGGCGCTGCCGCAACGCCGGCAAAAATGTCGCTCACCCGTGCTGGTATGCGTGCGCTGTTCGCCCGGATTTTTTAATCTGGCATGGTAAACGCTGACCTCATCGGCGCCCCGGACCTTCAGGCTGGCCGCATCGCCGCCCAGATTGATCGCATATCCGCCGCCGCCCTGTGTCTTGCGGCAGATCGAGCAGTAACAGCGCTGATAGGGATAAGGTGTGGCGCTGTGCAGGGAAAAATGCACGGCGCCGCAATGGCAGGATCCTTCAAGTTGCATACAGCCTCCTTGTGATGGAATGCGGACAGGCTAACTAATTCATCTGACATGCCTGGGTGCGAATCAGCGGCGGACATCAAAGAAATCCCGCTTCAGGAAATCTTCCAGTTCGGCACTATCCTGCGGGCGGGCCGACAAGGTTACGACGCGTCCGATCCGCGGCGAGTTCCATTGAAAGTCGCCTTTCTCATATTGGCGGATCAGTTCTATCATGCGGCGCACGATGGCCGTCTCGATATCCCCATTCGGTCCTGCATCGACCAGAATCAGCTGCCGCGAATTCGTGCGACGGCGCAAATCCCAGCCGCGAAAGATGAATTCTGCGCTGCGCACACCCTTGTAAGTGACTTGAAACACGCCGCCGGATTCATTGCGGCCGCGCGACTGCTGCTGCGTCAATTCGGCTATGTTGGCGCGGGCGATGGCATTGTCGTCTGCCGGCTGGCTGACGCTATTGTCCGGTTCCTGTATGCCGGCGGCACGACGCCGTGCGCGCGCGGCATTCAGCATATCCGTCATATCGGGCGGCAGCAGCGCTGTGGCAGTCGATGTTGGCGAGGGCGGTGGCGGCGGTTTGGCACGTGTCGCCGGCTCCGTTTTTGCGCTGCCGGCTTTTTTGTGCGCCGGTTTTGTGCTGTCGGTTTTTTGCGGTGGTGGTGCAAGCGTCGCTGCTGCGACCTTGGGCGACGGCGCTTGCGCGATCAGGTTGACCGTCAGCGGCGCGGTCGGCGACTCCCCGGTTTCTGCCACGCGCACTTCTGCACGATCCATGGCAAAGAACAGGATCAGTGCATGTATCAGCAGGGAGAGCCCGATGCCGATGGCAGTGCGGGCGCGCATGTTGGCAAGAATGGGGATGGACTTCATCTTCTACAACCAGGAAAACAGCTGCCATTATGGACTTGCTGCAGATTTTTGGCTGCTTGGTGGTTGGCGCGCCAGTATGGCGTCGTGCCAGCGAGTCTGTATGGATCAGACCAGGCCGGAACATGCTGAGTGCAGCGCAAGTTGCCCGGCTATTCTGCAGGTGCCCGCATTGAGTGCAGAGCCGTCCCATTTTCTTGCATTTCCCTGCCCCTGTTATCGAGGTTTACCAAAAACCACACAGTTTGTAGCTATTTTCTTTCTTTTCCAGTTGGCATGGATGTTGCAGAGTTATATTCAAGTTACTTGAACTAAATGACACTTATAAGTTTGCATTCAAGTAGCGTGAATTTTAACCGACGGTTTATTCTCGAAGGAGATCAAAAAGATGAGCAATATCAATACTGTATTAAAGACAGCGGCGCTGGGTGCGGCCTTGGGCCTGAGTTTGCTGACACCGGCTTCGGCCAAGGATGTCGTGAAGATTGCATTTGTCGGTCCGTTGACTGGCGGGACTTCTTCCATCGGTTTGGGTGGGCGCAATTCTGCCGATCTGGCGGTGCGCCTGCGCAATGCCGATCCGAAAGCAAAATATACCTATGAACTGGTGTCTCAGGATGATGAATGCCGTCCGAATGTCGGTGTGCAGGTAGCGACCAAGATTGCTGCCGATAAGAACATTATTGCCGGCGTCACGCATTTCTGCTCCGCCGTCGCGATGGGCACGGTGGCTGTCTATAACCGCTTCGGCTTGCCGGTTGTGGTGTGGGGAGCGGTGCTGCCGGAAATTACGTATGGCAACAACTTCAAGGAAGTGCATCGTGTCAACGGCACGATGATCAATCAAAGCGAAGTGGCTGCCAAGTTCATGGCGGATCAGGGATACAAGAAATTCGCCATCATTCATGACACTACCGACTACGGCAAGGGCCATAACAAGTATTTTTCGGAGTTCCTGAAAAAGAACGGCGCCACTGTGCTGGGTACCTTCGGCGTGACTGCGGATCAGCAGGATTTCAGCACCGAGCTGACCAAGATACGCGAATTGAAACCCGATGTTGTGTACTTCGGTGGCTTGACTCCACTAGGCGTGCGTATCCGTACGCAAATGGAAAAGCTCGGTATCAAGGCCCAGTTTGAAGGCACCTCCGGTATCAAGTCCGACGCATACATTCAGGGTGTAGGCGAAAAACTGGCCGAAGGGTCGCTGGCATTCCTCGAAGGTGCTCCGTGGGAAAAAATCCCTGGCGGCCTGTTCTTTACCGCGCAATATCAAAAGCAGAAGTACAGCGAACCGCCTGAAGCATATGGCACGTTCTCCTATGCTGCCGCCAACCTGATCATGGATGCAGTGGAGAAGGTCGGCCCGGATCGCAAGAAGGTGCGCGATGTGCTGAACAACACCAAGAACGTCGATACCTTGATCGGCAAGGTGACCTTCGACGATCACCGTCAAAACATTGTGCCGCTGGTGACCAAGTATGTGGTCGAGGACGGCAAGTGGGCGATCTGGGAAGACAGCAGCTACGCCAGCGGCAAGCGCAAATTAGCCGGCAAGTAATCGTCTGCCAGACAAGGCGGATCTGACGTAGCACGAAGCTGCGGGCCGGGCGTGCGTCCGGCCTGCAGCAAGACTTGATTCAAACGGAGAGAGCGATGAGTGTAATCGGTCAATATGTATTCAACGGACTGATGCTGGGCATGATTTACGCCATGGTCGCAGTCGGTTTTACCCTGTTTTTCGGTGTGCTGGATGTCATCAAGTTTTCGCATGGCGATACTTTGATGGTTGGCGCTTTTGCCGGCCTTACCGCATCAACCGGCGTGCTGATGCTGGACATCGGCTCACCCTGGATACGCTTGCTGGCAGTCGTGCTGGCGGCAGTATGCGTGACAGGATTGCTGGGCGCGGCGATTGCCAAATGGCTGGTGCTGCCGCTGCATAAGGCGCCGCCACTGAATACCCTGCTGGCGACGCTGATGCTGGGTACGGTCATGCGCGAAGCAGTGCGTTTGTTTTATCCCGATGGCTCGAATTCCCAGCCTTTCCCTTCCTTGCTGCCGACCGACGCGATCGAATTCGGTGGTTTCGCCTTGCGTGCAGACAATGTGATTCTTCTGCTGAGCGGCCTGGCCATCATTGCGGGGGTGCACTTCCTGATTACCCGCACCCGTCTCGGCATGGCGATACGCGCCGTGGCGCAGGACGGCGAAACTGCGCGCCTGATGGGCATCAATTTTGAAGCCGTCGTGCTGCTGACGTTCGCACTCGGCTCCGGCATGGCTGCGCTGGCTGGCGTGATGAACGGACTGTATTACAACGAGATCAATTTCAACGTCGGTTTGCTGTTGGGCGTGATCGGATTTGCGGCGGCGATTCTCGGTGGTCTGGGCAATATTTACGGCGCGATCATCGGCGGCTTCCTGTTTGCCGGTCTGCAGGTATTGGGTAGTGCAACCCTGCCGGCGCTGATCCCGAATATTCCGAGTGCCTACAAGGACGTCTTCGCATTTGCAGTCGTCATTATTCTGATGGCCTGGAAACCAACCGGGCTGATTGCCGAAAAATCTAGCGAACGGGTTTGATATGAGCGACATTAAATTGAATAAAAAGTCGGCAGCACTGGTACTGACGCTCGCAACGCTGGGAATCACCGTCTACATGTGGCTGTTCCTGCATGCGGAATCGCAATTGGCGGTGGGCGTGCTGATTATCGTGGCGCTGGGGCTGACCCTGCTGGGCAAAAAACTCGGCACCGTGCAACGCATAGAAGAGGCGGCAGCAAGCCGGCCTGGTCTTGCGCGCGCCTGGTCGCTGCTCGCTGCGCTGGCGCTGGTCGCGGCATTTTACGACAGCCATTTTGTGTTGCTGATGATAGGCGGCGTCCTGCTGTATGCGACAGCCTGCATGGGATTGACCGTGCAATTCGGTTTTTCCGGCGTGAGTAATTTTGCCGGAGCCGCCTTCTTTGGCATCGGCAGTTACACCACGGCGGTGCTGGCTACGCATACCGGTTTGCCAACGCTGGTGACGATCGCCATTTCCGGCATTGTTGCTGCCGTCATCGGTTCGATCCTGATCTGGCCTGTATTGCGCACGCGTGGTCACTATGCAGCCCTGGTCACGATCGCGTTCGGCATCCTGTTCAAAACCTTTCTTGAGGTCAACGACGTGCTGGGCGGGCCGCAAGGTTTGCAAGTGCCGGGGATGACCTTGTTTGGTCATGCTTTCAACGACAACTTCACCCTGTTCGGCGTTGAATTCTCGTTCTATGTCAACTACGTCCTGTTGAGTTTGCTGCTGTTTGTCTGCGTCTTCGTGCTGGTCAAGGCTCTGGAGCGTTCGTGGGTGGGCTTGAGCATGGACGTGGTGCGAACCGATGAAACCGCAGCATCCACCTTCGGCCTGCATATCGTGCGCTGGAAAGTGATTGCCTTCACGCTGGGCAATCTGTTCGCCGGCGTTGCCGGCAGCATATACGGCATGATGGTCGGTTTTGTCGCGCCGAACAATTTCACGTTTGCCGATTCACTGCTGCTGCTGTCGATCACGATCCTGGGCGGTCTCGGCAATGTCATCGGGCTGATTCCTGCGGCGATTATCGTCTTGATGCTGCCGGAGAAACTGCAATTCATTCAGGAATATCGGGTCTTGCTGTATGCGGCACTGGTGATCGCCATCCTGCTGTTCCGTCCGGATGGACTGCTGCCGCGCAAGACACGTCTTTTCTTTAGCCGGAGGGCGGCACAATGAGCGCGATCATGGAAACGGAAATGCATGCAGCAAGCATGGGGTCATCGACCGCGACTAGCCTGGTCAGCGCGCGCGACCTGACCATGCGCTTCGGCGGCCTGACCGCACTCGACCAGCTCAATCTGCACATCGTCGAAGGCGAAGTGCTCGGCCTGCTGGGGCCCAACGGCTCCGGCAAGACGACTTTCTTCAATGTACTGACCGGCTTGTACAAGGCCAGCAGCGGCAGCATCATTTATCAGGGCCGCGAAGTCATCGGCCAGACGCCGCAGGAAATCTATCGCAGCGGCGTGGCGCGCACCTTCCAGCGCTCGCGTCTGTCGCTGCCGCTGACGGTGTTCGACAATATCGTCATCGGCGACTACCAGCACATGCAGCACGGCCTGTTTTTCAACCTGTTCCGTCGCAAGGCTTTCCGCGCCGAGTACGACGCCTATGTCGCCAAGGTCGAAGCGCTGCTACATATCTTCAGCCCGCCGCTGGTGGCGCGCATGTTCGAGCCGGTGGAGACCTTCAGCATGATCGACAGACGCCGCATCGAAGTCTGCCGCGCACTGTTGAGCGAGCCGCGTCTGCTGCTGCTCGATGAGCCGTCGGCCGGCATGACGCACGATGAAACGGAAGCGCTGATGGATGACATCCTGCAGGTGCGCAACAAGCTGTCGAACCTGACCGTTGTATTGATCGAGCATGAAATGAATGTGATCAAGCGCATTACCGATCGCTGCATCGTTTTCAACTACGGCAAGAAAATTGCCGAAGGGACTTACGCGGAAATCACTGCCGATCCGAATGTGCAGACCGCCTATCTGGGAGAGGACGAATGAGCAACTTAAGCGTCAAGGGACTGACCACCGGCTACGACAAGGTGAATGTATTGCACGACGTCTCGATCGAAGTCGCACCCGGCAAGATCACCTGCATCCTCGGCGCCAACGGCGCCGGCAAGAGCACGCTGATACGCTCGATTCTCGGCCTGACGCCGCCGCGCCAGGGAGAAATCCTGTGGAACGGACGCAATCTGGCCGGTGAAAAAACGCATGCGATCATCGCCAGCGGCATCTCCTGCATTCCGGAAGGTCGCAAGGTTTTTCCGCGCATGAGCGTGGCCGAGAATCTGGCGCTCGGCGCCTTCCTTGTCACCAATAGTGCGGTCGTGCGTGAGCGGCTGGCGCGCGTGTATGAAATTTTTCCGCGTCTCAAGGAACGGGCGGCGCAACTGGCCGGCACCATGTCGGGCGGCGAGCAGGCCATGGTATCGATCGGGCGCGGCCTGATGGCCGAGCCGCAACTGCTGGTGATCGATGAGCCGTCGCTGGGTTTGTCGCCGCTGTACGTGAAGGAAAACTTCAATGTGATCCGCCGTATTAATGCGCTCGGCATCACCGTGCTGCTGGTGGAGCAGAACGCGCGCCAGACGCTGGCCATTTCGCATTACGGCTATGTATTGTCGCAGGGTCGTGTGATGGCCGAAGGTACGGCAGAAGAGCTGGCCAGCAACGATGATGTGCGCGCAGCCTACTTCGGCTAAGGGGAAACGGCCATGAACGATTTCCCGGATTTGTCGCTGCAGGAGCTGGCTGCGCGGCTCGCACGCCGCGAAGTGTCAGCCGAAACAGTAGCGCGTGCCAGCATTGCACGCATAGAAGAGATGGAGCCGGCGGTGCACGCATGGCAGCATTTCGATCCGGCGCAAGCCATCGCCCAGGCGCGCCGGCTCGACGCGCAGGCTCCCGGAGGCGCGCTGCATGGGGTGCCGATAGGCGTCAAGGATCTGATGGATACCGCCGACATGCCGACCACCTATGGTTCGCCCATCTATGCCGGTCATCAACCGCAGACGGATGCAATCTGCGTCGCGGCCTGCCGCAACGCAGGTGCCGTCATCATGGGCAAGACCGTCACCACCGAATTTGCGACCTTCCATCCGGGCCCTACCTGCAACCCGCACCGCACGCACAAGGCGGACGGCACGTTGCAGGTACATACGCCGGGCGGTTCTTCCAGCGGTTCGGCGGCGGCGGTTGCCTGCGGCATGGTGCCGGTGGCCTTTGGCACGCAAACGGCAGGCTCCATCGTGCGGCCGGCTGCGTACTGCGGCGTGGTCGGTTACAAGCCGACTTACGGCATGCTGCCGCTGGCCGGTATCAAGTCCCTGTCGCCCAGTCTGGATACCGTGGGCGTGCTGGCGCGCAGTGTCGGCGATGCCGCTTTTTTCATCGGCACCCTGTCGCGCCTGCCGCTCTCGCCATTGCCGGCCGTCGCACAGACGCGCCTGCGTCTGGGTATTTGTCGTACCCAGCACTGGGACCGCGCCAGTCACGATGCACGCACGGCGCTGGAGCGCGCAGTCAGTCTGCTGGAAGCGGCCGGTGCGAGGCTGAGCGATGTCAGCTTGCCGGATCAGTGCAAGGGATTGAGCGAGGCCCAGATGCGCATCATGGGATTTGAGGCAGCGCTCGCCTTTGCGCCGGAAGCGCAGGCCAATCCGGACGGTTTCAGCAATGCCTTTGTCCGGTTTATTGCGGCCGGCAACGCGATCGATGGGGCGACGTATTTTGCCGCACAGGAACTGGCGGTGGCCGCGCGTTGCGCACTGACCGGCATTTTCAATGATGTCGATATTTTGCTGGCGCCGAGTACGGAAGGCGTAGCGCCGGCAGGGCTGGAAGCGACCGGCGATCCTATTTTCAATCGGATGTGGACGCTGCTTGGCAATCCCTGCGTGCACGTGCCGCTGGGAACCGGCGCAGGCGGCATGCCGATCGGTGTCACGCTGATAGGCCCGCGCTGGGGCGATGCACAAACGTTGGCGGCTGCCGCTTTGCTGGAAGGCAGTTTCGCTACTCAACAATGAACAGGACAACATGATGCAAGTACACACATCGAACACAGCAGCGACGCAACTGGCCGAGCAGGCGCAGGACAGTATCAATAATGAGCGTTTGCAAAAAGCGATTGCCGCCCTGGCGCAATTTGGTGGCCGCGACGACGGCGGTGTAGCGCGCGAAACCTTGACGCCGATCGACCTCGCTTCGCGCCGCCATTTGATTGAACTCGCACGCAGCCTCGGTTGCGAAGTAGAGATAGACGAATGCGCGAATCTGTTTTTCCGTCGTCCCGGCAGCACCGATCTGCCGCCGGTATTGACGGGTAGCCATGGCGATACGCAGCCGGTGGGCGGCAAGCTGGATGGCGCGTATGGCGTGATTGCCGGTTTGGAAGTTATTGCCGCTTTGAACGATGCTGGTATTACTACTCGTCGTGCGATTGAGGTGGTGGCGTGGACGAATGAAGAGGGCAGCCGCTTCGGCCCCGGCGCGATGGGTTCCAGCGCCTATGTGGAGCCGGAACGTTTGACTGCTTATAGGGCCGTGCTGGATAAAGATCAAATCAGCTTCGGCGCTGCGCTTGACGCCTGCCTCGCCGAAGCCAGCGATGTGTCGCGCCGCGCACCGCTCCGGCCGCTGGACTCCTGTGTGGAACTGCATATCGAACAAGGGCCGGTACTGGAACGTGCCGGTGCCGGGCTGGGCGTAGTGGATGGCATCCAGAGCGTGCGCTGGTTTCGCGTGGTGTGTAATGGCATGGCTGCGCACGCAGGTACGACGCCGATGGACAAGCGCAGCGATGCAATGGCGGCGGCAGTCGGCATCGCCCAGCAACTCTACGCTCATGCCGCCCAGGAGGCGGCCAGCAATGTACGCCTGACACTGGGTCGCTGGCAGGTGGGGCCGAACTCGGTCAACACGATTCCCGGCACGGTGGAATTTACGATCGATATGCGTTGCGTAGATGCCAGCGTGCTGGATCGTTTTGAACAGTTGTTACATCGGGCGACTGCTGATTTTCCGTGGCGCGGCAACATCACGGTCGAATGTTTTTTCTCGCGCGCACCTACGCACTTTCCGCAAGCGATGCTGACGTTGATCGAACGTGCGTGTACCCGCGCCAGCGCGCAGGCCGGGCGTCCGGCCCCGCTGCACCTGACTTCAGGCGCTTTCCATGATGCGATGTACCTGGCAGATTACTGCCCGACGGCGATGATATTTGTGCCAAGCAAAGGGGGAATCAGTCACAATGCTGCCGAAGAAACTGCGCCGGAAGATTTGCTGCTCGGCGCACAGGCGCTGGCTTACACCTTGGTCGAATTGGCCAGCCGATGATATTTTCCAATGCGGCAGACATGACACGCGGATCACCAATTGACTAGTAAACGTATCCCCGCTCCGGGGACAGAACAGCTTGAAAAAAAATCGCCGACGGCCAGCCTTGGCCTGCGCCTGCGTCATGCCAGACTGGTGGCCGGTCTGACCCTGCTGCAGCTTGCGCAGAAGGCGGCATGTTCCGAAAGCCTGATTTCCAAAATCGAGCGCGGCAGCGCCACGCCGTCACTGGCCATGCTGCACCGTCTGGCCATGGCGCTGGAGACAAATATTTCCAGCCTGATGTCGGAAGACGGTCCGGCGACCGGGCCTATCCTGCGCAAGGGAGAGCGCCCGGTGATCAAGGCCGGCGGCATCTCGCTCGAGCGTCTGGTGCTGCCGACGCGCGGCGGATTATTGCAGGCGAATATACATATCGTTGCGCCCGGTACCGCCAGCGACGGTCAGATCGAACATGCAGGCGAAGAGGTCGGCTATGTGCTGGAAGGCACGCTGGAGCTGCGTCTTGGCGATCAGTGTTACACCGTAGGGCCTGGCGATGCATTCACCTTTCCAAGCAGTCTGCCGCACGGCTACAGCAACATCGGCAAGGATGTTGCACGCGTTTTATGGGTCAATTCGCCTGCGACGTTTTGATGCTGCTCATGCGCTGATGTAAACATCCGCTTTTTATCTCTTCCCGGTAAAATTCCTGTCTGCACTTCCACAGGAAATCGAATCAAATTGAAAACGTCACCCGTTTGCGCCCCCGACGCGACATCTGAGCCGCTATATATAGTCAACACCTCGACCATCCACGGCACCGGCATTTTTGCCCGCTGCATGATCGCGCCCGGCACCTGCATAGTCGAATATCAGGGCGAGCGGATTCAATGGGAGCAGGCGCTGGACAGGGCGGATGCCCAAGGTCCGCTTAACCATACCTATTTCTTCAGCCTCAACGACGGTCGCATCATCGATGGCGGCAAAGACGGCAATGCAGCGCGTTTCATCAACCACTCATGCGAACCCAACTGCGAAGCCATCGAGCATGAGGACGGGCGCGTCTATATTTATGCGCTGCAGGAAATCGAAGCCGGCGAGGAGTTGAGTTACGACTATGCGCTGATCTACGAAGAGCGCCATACGCCGACAGTCAAGCGCGCATTTGCATGCCATTGCGGTGCGCCGGGTTGCAGCGGATCGATGCTGATGCCGAAGCGTTCTGCCAGATATCGCGCGCAAAAAGCACTCGCCAAATAAGCGGCGCTTTTGTAAGGATAGTGTGAACAAAAAACCGGTCGCACGAAAATAAGTGAACAAAAATCCGGTCTTCACCGCAGCTCTTTTCATGCTGCAGAATCTGTTCAAGCTACCTGTATTTCATCCGCCTGCTATCGCCGGGACATCAAGCTGGCTATGCGATAGCGCTTTTTTTGCATGCTTGAAAATGATGTCTCATATTCCCGCTAGATATATCACATCGTGATTTTTTGTTGTGATCGACTACGTGTTTACACGTAGATATGCTACGTAAAAATACGTATTGATCGCTCAATGGCAAGACCGTATCGTCACGAAATCTTAACGGTGACCTAACCTTATTCTGAGATAAATGGCTACCCGCTGTTTGTCTTGTCTTCCTTGATTCATGCGATTTTCACGCCGTCTAACAACGGTGACCGAGACGCGTCAGCGATCGGAAAATCCAGTGCCTGAATCACGGTGAGGCTTGAGCGATCTGCTCGGGTGAATGGGTTGTTACTCAAGATGGTGTAGGACCGAACTACACCACCGTTGTGGCGATTCGCATTTGAATCGTCAGGGCGGAGGCGGAACGGCGATCGACCGGACCATGTATATGGCTGCCTTAGCAAACCTTGAGAGTGGCCTGTGCTTTTGGCACAGGTAAATATTCAATCCAAGCATTGACTGATTTGCACATTAACCAAAACAGCCAATGGACATGAGGAACAACATGAACGCAGCAACTCAAACACTGTCGGGCGGTACATCCAGCAGCACACGCTGGTGGCAGCTCGTCGTCGGCGTGGTCTGTATGATCGCAACGGCAAACATTCAATACGCGTGGACTCTGTTCGTACCTGAAATTCAAGGTACTTTCGGTTGGGCGCGTGCTGAAATCCAGATCGCATTCACGATCTTCGTTTTGGTTCAAACATGGCTCGCGCCGATTGAAGGTTACTTCATCGATAAGCTCGGCCCACGCCTGATGGTCGCTTTTGGCGCCATTTTCATCGGTATGGCATGGGTAGTCAATTCCCAGGCAACCACCCTCGGCGGTTTCTACTTCGGCGCAGCGCTGGGTGGTATCGGCGTCGGTTCGATCTACGCAACCTGTATCAACAACGCGTTGAAATGGTTCCCGGACCGTCGTGGTCTGGCAGTTGGCTTGACGGCTGGTGGTTACGGTGCTGGTTCCGCTGCAACGATTCTGCCTATCGCGGCAATGATCGAATCGTCCGGCTTCCAAGAAACATTCCTGTTCTTCGGTCTGTTGCAAGGCGGTCTGGCATTTGTCGCAGCATGGTTCCTGCGTTCGCCTGCTAAGGGTCAAGTTCCTGCATCGCAGAAGCTGCTGCAGGCAACTCGCGACTACACGCTGAAAGAAGCACTGAACACCAAACTGTTCTGGTTGATGTTCTTGATGTTCATCCTGGTTGTTACCGGCGGCATGATGGCTGTTGCTCAACTCGGCGTGATCGCACAAGATCTGGGCGTCAAAGAGTTCGAAGTCGATATGTACTTCTTTGTGATGGCAGCATTGCCACTGGCACTGATGCTTGATCGCATCATGAACGGTATCTCGCGTCCATTGTTCGGCTGGATTTCGGACAACATCGGCCGTGAAAAAACCATGGTCATCGCGTTCACGCTGGAAGGCTTCGGCATTATCGCTCTGGGCTACTTCGGTCATAACCCATGGGCATTCCTGATCTTGTCCGGCGTTGTGTTCCTGGCATGGGGCGAAGTGTACTCACTGTTCTCGGCTCTGGCTGGCGATGCCTTCGGTTCCAAGCACATCGGCAAGATTTACGGCGTGCTGTACACCGCTAAAGGTATCGGCGCTCTGTTCGTACCAGTCGGCAACCTGATGATGGAAGCGACCGGCACCTGGTCTACCGTTCTGTACACCGTTGCATGTATGGATCTGACCGCTGCAGTCCTGGCTATCGTTGCATTGCGTCCGGCACTTGCCAAGCACGTCAAATTCTCCAAGGACCTCCTGGAGAAAGAGACGGCAGCAGGCGGCAAGACTGCAGCAGCGCATGCCTAACAGCATCAGCACTTAATTCGGTCTCAATTTTCAAGGCTCCTTCGGGAGCCTTTTTTTTGCCTGTAACGCATTCATGCGCATATTCGATTGATCGCCAGAGCGCTTTTCCCGCATCTCTTTCAACATATTTACCACGCTGCCGAACGCCGATTAAACAGGCTTGGTTGCGCAGAATCTGACTCTGCAAACCGGCTGTTTTTTTACTCATCCTTCCATCGCAATAACTTTTTTGGCGACATGCTTTTGATGTTTTTTATTGCAATCCAATTTAAAGCTGGATAGGATATGCATGTTTAAAAGAGATCCGTGAGTTCCGGCCATTTTTTTTAATCTTAAATATGCATCTTAAATGCCTGTTATTTAAAACACGTTGAATTGAGTGCATTTTTTTTGAATTTAAATATGCATTTCAAATGCCTATTTATCCAATCAGACGGAGCATGTATGAAACTTTGGGGGCGAGATTTTGGCAAGGCAGTCGTAGTGGGAGGGCTGCTGCTTGCAAGTGCGCTGGCAGCTGTCGACGCGCTTGCAGCGAAGCGCGACTTCGAGATGAATATCGAAGATACGCGCATCACCTTGGTGGAAAAGCAGCAGTTCCACACCTTTGCGTATGCCGGCCAGGTTCCGGGCCCGCTGTTCTATGTCGATGAAGGCGATGAAATCACCGTCAACGTCAACAATATGACCGCCTTGCCCCACACCATACACTGGCACGGCATGCTGCAACGCGGCACCTGGAAAAATGACGGCGTACCTGGCGTGACGCAGGACGCGATCAAGCCGGGCGACAGCTTTACCTACAAATTCATAGCCGAACCGTCGGGCACCATGTGGTACCACTGCCACGTCAACGTCAATGAGCACGTCACGCTGCGTGGCATGTGGGGACCGTTCATCGTGCGTCCCAAAAAGCCGACCGCGCTGGAAAAAACAGTGACGAAGGAATACGTGCTGATGTTGTCCGACTGGGATTCCAAATGGGCTGCCAAGCCGGGTTTCGGCGGCGTCCCCGGCGACAACTACGACTACTTCACGATCAACGGCAAATCCTATCCGGACACCCAGCCTATCCGCGTCAAGAAAGGCGATGTCGTCCGTCTGCGCCTGATCGGTGCCGGCGATCTGGTGCACAGCATCCACATGCATGGGCATGTCTCGATCATCGCATTCAAGGATGGTTTCCCGCTGGTCAATCCCATCCGTGGCGATACCGTGCTGGTCGGTCCCGGCGAACGCTATGACGTGATCTTCACTGCCGACAATCCGGGCCGCTGGATGATCCACGACCACGTCGATACGCACACGATGAATGGCGACCGGCCCATGGGCGGAATCATGACCACCATCGAATACGATGAAATCAGGAATGACGAGAACTGGTACGAGTGGAAAGGCAAAAAATTCACGCCGAATTTCTACTATGAAGAATCGCTGAAGAAAGGTCCCGGCATTTATACCAACGACGTATTCAAAGGTCAGGCAATTCAATAAACAAGGAGCAAAAATGAAGCTGATACATGTCATGGGAATGCTGGCGCTGGGCACAGCGTCGCTGGCTTCCTGGGCCGGCCCCGGCCAGGAACTGCTCAACAAGCAATGTATTGCCTGTCACGCAGTGACCAAGCCTGATAACACATCGCTGCAGCGCCTCTGGGAACGCAAGGGGCCGGACCTGTACTTTGCCGGCAGCAAGTTCAATCGCGCATGGATGGAGAACTGGTTGCAGAACCCGACCGTCATCCGTTCCGGCGGCGTGCTGTATTCCAAAGTGGTGAAGGGCGGCGGGGCCGGCGCGCCCGATGTGATCGACACCGCACAACTATCCGCGCATCCGAAGCTGTCGAAGGAAGAAGCAAGCCAGGCAGCCGAGGCTTTAATGGCGCTGAAGGGACCGGATGGCCTGATCGAAAAAGGCGCGTTCAAGAACGAGCCTGTCAATCCATCGTTTGTCACGATGCTGTTCTCCAAACTGCGGGGTTGCACCTCCTGCCATTCCGCCAAGCCTGATGCCGGCGTCGCATCCGGGCCGGAATTGTTTACCGCCGGCGACCGGCTGCAGCCGGATTACATGCTGGCGTACATCAAGGATCCGCAAGCATTCGATGCCCATGTATGGATGCCGAAACTGGATCTGAATCCGGCCGATCTGCAAAAGCTGACCGGCTATATGTTGACCCTGAAATCTGCGGAGAAAAAATGATGCGCCATCAAAATTTCATCAGGTTCGCCTTGCTTGCCGGGGCGCTGGGACTGCTGTCCACCGGCGCACTGGCGCAGGATCAGCATGCCAAATCCATCAAGGTTTACAACACGTATTGCGTGCAGTGTCATGGAATCAACCGTGACGGCAACGGCATCAACAGCCAGCACATGTCGGTCAAGCCGCGCGATCACACCGATAGCAAAGCCATGGGCGATACGCCCGACGACACGCTGTTCAAGGCCATCAAGGAAGGCGGCCTGTCAGTGAGCAAATCAGTTCTTATGCCGAAATGGGGAGGGGTACTAGACGACGAACAAATCAAGGAAATGGTGAGTTACCTGCGCTTTGTCAGTAAAACGGGCGTTCAATAAATCTTAACAAGAGGGGTAAGCAATGAAGAAAAAAACTCTGCTGCTGGCAGTCTCGATGGCCGCAGCAATGCTGGCCAGCGTGGCTGTCCAGGCGAAGACGGTGCAAATCACGATGACCGCCAAGGAAGTCAATACGCCGATTGATAACAAGGGCACGATGTATCGCAGCTGGACTTTCGAAGGCCAGGTTCCCGGCCCGGTGGTTCATGTGACGGAAGGCGATGTAGTCGAATTCACGCTGTTCAACGACAAGAACAACAAGAATTCCCATTCGATGGATATGCATGCCGGCCAGTTCGACATCCTCAAGGATTTCGAATCGGTCAAGCCGGGTGAAAAAGGCAAGTTCACATTCAAGGCCGAGCATCCCGGCATCTTCTTCTATCACTGCGGTTCCGATCCGATGATCCAGCATATTGCGCGCGGTATGTATGGCGCCATCATCGTCGATCCGAAAGATCCGAAAGCCATGCCGAAAGCCGATCGCGAATATGTGCTGATCCAGTCCGAACTGTATGCAAATCCGGATAGCCAGGACGACATGATGGCCAACAAGTGGACCAACGTGATGTTCAATGGCGGCATCTTCAAGTACGACCCGGTACACGATCCGGCAGCGACCCGCATGCTGCAGGCCAAACCTGGTGAACGTGTGCGTATCTACTTCATCAATGCCGGCCCGAATGAAACCTCGTCGTTCCATGCAATTGCAGGCATCTGGGACAAGGTCTATCCAAGCGGCAATCCGAAGAACGCCATGACGGGCTTGCAAACCTACGTCGTCGGGCCGGGCGATGCCGCGTCGTTTGACATCATCTCGCCGATCGAAGGCGCCAATGCATTGGTCACGCACTCGATGCGCCAGGCTTTGACAGGCGGTATCGCGATTCTGCAATTCACCAAGGATGCAGATCCGAAAATGGGCCGGGGCGAAAACATCCTGGTTCGTTAACCCGGAAAAATGGAAGGTCGGCGACCTTCCATTTTTTCAGATGCCGCTTCGACGGTATTACCTAATTCAGTGAGTTCATCATGCGTATCCAACGACGACTGTTGCTAGGCATCGGCATCACTGCGGTAAGCGCTACCGCACTCGGCTATGCCGCAACCCGCATCATCCCGGTTGACCACGTTTTCAAGACCGCGTCCGCCGGCACTGCACAGAATCCGCTGGCGCGTCCGGTGGCCGCTGCCACCAGATACGTCTGTCCGATGCACGCCGAGGTGGTGCAGGACCATCCGGGCAGTTGCCCGATTTGCGGCATGCATCTGGTCAAGGCGGGGAGTGGCGGCACTACCAAACACAGCGATCTGGTGCATGTCGATATGCAAACCCAGCACCGCATGGGTGTGCAGATGCAAACCGTTGCAGTCAACGACATGCATCGCGCCATCAATACCTTCGCGACCATTTCCCCCGATGAAAGCCGCACCGTTTCGGTCAATTCCAAAGTGGAGGGATGGATCAGGCGCTGGCATATACAGGGTGTGGGTCAGCAAGTGCGCAAGGGCCAGGTGCTGTATGAAATTTACTCGCCCGAACTGCAGCAGCGCCAGCGCGAATATGTCGATCTGCTGACGCGGCGCGATGCCATGCAGGAAAAAAGCAGAGACATGGATATGCTAGGGCCGAATGCCGCGATGATGGGCAGCCTGGCAAAGGAACGCTTCCGTACACGCGATCGCCTGCTGGCCGCCGATATCCCTCCCGAGGAACTGGAGCTGCTGGAAAAAGGCCGCCGGGTGCCGGAAGTGATGCCGATACGCGCCACGCAAAGCGGCATCGTGACGGCGATTTCCGCGCGCGAAGGCAGCTACATCAATCCCATGCAGACGCTGATGGTATACAGCGACAACAGCAGGGTATGGGCGGAAGTCACCCTGTTCCCCGACCAGATAAGCTGGCTCAGGAACGGCGATGAAATCGTCCTCACTTCCGGGCTGGACAATACCGTGCAGCATACGGCGCGCATCAATCTGGCGACGCTGCAAATCGATCCGGCCAGCAGAACGGCGAAACTGCGCCTGCCGCTGTCGAAGGCCGGCGAAGCATTTCTGCCGGGCGCGTATGCGAAAGCCACCATCAAATCCGCCGCGCACCGTGCAGTGAGCGTGCCGCGCGATGCGGTAATACGCACCGGGCACGGCGAGTTTGTCGTGGTCAGTGAAGGCGACGGCCACTTCCGCAGCGCCGCGGTTGCCATCGGACTGGAAGATGAACGCATGGTCGAAATACGCTCCGGCCTGAAAGCCGGCGACCGCATTGCGGTCAATGGCCAGTTCCTGCTGGATGCCGCTTCTTCCATGCATGCGATGCAAAACCGCCTGTCGGCGGCGCCGGCAGAAATTGAACCGGTAGCGGATATCAAGATGGCCAAGGCGATACCGGCCATGGAAATCTGCAGCACCACGCCCAAGACATCCCACGCCCACGCGCATCCGTGATCGCACGTACGATAGCTTGGTCGATACGCAACCGGCTGGTGGTGCTGGTTGCGAGCCTGATTCTGATTGTGGTGGGTATCGAATCGCTGTCGCGCCTGGCGCTCGACGCACTGCCGGATTTGTCCGATGTGCAGGTGATCGTGAAAACCGATTTCCCCGGACAGGCGCCGCAATTCGTCGAAGACCAGGTGACGTATCCGCTGGCCGCGTCGCTGCTGTCGGTGCCGGGCACCAAGGCAGTACGCGGCTTTTCG
Source organism: Herminiimonas arsenicoxydans (assembly GCA_000026125.1). Taxonomy (GTDB): domain Bacteria; phylum Pseudomonadota; class Gammaproteobacteria; order Burkholderiales; family Burkholderiaceae_D; genus Oxalicibacterium; species Oxalicibacterium arsenicoxydans. The sequence goes on along the minus strand of CU207211.1, from coordinate 3,203,183 downwards.
ATGTTCGGCGAATCGTATGTCTATGTGATCTTCAAGGATGGCACCGACATCTACTGGGCGCGCTCGCGCATACTGGAAAACCTGAGTCAGGTTGCCGGTCGCCTGCCGGCCGGTGCGCAGCCGACGCTGGGGCCGGATGCCTCCGGCGTCGGCTGGGTGTATGAGTACGCGCTGCTGGACCGCAGCGGCCATACTCCGGTCGAAAAGCTGCGCGCGCTGCAAGATTTTTATCTGAAGCTGGAATTGCAAAGCGTGCCCGGCGTGGCCGAAGTCGCCAGCCTGGGCGGCATGGCGCGCCAGTTCCAGGTCGATGTCGATCCGGTCAGGCTGGCCGCGCACAACCTCGATCTGGGGCAGGTGGCGCAAGCGGTAAAAAACAGCAACCAGTCCAGCGGCGGCGCCGCGTTTGAAATGGCGCGCGCCGAATATCTGGTGCGCTCCAACGGTTATCTGCGCAACACAGCCGATTTCGACGATATCCCGGTCATGACCGATAGCGCCGGCAATGTCATCCGCCTGAAGCAGGTTGCCAATCTCACGGTCGGGCCGCAACCGCGCCGCGGCATTGCCGAACTCGACGGCAAGGGCGAAGTCACCGGCGGCATCGTGGTGATGCGACATGGTGAAAATGCACTCACTACCATACGCGGCGTCAAGGCGCGGCTGGAAGAATTGAAGAAAGGCTTGCCGCCCGGCGTAGAGATCGTGCCGACCTACGACCGCTCCGGCCTGATCGAGCGCGCCGTGCACACGCTGCGCGACAAATTGCTGGAAGAGTCGCTCGCGGTCGCGCTGATCTGCGGCATTTTCCTGTTCCACTTCCGTTCGTCGCTGGTCGCCATCGTGACCCTGCCGATCGGCATTCTGGTCGCGCTCTGGATCATGCGCCTGCAAGGCGTATCGGCCAACATCATGTCGCTGGGCGGAATTGCCATCGCCGTCGGCGCGATGGTCGATGCCGCCATCGTGATGATAGAAAACATGCACAGGCATCTGGAAAAAATACCGCTGGCGCAACAGAGGGAAGATGTCTGGGACATCGTGCGGCAAAGCGCGACCGAAGTCGGCCCGGCGCTATTCTTTTCCCTGCTGGTCATTACGCTGTCATTCCTGCCGGTGTTTACGCTGACCGGCCAGGAAGCGCGTCTGTTCACGCCGCTGGCCTACACCAAAACCTATGCGATGGCCGCTGCCGCGATGCTGGCGATTACACTGACTCCGGTATTAATGGGCTATGCGATACGCGGCCGCATTCCGCCGGAATCGGCCAACCCGCTCAATCGCGTGCTCAAGCGAATTTATCAGCCGGCGCTGCACGCCGCATTGCGGCACCCGAAGATGATTCTGCTGGCCGCCGCAGTGAGTTTGCTTACGCTTGCATTCCCTCTGTCGCAACTCGGCAGCGAGTTCATGCCACCACTGGATGAAGGTGATCTGCTGTACATGCCGACGACGCTGCCCGGTATATCGGCCGATGAAGCCGCCGATATCCTGCGCCGCACCGATCAACTGATTGCCGCCATGCCCGAAGTGGAAAGAGTGTTCGGCAAGGCAGGCCGCGCCGAAACCGCGACCGATCCGGCGCCGCTGTCGATGCTGGAAACCACCATCATTCTCAAGCCGCGTTCGGAGTGGCCTGCCGGCAGCACCAAACAGGGCCTGATTGAAAAACTCGACCAGACCGTGCGGCTGGCAGGGCTGACGAATTCCTGGGGTTATCCGATCAAGACCCGCATCGATATGCTGTCGACCGGCATTCGCACGCCGCTCGGCATCAAGATCAGCGGGCCGGATATGGCGCAACTGGAACGCCTGTCGATAGACATCGAATCGGCACTGCGCGCGGTGCCCGGCACGCGCTCGGTGTTTGCCGAACGCATAGGCGCCGGTCGCTATGTGGATATCGATATCGACCGCCAGCAGGCGGCGCGCTATGGGCTGAGCGTGGCAGATATACAGAGCGTGACGGAGAGCGCAGTCGGCGGCCAGACGATAGGCACCATCATAGACGGCCGCGAACGGTTCCCGATCACGCTGCGCTATTCGCGCAGCGATCGCGATTCGCCGCGTGCGCTGGGCGACATCCGCATCAAGGCGCCGAGCGGTGCGCTGATCATGCTGCGCGATGTCGCGCGCGTGCACGTCAGCGATGGCCCGACCGAAATCAAGAGTGAAAATGCGCGCCCGGTGGCCTATGTCTTCATTGATCTGGCGACGCCGGACGCAGGCCGCTATCTGGAAGCGGCGCAGCAAGTGCTGGATCAGAAGATCAAGTTCGGCACCGGTTACACGATGTCGTGGCAGGGCCAGTATCTGAACTATCAGAACGGCAAGCCACGATTGTGGTCGGCGGTGGCCCTGACGCTGTTGCTGGTGATGGCCTTGCTGTTCCTGCATTTCCGCAATGCAGTGAAAGTCGGCCTGGTGTTATTGTGCCTGCCGTTTTCGCTGATAGGCGGCTTGTGGTTCATCTACCTGCTGGGTTATCAGCTATCGGTGGCGGTCATTATCGGACTGATAGCACTGTCCGGCGTCGCCGCCGAATTCGGCATCGTGATGCTGCTGTACCTGGATCAGGCACTGGCGGCGCTGAAGGAACAAAAGGCGAGAATTGATGATGCCGATCTGCTGTCAGCCATCATCTCCGGCGCCTTGCTGCGCCTGCGCCCGAAGGCGATGACGGTGGCAGTCATACTGGGCGGCTTGCTGCCGGTAATGTTTTCGGATGAGGCTGGTGCCGATGTGATGAAACGCATCGCCGCCCCGCTGATCGGCGGCATGATTTCGGCGCCACTGTTTTCACTGATTGTGATTCCGGCTTTTTACCTACTGATACATCGGTATCAAATACAGCGTAGGCAAATACAGGGTCATCAAATAGAGCGCCGCCGCATGCAGCGCCGTCAAAAGCAGCGCAGTCAAACGCATGATACGCAAGTAGAGCCCGTGCCTGCAGCAGAGTGACGAGGTTATCTAGTCAGTGCCCGCATCCTGTTTGGCCGGGACGGCTGTGCAGCTGAACAGGATCGCGCCGAAGGCGCAAATGGCGGCGAGTATGAGCAGGGTGCCGGTGTAGCCGCCGGTTGCCGAATACAAAAGAGATGCCACGAACGGGCCTGCGGCAATGGCGATCATCACGGGCGCCGCCATCGCGCCGCTGACCGCACCGTAAATTTCACGCCCGTACAATTCAGCCGGCAGGGTGCCGCGCACGATGGTCATCACGCCGTTGCCGATGCCGTACATCGCAGCAAAGAAAACGTAAATCACGAACCATTCGGTCGGTGCGAATAAGAGGGCCAGCGCCAGCGGCAGCAGCCACATCGCAATCATCCCGACCTTGTGCGAACTTGTGTTGCGCCCAAACGTGGTTTCCAGAATGCGCCCCAGCACCTGCATGGGCCCGATCATCGCGCCGATCGCTGCCGCATGCGTGGGCGAGATGCCTTTGCTTTGCAGGATGGACATCAGGTGCAGGGACATGGCGGAAAACACCAGCGCATTGAACGTGACGGCAGAGGTCAGCAGATAGAAGCGTCGCTCTCGCAGAACCACCGCCAGCCCGGCCTTGTGCGTGTTCCTGTGTGTGCGTGCATCGACTGCGGGAGAAAATGCCGGCAGCCGCCAATGGAGCGGGAAGCACAGCAGCAGATTGACCGCAGCAAAAATCAGCCAGGTATTTCGCCAGCCGACATGATCGGATAGCGCCTGTGTCAGCGGCCAGAACACCGTACTCGCAAATCCGCCGAACAGCGTCACCATCGTAATCGCGCGACGATAACCGTTGTCGAACACTTGCGTCAGTACCGCAAACGCAGACTGATACAGCGTCGCACTCATCGCCACACCTATGCCCGCCCAGGCCAGGTACAGCGTCAATACACTATGTACATTGGACAGCAAGGCCAGCATCAGCGCCGCCAGCAAACTGCCTGCAGCCATCAACAGTCGCCCGCCGATGCGATCGACGATAGACCCTGCCAGCATCGAGAGGCAGCCGGATATCAGCAGCGCGACCGAATACGCGCCGACCACGACGGAGCGCGAGGTTTGCAGCTCCGCTTCCATCGGCTGCATCAGCACGCCATAGGCGTAAAACATCGAACCCCACCCGATAATTTGCGTGAGGCCCAGCGTAGGGATGAGCCAGATTGGCTTGCGGTCAGCAGCGTTCATGCATCTGATTATTCGTGGCAGCCTTGATGTTTGATGGGCGATGCGATCTGCCCATAATAACCGGCGCCGCGATCAAGTTTTCGGCCTAGCTGGCTGACTTCTTCTCCGCAGCCCGCTTGCGCAAAGTCGTGACATTCTCACCCGCGATACCCCAGTTATCCGTATCCACCTCATCGATGATGACAAAGGTCGTGGCCGGATTCTTGTTCAGCACGCGACTGAGCAGCTCGGTCGCACCTTCAATCAGCGCCTGCTTCTGTTCGGCTGTGACGCCTTCACGGGTGATGCGGATATTGATGTATGGCATGGTGAGCTCCTTTGGGTTGATGGGAATAAGTCAGTGATTGCATTCTCTCTGCATTAGACGCAATGACAGTGCCAGATAGAGAGAGTAGCTTTTTCAGGGCAAGGCTGCTGGGTACAAACAATTTTGGAGGTGCGGGGAAGAAATTGGAATATCTACAATCACATGAATGCATACAGTTTGAATTACCCAGCACCGACCACAAGTCCGCATCGACAAGAAGGAAGTCAATATCAGCACCGAAGGCGGCTACTGCTGTTCAGGAGATGTATTGCGGATCACTACGCTGGTACGTAGCGTCTATTCATTCAGCTTTATCTGCATACTCGGCATATGTAGTCAGGTAATCTCAAAAGGGCTCCTTTCGGGAGTTCTTATGAGATTACGTTAAAAGAACAGGGAAATCTCGTAAGGCTCTTTCCTAATCTTCAAAAAATTCATCCAAAATTTGAAATGACAACTGGTTTTGAGGTTTTTCAGTTTGTAAGAAAGGAAGTATTTCTTCTTTAAAGAGTTTCTTCGGATTTTTAAGATCATCATCCGTATAAATCAAACAAAATACTTCGTGTTGCTTGAAATAGGCGCGGTGTTTACGGATTTCTTTTGCGAAATTGTCTGCTGCCATTTCATTAATCGCTTTTTGCGTTAACCCTTGGAGTTTGCCGAGATAGCCGTGAGTTGACCAAGGCGACAGCTCAAAGCCAACTTTGTCTAGCGTGTAAGGGTTAATGATTAAGAAATCTAATCGATAGACATGCTTTGTGGCCAATCCTGCATATCTAAATTCGGGAATTAATAAAGGTATTAGTTCTGGGGTGTCACTCGCTCTAACATAGTCGCAATAGTGGCCAGCTATTTCATATTCATGATTAGAGCCAGAGTTTCGAACAAGAGTGTCTTGGAAAAAAAGTAAGTATTGTTCAATATCATTGAATTTAAATATCTTTTCTTTTCCAGGGATAACAAGGCCTGTTTTCATAACGTGACCAATAGTCCAATAGGCGTTAGAAAAAGCACGAATCTCACTTTTATCGTTCTCCCACTTCCCATCTTTAAATCGAGGAGTTACCAACAGTCCATAGTTTGCATTTTGTTGCCCAATCCAAAGCTCTGCCGACTCAATGGGGGGTCTATTTTTGGATAATTCCTCAAAATGCTTTAAGTAAGACCTTTTAAGGAAAAGGATTGTGTATTCCTTTAGTGATTTTTTCGCCTTAATTTTTTTCCAAAGCGACAGGTCAGATACGACACCGTCGTTAAGAGCAGATTCTTTTAATCCTTCTAACCATTTCGAAACAAACTGTTCTTGGCTGTTAATTACGTCGTTTTGTAAGTCAAAAAAATCGTCATTCCTGCTCCCAATCTTTGCGTTCAAGGACTGTTCATTTTCAAAGCCAGAGTCGGCAAGAACTTTTGGTAGTAGTTCTCGTAATTTTTCCTTTAGTGTGCCAATCATTCTGTTTCTAGCAGTCTTGTTTGGATCTCTTTTCGCCATTTAAATACTCATATAGTTTGGGATTTGATAAATTTTTTTGGGAATTTAATAAGCTCTTGTCTTATAAAAAATTATGCAAGTGGACATCTCCTTATTTGAGTAAATGGGTTTGAATGAGGCTGGGTTTCTAAAAATGTAGTTTGGAAACTATTATGTATGCAGGGGAACATACCTTATAAACGATGGAAATAGCCTGCGAATGGTTGTTCGTGCCGCAACAGAGTAAACTGCGCCCATCTTTCGCATTTCCGCGATCCGAACACTCTAGTGAGCCACCATGTCTGACCCATCCTTCCCCCTATTTTCCGACCTTAACCTGAGCGAACCGCTGCTGCGCGTGCTGAAAGAGCTGGGTTACGAGGCGCCGTCGCCTATCCAGGCGGCCACGATCCCGCTGTTGCTGAATAACAGCGATGTGCTGGGGCAGGCGCAGACCGGTACCGGCAAAACGGCGGCTTTTGCCCTGCCTATCCTGTCGCGTATCGATATCAAACAGACCACGCCGCAGGCTTTGGTGCTGGCGCCTACGCGTGAGTTGGCGATCCAGGTGGCGGAGGCTTTTCAGCGTTATGCGTCGCATATTCCCGGTTTTCACGTGTTGCCGATTTATGGCGGCCAGAGTTATGGCGCGCAACTGAGCGCCTTGCGTCGTGGCGTGCATGTGGTTGTCGGTACGCCGGGTCGCGTGATCGACCATCTGGAAAAAGGCTCGCTCGATCTGTCGAAACTGAAAACGATGGTGCTGGATGAAGCCGACGAGATGTTGCGCATGGGCTTTATCGACGATGTGGAAACGATCCTGCAAAAAACGCCGGAAGCGCGTCAGACAGCGTTGTTCTCGGCCACCATGCCATCCGCCATCAAGCGTATCGCTACCACTTATCTGCGCGATCCGGAGTTGATTACCGTCGCGGCCAAGACTGGCACCGCAGACAACATTCGCCAGCGTTACTGGCTGGTCAGCGGCATGCAGAAGCTCGAAGCGCTGACGCGCATCCTCGAAGCGGAAACTTTTGACGGCATGATCATCTTCGCGCGTACCAAATTGGGTACCGAAGAACTGGCCGGCAAATTGCAGGCACGCGGTTTCTCCGCTGCGGCGATCAATGGCGATATTCAACAGCAGCAACGCGAGCGCACGATTCAGCAACTGAAGGACGGCAAGATCGATATTCTGGTGGCGACTGACGTTGCCGCCCGCGGTCTGGACGTTGAGCGCATCAGCCACGTCATTAACTACGACGTGCCACACGATCCGGAAAGCTATACCCATCGCATCGGCCGTACCGGCCGCGCCGGACGCAGCGGCGAAGCGATTCTGTTTATCGCGCCGCGTGAACGCAATCTGCTGAAAGCCATCGAGCGCGCGACGCGCCAGCCTATCGCCGTGCTGGACTTGCCTAGCGTCGAGGTCGTCAACGATGTGCGTATCTCGAAGTTCAAGGACCAGATTGCAGAAACGATTGCAGCCGGTGGACTGGAAGTGTTCCATTCGCTGATTGAAGATTACGAACGCGAACACAATGTGCCTGCAGTGGAAATCGCTGCAGCACTGGCCAAGATGGCGCGCGGCGATGTGCCGCTGCTGATCGATAAAAACAAACCGGCACCGCGTGAGTCGTGGGGCAGCGAGAAGCCTGTATCTGGCGGTCGCTTTGAACGTGCGGAACGTTTCGAGCGGAATGACAGACCAGAGCGCTCGGAACGATTTGAGCGTCCTGAACGTACAGAACGTTCGGCTGCGCCGCGCAAGGAACGTGTCCCGCGTGCGCCGGATGAAGGCATGCAAACTTTCCGTATCGAAGTCGGCCATGCGCACGGCGTCAAGCCGGGCAATATCGTCGGCGCGATTGCAAATGAAGCGAATCTCGACTCCAAATACATAGGTCGCATCGAAATCTACGACGATTACAGCACGCTCGATCTGCCGAACAGCCTGCCGTCCGACATGCTCGATCACCTGAAAAAAGTCTGGGTCGCCGGTCAGCAATTGAACATTACTGCCGATAGCGAAGCCGCATCCGCACCGACAGCCAAACCTGCGCCAAAAAAATCAGAGTCGCCCGCACAAGTGCCATTCTCCGACCGACCGGCGCGCAGCGATTTTGCCGCGCATTTTGACAAGCCTGCGCAGTCGGAATCGAGAGAACGTCCTGCACGCACGGAACGGCCGGCACCTGCCTCACCGCTGGCAGCGGCAGCCACTCCGAAGAAGGAACATTTCGAGAGCGATGAGCCGTTAGTAAAAGAGCCGGGCGCGCAAAAGAGAGAACGCACTGCACAGAAAAAAGCGGGCGCGGTGGATATGGAAGCTTTCCGCATCGAGATCGGTCATGCGCACGGCGTCAAGCCAGCCAACATCGTCGGCGCCATTGCCAATGAAGCAGGGCTGGAAGCGAAGTACATCGGCCGCATCGAGATTTTTGAAAAGCACAGCTTGCTGGATCTGCCTGCCGGCATGCCGGACGAAGTGTTCGATCAACTCAAAAATGTTTCCATCGCCGGTCAGCCTTTGCGCATCAGCCATTCCGGCTTGCGCCCGATGGAAGAAAAGACCATGGACAAGCGCGTGACCCTGGCGCCGCCAAGCAAGGGTGGCGATCGCCGCGTGGCCGACAAGGCGCGTGGCAACAAGCCGGTATCGAAACGTGTCGCCGTCGCTAGCGGCAAGTCCTTCGATGCACCGCGTTCTGCGTCCAAGCCATCGACCGGCCCTTCCGGCAAGCCGATGATCAAGCTGGGCACTAAAAGGAAGTAAGCGCCATTGCTGAAATAAAAAAGAGGACGAAATTTTCGTCCTCTTTTTTTGTCCGTTCCAGCACTGCCACTTTGACATGAGCCTGTCGCAGGCGTGCCATTTCATCCTTGCGGCATTTATCTGGCATCATTTTGTCCATGAAATTAAAAGAATCCGGCGGCCCGGTTGCATACCTGTTGTTGCGTAACGCAGTTGATGATGGGTGCCGACCTCGCATGAGTACCGCTGCATGCTGATGGCCGGTGCATGGATCATGTTGCCTGCCGTGCTGTTGATCGGAGGGCTGATAGGCGCCAGTGGCATAGGCGGGGTATTGCTGGTTCCGGTGTTGACCAATTTTGGCGCTGTTTCATTGCCGCAGGCAATTGCAGCGGCATCCCTGGGATTTGCATTGCCGGCGCTGGTTGCCTTGAAACCCATGCTGCGCCAGCGGGAACTGGTCGTTCGCTGCATGCCACTGCTGATAGGTGCATTGGTCGGTGCCGTTACCGGCGCGCTGACCGTGCACTGGCTGTCTGCCAGGACGTTGATGATGGGCGTCATGCTGCTGGTTCTGTTCGCCGGATGGCGCGGATTGCAATCGCCTGCTATCGCTGCACAAGCTGCTGCTCCCCTGAACATTCCGGTGTTGTTCATGATGGGTGTACTGGTCGGATGCGGATCGGCGCTGACCGGTACCGGCGGTCCGGTATTGATCATTCCGCTTTTGATGCTGATGCGCCAGCCTGTTGCATTCGCCATCGTTGCAGCCCAAGCCATCCAGTTGCCGGTGGCGCTCGCCAGCAGTGCAGTCCATGCACTGGAAGGGCGGCTCGATTTCCGGCTTGCGCTCATCTGCGGCTTGCTCATGCTGATCGGAGCGTTTTTCGGGCAGCGTGCTGCAGCCGGATTGGATGTGCGGCAACTACGACGCATGGTGTCGATATTGCTGCTCGCTGCAGGCGGCTGGTTCGCATGGATATTGCTGGCCTGATCCGCGCCTTGCATGCATCGGATACCGCCCGGTCCGTCCAAGTGTGGCGTATCTGACACCCCTATCCCCAAAAGCAGAAACCTGGGCTATGATAAGAAATCACTCGCGAGGTAACGATGGATTTCTTCCTTTACGCCGTATGCTGTGTTGCGCTGCCGCTCTGGGTATTCGGCGGCCTCTACCTTGCTGTCGATATCGTTGATCATCTCAAAAAACGCAGCGTCAAAAAATAAGCAGTTATTCGATACGTTTAACTCGCTCAGGTCGGTGAACGATCTTCGCCTGGGAATGTAATCGCGCCCAGAATAACCAGTACGCATAACGCTCCCAATGCCTGCAGCATCAAGGTAAATCCGCCGTGTTCGTGCAGTGATGCAACCAGTCCGACTGATGCGCCTGCAGCAGTAAATCCGAGAAAGTAACGCAGGGAATAAGCACGGGCGCGCCATTCGTCGCTGGTGTATTTGCCTATCATGGCGTCATTGACTGTCACTTGTCCAAAGGTGCCGATGATGATGCCGATGCAGACCAGTATCAGCGAGATGCCGGACAAGGCCGCGCCGAAGAAAAGCAGTGGGGCAAGCAGCAGCGCAAGCGGCAGGAATACGCTCTTGAGCGCATGTTTGTCGAGCAGATGACCGATGGTGTATTGCGCGAATGCGCCGAACACATACGTGCCTGCAACGATCACGCCGAGCAATGCAGTATTGCTCGTCAGATCAGACAGGCGTTCAGAAAATAATTTCGGCAAGGCGACGGTAATGGCATTAAAAGTCGTGGAGCTGGCGATGATGGTGATGACGAGTGCGGCGATGACGCGCCACATGGCTTCTTTCGATACGCGTGCGGATGCATGACTGCTCGCCTTGCGACTGCCGCGTGCTTCATGCTTGACCTTGCCTGCGAAGAAAACGCCAATCGCGATTGCCGCCAGCCCCGGCAACGCAAATGCCCAGCGCCAGCCTATGTATTCGCAAATGACGCCTGTAACGAGCGCTGACGATGCCACGCCAAGGTTGCCCCACACACCGTTGATACCGACTTCCCGCCCGAGTTTATCGGCATGCGCAACCAGCATTGCGGTACCAACCGGATGGTAGATGGCGGCGAACAGGCCGACTGCCAGCAGGGCGATACTGAGCTGTTGCGGTGTCTGCGTTAAACCGACGGACATCATTGCCAGGCCGATCCCGATAAAGAAAATCACCATCATGTGACGCCGGCTCCAGCGGTCGCCCAGCCATCCCGTGAACAGAGAGCCGGCGCCGAACGCGATAAAGCCGGGCGTCGCATACGGCAGCAGATCGGCATAGCGCATGTCGAAAACCGGCGCCATCACGATCACTGCCGCCGCGAATACCAGCATGGCGTAGTGGTCGATGAAGTGAGCGACGTTGATGTAGGCGATGACGGTGCGAGGATTGTTCACGAACAGGACCTTTCCAAAAAGAGTGCGCTTAGGTTAATCTGACTGTTCATCGACTGGCAGACAACTAACATCGCTTACACGCCAAATTGGCGGTGGTTTTTGATGTTTCGGGGGAATAAATGATCATCGGCGCCACCTCTTATCCGCGCGGCACTCACCTGGGATTGCACGTGCATCGCGAGGCGCAATTGCTGTTCGCCTCCAGCGGCATCATGCAGGTGACGACGCCGAAAGGGCGTTGGCTGGTGCCGCCTGCGCGCGCCGTCTGGCTGCCGCCCGGAATCGAACATGCAGTTGATGTGCTGGCAGATATTGAAATGCGTGCCTTGCTGGTTCCGTCGGACTGGCTGGCAACTCACCCTGACGCATTGCGATTGAATCGTGAGTTTGTCGTCACCGTCGGCCCACTATTGCGCGAAACGATACTTGCCGCGTTCAAGCATGCTGCGAATGCGAAGCGTATTAATCTGTTGGTGGAAGTCGCGTTATTCGAACTCGCCGAAGATGAAGATGCAGCGACCTTCATACCCTTACCCAATGATCCGCGCGCACGGCGAGTGGCCGACATGATCCTCGCAGATCCAGCGAACGATCGCGAACTGGAGTTGCTCGCACACGCTGCCGGTGCATCGGCACGCACGGTCACGCGCCTGTTTTCGGCAGAAACCAATTTGACCTTCAAGGAGTGGCGACAACGTGCACGCATCATGGCGGCTGTCGAAGCCTTGGGTAGCGGCAAAACATCGATCAAACAACTCGCTGCACAACTGGGCTTCAGCAGTGTTGCCGCTTTCGGTCACGCGTTTCGGCAGATCATGGGCATGACGCCTGGCGAGATGATGCGGAGGTCGAGCAGGAAGGATTGATGAAAGAGTTGTACATGGTTTGTGTAAACGCTCGGAGCGACATTAAAAGTTTGACGTGATGGTGAGAAAACAACGCAACCGACGCTGGTGTCTGGTGTGCATCACATATTTTTTGCCTGCCGCAACATGGTCAAAGTTTCATTGAATACCGCGCTGATGTGATCTTTGTCGGGAGCATCACTTGCAATGGCGGATCGATCACCTTCAACTCCGGCAATCATTTCAGCCAATAAACCGGATTGTGTCTTTTCTAGACGTTGAAGAAGCATGAGCAGAATATATCCGCATGCGTCGGCTTTTGGATTCATGGCGGGTTCACTTTTTTTTTGATAACTACAGAGCGAAATATTTGCAGTTGATTTTTATGCAGACATCAAGGACACGTGCGCTGCGACTATGCGCCAGCCTTGCGGCAGTCGCAGCCAAGTGTGGCTTTGACGACCGATGCGCGTTTCGCCTTTGCGTGTGAACTCGGTATTGGCAGTCGCATAGTCGCGACCGTAGGTGGTGATGACGGTATGCATCAAGTCACGTTCCAGTCCCTTCGATGGACGTTCCAGTCGAAACGCGCGTATCGCTTCGTAACCGAGAAGATTTTCTCCGGCGCCGTAACGCAGCGTGTTTGGATTATTCCAGAACAGTTCATCCAGCACGGCGACATCATTGCCAGTCAACGCTGCTTCATAACGCATGAATGCAGCAGTCACTTCGGCAACAACCTCAGGCAAATTGATTTCATGCTCCATGTTGAATGCTCTCCTTCTGCTTGGCGCGAACCAAAGTTTGCACGGCGTTGAGGAGATCGCCTTTTGTCACGGTGCTATCAAGCGACATGCCATAACGTTCCGCCTCGTCCTTGTGCTCGGGATTGGCGGGCTCATCCTGATCTTCCCGCACCGTCATCGACTGCCTGATCGCGTATTCCAGAAGGGTTAAGCGTTCGATTAAATTATCTTGTTCCATGTGCTTGTCTCTTGTTCCTTGTGTCTTCATCTCGTTGCAAGTCGGTGCTGATTAGCCGGCAACCGCCGCGGCAATTGCCATGCCGATGTCTGCCGTTCCGGCATTGCCACCCAGATCCGGCGTGCGTGGGCCGTGTGCCAGAACCTGCTTGATGGCCTCGAGTATCGCATCGTGCGCTGCGCGTTGCCCAAGAAAATCCAGCATCAGTGCGCCAGACCAGATCATGGCGATCGGATTGGCGATGTTCTGGCCGTAAATGTCAGGCGCAGAACCGTGCACCGGCTCGAACAGGGACGGGAACAGGCGTTCCGGATTGAGGTTGGCCGATGGCGCCAAACCCATGGTTCCGGTACATGCGGGGCCGAGGTCGGACAGGATATCGCCGAACAGATTGGATGCGACGACGACATCGAAGCGATCCGGCTGCAAGACGAAGCGCGCGGCAAGAATGTCGATGTGCTGCTTGTCGACGGTGATGTCAGGATAATTTTTGGCCATTTCGTCTGCGCGGGAATCCCACCACGGCATGCTGATCGCGATGCCGTTGGATTTGGTTGCAACAGTCAGGCGCCGCCGTGCACGGCTTTGCGCCAGCTCGAACGCATACTTCAATATGCGGTCGGTGCCCCGGCGTGAAAATGCCGATTGCTGCAGCACGAGTTCGCGCTCGGTTCCTTCGTACATGATGCCGCCGATCGCGGTGTACTCGCCTTCGGTGTTTTCGCGCACCACATAAAAATCGATATCGCCCGGTTTGCGATTGGCGAGCGGGCAAGGCACGCCCTCGAACAGGCGCACCGGCCGCAAATTGACATACTGATCGAATTCGCGCCGGAACTTCAGCAGCGAACCCCACAGGGAAACATGGTCGGGCACGGTGGCCGGCCAGCCGACTGCGCCGAAATAAATGGCATCGCAACCTTGCAGTTGCTGCTTCCAGTCGTCGGGCATCATCTTCCCGGTTTGCGCGTAGTAGTCGCAACTGGCCCATTCGATGTGCTTGTATTCGAGGTGTATGCCGAAGCGCTTTGCTGCGGCATCCAGCACACGCAAGCCTTCAGGGATGACTTCTTTGCCGATACCGTCGCCGGGGATGATCGCGATGTTGAATGATGGGTTCATGTGTAATTAAATTCAGAAAATTAAAACTACTTGAAGGGCCGTTATTCCCGGCAGATGGTGCGCATCATTGTATTCATCCCGGCAGATGGAAGCGGATCTACTCAAAAATTACATCCCCGCTTCCTGCGCGTTCGACATTGCGTTTTGGCGGAGACCCTTTAATGCGGACGTCACCGGATCCAGAGAGCTCTACCCTGGCGGATTGCGAGGCATAGGCGTACACATCGCCTGACCCACGGATCTGGATATCTGCGGACTTCGCCTTTATGCCGATAATGTCGACGTCCCCGGATCCCGCCACGACAACGTTGACCGTATCCACCGAACCCGACGCTTTGATGTTGCCTGACCCCGCAATCTGGAGCTGTAGCGCCGCGCCGGCAAGCCCTGCGCCGACAAAGCTTCCTGATCCGTTAATCCCGACGGCCACTGGCGAAGGCCCTGCGACCAGGGCACGTATAGGAGCGCTGGTCGAGAATGATCTATTCATTGCCAGAACGAGCTGACCTGCCACTACTTCAACAGTGATCAATGGCAAGATGTTTTCCTGCGCCAGCAGGCGCACGGACGGCGTTGTCGAGATGGTGTATGTGACGTCGACAGGTCCATCGATCTTTACCGCATCAAACCTGGCTACAGGTCTGACTTCTTCCTTAATCGGCCCTTGACCGATGACGCTCTCACCTGTGCTGGATACGGTTTTCCCGTTCACAATCACCACGCTGTTTCCATTGCTCCCGGCCGAGCCGTGTACCGTAGAAGTCGAATTGCCTGCGGCTTTGCATGGCAAAGCCGCGATAGAGAGCAGGCTTCCAACGATTAACATTTTGTTCATTTCGAATCCCTTTCTGGAGTGACTGCCAGCCAATTTTTTTTACCTGACAGCTTGTGTAGCAGCAAGGCAATCTCAGCAGCGGCGATGACCTCATCCGTTCGGCGATATCAGCTAGACCTGCCGCTTTGTCTGAACCGCGAAGAGCACCCTAAATCAGGCGTTGTTCCAGACGACAACATCAGACACGAATCCGTCAACGAAAGGTCGTTCAACGTCTAACAATGAATCTACAGTCGAAAACATAACCATACATCCATGCCGGTTCCAAATGGCGCAATTTTTCATGCCTGATAAGCAAAGGTGAAAATACATCGGCCCAGGCACCAGCAAGGACGTCGAATTTCCTGTAAAAAAGGCCGCTCAATGAGCGGCCTGTGATCTTTATGACTGCAATAAACAATTTACGACATTGTTTTCATGAAATAACACTTTAATTGCCTAATATTATAGGAATTAATTCCTATTGATAGGATAATTGAGGGATGGAATGGCCAACGACATCCGACCTTTATCTCCCTCATTTAAGCGCCAGGATTCGACGCGGACGCGGTATTGGTATTGGTGAGGCGTATGTCCCTTGGCTCAAGGTCCGTGATGTTCCCTCTCGCGGGACTTCCAGTATTGTCCAAGGCATCAATGTGGACCGCTCCTTTCATTTTCTCTCAAAACTAGAAGTGACATACTTCTATTTGCAGGAGCGGAAATCTAACGTCATAGACATTCGAGAGCAATTTCCAATATTGGATATTGCTCGAACTATAGAGCTTTGTAGTCAATTCGGTGTGCAGCATGGCTATCGTGGCATATATCCTGAGCCATTCACAATTGATTTTCTGATTACTGAAAACACTACTAATGGTGTGCAGTACAAAGCGGCGAGTATCAAAACTCCAGAAGATGCGAACAATCCCCGCGTAAAACTCCGACTTGCCATTGAATACGAATGGTGTCGAGAGCAATCCATTCCATGGGTACTCATAGATACATCATTATTTAACGATATCGTATTAGAGAATCTTCGTTTTCTGAGGTCATGGTTCCGACACCGTTATATGCCCTCAATCCAAAAGACTAATACCTTCGCGATGTCGTTTATGAATAATTATTCTAGAAATGTGCAATTAGTTGAGCTACTACAGAAAACAGCAAGCCAGTTAAAGTTGGAATTTTCCGTGGCAGCAGATGCTTTTCGATATTGCGGATGGACAAATCAACTCCCAGTATCTCTACATCACAGTATTTCATTTGATAAACCACTGGTATTGAGCAATGCAGCCAATTAAGTTTATAGCGACTCCAAATGCCGCACTCTCCGCTGGGATGGTCGTGCGATTTGAAAATCCGACTACATATTTGAGGCTAACGCATATTTTTGAAACCTGTGTTTTCGGAATGTGGGTCGATGTAGCCGAAAAGGCATACTTTGCAAGGCGACCTATTCGGTATGCGATAGAAGAAATAAAAGCGTTGCTTCGGGATGAGGGAGGAGAAATTGGGCAAATTCAATTACCTTTTGTATTCACAAGAAGCGTCAAAGACGAAGCGAGTGAATTCAAACTGAATGCCGCATGGGAAATGATTGAACCTCTCGTTTCATTGTTTGAAAAGGAAGAAAATTTATCTGCGCGCTCATTCTCATCCTGCATTCGACGGCGAGCAGAATCGTTGTGTGTAAACAAAACCACCTTGTATCGATTGGTGATGCGATTTTACTATTTTGGCGGAGTGCGCAAAGCACTATTGCCATTAGCTCGAGGTGCAACGCCTGGACTAGCTGGGTATAAATTTCAACCAACAGATGGAAGTGCTGAAAAGATATACAAAAGACGCGGGCGACAATCAATATTGGCGCCGGAATTAGGAGTAAACGAATTCGTGGTCGATGAAGCTGATATCGAGGACATGATTCGCAGCTATAAAGCAAAGCTTCGCTCAGGCCCAACGTATGTATCGATCGCACATGAATATTATCTCGCCAACTACTTTAGTAAACGGCATCCAGAAAAATATAGGCTATACCTTAATCGTGAGATGTCTGAGCCCGTTACTGTCAGGCAGTTTCGATACTACATTCATTCCTATGCGCGATTAGATGCTGATCTAGTAAGAAATGTCCGGTCACATGAACGAAATCCGGGCAGCTTGGGTTCTGTGCGCGCTAATGGGCCCGGAGAAGTCTATGAAATTGATGCAACTGGCGGAAGAATTCATCTGGTGTCGTCAGATGATCCAAGTCTAGTGGTTGGTAAACCGATTCTATATTTGTTGATTGATCGATGGAGTCGGTTTGTTATTTCAGCATATATTTCCCTAAAGCCCGCTTCATGGGAAGAAGTGCGGTACGCATTGCTTATTGCATTCACCTCAAGGGAAAAAAGGTTTGCTTCGTTGGGTGTAGATATAGACGACAATCGATGGCCAATCGGACGATTCCCTGCAGTTTTATGTCCAGATCGTGGGTCTGAATTTCTTGGCGAATCAATGGAGCGCTCGGTCGCACAAGATCTTCGCATTGAGGTAACCCCTTTGCCACCACTATGCCCAGATGGTAAAGCGATTGTGGAACGGTTCATTCGCGAGATAAAGCGCCGAATGGCATCATCAGAGTTAAAGGGAGTGTATGCGGATCGGCCTCTTGATCCACGCACGAAACGGATTGAAAAAAAAGCGGCAGTAGCCGCGGTGCATTCGCTAAAAGATGCATACCGATCGCTTATCGAGATCATTGATGATCACAATAATCGTCCGCACACAGCATTGCGTAAACTAAAAGTACTAACTCAGGCAGGGATAGCCCCTCAACCGCGTGACGCATATATGTGGGGATTGAGGAACGTTACTGGACTTCGCACGCCGCCGTTAGCAGACGAGGACTATTTCCGTTTACTCTTGGGAACGGATAGTGCAAGCATTGCGCGGGGAGTTTTACGATATAAGCAGCGGCCTTACTTGCCTGTAAATGAGATAGCGATTGAAATGGCGCGTATTTCAACGTCGCGTGCAAAAAGTGTCAAAGTACGCCTAGACAAGACTGATCCATTAGAAATATTTGTGGAAACAAAATTTGGTGAGTGGGCGCGATTTAGGTTGAGTGTGGGCGCTATGAAAGAGATTGCGGGTCTTACTCTTGATGAGGAGGAGGCCTTATTAGGCCGTACTGCTATACATTGGGCTCGCTCCGATCATGAAAGTCGCGTTACACGCTTAAATAACAAGCATCTTGCGAATACGAAGAATAGTAAAAAGGGAGCTATAGCCAAAACGCCGGTGAATAAAAGACAAATGGATTCGCAGGAAACAAGGGCTCGGCGAATAATAGAAACAGAGAGTATGAAAGAGTTGCTCACCGGCCGTCAAAAGGCGCCGATTCGTGGTGAACCTAGCCGCGATAGTGTTAAAGCTGACTGGCAAAAATTGGAAGAGCAGGAGCGATTGGAACGGCTGCGAATTATTCAAGAAAACAGGAATAAAAAATGACAAATGCTCTCATTGTCCCTGCCAAATATATCGAAACTGGAGTACGTCGCTTTGCTGGTAATCCATTTATCGAAGCTCTTCCGTCATTGGAGAATAAAAAAGACGATTTTCTTACTACGCTTGCTCATTATCCTCCAAGAGTTACTGACAAAGAGAGAAAAGCGAGCGATGTTGTACGGCTAATGGAACTCCCTATTCTCAATGACGTAGTGCACCCGTTCCCTGAGTTTCAGAGGGCCGGCTTGGCGCTTACATCAATGATGAGACAAACATACATTGCACGTAACCCCTTAACAATCATGGATCGCCAACGGAGACATGCTTTGGCGTCGGGCGGGAAGGGAGGTGTGCCGTTCCCTTCTGACTGGAAATCGGCCGCAGCAGGACATTTGATGATGTCAGTCAGTGGAATGGGGAAAACCACCTTTGCGAAATCTTTCTTGCTTCGATATCCGCAGGTAATTTCACATAGGGAGTACAACGGGCAGTCTCTCATCTGCCAGCAGGTGGTCTACATCTTTTTGAGAGTGCCTCACGATGCAACGTTAAGAAGTTTATGCGTCCAGTTTTTTGAGCAGGTTGATGAGTTGCTAGGGACGACCTATACCCGTCAAGCGATCAGTCTCCGGCAAATTGCTCCTATGGTCGAATTGATGAATAGTGTAGCGACTGCAATTTCGCTGGGATTCTTGGTAATAGATGAAGTGCAAAATTTGCGATATGCCCGTGGAGGCAACGCCGAATTTATGTTGAATTTGTTCAGTGAAATTATTGAACGATTGGGAATTAGTCTGCTCATCCTGGCAACCCCAGCCGTTCAGACGGTACTAGAGGGGAGTGTCAGAAATCTACGGAAACTCGCCTCTGCTGGTGAGACTATCATCCGTCCAATGGGAAAGTCGGATATACAGTGGGAGGAGTTTTGTGAGGTTCAATGGGATTACTCGTTTGTAAAAAATAAAAAACCTCTTACCAAGAAAATACGAGATGCCTGGCATGACAGTTCGGGTGGAAACACTGCATTTGCCACACTGGCGTTTATGCTGGCGCAAAGAAATGAGATTGGTGGCCGCGAAATTATCGACGAGGCTGCTTTTGCCAGGACATCTGCCATGGATATGGCGTTCCTTCAACCAGCGATTCTGGCACTTCGTAGTGGAGAGCCAGAGCAACTGCGTGCGTTCGACGATTTGCTTTTCAGCCCAAAATATATGGCTTTACGTCGATTGCTTGGCGCGAATGAGGATGAAGTAAAAATTAACAGCGGCTCTGAGTTCGAAGAAATCGTCGAACAGACAGTAAATACAAATTCTTCCGTGAAGAGAGAGCCTCGACGAAAACGTAGTCAAAAAATATCTTCCGATACGGCACCGAATTTACCTCGGGAAGATCCGTTTCAAGAGTGAAGTTCGGTGGGACGTTTTCCTATCAAGCAGTTCAAGAATAAGCTGGTGTTGGGATACGTCCCATCCCCGATGCAAGATGAGTTGCTGTATTCAGTATTGGCTCGCACTGCTTTGCAAAACGCTTTGGGCTCGCCTAAGCACTGCATGGAAGCTTTTTTCGGTAGTCCGAATATTATTCCTTCAATTGATCTACCTGGTGGATTGGATATCTATCGTGAGAGGCTGGGACAATTCTCTCCCTTTAGCGATTGTGTCGATATCCTAAATAGATGCACGCTCTATCCCTACTTCCGCCCATTTCTTCCCTTTGAACGACATCTTCGATGCATGGAGATTTTTCGATATGGGAGAGGTGGCGGACTTAAAACTCTTATGGGGACAGTTGCAAATGGATTCGGTGCCGCATCGGCCTTACGATTTTGCAATCATTGTATTCAAGAGGATTTTGAAGTGAGTGGCACTCTCTATTGGCATCGTTCTCACAATTTGCCAGCTGTCAGAAGTTGTTTGGTTCATGGGGTCAATCTATCTGAGTATGGGGACCACCTCGTATCAGGGGCAAGGCAGGCGCTGGTGCTTCCACCGTTTTTATCCGGTAATAAAACATCCATTGCAGATAACGCTAAGCATTCCGTTCTAGCCCATCTTTCGATAGATTTACTACAGGCTAACCTGTCGCCGATTGATACAAAGCTGAGGACGGTTGTCTACCGGCAAGCGTTATTGGCGAAAGGGCTTTGTACAAGAAATAATAAGATCAAACTAGATGCGCTTGCTATTGAAGTACGAAGGTACTACGAAGACTTTAGTAGTTTCGAGCATCAAGATCGATTACTTTCAAGCCAAAAGGAACCTTTGCGATGGTTGCGCGATGTAGTGGATCGATCGGATCGTGCAATGCATCCTATATGTCATCTATTTTTGATTGGTTTTTTGTTTGGTTCAATAGATCGATTCAAGCAAGTTCTTGAACAAACTACGAAGAGTCAAGAGCTACAAGTCACAGATGTTCCTAATGCTGACAAGTCGCATCATCTACTTGTAGATCACCCTGCTATCAAGGATGGATCGAAATCGTGTCGTCTGGCGGCATCAGAATCAGGGCTAAGTATTACAACCGTTGTGGAACGGCGAAGAAAACTTGGAATACCGGTTTCTGAGCGTCGCAAGCATTTATATCCTGACGTTGTTAATGCAATAAACGCTGATCTGAAGAGTGGCGAGAAAATTGACGTTATTGCCAGAGAGCATGCCGTATCAATTTGTAGCGTATATCGCATTCTTCGAAGTAATTCAGATATAGCTACAGAAAGGCTGGTGCTCAAAACTCAGCAATTAAAAACGCGCAAGCGATTAGAGTGGATGGCCTTGATAGATTCCGAAGGCCGAAACGGCCTCAATGCTGTTCGTGCTCGCGGGCTGGATCTTTTTGCATGGTTGTACCGCAATGATCAGGATTGGCTGAAAAATGAGAACTTGCGGTGCCAGGTAGTTACTAGAAGAGGTATTTCACGCATTGATTGGTTATCACGAGATTTTCTTTTTTCAAAGTCTGTCGTGACGGTAGTTGGCGAAATGCGGAAGGAGAAGAAACGAAGGCGTATTAGCAAAACAATGATTTTGCGTCATCTTGGTTGCGAAGTATTATTGCACAAATTTTCTGACAAACTTCCTCGACTTCGCTCAGCCTTAGAGTTGCATTCGGAGACAGCTTTCGAATATAACAAATATCGAATTGAGCGAGCGATTGATGAATTGCTAACCACGTATGCTTTCCCTGCAATGTGGAAAATTAAGCGGCACGCTGGGATTCGTAATTGGAGTGAAGCACTCACATCGTATGCAGCAAGCTATAGAGCAAGTCGTTGCTGCTTATCTCACTAATTAGTTAAGTTAAGTATTAAATGCATATCCCCTTTTTTGTTTCTCCATATCCCGACGAAATACTGGGAAGCTGGCTTTTTCGACTAAAAATTCACAATCATCCATCATCGATTGATTATTTGGTAGATCAATTTACACCCCGTAAGATCGATACGATGGGAGTGCGAGATATTTTTATGCCGAGTGTCGAAATGGACGAAATATTGTGCGCTTTGGGTACTACATACGGCAATGTGATGATGGAGTTAACGACCTACCCTTACTGGTTGCGCTTTCATAGTGAACGAAGACATATTATTAGTGAGGATGGGACAACGCCTGAGCTTCCAAAATTAATGCAGAGGAGCAGGCGGAAAGCGTGGCGTCGTACCGATTTTCTGCGTCCCGCTCTTTTGAAAATGTGTCCAGTTTGTTTGGACGAAGATTTTCAATATTACGGTGAGCCATATTTGCGTCGTTCTCATCATCTCCCTTTTGTTCGTGTTTGTCATAGACACGGTCTCGACCTCGCGACTAGATGCCCGAAATGTGAGCAGCTATTTCGCATGTCTGGTACATACATGCAAGCACGCGTTATATGTTCTTGCGGCTACGATCTGAGATCCATTTCGTCAGGAAAGAAATCATTGAATAGAGGCTGGGGGCGGCTAGCGGTCTATAGTGCGGAAGCATTGTCGAGCAGAAGGAATTTTGAGGGATACAACGATGTATATAGGTTTTTTGATTCGCGTCTGGATGAAATGGGCTTATCAAATAGACCGCAGTTGTTGGACTACCTCGCTGGTCCATATGAATCAAAGGGGGCAAAGGCGATACTGACCATCGCTGCGCAACGAACAGAAGGATTCACTCACGCATTAATTGGGTCAACAAGTAAGCAAGAGTTTCGCGCCCCTCAAATATGTGCTTTGCTTGCTACGGTCGATAAGAATTTTAAAGAAACTCTTTCTAAACTCGGGGAGTTTATGATGCCCGCAGAAACTGAAAGTAATGCTTTGAGCTGTCAAGGCGAAAAGAGATATCGAATTCCGAGATCAATTGACGAAGCGCGGCTATTGGCATTGCAAACTCAAGCTGATGTGGGGGAAGCTACCACTCGTAGCTTTATATATCGGCGATATAAATATTTGTTTTGGTATCTCACAATTTTCGATTCGATTTGGTTTGAAAGTAAATATCCTCATGGAAGAAAAGGGGCAACCGCTAATCTACCAAGTATAGAAATGGATAGAAGTTCTATCTTGCAAGCAATTTTAAGAGCAAAGGATAGGAGTGTTCGAACATGGAAGAACCTGGCACAACAAGCTTTTTTTCGAGCCTCTATACGAGATGCGGAATGGCTGGAAAGCAGGAAAGAAGAGACAGCAAGGGAACTTAAGGAAAACTCAAAGCAAAGAAAATTCTATCTTCGTACTATTCATATAGAAGATTTTAAGCAGGCTTATAAAAGAGCCCAAGCTATTAAGCAAGATGGAAACAAAGTAGGCATCGAGGACGTTGCTGCTTTTGCTTCGCTCAATGTTTCGCAACTAAAGAACTTGCTATATGAGGTCCCGGAGTTGCTCGAATATCTGCGAAATTGACAGTTCCCTGGCAGGGCCGTACGTCATCTAGTGATGTTCGTACCGCTAAGATTTTCTGTTCAATCGGATGCTTCCTGTCTCATCTAATGAGACATCTATCGAGTCGTTTTCTTGCCAGCCTAATGCTTTTAGCAATTCATCGGGAAGAGGAAGTATCCCGTCACCACTGCCATCATTTGGATCCAAGATTTGGAGTGCCCAAGTTTTCTGATGTGAAGTATTTTGCTTCTTCATCGCTGACCTCGAAACAGAGAATATTATTTCAATTGTAGATGACCTAATTGATTACTCAATTCGCTTATCGCTATCCTATCTGTGAAATTCTAGTTATAGCTACAACGCATCCCATGTTTATGGGAGGAGTCATCAAATCTTAGAGCTAATTTAAGAAAAATTGCGAATATGTTCCGTCTTGGCAAGAAAGTTGTATTAAATTGAACTTTTAAATCGAATATGCCGGAGTGGAAATGGAATTTAACGAACGTCTTACTGTATTAGCCGCAAAAATTAGGCAGCAAAGTAAAAGTATCTCAACGGAAGAAGCCACCAAAACCGCATTTGTCATGCCGTTTATCCAAACGGTACTTGGATACGATGTTTTTGACCCAACCGAAGTTGTGCCGGAATATATTTGTGATGTTGGAACAAAGAAGGGCGAAAAAATCGACTACGCGATTTTGAAAAGTGGGCAAATTCAAATCCTAGTTGAATGCAAAAAAATTGGTGAACCGCTGTCGATCAATCATGCTAGCCAGCTGTTTCGCTACTTTCATGTAACTACAGCAAGAATTTCTATCTTAACTAATGGTCAGGTCTATAAATTTTTTACAGACCTTGATGCACCTAATAAGATGGATGAGAAGCCCTTCTTGGAGCTAGACTTGCTCAATATTGATGAGCATCTCGTCCCAGAACTAGCGAAACTGACAAAGTCATCTTTCGATGTCGAGTCGATCATCAGTGCAGCTGGAGAATTGAAATATATAGGCCAACTCAAACGAGAACTTGCTACTCAACTTGCGACACCGACTGATGAGTTCCTTAGATTCTTTGTCTCTCGTGTACATGACGGTGTAATCACCGCTAGGATAAGAGAGCAGTTTGCTCCGTTACTAGACAAAGCAATCGCTCAGTTCACCTCAGATTTAGTGAACGACCGACTGAAATCTGCGATTGCAGGAGTGCCGCTACAAGCCTCACCTTCTGCTCAAATAGAAATTGTTGATGAATCTAGCGACGAACAGCTTCAGGACGATGACATTGCCCGTATTGTCACAACGGAAGAAGAGCAAGAAGGATTCTTCATTGTGAAATCCATAATTCGTCAGATTGTAGATCCTACACGGGTAGTGCACCGAGATACACAAAGCTACTTCGGAATTCTCCTTGATGACAATAATCGAAAACCAGTTTGCAGGCTGCACTTCAATCGTGCTCAGAAATATGTCGGCATTCTTGACCACGAGAAAAAGGAAACTAGGTATCCAATTTCTAAGCTCGACGATATTTATGGCTTATCTGAAACGCTGATTACAGCGACTAAGTTGGTCGTATAGCGCTATTACCTATACCGAAGATTTCGTGAAAAAGGCGACCTAACCGGTCGCCTTTTTTATGTCGTACCGATATCAAATGTCTTCGTTGAGTATTCGCATGAAGGTTGCCACTAGTTCGCAAAGCAAAGTTGCCACCTTGTCGCATCTCAACGTTGCCACCCATTTGGATTCTAAATGCGACGCTCGCTGGATTTGTATGAATGTCTGTTATCGACGGCGGTTTCAACCGGTGAATGCAACACACTAAAGGCTATGCAGATAGCGGGAGTGTGTCATGGTTCGCCGAACAAGGATCATCTATACCGATAGCCAAAAGGCTTTGATGTGGGATCGCTGGAAGAAGGGAGAATCTCTCCAGCAGATTGCCCAGCTCTTCGATCGAAACCATTCCTCTGTCCAGCGCATTCTGGCCAAGAGCGGTGGGATTCGACCACCGCCACGCATTCGATCCAGTACGGCATTGACACTGGCCGAGCGTGAAGAAATCTCCCGTTCGATTGTCGCTGGTGACTCGATGCGCACCATCGCCAAGAACCTGGAACGGGCAACATCGACAATCAGTCGGGAGATCAAACGCAACGGCGGCATTGAAGCCTATCGTGCTGCAGAGGCAGATGCAGCCACCTGGAACCGCGCGCATCGGCCTAAACCCTGTAAGCTTTTACAGAACCGGCAGCTAGCCAGCGCCGTTGCGACCAAACTTCGCCAACGATGGTCACCACAACAAGTGGCCGGATGGCTCAAATACACTCATCCAGGCAATGAGGAATTGCATGTGTCTCACGAAACTATCTACAAGACCTTGTTCATCCAGACACGCGGTGCCCTGAAGAAAGAGCTGACCGAGCATCTGAGGCGCACACGTGTCATGCGTCGTTCACGTCATCACACGCAGAAGACAGACAATCACGGCCAGATCATTGATGCTGTTTCGATCAGCGAAAGACCGGCTACGGTAGAGGATCGTGCGGTCCCAGGCCATTGGGAAGGTGATTTATTATTTGGAAGTGGCAACAGCCACATCGCGACATTGGTGGAGCGCCATACGCGCTATGTGATGTTGGTAAAAATCGCTCGCAAAGATACGCAGACGGTGATTGATGCGCTGATCAAGCATGCGGGCAAGCTACCGCAGGAATTATATAAATCGCTGACATGGGATCGAGGCAAAGAACTAGCTGACCACAAGCGCTTCACACTGGCTACAGATATCCAGGTGTATTTCTGCGATCCACGCAGTCCCTGGCAGCGCGGCTCAAACGAAAATACCAATGGCCTGCTGCGTCAATACTTCCCAAAAGGAATGGATATCTCGGGTTACTCGCAGGCTCAATTGAATGCTGTTGCCAGACAACTCAATGAACGACCGAGAAAAACCTTAAACTACGAAACACCGGCTCAACGGTTTTATCAATCTGTTGCATCCACCGGTTGAAACCGCCACCCAAAGTGGACGTTGAAGAATAAATATTTTTCTATAAATTCTATGGAAGTTCATATCTCTGAGTTGGGTGTATTTATAAACTTGATTGGATGTCGATATCGCCACTATCGCACTATAGTATTTCAATGGACTGCCCGTAATTGCCCTTGTATTGGAGCAGCCCGCGAACGGCACCACCTGTTACATCTTCCCTGGGAAGATCTAGCGGCGCGTGCGTTTTTTCTTCTTCCAGTATTCGGCTTACGAAAAGCTGGCTCGGCTCGCGGCGTGGGCATCATTTCAGGGCAATCTTGATGATTATTTTGATACTACATTTACGCGTGCAAATCGGTTGGGAGACTCAGTGATTAAATCCGTGTCTCCCTAGCAATAACGTGGACTGAATTTTTTCAGAAGAGGATATCAAAATGCTGCGCGGCTTATGCTTCGCAAAGCGCACTGCTACTGTCGCAGGAAGTCTACGAATTTGCTTTCGACGGAATCAGCCGAAGTGCAATTGCGATGTATGACGTAAATATCTTTTTGTAGAGTGTCTCCGTCGATACGCAAGACATTAAACTGGCGACTCAAAACTTCATCCGTGACTGCACCCGCCAATACCACTGAGACGCCAAGACCTGCCTTAACCGCATGTTTTACGGCTTCGGTACTGCCAAGTTGCATCGCTACATTAATACGCAAATCTCTAGCACCCAACATTCTCTCAATGATGCGGCCGGTTCCCGTCCCTTTCTCTCCACCGATCAGTTCAATGCCATCCAACTCTTCGAGTTGGATAGTAGATCGGCCTGCCCACGGATGGGATGTGGGAACGATCAACACCAGTTCTTCGGACCGCCAAATGCTTGCAGTAAATCCCGACCGGCTGTCCCACCATTCCATGACGGCGACGTCAATCTCCAGTCTTTGCAATTTATCAGCAATACTTGTGTTGTCGGCAATGACAATATCCAGCTTGACACCGGAACGCCGCTGAAATTCCTTCAAATAGGGCTGTAACAAATAAATTCCGACGTTAGAGCTTGCTCCGATTGTCAGCGATGACCTGCGGAACAGATCGCTGGCCTTTTTAGAAATATCGATCAGCATCTGCGCGTAAGGCAGTAACGCTTGCCCCTCGGTTGTGAGTTTGCTTACGGCATTGCTTCTGTCTATCAATACGGCATTTAAAGATCGCTCCAGCTGTTTGATATGTTGCGTTAATGTCGATTGTGAAAGTCCACGATGCATGGCGGCTCCGCGAAATCCGCCATGCTTCGCGACTGTCAGGAATGTCTCCAGCTTTTCTAAATCGATCACGCCGCGACTGATGCCTTAAGTGGTTCATTGAGAGCACCGTCAGGCCGTTGCCCGGCAAGAGCCTGCAGAATGCTGTGAGCAGAATATCGCTCGATTTCCAGCCGTACTTTTTTTACGCCAGAGCCCACATGAGGGGTAAAAAGTGTTTGCGTCCGATTGTTGAGCAAGGCTTGTGGCACCGTCAATGGGCGGTCTGGGCGTGCCCATTCTTCCATTTCAAATACATCGGCAGCATATCCTGCCAAATGACCTTGGTTCAAAGCCTCTACCACCGCATTTTCATCAACAACGGAGCCACGCGATGTATTAAGAAGATAGCTTCCACGCCTCATTTTAGAAATTGCATGAGCATCGATCAAATGGAAAGTGTCAGACGTCATGGGAAGCATGGGAACAACAAAATCACTGCAAGTCAGCAATTCATCGAATGATACTTGCCGTGCATTCCATGCTTGTTCATCGACAGGATTGAGCGGAACGCTGTCGCAGTAAACGGCGTTCATTTCAAATCCGGACAGTCGTTTGGCAATGGCCTTTCCTACGCGTCCCATTCCGATTATTCCTATGGTGCTGCCAGCCAGGCCAGCACCATAAAGCTTCGGTCGCCAGCCATGAAACGTCCCGCTTCGGACATGATCGTCACCAGCCATGACATGGCGCGTTAATCCAAGCAAAAGGCCTACGGTTAACTCTGCGGTTGGCACCGTCAACAAGTCCGGCACGATACCGAACCAGACACCGCGCTTTGTACATGCATCGACATCGAAATTGTCATAGCCTTTCAGCGCTGCAAAAACGATCTTCAATTTCGGACAAGCGGCGAGGAAGCTGTCGTCAACACTGTCAGGCATGAATGCCATGACGGCATCTGCATCCTTTGATCGACGCAGCAATTCTTCGCGCGGTAATGTTTCAAGCGTGTCGTTAGTCACGACTTCCGCAACAGACGACAGCATTTCGACGATTTCAGGGTGTACCCAATGCGTGATTACAATTTTAGGTTTCATGTTTAAAGTTATTTGAAGTGTTTACGAAGAAAACCGCTGAATCCATCGACCAGCGTCACCATGGCTAGAATGACGATAAGAATGGCCGATACTTCCTGATACTGCATGATGCGCAATGAACCCATCAGTTCAAACCCGATGCCGCCTGCTCCAACCATCCCCATTACCGTCGAAGCGCGGAAGTTATATTCCCAGCGATAGATGGCGGTATCAGCCATTTGCGGGAGTACCTGCGGTAGAACGCCATGGAAGATTACTTGAAGCGGACTGCAGCCTGCCGCTCGAGCGGCTTCAATTGGTGCCTGATCGGTATGTTCGATTGCCTCGGCAAAGAATTTTGCGATCATGCCAACTGAATGCAGCGCCAAGGCCAATACGCCAGGCAAGGCACCAAAACCGACTGCCGCGACAAAAATAATTCCCATGATCAGCTCTGGAATTGAGCGCAGTCCATTCAGCAAGGTCCGTGCAAAGTGGTACACCAGCGGATGAGGGGTAGTATTGTGCGCTGCAAGAAAGCCCAATGGAAGAGATAGCAGCACTGCGATTGACGTACCGGCGACACTCATGGCAAGCGTATCCGCTAATGGACTGATCCAGCTACGCAGCTGCGCGAAGTTTGGGGGAAACATTTCTCCCATCAGACTGATCAGGCTGGGAATGCCCTCACCCAAACGTTCGGAGTTGAATAAATCAACGTAGTACCAGCAAAAAAAGATGATTGCAAAAGTAGCCGCGACAAATATGAATGAGCGATTCCAGCCCTGTCGATGCTGCGCCAGCACAACGTTGAATTCAGCTTGCATTGAGTGCTTTCAAATGATTAAAACTTTGAGAGGTCTAGTTTGAGCAGACTGCCTAGGTTGCGAACGACGTCGTAGTCCTTGTCAGACGCCGGGCCAAAGCCTTCAGCTTTGAAAGGCTTCAACACTTCCGGATCTTTCATCTCAAGAAACACCGTGCGAATTTTGGCTTTCAATTCAGGCTTCAAATTGGAACGCATCGTCCACGGATATTGTGGAAATGGCTTGGATTCCGCGAGTACCTTGACCTTGTTGGGATCAATCATGCCGCGTTGAACCAACACCTCGAAAATCGGTTTGCTGAGACCACCTGCCTGGGCATGACCGTTTTGCACTGCCAACGCCACGGCGTCGTGCGCACCGACAAAATGTTCGCGATATTGTGTGCCGGCCAAAAGCCCACCTTCAGCAAGCATGGACTTCGGAATCAAGTGACTTGATGTCGAAGCTTTGTCACCATAGGCCACGTCCTTGTTGGCAATATCCGCAATACTGTTGATACCGGCGCCAGTATTGACGATCAACACAGCCTGATAGGTTGTGCTGCCTTTTTGCTTGATCGCAGCAAAAGGTTCAATCTCGCTTTTCTGACGTGCCAGCACATAAGACAAGGGGCCGAAGTAAGCCAGGTCGATACGACCGTGACGCATAGCTTCTATCATCGAAGAATAATCAGTCGTTACAATCAACTCGATTTTCTTGCCTAGTGCCTTTTCAAGATACAACTCCAAAGGCTTATTGTTTTTGATGACAGTAGATGCGTTTTCATCCGGCAGCAAAGCTACCTTTAAGGTCTCTGGATCAGGATTGGGAGCCGCAGTCGCGGCACCGCTCAACAACGTGATTGCCGAGAGCAGCAAAGCCGTAAATATTGATTTCATTGTCATTCCTTACATTGATAAGTTTAAGATTGAAGCGAACGGCATGGTCGGTACTTCCGAAACGGTAGATGGTTTGGCGTCATACAGTGCTGCCAACACGTTCTCATTCAAATCGGTCGGAACCGCGTCGAACATCACCTTGCCGTGGGCAAGTCCAACGATTCGGTCTGAATATTTGAGTGCAAGATCGACTTGATGGAGACTGACCACTGCAGAGATGCCATCTTCTTTGCAGATTTGACGAAGGATTTCCAGCACCTTCTCTGAGGTTGCCGGGTCAAGACTGGCGACGGGTTCGTCGGCGAGTATCAGTTTTGGTTGCTGCGTCAATGCCCTGGCAATCCCAACGCGCTGTTGTTGCCCGCCGCTTAATTGATCGACACGCGTAAGTGCTTTATGCAATAGACCGACACGATCCAGCGCTCGCAATCCGATTCGTTGTTCTTCTTGCGATAAAGGGAAAAGACTGCGAAGTGTGGTGTGATAACCTAGGCGGCCCATCAGCACGTTCTGCAAAGCAGTGCGACGAGCGATGAGTTGATGCTGTTGAAAGACCATACCGGTCTGACGACGATGTGCCTGCAATACACGTCTGTTTTGCAACAGCCCCAATCCAACGACATCAATCGTGCCAGCGCTGGGTTGGCACATCATGTTGATGCATCGAAGCAGCGTCGACTTGCCCGCGCCAGACGCCCCAAGGAGAACGGTGAACTGTCCCTTGTGGAGTTTGAGCGAGGTAGAACGTAAAGCATAGGTATCGCCGTAGCGTACCGATACATCATTAAGTTGAATCATGGCTTGCACCCCTCTGATTTCTATTTGTAATCAATCAAGTTGATTGATTACGAATTCGAATGAGGCAATGTTAATGCTCGATTGTTACGAGTTCATTACAGAAATTGCGTGCCTATATGAAATGCATAGCGACTGACTGAGCATAGTTTTGCAGCCAAACTTTCGCGCGTATATAGAGTTGTATGGATATCAGGTATGAAAGTTTAAAGACACTGCTCTTACCATAGCTGACGGTTGGCAAACTCAAAGATCCCGCCGGATTTGTTGTGCGCTTGAATGAAATGTTGCTGGGATTAGCGAGTAAATATTTTTTAATTATTTAATTGGTTCAATTTCTCAGGGCCAAATTGATAGAGGCCACGTTGGAAGTGGCGTGGCCTCTATCTTTCACAAGCATGTTTGATGAGCGGTATATTTACCTACCGCGTTTACTGCCTATGGCTAAGGAAATGCGGAAGAAATCAAATTCCGAGTGACCGGCGGCGTAGTACGCATTCTTTTCCGCGCCATGCTAAGTTTCGCGATTTTTTCGTGTCCGCGACCACGTTTCTTATTTCACGGCTCTTTCGAGGCGATATACTGGCGCTGACGGCCGGCATCATTAACCGTCCGCTTTTGGCGGCGGTTTCAACCGGTGGATGCAACACACTAAAGGCTATGCAGATAGCGGGAGTGTGTCATGGAGCGTCGCACAAGGATCATCTATACCGATAGTCAGAAGGCTGTAATGTGGGAACGCTGGAAGAAGGGAGAATCTCTTCAGCAGATCGCACAGCTCTTTGACCGCAATCATTCCTCCGTGCAGCGGATACTTGCAGAAAGTGGCGGCATCAAGCCGCCGCACCGTACCCGCTCTATAAGATCACTAACGCTAGCTGAACGCGAAGAGATCTCTCGATCCATCGTTGCAGGTCACTCTATGCATACCATCGCCAGAAGTATAGGCAGATCACCATCGACAATCAGTCGCGAACTCAACCGCAACGGCGGTGTTGAAAGCTACCGAGCAGCTGATGCAGACAAGGCCACGTGGGAACGAGCGCATCGCCCTAAACCTTGTAAGCTCCTGCAGAATCGACCGCTAGCCAGTATGGTTGCCGACAAGCTGCGCCAGCAATGGTCTCCACAGCAAGTGGCCGGCTGGCTCAAACACATCCATCCCGATGATGAGGAGTTTCAGGTGTCTCACGAAACCATCTACAGAACCTTATTCATACAGACACGCGGTGCCTTGAAGAAGGAACTGACAGAGCACCTGAGACGCACTCGAGTCATGCCTCGCTCCCTTCATCACACCCAGAAGACAGACAATCACGGCAAGATCAGCGATGCCGTATCGATCAGCGAGCGGCCTGCGATGGTGGAAGATCGTGCTGTGCCGGGTCACTGGGAAGGCGATTTGCTATGCGGAAGTGCGAACAGTCAGATTGCGACGCTAGTGGAGCGCCATACGCGCTATGTCATGCTGGTGAAGATCGATAGGAAAGATACGCAGACGGTGGTCAATGCGCTCATCAAGCATGCAGGGAAACTACCGCAAGAACTGTATAAGTCACTGACATGGGATCGTGGCAAAGAACTCGCTGACCACAAGCGCTTCACACTAGCGACTGATATCCAGGTCTATTTCTGTGATCCAAGAAGCCCGTGGCAACGAGGATCAAACGAAAATACCAACGGACTGTTACGGCAGTACTTCCCTAAAGGGTTGAATCTCTCTGGCTATTCGCAGGCACAACTCAATGCTGTAGCAAGACGATTGAATGAACGACCAAGAAAAACACTAAACTACGAAACACCGGCTCAACGGTTTTATCAATCTGTTGCATCCACCGGTTGAAACCGCCACCCAAAGCGGACATTCACGATAATCTTCGGCTCAATTGAGTTCGTCTATTTACGAACTTTGACCGCAGAAGCTTGACTTGATAAAATGCTGTCACTGATAACGCACACACCTCCACCAATGTAGTTCTCCACATAAGCTTCTTAGTATCTTGCGCGGCATGTTCCGCTTGAAGCTTATCGTCTATGGGTTTCGTCTAGCCCAAATTCCGGTACTCCTGTATGGATGCCAACCCCCTCTTTTGCTCGCATCCGGTTATTCGTCCGGGAGCTACTCACGCTTCTTAAAATGACAAAAAATCTACGCCAGGAATGGCTTTCTAATATTCGAGGCGATTTACTCGCCGGTGCCGTCGTGGCGCTCGCCCTCATTCCCGAAGCAATCGCATTTTCAATCATTGCAGGTGTTGACCCAAAGGTTGGTTTGTACGCTTCATTCTGTATTGCAGTCGTTATCGCAGTCGTTGGCGGACGTCCCGGAATGATTTCAGCCGCAACCGGAGCGATGGCTTTGGTTATGGTGACACTCGTCAAAGACCATGGCCTTCAATATTTGCTTGCTGCGACCATCTTGACCGGGGTGCTGCAGATATTCGCCGGAATACTGAAGCTGGGCGTGTTGATGCGGTTTGTGTCTAAATCGGTAGTAACAGGTTTTGTAAATGCATTGGCCATTCTTATTTTTATGGCTCAGTTACCAGAATTGATTGGCGTGAATTGGATGGTCTATCCAATGGTCGCTGCAGGTTTGGCAATCATTTATTTACTGCCTTACGTGACCAAAGCAGTTCCTTCCCCATTGGTCTGTATTGTTGTGCTGACGGGGTTTTCGATGTGGATGGGTCTGGATATCAGGACGGTTGGCGATATGGGACAACTACCTGATAGCTTGCCAATATTTTTACTCCCGCAGATTCCGCTCAATTGGGAGACTCTGGCCATTATCTTCCCGTACTCGGTAACGTTAGCCGTCGTCGGATTGCTTGAGTCCATGATGACGGCAACCATTGTCGACGAAATGACCGACACACTAAGCAATAAAAGCCGTGAATGTTCTGGTCAAGGCATTGCCAATATCGCCTCAGGTTTTCTCGGCGGTATGGCCGGCTGCGCGATGATTGGACAATCGGTTATCAACATCAAGTCCGGCGGACGTGGTCGGCTGTCTACATTATTTGCCGGTGCCTTGCTGCTGGTTATGGTGGTGTTTCTCGGGCCATGGGTCGGCCAGATTCCGATGGCTGCACTAGTAGCAGTCATGATTATGGTTTCCATCGGTACATTTAGCTGGCGCTCATTGAGCAATCTCGTGACGCACCCAAAGAGTTCTAGCGTAGTGATGGTGGCAACGGTCGTGGTCGTTGTGTTCACGCATGATTTGGCCAAAGGCGTTTTGGTAGGAGTTCTTCTAAGCGGCATCTTCTTTGCACAGAAGGTCGGCCAACTATTAAGCGTGCAAGTATCGTCGACTGGAGAACGTTCACGTTTATACACCGTCTCCGGGCAAGTTTTCTTTGCCTCCGCCGATAAGTTCAACGCATCGTTCGACTACTCAGAAGATGTCACCGATGTGGTCATCGATGTTTCGCATGCACACTTTTGGGATATCACTTCAGTTAGTACGCTTGATAAGGTCGTGATGAAATTTCGGAGGTTAGGTGCGAATGTAGAAGTAATCGGTCTTAATCAGGCAAGTTCGACAATGATTGAACGCTTTGGCTTGCACGATAAGATAGATGGTGTCGAAGATATTATTGGCCATTGATGTAGCGGACGGAAGAACGAAAAACCGCAGTTCTTCCGTCTTGTCCTGCCAGTGGCACCCAACCTATCGTTGTTCGTGGCTCATGGCAGCAGAAGCCAATTCCGCTTGCAGCTTCTGATGGGCAGCATTGCGCTCACTGTATCGGTCGGTAAGATAGTCTGAGCTATCCCGGACAAGCAACGTGAACTTATAGAGTTCCTCCATCACATCCACCATCCGGTCGTAGTAGGCAGATGGCTTCATTCGACCCGCATCATCGAACTCCTCAAATGCTTTGGCGACTGAACTCTGATTTGGAATGGTGACCATCCGCATCCAGCGGCCAAGTACGCGCATCTGATTCACAGCGTTGAAGGACTGACTTCCTCCGCTGACTTGCATCACCGCCAATGTTCGGCCTTGCGTTGGGCGGACGCTGCCGACTTCCAAAGGAAGCCAATCAATCTGTGATTTGAATACTCCCGTCATCGCACCATGACGTTCCGGGCTGCACCAAACTTGGCCTTCTGACCACATAGAAAGATTGCGAAGCTCTTGCACCTTGGGATGGTCCGCTGGACAGCTATCGACCATAGGTAAATCAGTAGGGTCGAAGACGCGTGTTTCTGCACCGAAGTGTTTCAGGATTCGTTCTGCTTCCAACGTCAGCAACTTGCTGTATGAACGTTCGCGAAGCGAACCATACAACAATAGAATTCTCGGTGCATGAGTGGACACTGTCACCGCATCCAATTGCGCAGCTGTCGGTGTTTCGAGTTGACCCGATACGTTAGGTAAGTCTGAATTACCGCTTGCCATTCCTGCCCCCGTTGCTTGTGTTGCCATCTCGCTCTTAGTCAGAAACCGGTGTAGCACCAATTTTCTGGATTTCCTGATGGATGGCATGTTTCTCCAACATGTTGTGCGGCAAGCTGACAAAGGCATTCATGCGCGCCATGATTTGCTTGAAGATACGCTCAAAGGCGGCACGCTTTTCTTCATCAGTACCTTCCACTGCCGCAGGGTCTTCAAAACCCCAGTGAGCTGATGTTGGATGACCTGGCCAGATAGGGCATACCTCTCCAGCTGCGTTGTCACAAACAGTAATGATGAAGTCCATGTGTGGCGCGTCGGGAGCCGCGAACTCGTCCCAACTTTTGCTACGCAAATTATCAGTCGAGTAGCCGGTCTTATTTACCTGTTCAATCGTGAATGGATTAACGATGCCATTCGGGTTGCTACCCGCGCTATAGCCTTTAAATTGGCCTTTACCCATCGTGGATATAAGTGCTTCGGCCATGATGGAACGGGCGGAGTTACCGGTACAGAGAAACAAGACATTGAACGGTTGATTCGACATGGATTTTCCTTAGGGAGGTAATGCAGCATGCGAATACACACTGCCGATGCGATGGTGATTAAAAATTATGACGAGCGTTTGACTAGCCGCAGCCATTTTCGGTAGAACATGCGACTTTGGAGGTAGGCGAACAAGGATTGCCTCCGCAACAGTTGTCAGTCAGATAGCCAAGCAACGCATTCATGGCGTCAAACTCTGCGGCATAGATAAGGGAACGCCCTTCACGGACTTGCGTCACCAGTCCGGCGTGAAGAAGTTCTTTGAGGTGAAACGAGAGAAGTGATGGTGCGATGCCGACACCATCAGCAATCTGAGATGCAGAAAGACCGGCAGGACCAGCTTGAACAAGTAACCGAAACGCGGAAAGACGTGTTTCTTGAGCTAGGGCACCGAGGGCCGCTACAACAACAGTTGGGGTCATTTCAATAATCCTTGAAGTATTAATTCAATATTAGTTGAAGTATTGAATTGACGCAAGGACGGCTTCTTCTTTTTTAATCTAATGTCCACTTTTGGCCGATAGTGGACGTCTACTTCCGACCCAAAGCGGATATTGGGCAACACTACCGCGAATCTGCCGTTCATCCACTACCCGCTGCCTGATAGCCCCAAATAAGGTGTCTAAGTGTCCGGCACCAGCCTACCGTCAAGGTATAGTTGACTAAGTTGATGCTTGCCGGGTTTAGGGGGAATTTTTGACTGTACTTTTGAACAGTGCACTAACCATGAACCCAAGCTGCAAGCAAATTCTAGGAAGAGCCAATTTCCAGAATATCGAGCAGGTTATGCGGGATACACTACGTTAAGCCTTACTACAACAACTTACTCAGAAAAGAAATGAATAATCTCGACGGCAAAATTGAGCAAATCGGCAAGGTATTTTCTTCTGATTTTTTCTTCACCATACCCGACTACCAGCGGCCATTCGCCTGGGAAGAAAGCAATTTCCAAGACCTAATAGACGACCTTATCTCTGCCAACGGCGGAGAGCAATACTTCTTGGGCACACTTGTACTGCATAAGAAGCCAGAAAAGAACACGTACGACGTAGTGGATGGGCAGCAAAGACTAACATCTCTTTTGATTTTGATTGCATGCATTCGAGATCTCATCACTGACCCACAATACAAAAAAAACCTTCAAGGCAAGATTGTCCAAGAAGAAAACAAGGTTGACGGTATTCCTGAAATGCCTCGGATATCAGTCAAAGACAGGCAGACTTTCAGAGAAATCGTCCTAGATGAAAACGGAACTAACAAGAAATACAAAGAAGACCAACTAGCCGAGCCTCATACTAGGTACATTCAAGCAATCAATATCTTCAAGGAGGCATTGAGAAAATTTTCAGAAGAGGAACTACAGAAATTTGTTCAATTCATCAATCAACGCTGCACGGTCATATATCTGTCAACTTCCACTTTTAATGATGCATTCCGACTATTTACAATAGTCAACGACAGAGGCCGACAACTTAGAAGAATCGACATCCTCAAGGCTCAAAACATCTCCCCAGACGCTATTGCCATTGAGGCTACGCGTGACAAGGTAGCCAAGCAGTGGGAAACCATGGAGAATGAAATTGGAGAGAGCAACTTCGAATCAATATTGTTTTCAATGCGAATGATATTGGTCAAGGAAAAGCCTCAAGAAGATTTGCTGGCAGAATTCGACAAGCGCATTTTCGGCAAAGGACTTTTAATAAAAGGCGAAAAATTCGTAGACGAAATAAAGATCTACTGCGATCTGTATCGCCAGATTTTCACAGACAAAGACTACATCTCAAAAGAAGACCCTAACCATCTAAAATATAAGGCCATGATTCACATCATGGACTCAGAGTTCGAGGCGTCAGAGTGGAGAGCATGCCTGATGTACTTCGCCAAGAAGTTCAATGGCGCAAGTTTCTATGACTTTATGCTTGCAGTCGAGAAAGTCTATTTGAACCAATGGTGTGGCGGGGTCAGGAAGGATGAGCGTTTTGGAGATTACGCAAAGATTCTCCGATCAATTGAGCAAGAAAGCCAGGCCGAAGATGTTATCAAAGGTTTGAAGTACGATCCCAAATCGATATTCGCCGCCATTTCTTCGAAAAGCCTTTATGGTTCAAGGTACGCAAAATATTTTCTGCTGAGGCTTGAAGTTCTCTCAACCGAAAATGATGTCTACAAGGAAATGAATGCGAAGTCAATTGAACACGTGTTGCCACAGAATCCGAATGCCAATTCCGAGTGGGCAAAGGATCCAGACTTCAAGGAGCATCAGCAGGTAGTCAACACTCTGGGAAATCTAGTGCTACTGAGCAAATCCAAGAACTCGTCAGCGAGCAACAACGACTTCGCAATAAAAAAGGAAAAATATCTCAAAGATAGGATGAGCGACTATCCGCGAAGCTTGAGAATCACCCATGAAGACAGCTGGACAATTGCGAAGATCAGGGCGACAACAACTGAGCTTTCGAAGATTATCCTCAATAATCCATAAACCCTAACTTGCGGTTCAACGCGGACGCAAACACTGGCGGTGCCTGCGACATTCTATGGCCAGTGTTTCTATCCTTCGAGCTTTGCGTTCCGGCGTCGGTTGACCTTGGCGTTGAGCGTCCGCTTCGACATGAAACCAATGACTGCTTCTGGCCGAGAGCGGACATTGACCAATGCGCATCAGTGGCAACGTTGCGATGCGATTTGGTGGCAATTTTGATGCGAATACTCATTCGTAATTGTCTTTGGTGTAATGAGCTCGGTATGCGTGTCGATTTGCTTGAGCGTCGTAAAGTGCATGATGTTCAGGTAAGCCTGAGTGTTTAAAAAAATCATAAAGCATCAGTTCAACAATCTCTCTGTCCACCAACTTGCAATGACACCAAGATGGGACGCGATAATCCAATGCTTTGCAGAACAAATCCCAATCGGTTTGATAATCGACGCAAATAAAAACATCATCTTTATTGCGACGTACGATTTCAAGCCATTTGATTATTTCTAGATGAAGATTGTCGATTGTGAAATATGAATGTGGGATTTTTCTGAGCAACGGCAAGACTACTTCGCGCACAAACGGCGAGCAAGCATGATCAGGATATGCAATCTCTCCGTAGAAATCTTCACCGTATTCGGATGCCATGCCCAAACTGATCAATTGTGGATCGAGAAAGTTGGTGAATTCGGTATCAATAAATACATTCATTAAACTTCTCATTCGTCAGGTGTGCGCGGATCTGACATTTTCTGTTTGGCAATTCAAACTGAAATTTTATTTGCAGAACTATAACGTGCTGACTTTATAAATTTCTCTCTTGCATTCGTTTCAAAGCAGCGATTGGGGTACGTATTCGGACTTTTTGTAACCGTGCAGGAAATAGTACTTCGATCCCCGTAACTCGTTCAAATGCCATGACAAGTTTTATAAATACCTCAAGTGAATCACATTGATCCAATTCAAAACGTTTGTATGTCCTTAATGGAATGCCGCACATTTGGGCAAACGCCTTTTGGGTCAACTCCAACTGTCGACGTTCAAATCGAACGCGATTGACTATTCTTGTTTGCAACTGACGAGCAGTCAAACCATCAATTTTATCGAAGCCGGGTAAGGACATTTGCACTCCTAAAAAGTGCCAAATATGGCACCAGATCAATCAAATCTGTGGATAAGTACAATTTCACGCACTAGAATTAGTTGTCAATTCAAAATTTGCACTAGATGTAGTGTGCTTATTTTGGGCGGATACATTGCGCACGAACAAACATGTTGGGGTGCGACATGTTTTTCGACTGGGACTTAGTTTTAATCCGCGAAAATAATTCACTTTGAAGTTCACGAATTCAGTGAAGTTTGCTACTTGCAATGTGGGGATCAACCTACATTATATGTTGTTGCAAAGTAAATTAATGGCTAAAAAGTAATAAAAACTGACTATAGAGGGGCGCACATGAATCCAGAGATCACTTTTTACCCTGTCGCTAATGGTGACATGACCTTAATTAAGCTCGAAAGCGGCCGGCGAATACTCATTGATGCAAATATTCGGAAACCTGACGATGAAATCCGTGATGTAGCAGACGACCTTCGCAAGGATCTGGAGCTTGATGAAAATAACCGCCCCTACGTCGATGTTATGGTTTTAAGTCACCCAGACCAAGATCACTGCCGTGGATTTGCGGAGCACTTTCATGTGGGTTCGCTTCGCGATTACAACGATCGCGTTACCCCCAAAAAGATCATCATTCGAGAAATGTGGTCCTCTCCGCTTGTATTCCGCCGTTCGAACGAAAAAAATCACACTCTATGCGACGACGCAAAAACTTGGGCAACTGAAGCGCGCCGTCGCGTAAATCGCTACAAGCAATTCAAGTCATATAGTCACGGAGACCGTATAAAAATCTTAGGTGAAGATATCAATGGAAAGACCGATGGTATCCAAGAGATCGTCGTGAAAGCTGGCGCCTCTATTCATAGCATCTGCGGCACTGATGAGCCAAACTTCGTCGCTGAACTATTAGCACCTATGCTGGCAAAGGATGAAGAAGAAGACAAGTTATTGGGAAAGAACGAATCAAGCATCATCATGAATTACTCGATCGGTGTCGGGGGTACGCCTAATGCAGCAAAATATCTTTCGGGCGGCGATGCAGAGGTAGGTATCTGGGAAAGAATTTGGGGGAAATATAAAGGAGATATTGCAAAACTGCAGTACAACTTGCTCGGCACGCCCCATCATTGCTCGTGGCATTCATTATCCTGGGACAGCCTTTCGGATCTGGGGAGTAAGGCGCAGGTTAGCTCGGATGCTGTACGCGCTCTAAATCAAGCATTGCCTGGAGCAATAATTGTCGCAAGTTCCAAGCAAATATTGGATGATGAAAAGGATCCGCCAAGCTTCAGAGCGATGCAAGAATACAAAAAAATCACCGACGGTGTAAAAGGCGAATTCTGGAATACTGGCTCATATCTCACGCCTGCGAAACCAGCATTGCTGATTTTTGAGGTGTCAGAAGGTGGGCTGAAGAAAATTACAAAATCTGCTCTCGGAGCTGCCGGTGCCGTCGGAGGTGGTTTTGGCTCAACCCCACTGCACCACGGTTGATTGGCTCTATGAATGAGTACATTCAAGATGCGTTTGCACTTATTCGCGGCCATCCTCGTATCAGCAACGTTGAGATAGTTGAAGACGAATCAAACTCAACATGGATTATCAAGGGGCGGTTCGACGTAGAACTGCCGTCAACATGGAAAGCTCAGGGCGAAAGTCCTTATGGGGTACGTGCGTTTGAAGATGTCTGGATAAGTTTTCCTGCTGCGTATCCCAACAGAGCTCCGGTCGTCTCTTTGCGGGCGGATTTTAATCCTAACGTTCCACACCTAAATTATTACCGATCCGGTGACCGAGTTCAGCCTTGCGTTGCCCATGGTGACCTACTGGAGATTATTCATTCGGAAGGAATCGGCCGCCTTCTTTTTCAAATTTTTGATTGGCTTGAAAAAGCAGCCTACAACAAGCTAATAGATAAACGCTTTGGCTGGGAGCCAACCCGTCGTGTGCGGGGTGGTGATGAAATACATTTGAATGTTGATCAAATTGTCGGAAACGCTCCCAAAATGGGTGGCCTGCAGCACTATTGCGTGACTTCATTCGGTATGGCTGGTGAGGCGCCTTTACTTGCAAGGCTTCCTCAACTTCAAGAATCCAAGCGGATACGGCCAGAGCATATCAGCACACTTTTGACGATCGAGCAGTCTGGAGTGGAAGGGGTCTTTGTTCGTCTTGTGCCACTGTCAATTTGTTGGCCGCTCTTGGACGCTAATGGCGAGTTTCCGGTGTTCGATATATTCCGCCCGGATAACATATATACCCTAGAGCAGTTGCGTCAGCGGGCACAAGATTATTCTTGCGATATTTCGTTCGACAGCCTCATTAACAGTCTGACTTACGCAGTAAAGCAGAGGCCAAGTGTGCCCCCGCTGCCAGTTTTTGTCGTTTTGCCGGTGCTTCGACCTTTCCCGTTGATAGGCCAGACAACCCCATACGAATTGCTGGCATATAGGATCGATGTGCCAATCCCTGGTGGGCTCGATAACGGGGCCGCCATAAAGGTTCAGCCAGTCACCATCTTTGATACGTTATCCGTAGGGCTCCTGCGACGGACTTCGGGTCTGGATGAAAAAACGGTCGGGGTAAAAAGCACGTTCATCGGATGCGGCAGCCTTGGCTCAAAAGTCGCCATGCATATGGCTCGTTGCGGTTTTTCACCTGATCTACTTATAGATCAGGGTAATTTTGCCCCTCACAACTCAGCCAGGCATGTCCTCTATCCAGACAATGCTTTTGGAGCCGGTGGGAAGGCGCAACAGTTAAGTCGGATTATTTCGCAATATCAGGACGGAAAGGTACCCCGCACATATAGTCGCTCCGTTCAAGATTTTACGCGACTACCAATAGCTAAACACAGTCCGTTAAATGATCCAGCTGCGTTTGCAGTGAATACCACGGCTTCGAATATGGTTCGTCAATGCCTTTCTGAAAGCGATTTTCCCGCGCGGATTATCGAGGCATGCGCATTGGATCTTGGTGAGTCAGGGTTGATGACAATAGAAGGTAGTGCGCGAAATCCATCAACTAGCGATTTAATGGCTCGAGCCTACGAAGAGCTTCGACAGATTGGCAAGTTGAAGGTTGGTCAAGACGCTAATCGTAATCAACTCAGAATTGGTGTCGGCTGTAATTCTGTCACTTTACCAATGTCTGATTCTCGTATTTCACTAATTGCTGCGGGGGTCGCCCAATCTTTGACTGATATTCATAAGAAAGGCCTTCCAGATAGTGGATTAATTTCGATTGCTTCGCTCAGTGCGGATGCCATGTCAATTAACTGGGTTCACACTTCTCTAGCAGCGACACAAATTGCCGATCTTTCCGATACGGGGCGTTGGAGAGTACGTGTTTTGGACAGTGCGCATAAGAAGATCGCTTCGGACGTCGCTTCTCATTCGCAAACAGAGACTGGAGGACTGATTGTTGGAAGAGTCAGCACTATAAGCCGTGAAATATACATTGTAGATGTATTGCCTGCTCCTCCCGATAGTACTCGACAGTCGTCGCTCTTTGTACTCGGAACAGAAGGTTTCCAAGCCACTGTCGCCGCTTACGATAAATCGGGGCAAGGGGCTCTATGGTGCATCGGTACTTGGCATAGTCATCTTGGCGCATTTGGCCCATCCCAGATGGATATCGACACAGCCGATCAGTTGGTCGGGAAGATCAAGGGTGCGGCAGTGTTGCTTATACACCGTCCAGACGGATATTCCGCAGTTGTACGAGAGGACGTCGCAGCTTGAAAAAAACAGAAATTAAGGGGGGAGTAACAAAATGAACTATGAGATCGACTTTTTGCCCATAGGGGAAGGCTCGGGAGACGCAATTGTTATCCGCTACGGCGATCCGCAGGGCTATTATCTGCACGTGGTCGATGGGGGGCGCACGGAGACGGCGAAAACTATCATCAACCATATCAATGAGTTTTACCCTGGTTACTACATCAACCATATGATGTTATCGCACGCTGATGACGATCACGCGACCGGGCTTGTTGGTGTAATGGAGAAGATTGAAGTTAAGAATTTATGGATGAACAGGCCATGGCTTTATGCCGCGGATATTCTTCACCACTTCCACGGAAACTTCACATTGCAAGGCCTGATTGACGACATCAAGGCACGGCATCCATATCTGGTAGAACTTGAGAGGCTTGCCATTCAAAAAGGAGTCCGCATCCACGAGGTCTTTCAGGGCTCGACGATTGGTGCGTTCACCGTTCTTGCTCCCGCAAGAGATCGATATATCAATTCGATCCCTGATTTTGGGAAGACGCCGGACAGGTACACGACCGAAGCTGCTGCATCGCAAAGCTTCGGCCTATTACGATCCTTGACCGAAGCTGCGAAGACATGGCTGGAAGAAAAGTGGGACGTGGAAACGCTCGCGAAGAACACCTCGACCTCGGCGTCTAATGAAAGCTGCGTCGTGCAGTATGGTGTACTGAACGACAAGGGCGTCCTGCTTACTGCGGATGTAGGCCCCATTGGGTTGACGGAGGCAGGCAACTTTGCTGCTCAGCTTGGATTGGACAAACCTAAGTTCGTGCAAATCCCCCATCATGGAAGCAGACACAATGTGACTCCCTCGGTGTTGGACATGTGGCTAGGGCTGAGGCAACCCGAAGGCAGTGCAGACGGTATAGCGTTCTGTTCGGTCGGCTCAAACAAACACGACTATCCGCGTGGGCAAGTGAAGAACGCTTTTATGCGTAGGGGCTTTAAGGTTTACTCCACCCGTACCAAATGGATATCGCACTCCAGCGGAGGTGGGCACCCCAATACGGCTCCTGCGGTTGCGGAAGAGTTTGCCAACGAAGTGGAGGGAATCTGATGGAAATGTTTAAGTTCTTCGATGCCTACTCTATAC
Organism: Herminiimonas arsenicoxydans; assembly: GCA_000026125.1. GTDB lineage: Bacteria > Pseudomonadota > Gammaproteobacteria > Burkholderiales > Burkholderiaceae_D > Oxalicibacterium > Oxalicibacterium arsenicoxydans. The sequence continues at coordinate 3,158,714 of CU207211.1, read as the reverse complement.
GCGCCAGGCTGTTCCCCGCGATCATCGCAGCAGCACCTTCGCTCGCCGCCGTGACGCTCCTTATTTCGTGGAAATCGTTCGGGCTTTCGAACCTTATTGCGACGGTCGGGATACTCGTGCTCCTATTTGCTATAGCGGACTTCGCGCGGGCTCGTGGCCGCGCGATTGAAAGCAAGCTCTATGCTGAACACGGAGGTATACCTTCGGTCACCATGTTCCGCAGAAATGACGGAACCATCGATGCCGGTTCAAAAGACCGATATCGAGCTTTTCTTGCGGGCAAGCTGGCTGTGGCCGCTCCCAGTCCTGCGGATGAGAGCGCAAACCAAGCCGGTGCAGACGCCTTTTATGCTCAGTGCGGCAACTGGCTTCGTCAAAACACTCGCGATACGAAGAAGTTTCCCATCTTGTTCACGGAAAATATCACGTACGGCTTTCGCCGAAATCTGCTCGGAGTCAAGGCATTGGCGCTTTGTCTGAACGTCATTGTCGTAACAGTCTGCACGGTCATCTTGTGGCGTTTGATGTGGGATACCGACACGCCGCAAGGAAGCCGAATTGCAGTGGTCTTAGTCGTCGCGGTAGCTCACGCCATCTACATGCTTCTAGCCGTGAGTCGCGCTGCTGTATGGGATGCATCTACTGCCTACGGTCGGGAATTGATACTTAGCTGCGAGTCCTTCTTAGCGCAGTCGAGTAGCCCAGTTAGGAAAGCAACTACGCGCAAGAGTACTTCAAAGGCTGAGAACATAAGCCCACCGCCGGGTTAACCCAGATCCATAGAGTTACTTGGCATGTGTGAGGGGCTGCTCTAGGTTGGCGTTCTAATAAAAAAGAGGCTAGAACAACTGTTGTTCTAGCCTCTTTTGTTTTATTTCAGACTTTAATTATCGTGAATAAAAAAGCAGAGTGCTTCTCTGATTGTAAAAATTCCTGTAATTAAAATAATTTAGTCATTTGTGGAAATATAGCCTACATAATTCCTATAATATTAGTCAATCAAAGTAACAGCTCTTCAAGTGCAGTCGCTTATTCAACCGTCACGGATTTGGCAAGATTGCGTGGCTTGTCGACGTCGGTGCCGCGTGCCAGTGCGGTGTGATATGCCAGCAACTGCAAGGGCACCACATGCAGAATCGGCGACAGCGCACCGTAATGTTCCGGCAGGCGGATCACGTGCAGGCCTTCGCCCGAAGTAATGCGCGAATCGCCATCGGCGAAAACATACAGTTCGCCGCCGCGCGCGCGAACTTCCTGCATATTCGATTTCAGTTTCTCGATCATCGAATCATTAGGTGCAACGGTAACGACCGGCATTTCTTCCGTGACGAGCGCGAGCGGGCCGTGCTTGAGTTCGCCAGCCGGGTACGCTTCGGCGTGTATGTATGAAATTTCTTTCAGCTTCAATGCGCCTTCCAGTGCGATTGGATAATGCAGGCCGCGTCCGAGGAAGAGGGCATTTTCCTTGCGCGCGAACGCTTCTGCCCAGGCAATGATCTGCGGTTCCAGCGCCAGCACGGCGCTGATGGCGACCGGCAGGTGGCGCATTTGCTTCAGGTAGGCGGCTTCCTGTTCGTCGTTGAGGCGACCTTTGACCTGCGCCAAAGACAGCGTCAGCAGGAAGAGCGCAGCCAGTTGCGTGGTGAAGGCCTTGGTCGAGGCAACGCCGACTTCGACGCCGGCGCGCGTAATGTAGGCTAGTGCACACTCACGCACCATCGCACTGGTGGCGGCGTTACAGATGGTCAGCGTGTGCAGCATGCCGTGCGATTGTGCGTGGCGCAGCGCCGCCAGCGTGTCGGCGGTTTCGCCGCTTTGTGAAATCGTGACGACCAGCGCATGCGGATTCGGCACGCTGTCGCGATAACGATATTCGCTGGCGATTTCCACATCGCAGCGGACGCCGGCGATGCCTTCTATCCAGTATTTGGCCGTCATGCCGGAGTAGTAGCTGGTGCCGCAGGCGAGAATCAGAACCGAGTCGATTTTTCTGAAAGTGGCAAATGCCTGATCGCCAAAAATATCCGGCGTGATGGCGCTGATGCCTTCCAGCGTGTCGGCGATGGCGCGCGGCTGCTCGAAGATTTCCTTCTGCATGTAATGACGGTACGGGCCGAGTTCGACTGCGCCGGTGTGTGCATGTACGGTTTTGACTTCGCGCTGCACCTGCTTGCCGTCGGCATCGACGATCCATACGCGTTGCAATTGCAGGTCGACGACGTCGCCTTCTTCCAGGTAAATGATTTGATCGGTGGTGCCGGCCAGTGCCAGCGCATCGGAGGCGACGAAGTTTTCACCATTGCCGATGCCCACGATCAGCGGCGAGCCGCGACGAGCGCCGACCACGCGATGCGGTTCATCGCGGCTGAAGACGGCAATCGCAAAGGCGCCCGTCAGGCGTTTGGCGGCGAGTTGCACGGTTTCAAACAAATCGCCGGTATATAAATGATCGACCAGATGCGCGATGACTTCGGTATCGGTCTGGCTCTCAAACACGTAACCCAGTGCTTTCAGCTCATCCCGCAGCTCGTCGTGGTTTTCGATAATGCCGTTATGCACGAGGGCGATGCGGTCGCGCGAAAAATGCGGATGCGCGTTGTGCGATGCGGGCGCGCCATGGGTGGCCCAGCGCGTGTGGGCGATGCCGGTGAAGCCGGACAGCTGTGTGCTTGCGATCTGCCGCTCGAGTTCCGTCACGCGCTCGGTGCTGCGCGCCCGTTTCAACTCGCCATCGACATGCAGCGCGATACCGCAGGAATCGTAGCCGCGATATTCCAGGCGCTTCAGACCTTCCAGCAGGATGGGAGTAATGTTGCGTTGCGCTACTGCGCCGACGATACCGCACATGGCTTACCTCGTGATGATGTGTATAAGTGAGAGAGTCTAGATGAGGGTTTGTGAAATAAGTTTTCTAAATACTTAAATAAATGGCTTATTATTTCTCTTGATTGATTAAGTGAAATTAAATTTCAAATATAAGCGATTATTTTTCATATGAGTGACGACACCATACTGCTGGACGAGCTGGATAGACGCATTTTGAATGCGCTACAGGGCGATTCATCGCAAACCAACAACGATCTGGCGCTGGCCGTGCATGCTTCACCGCCTACCTGCCTGCGTCGCGTCAAGCGTCTGGTCGATGCCGGCGTGATCGAGCGTCAGGTCGCGATCGTGTCGCCGCAAAAGATAGGGGCGGGACTGACGGCGATCGTCGAAATTACATTGGACAATCAGGCCGCCGAACGGCAGGTGGAGTTTGAAACTGTGGTCGCCGGAGAAAGTGCGGTCCTGCAATGCTACCGCGTGTCGCCGGGGCCGGACTTCGTGCTGGTGATACAGGTGGCGGATATGCCGGCCTATAACGCGCTCGTACACCGCCTGTTTGCTTCGCACGCGAATGTGCGCAACGTGAAGAGCTTTTTCTCCATCCATCGCAGCAAGTTTGAGACGCGGATCGCGGTGTGAGCAAGGCAAGCGGCTACTTGCCGCGCAGGCTGAGTGTTTTCTTGCGCTCTTCCGTGTAGTGCCACCATGGCCGGGCCGGTGCGCCCTCCATGAAGCGGACGGCAGAAATAAAGGTGTCGATCACGCAGGGATCGTGACGCGTCGCGGTCAGCTCGCATAGGCGCTCATACAAAGCGTAAGGATTTTCTCCGATCAGATCGGTGCATTGCCGGATGCCCAGCAAATGAAAATCCTTGACCATCGCCGGACCGATATTCGGTATCTGCTGCAGGTGTAATGCCTGCGCGGCGATGGCGGCCTTCTTCATCGACTTTATTTTTTGATCTTGACCGGTCGCTGCCAGCCATCGACAGTGATTTGCCTGGAACGCGATACGGTCAGCTTGTCGGCCGGTGCATCTTTGGTCAGTGTCGTGCCGGCGCCTATGGTCGAACCTTTGCCGACGCGTATCGGCGCGATCAATTGCGTCGCGCTGCCGACGAACACATCGTCCTCGATGATAGTGCGCGATTTGTTTACGCCGTCGTAATTGCAGGTAATGGTGCCGGCTCCGATGTTGACGCGCGAACCTATGGTGGAGTCGCCAATGTAGGTCAGATGGTTGGCTTTGCTGTGCGCGGCGATGTCGCTGTTTTTGACTTCGACGAAATTGCCGATATGCACATCTTCCCCAAGCACGGCGCCGGGACGCAGGCGTGCGTAAGGGCCGATGATGCAGGCCGTGCCGACGGTCGCACCTTCAAAATGGCTGTAGGGACGAATGTGGGTTTGCGCACCGACAGTCGTATTGTGCAGCACGCAATATGCATCGATACGTACGCCGTCTGCCAGGGTAACGTCGCCTTCAAATATGCAGCCGACATCAATACTCACATCGCGTCCGCAAGTCAGCGTACCGCGTACATCGATGCGCGCCGGATCGGCCAGTGTCACACCATGTTCAAGCAATGCGCGGGCAATGTTGTTCTGATGCACGCGTTCCAGTTCGGCCAATTGGACTTTGCTGTTGACGCCGTGGGTTTCCCATACGTGGTCGGGTTGGGCGGAAACGACTTGCACGCCATCGGCTACTGCACTGGCCACAATATCGGTCAGGTAATACTCGCCTTGGGCATTCTTGTTGGAAAGATTGGCGAGCCAGGTTTTCAGTTGTTTGGTAGGCGCAACGATGATGCCGGTGTTGACTTCGCGGATGCTGCGCTCCTGCTCATTGGCATCTTTCTGTTCGACGATGCGCGTGATGGCGCCGTTTTCGCGGACGATGCGACCGTAGCCGGTCGGGTTGTCCAGATCAACCGTCAAGATACCCAACTTATCGGCGCCGGCGATGTCCAATAAACGTTGCAGTGAAGCAGCTGTGGTCAATGGGACGTCACCGTACAGAATCAGCGTAGGGCTATCGTCGTTCAGTTGCGGTACGGCCTGCATGACAGCGTGGCCGGTGCCGAGTTGCGGTTCCTGTTTGGCAAATGATAAATCCTTGCTTTGCAGCAGTTGCGGCACCTGTTCGCCGCCGTGGCCATAGATTATGCACAGCGTGGATGGCGAAAGTTGCCGCGCCGTATCGATGACGTGGGATAGCAGCGGCTTGCCCGCCAGTGGATGCAAGACTTTCGGTAGCGCGGATTGCATGCGCTTTCCCATACCTGCAGCAAGAATGACTATATTCATAGGAAACCAGTGAAAAGAATGCAAAATTTTATCATGCGTCCCTTCGGCCCTCTTGCAAAAAAAGCAGCAATTCTTTGCCTGACCGTCACTCTCCTTGCCTGCAGTGCAGCGCGGCTGGGCTACAGCAATGGTGAAACCATTTCCTACTGGTGGCTCAATAGCTATGTCGATTTCGACAGCGAGCAAAAGCCGTGGGCCAAAAACCACATCGACCAGGTGTTTGCCTGGCATCGCAAGACGCAGTTGAAAGAATATGTGCGTCTGATCAGCCGCATGCAGCATCGCGACCTGGGTACTGTGACGCCGGCCGATTTGATGGGCGACTATAACGATGCAAAAGCGCGCGTACTGATGATTGCCGACCGGGCTGCGCCCGAGCTGGCAGATCTTGCGCTTTCGCTCAACGCGGAGCAGATCGCCAACATCGAAAAGAAATTTTCCAAATCCAACGACAAGTTCCGCAGTGAATATCTGCGTGGCGATATCGCATCGCGTCAGGAATTCCGTTACAAGAAGGCGCTCAAGCAGGCGGAATACTGGTTTGGCAATTTCAGCAGGGAACAGGAAGCGAAAATCCGTATGGCATCGAATGCACGGCCTCTCAACAATGATTTGCTGATGCAGGATCGCGTACACAGGCAGCAGGAACTGATCGCGCTATTGAAGAAAATCCAGACTGAAAAGCCGGGCAGGGAAGCCACGATTGCCATGCTGAAGAAATTTACTGCGGAAACCGTGGATCGCTTCGGTAACAAACAGCATCAGGTTTTTTTTGATGAGTCGACTGCCGCCACGACCGCGATGGTGGCAAGCATCATGCACATGGCGACGCCCAGGCAAAAGAGCTATTTTGTGCAGACCTTGCAGGATTGGATGAATGACTTCAACAAGCTGGCGGTTGCGGCCTGATGACAGACTGCCCGCTGTTGTTGAAGTCGTGTGTGCTTGAATGTATCCGGTTTCGCTGCTTGCGCATTACCTGAGTCGCAGGGTTTCCATCCGATTGCTCGGCAGAGCAAGCACATGGTTTTGCGCCTCGTTCTGTAGTTTGATCACACTCACCGCCTGCAGCATTTTTTCCGATTGCTGTTTCAGTTCCAGCGACGATGTCGCAACATCGTTTACGAACACGGCATTCTGCTGCATGACGGTTTTCATGTCTGCGACGGCATGATGGATTTCCGTAATACCCAGGCTCTGTTCGTGGCTGGCATTGCTGATATCGACAATAATCGTGCCGACGCGCTGGATGCTGGATGCGACCTTGCTCATGGTCGCGCCGGTCTGATCGACCAGTTCCGTGCCGAGTGCGACACTGCTGACCGAATTGTCGATGAGCTGCTTGATCTCCCTGGCTGCCGTTGCGCTACGCTGCGCCAGCGTGCGCACTTCGGCTGCCACCACCGCAAAGCCCCGACCCTGCTCGCCTGCGCGTGCCGCTTCTACTGCCGCGTTAAGCGCAAGGATGTTGGTCTGGAATGCGATACCGTCGATGACGCCAATGATGTCGGACATGCGCGACGATGATGCATTGATCGCGCCCATCGTGTCGATCAGCTTGTTGACCACATTGCTTCCATCTTTCGAGAGCGCGGTAGCGGTTGCCGTCAGATCTTGTGCGGTGTGCGCGTTGCTTGCGTTTTTCGCGACGCTGGTCGTGAGCTTTTCCATCGAGGAGGAGGTCTCCTCCAGTGTTCTGGAGAGTTCTTCTATGCGCGCGGAAAGATCCACGTTGGCGTTCGCAATATGTGCCACGCCGGAACCCATTGCGTCTGCGCCATTCTGTACGGAACTGATTGCGCCGTGCAACGTGACCAGTATGGCCTGCAAATCCTTGCCGCTTTTGCTGCGGGCATCCATATCGATAGCGGACAAGTCAATGTGACTACTACCATCCGCCGTCATGGCAATGACACGCATATCGAGTTCTGCCGACTGTACGGCATCGCGGTGCAGCAGAATGGCAAGATAGGACAGCACGGATGCTTCGACCACTACGTAGGAGGCGTGCGCAATGACGATGCCCAGCCCCGGTTCGGTAAAGCAGATCGGGCCGAATCCCCATTGCTGCAGATAGTTAAAACTCAGATGGTGGACTGCAATGACGGCTGCGGCCACGACGATCACGATCCAGTCGCGATAGACCAGCAGGAATGCGAGCAAGACAAAAATCCCGAAATGCAGCTCGGATGCGCCGGCAGCCTGATGAATATGCAGGCCGCAGAAAATCATGAATGCGGCAGCGACCGAGCAGCGCGTCAGCAGCATGCCGGGGAAGAGAAAAATAAAAGCGGTTGGGATCGCAGCCGCAGGCAAACCGATAAACAAAGCCCAGTGCAGCGTGTCGTGCCAGCCTGCCAGTACCAATGCCATGAGGAACGGTAACCAGAGAACAGGCAGCATGATCCTGTCCCCTGATTGGTAGTGTTTATTGAGGTAACTCTTTATGTCATTCATTTTTCGGTTTGTGTGAGGTCGGTCACGCGGACCGCTCCTGCAACTGCATTAAAGGATGGATTAAAAGAAAGGGCGTTTTGACATCAGAGTTATCAGCGGCTTACGCCTGTTGCATCTGGTTTCATGGACTATGCTATGACGCTGCACCGGCAATTCTAGGAAAAGCGGTGTCGTCGCTCATTCGCCTGAAAGGTGATACGCGCAATCCGCGACTGTCGATTTTTTTCGACAGCAGTCGAAAAGACAGGTATGCAGTAGCCGGATAAAGCGGCGGTCAGAGTTTTTAATGGAAACCGAATTTTGATACCCCAAGCCAAGCTTCATCGCGTTCGCGTAGGAGTATTCTTTGACAAAAAAGACTGAACAAGTGGCGCCGAAACCGCCATGAGGACGAAACGCTAGATGTTAAAACTATGTGAAGGATATCATTTTATTTCTTGATGGAAATTATTTTCATGTAAACAAATGTAAGCGGCGGGCCATTTTTTTTGCCGAAATGGCCCGGGCTGAAGTCACCGGCTTTTTTGCGTCATGCAGGCGCATCACGTATTGCAGGGATGTTTTTTGTATCAGTCTTCCGTTCGTAGCGGGATCACACTCGAAATCGTGCTGCCGGTCGAACATGGTTCCTCATCGAAGGCGATATCGCCATTCGGCATCGCGACGCCGGTAGCCTGCAAATCTGCAAAGCCGAACAAATTGCTATCCATTAAATGCGAAGGCACCACGGTCGACAGCGACGAGAAAATATTGTCGACGCGACCGGGATGTTTTTTCTCCCATTCGCGCAGCATGTTCTTGATCTGTTTGCGCTGCAGGTTTTCCTGGCTGCCGCACAGATCGCATGGAATGATGGGGAAATTCTTGATCTGCGCATAACGTTCGGTATCCGCTTCCTTCACATACGCCAGCGGGCGGATCACGATGTGCTTGCCATCGTCCGATTGCAGTTTTGGCGGCATGCCTTTGATCTTCGCACCGAAGAACATATTCAGGAAAAAGGTTTCCATGATGTCGTCGCGATGGTGGCCGAGCGCGATCTTGGTTGCGCCCAATTCATCTGCCACCCGATACAGAATGCCGCGTCGCAGGCGCGAACACAGCGAGCAAGTTGTCTTGCCTTCCGGGATCAGTCGCTTGACGATGCTGTAGGTATCCTGATTCTCGATGTGGAAAGGAATATCCAGCTGTTTCAGATAGGCCGGCAGAATGTGCTCGGGAAAGTTCGGCTGTTTCTGATCCAGGTTGACGGCCACAATATCGAACTTGATCGGTGCGCGTTCGCGCAGCGTCATCAGAATGTCCAGCAAGGCGTAACTATCCTTGCCGCCCGACAGGCAGACCATGATCTTGTCGCCGTCTTCTATCATGTTGAAGTCGCCGATGGCCTGGCCGACCTGGCGGCACAGGCGTTTGTGCAGCTTGTTGTTTTCGTAGACGATTTTTTCGCCCTGCTTGAAGCTCAGCGCGGCAGCGGTTTCTGCCGGTGCAGAAATGGCCGCTTCATTGATGACGGATTGCGACACCTTAATTCCCCTTGATACGGAATACTTCGACGCCTACCGATTCGCAATCGGGATAGACGTCGGGCTTTTCAGTTGAAACGCGTACGGCGCGTACCTTTGGGTGCGCCAGCATGGCTTTGACCACGTCGTCGCACAAGGTTTCCTGCAAATGGATATGTCCCTGTTCCATGCGTTTGGCTATCGTGCTGCGCATGAAATCGTAATCGACGACTTCGTCCAGCGTATCGGCGGTCGGCGTCGATTCGGTCAGCGGGATGAACAGATCGACGTTGATCAGCACGCGCTGTTCGCCTTTCTTTTCAAACTCGTGCACGCCGATATTGATCTGTACTTCGTAATTGCTCAGGAACAGACGGCGACAATCGGCGAGCTGTGGATGGAAAAGAAAGGAATTCATAATTTTGGAAGGTAAATAAACCGGTTGTACTGCGAAAAAAAGGCGAAATCAGGATGCGACAAACATGACATCGCGCTGCAAGGGAACCAGGTGCTGACCGCCATCTACCACCAGTGTGGTGCCGGTGATGGCTGGCGCCTCGGCAACAAAACACACGGCGGCGGCGATGTCGTCCGGCGTGCTGGAGCGGCCCAGTGGTGTCACTTTGTGGGCGCGCGCGAATTCTGCTTCACTCTGGTCGCCGGAAACCAGCGTAATCCCCGGCGCCACGCCAACCACGCGCACCTTCGGCGCCAGCGCCTGCGCCAGCATGGTGGTGGCGCTGTGCAGTGCTGCTTTCGACAGCGTGTAGGACAAAAAATCCGGATTCAGATTGAACAGTTTCTGGTCGAGCAGATTAACGACGACCGCTTGTCCGTGCGCGGGCGTGGCTTCGTAAAGAGCTTGCGCCAGCAATACTGGCGCTACCAGATTCACATGCATGTGTGCATCCAGCGAGGCGGTGGAAAAATCGGCAGCGCTGTCGTAATCGAACAGCGAAGCGTTGTTGACCACGCAGGAAATCGGCCCCAATTGCGCCGAAGCGCGGCGCAGCAGCGACTTGACTGCAGTTTCATCGTTCAAGTCGCAAGACAGCGCAATCGCACGTTGCCCGAGTGTCTGTATGTCGGCAACGGTGGCGCGTGCGTCATCGGCCGAACGGGCGTAATGCACGACCACATCCCAGCCGCGTTGCGCCAGCGCGAGCGCGATGGTGCGTCCGATACGGCGGGCGCCGCCGGTAACGAGGGCTGTTTTTTTCGACGCTGTCTGTTTGTCTATGGACATGGGTGCTTGTGTGTTCCGCTGATTTCTCTACAATAACGCCATGCAACTGCAACTGCCTCAACCTATCCCGGACGCGCTGGCCGCGTCACATAAGCTCCAGAACCTGATCGCTGAAGAAATTCGCCGGCATGACGGCTGGATTTCTTTCGCCCGTTACATGGAGCTGGCGCTGTATGCGCCCGATCTCGGTTATTACAGTGGCGGTGCGGCAAAACTTGGCAAAGACGGTGATTTTACAACCGCACCGGAAATCACGTCGCTTTTTGGTGAAACGCTGGCCCACGCGGCTGGCGATCTGATGGCGCAGAGCGCGCCGGAGATTCTGGAATTCGGCGCCGGCACCGGCAAGCTGGCACTGGATATTCTGACCGAGTGCGCAGCGGCCGGCATTCATCTGGAGCATTATGCAATTGTCGAGTTGTCCGGTGAATTACGCGCGCGCCAGCAGCAGTTGCTGGCCGGATTCCCGCAGGTAAGCTGGCTGGACGATTTTCCGCCGGCATTTTCCGGCGTGGTGCTGGGCAATGAAGTACTGGATGCGATGCCGGTTTCGCTGGTAGTGAAAGGCGAGCATGCATGGCTGGAGCGCGGCGTCGCTTACACGGATGGCAAATTCGTCTACGCAGATCGGCCATGCGATGCCGCGCTGGTGGCGCAAATTCCGGACGAGGAAAATTTGCCGGTCGGCTATCTGACGGAAGTGCATCCTGTGGCCGCCGGCTTCATGGGTACGCTGGCGGAGATGTTCGCGGCCGGATTGGAGCAGTCGGGCAAGGGCGGGGCGGCAATATTGTTCGACTATGGTTTCCCGGCCGGCGAATACTATCTGGATCAGCGCAGCGAAGGCACGCTGATGTGCCACTATCGTCATCATGCCCACCCCGATCCGTTTTACCTCCCCGGTTTGCAGGACATTACCGCGCACGTCGATTTCACCGCCATGGCTTACGCAGCGGTGCGCAGCGGACTGGAAATGGTTGGCTACATGAGTCAGGCGGCATTTTTGCTGGCAGCAGGGCTGGGCGATCGCTTGCTACAGACTTCGCCTGCGGATGCGCGAGTCTATCTGCCGAAGGCCAATGCGGTGCAAAAACTGACCTCGCCGGCAGAAATGGGCGAGTTGTTCAAAGTGCTGGTGGTCGGCCTGGGCGTGCAATTGCCGGATCAGTTCGATCGCATGGATCAAAGTCACCGACTTTAAAATGTAAGGTGCCGGCACGTGTTGCGGCTGTAACAGCATCTTGAAAGCTGCCCATGTTGCGCTGGTTTCTTGTTATCTTTCTTGCCGTGATCGTGTTTTCCGCCGCCCTGCCATGGCTGGAAAAATTCGGTGTCGGCAAATTGCCGGGCGATATACGTTTTACCCTGTTCGGCAGGAAGATCTTTCTGCCGTTTGCTTCGACGGTGCTGTTGTCGATGCTGGTTTTTTTGCTGGCGCACCTGCTGTGAACATAGCGGGAAACAATTTTTTTCACTCTGCGGAGGAGTCGTAATGATTCGCTGGGTCGCAGTAATTTTCCTCGGGCTGACCGTTTTTTACGCGCTGCTGCCGTGGATACTCGTAAAAGTGGGCGTGGGCCGCATCATAGGCGACGTCCAGTTCAAACTTCTCGACCGTATTTTCGTTCTGCCCTTCGGCTCGACCGTGCTGTGGTCGGCGCTCGCCTTCCTGATTGCCGAAGTGGTCAAGCGCACCTGTGCGTTTTGCTGATTTGGCCGAAAATCCCTGCCGTTAGCTAAAAATTCCGCCATTTTCGCGTGGCGACCCGTGCTAATGTTATGATTCACGACTTATTAACAGTAGGGCTGGCGGGTGTAACCGCGGGTTCCCTTAGTAGTGGACATATTAATTATCCTGGGTTTGATCCTGGTCAATGGCGTTTTTGCCATGTCCGAAATTGCGATCGTAACCTCCAAACGCATTCGTCTCCAAAAATTAGCAGAAAACGGCAGCCGCGGCGCCAAGGCCGCACTCGATCTATCTGAAAGCCCCAGCCGTTTTCTCTCTACCATCCAGGTCGGCATCACACTGATAGGCATTTTCAACGGTGCATTCGGTGAAGCATCGCTGGTCGAACGCCTGACGCCGGAAATCGCCCTGATCCCAGTCTTGTCCATGTATGCGCGCGAAATCGCGCTCGGCATCGTCGTGGTCGGCATTACCTTCGGCTCGCTGATTCTGGGTGAACTGGTGCCTAAACGCATCGCGATGCAATATCCGGAAGTGGTGGCCTCTGTGGTGGCTGCGCCGATGTTGTGGCTGTCGCGCCTGATGGGGCCTTTCGTCAAGATCCTGACCGGCACCACGGAATTCATCCTGCGCATACTCGGCATGCATCACAAGAAAGACGATGCGGTGACTGAGGAAGAAATCGCCGGCCTGATCCGCGAAGGCACCGATGCCGGCCTGTTTGAAAAAACCGAGCACGATATCGTGTCACGCGCCCTGCGTCTGGATGATCAGCGCGTGGCTGCCTTGATGACGCCGCGACTGGATGTGCATTTCATCGATCTGGAAGATACGATAGAAACCAATCTGGCCAAGATTGCCGATAGCTCGTACAACCGTTTCCCTGTCTGTCGCGGCAATATTTCGCACATCATCGGGATCGTCCATGCGGGCAGCCTGTTTGAACAGATGATACGCGGCAAGACCATCACCTCGCTGGATATCGAAGGGGCAACCAGGCCGCCGCTGTTTGTGCCGGAAACCATCAGTGCGATGCAACTGCTGGAAACACTGAAGAAAAACCGGGCTGAACTGGCGCTGGTGATCGATGAGTACGGTGAAATCGAAGGCATAGTGACGCTCAGCGACGTGCTGGGCGCGCTGGTCGGCGACGTCTCGGTGATCGATGAACATCATGAAGTCGATGGCGTGCGCCGCGACGACGGTTCATGGCTGATCGATGGCGGCGTATCGTTCGACCGTTTCCGCGAATTGCTGGAAACCGATGTGCGCTTCCCGGAAGAAGCGTCCGGCACGTACCACACGCTGGCAGGTTTCGTGATGACCTTCCTTGGCCATATCCCGCAAATGTCGGATTCTTTTGAATGGGAAGGTTACCGGATCGAGGTGGTCGACATGGATCGCAATCGCATTGATCGCTTGTTGATTACCAAAATTGATCCTCCGCCGGAAGAAAATGCTTCGGGCGAGGAAAGCTGATTTCGCATCCTTGTTCTACAGCACGTCAGATGTAAAAAAGCCGGAGATACTCCGGCTTTTTTTTATTGACTTTGGAGTCCTGGCCGCAGTGCCGAAGAAGCTGCAGGCAGCAATCCATCCCGGGAATGGGTTTCTTCCAATAAATGACAGGCGGATGCACTTATACTGAATCCCTACCAGTCTGGATTCATTCGCCATGTCAACAATGACCCTGGAAGTTCTGCGCACGCGCTACGGCGAGCGCTACAAATGGCTGGTCCTGCTGACCTGCATGATAGGCAATATTGCCGCGACTCTGTCCGCGACCATCGTCAACGTCGCGATTCCCGATTTAAGTCACTACTTCACGCTGGGGCAGGAGCGGGCGCAATGGGTTTCCACCAGTTTCATGCTGGCGATGACGCTGTCCATGCTGACCACGCCATGGCTATTGCAGCGCTTCGGTCTGCGCCGCACTTATACCGGCGCCGTCAGCCTGTTGTTGCTGGGCGGCGTGGTCGGCGGCTTCAGTGTGAATTACCCTATGCTTTTATCGATGCGCGTGCTAGAAGGCCTGGCGGCTGGCGTGATGCAGCCGATACCGGCGATCGTGATCTTGCGCGCGTTTGCTGCCGAAGAGCAGGGCAAGGCGATGGGAATTTTCGGTTTCGGTGTGGTGCTGACACCGGCAATAGGACCGAGTGTCGGCGGTTTTCTGGTGGAATTGTTTGGCTGGCGTTCGATTTTCTTCGTGGTGGTGCCGCCCTGCCTGCTGGTGTTTTACATGATCCGGCGCTTTCTGCCGCTGTACAGCCAGATTCTGGAACATGCCAAACCGCTGGACTGGAAAGGCTTGCTGCTAATCGGCATCAGTATCATCAGCCTGCTGAACGGTCTGGTGGAATTGCGTGCAGACCTGCAGCAGGCCTTGCTGCTTCTGCTGCTGGGAGTGGGCAGTTTCACTGCTTTTATTGTCTATCAGTTGCGCACCCGACACGAGCCGCTGGTGAACATGGCGTTGTTCGGCTATCGGCAATTTGCGATGGGTGCACTGGTGGCTTTCATTTACGGCATGGGCCTGTTCGGCTCTACCTATCTGCTGCCCGTCTATCTGCAAGTAGCGCTGCATTACGCGCCATCGCAAGCTGGCCTGGTGCTGTTGCCCGCAGGGATCGTGCTGGCGCTGACGATCCCGCTGGCCGGGCGGCTGGCAGACCGTTATCCACCAAATGTGCTGGTTGTGATCGGGCTGGGTTTGCTCACGGCGTCCTTTGTCCTGATGGCCAATGGTTCATCTGCGACCAGTTATCTGCTGTTGATGGCATGGGCCGTCATCGGGCGTATCGGTCTGGGTTTTGTGTTACCGGCGCTCAGCCTGGGCGCCATGCGGGGGCTGGACATCAAGCTGATCGCACAGGGAGTAAGCGCGCTCAATTTTGCGCGGCAGCTGGGCGGTGCCATGGGCGTCAGTCTGGTCGGCATTGTGCTGGAGTGGCGCATTACAGTACATGAAGCGCGACAGGCGCTGGGTACTGACAATCATCGTAATGCATTCAATGAAACCTTTTTCCTGGTCGCCATCCTGTGCGCAATTGCGGTGGTCGCTGCATGGTATATGCGCGCAAAGCCGCAGCCTGCCGAATGAATGTGCCGTGCGGTTGTGCATGTTGATGGCGATTTATGCCGAAAAACAACTAAAAATAGCGGGATGTGCTGCAAGATGCGATATGGTTGCCATTAAGAAATATATTAATGGAACTTGCTTGTTGCAGCGGGGCACGGGTAAATTTTTTGGCGGATGTAGATGCGACAGACTGGCGATCACAACGCGGTTCCCGGCACGGGCTCCCTGCCTTTGCAGGAGGATGCACGCCATCCCAACGTGCATCGGCAGCGCCATGCGCACACCGGCGCCCATTCGGTAAAAATCCACGTGGTGCGGGCGCGCCACCATTTCGCTTCCGATCGTGATGAGCGTCAGCCCGCGCGTATCCGGCGCTTGATGCTGGCAGGCGTACTGGCCTTGCTGTACATGCTGACGCTGGGCGTCTTTTATCTGCGGCATCTGATTGCATTGCAAACGCTGCAAGTTGCCATTGTGCTGGCCTGCACATCCTTTCTGCTGTTTCGCCTCTGCTTTGCGCTCGGCTGGAATCTGAAGGTAAAAGAAAAAAATCTGCGCATGCCGATCACCTTGTGTTCCATCGGCATCATGCTGTTTGTGGCGTATCTGGAGCCGGTGACGCAAATGGTGTTCGTGCCGTTTCTGTTTCTGATCATGGCCTTTGTCATGCCTCGTTTCCTGCCGCGTACGATATTGCTGCTGGCAGTCATCACTTTGGTCGGTTATGCGAGCGTGGTGGCGGCGCATTACGTACGGCATGGCAGCAATGCCATCTTCGCGCTGGAAAGCATGCAATTGCTGGTGCTGGCCGTGACGCTGCCGGGTTTTGCGCTGCTGGCCGATCGCGTGCAGAGATTGCACAATGCCTTGTTCAAGGCGAACCGGAAAATCAGGAATATCGAGGAAGATGCGCAGCGCGATGCGCTGCTCGGCTGTTTTAATCGCCGCTATATCGTGGCCGCTCTGGAGCAGCAGAAGCGGCTCGCCGACGATGCCGGCACACCGCTTTGCCTGGCGGTGATCGATCTCGATCATTTCAAGCGCATCAACGATGAGGCCGGCCATCTGGGCGGCGATGAAGTCTTGCGCACGTTTGCACGCATCGCGCAGGACAATGTACGGGCAGGCGATATATTCGGCCGTTACGGCGGAGAAGAATTCCTGCTGGTCTTGCCGGATACTTCCCTGCTCGCCGCCTTGAATGTGGCCGAACGCATACGCGAACAGGTCGAACGTTTTGCATGGGATAAAAAATTGCGCAATCGCGTCACGGTATCGATAGGTCTCACACAGCAGATACCGGGCGAATCCGTGCTGGACCTGTTTTCACGCACCGATACTGCAATGTATATGGCCAAGCAGGGCGGGCGCAATCAGGTGGTAGTCGAGGAACCGCCGGCAGATGCAGCCATCGCTTGATTTGTTTGTTGTCTGTTTATCCGAACTGCTTGCCTGCTGTAGTTCCCCATGCCTCATTCATGCGCAACAATTGCAACGGTGCCGTTAACAAATGCAATAATGCCCTGCAACATTCCACCTTCCTCAAGGCTTGATGGGCCTGACGTCTTTTTTATAGCTTTTAAATATCATGCAAGAACTTGCCGGACTGACCGCACTGATTATCGAGCCGCACGCAGGCATGCGGGCCAGCATCCACAATATGCTGAGTCTGGGCGGCGTCAGCAAGATCGAATATGCGAATAACTCCGGTACGGCAATTCGCCCCCTCAAGCAAAAGACCTTCGATCTGGTGATCTGTGAATACGATCTGGGCGAGGGGCAGCAGGATGGGCAGCAGTTACTGGAAGATTTACGGCACAACAAGCTGATTCCGCTCTCGACGATATTTTTCATGGCGACGGCCGAACGCACGCACGGCAAGGTGGTAAGTGCGGCCGAGCTGGCTCTCAATGATTATGTGCTGAAGCCATTTACTGCAGACACCTTGATGGAACGTATTTTCAGGGCGATTGAAAAGCGCAATGTGCTGATGCCCGTATATCGCCAGGTCGAGCTGGGTAATTTGGGCCGGGCGATCGAGATTTGCCAGGATGGCGAAAGCAGGAAAGCCGCTTATCGCACCGATTTTCTGCGTTTGCGCGCAGAAATGCACATGACGCTGGGCGAGGTGAGTGCGGCAGAAGAGATTTATACCGAATTATTGGCCAAGCGTTCGATTGCCTGGGCGCATCTTGGTCTGGCCAGCACACTCTTCATGCAGGAGCGCTACGAAGAAGCGGAAGAAAAGCTGGTTGCTTTGATCGACGATAAAAAAGAATTTCTCGAGGCGTATGACTGGCTCGCCAAAACACAGGAAGCCAGAGGCAATCTGTCGCAGATGCAGGTCACGCTGGAAAACGCTGTGGCGCGCTCGCCCTATGCGTTGCGGCGTTTGCGTAAGCTGGGCAAGGTCGCCTTGCAAACCGGCGATAGCGACACCGCACACAAGGTATTTCAGCAGGTGGTCAGTAAAGCCAAGTTCTCTGAGTTCCGCGAGCCGGAAGATCATGTGCATCTGGTGCAAACCTCGCTGGCCAAAGGCGAGGTCAAGCTGGTGCCTGCCATCATCCGCGATCTCGCCAAATCCCTGGCCGGTTTCAAAAAAACCGCCGCATGCCGTGCGATAGCGAGCGCCTTGCTGCACAGGCATAATGGCGACAGGGAGCAGGCCGATGAAGAGCTGGAAGCGGCATTGCTGGCCTGCAAGGAACCTATCAATCTGAGTAACGATACCAAGCTGACGTTGGCGAAACATTGCCTGGAGAGCGGCATGGAGCAGGGCGTCGTCGACGTCATGACTTCGGTCGTCGGTAATGCACCGACTGCCGTTGCGGTGAGTAGTGCGATGCGTCTGCTGCAAGAGGGCGGACGCGAAGATCTGGTCAAGCGCGTGACGCGCGCCAGCAAGAGCCAGGTGGTGGATATGGTGGCGGCTGGCGCTGAAAAGGCGCGCCTCGGCGATTTCCAGGGTGCGGTGGTGCTGATGTCGGAAGCAGCGGAAAGATTGCCGCACAATCCGCAGGTCGTGTTCAATGCGGCGGTGGCGGCATTGAAATGCCTGGATAATCTGGGTTGGGACATGCAGCTGGGTGAAAAGGCGCGCACCTACGTTGCCGAAGCGCGCCATCTGGACCCGCGCAATCCGCGGCTTTCCTTATTGAGCGGCATGTACCGCGACATCCTGAAAAAATACGGCATCAATGACGTGAATGCCATACCGGTCGCACCGGTTGCCGCGGCAATCAACAAGATTGCAAGCGAGCCGGAAACCAAGTCCGAAGTTAAAGCCGAATCCGCAGTCGGTCAGGAAATCGACGGGAAATAATCGGCGGTGATTTGTCTGCAGTCGTCTTGAGAACTGTGTGCCTCACTTCACGACATCTGCAAAAAATTGTCGAGCAATTCCGGCGGACGCGCGATCAGTGCGCGATTGTTGAAGCGCACAATAGGACGCTGCAACAATTGCGGATGGGCGGCGAGTGCCTGCAACAAACTGTCGTCGTCGGCCTGCTGCAGCGACAAGGTATCGAAAAGTGCTTCGTTGTCTCGCACCATGTCGCGTACGCTGCAGGTTGTGTCTGCTTGCAGCAACTGATGCAATTCGGTCAACTGCATCAGATCTAGCGGCGTTTTTTGATAATCGACGATATTCAGATCGAGTTGGTTTTGGGTCGCAAATTGCTGCACCTGTTCTAAAGCGCCGCGCGATTTGGAGCAGCGCGGGTTGTGATAAATGATCAGCATGATGTGCCTGCATTGAAAATGACGGGAGTGAATGGAAAGATGTTGCTCCTGCATTATGCCTTTTCGTCTGCAATCGGGCTGACACTCGCGCATGTTGCGATTGTTGTCTGCGATGGAAGAAAGGCATAATTTGTAATGATCGATGAAGATCGCATGCAATTGGCCGGCGTTTGGCGATTTATGCTGTTTTTGCCAAATATGCTACGAAGATGGATAAATTGGCGCCTTCTGCTGTCTACCTATTCCTGATTTTAAAGTGATGCCATGTCCGACAACTCCGAGAACAATTTACCACCCGCTGCACCTGCTGTATCCGCTCAGCCAGACGCGCCGCCGCCCGATCATAATCCGCCGCCAGTAACTTCCGCCACAGAGTCGCAAGCTGCGCGTGCGCCGTCCGAACCCTATGTGCCGGCGGCCAAAATAGAATTCGGCAGAAACAGTGCGCCAGCCTGGCAGTTGCCCGACGATACGCCGTGGAAACAAACCTGGCGCGTTTTTTCGGCGCGCCTGCAAAGCCTCTCGGATCAGGTCGGTCGCCGTTTGACGCAACGCACGCTGAAAATAGGCGTTTCGGCGCGTATCTTTCATCCGGAAGCCGGTGCCAAGGGTTTGCAGGGGAAAACGCTGCAATATCTGGAAGAATCCATCGCGCAATGGGTAATGTCGCGCGATGTGCTGGTGCTGATGATTCCGACTGTCAATACAAATGGGATGTTGCACCCAAGCAAAATCCGTTTGCGCGACTATGCCAAGCATCTGGATGGCCTGGTGTTGCAGGGCGGTGCTGACGTTGCGCCGCAGACATATTCGCAAACTGCCACGCGTCCGGAATGGATCGGTGATAGCGCGCGTGATATGTATGAGCTGGAATTGCTGCATGAATTCGTCGAGGCCGGAAAGCCGGTGCTGGGCATTTGCCGCGGTTGCCAATTGATTAATGTGGCGTTCGGCGGCACCCTGTATCAGGATATTGCATCGGATGTGCCGGACGCGCAGTCGCATGTGAATGATTTGTACGATAGTCATCGCCACACGATCCAATTCCCGCCCGGTTCGTCCCTGGCTTCCATGTTCTCTGCGCAAGCGACGCCGCTGGTCAACTCGATTCATCACCAGGCGGTGCGCGATCTGGGACGCGACTTGAGGATAGAGGCGGTATCGCAGGGCGATAACATCATCGAAGCGGTGCGTCATACCAAGTCGCGTTTTGTGATGGGCGTGCAATGGCATCCGGAATTTCATCGTGCAGGCGGCGCCGAACTGCTGGATTGCACGCCTATTCTGGATAGTTTTCTGCGGGCGGCAAGAGAAACGCGTTTTTAATCCTTGTCAGTCTTGTGCGCTGACGCACAAGAAATTAATCTGAAAAATATTACGTTTCAATTGCTTCCAGATGTTGACAAGGGGTGTCGACTCGCCTATAGTTTGGGGTTCCCCGCGGAGGGGTGGCCGAGTGGTTAATGGCAGCAGACTGTAAATCTGCCCTCTTACGAGTACGCTGGTTCGAATCCAGCCCCCTCCACCAAGTTTCAAGGGACGTTTCAAGTAGTGTTGTGAAGTGGTGACCCTCGCGGGTGTAGCTCAATGGTAGAGCTGAAGCCTTCCAAGCTTATGACGAGGGTTCGATTCCCTTCACCCGCTCCAGTTTTGAAGGTTGGGCGTGCCGTAGTCAGGTATCGAACGGCTAGTAGCCCTTTTAGCTCAGTGGTAGAGCACTCCCTTGGTAAGGGAGAGGCCACGTGTTCAATCCACGTAAAGGGCACCAAAGAATTCTGTAGTAACTTTCTGTAGTTCCAGCAGTATCAGCAAATTTAATATCAAAGTAAGTCGGTCGGGCGTGTGCCTGAACATTCTCATCAAAATTGTTAGGAGTGCAAGATGGCAAAAGGCAAATTCGAGCGGACCAAGCCGCACGTTAACGTCGGTACAATTGGTCACGTCGATCACGGCAAAACCACACTGACGGCAGCGATTGCGACCGTATTGTCTAAGAAATTTGGTGGCGAAGCCAAGGGCTACGACCAAATCGATAACGCGCCTGAAGAAAAAGCGCGCGGCATCACCATCAACACCTCGCACGTTGAATACGAAACCACCACCCGTCACTACGCACACGTTGACTGCCCAGGCCACGCCGACTATGTTAAAAACATGATCACCGGCGCCGCACAGATGGACGGCGCGATCTTGGTTTGTTCCGCAGCTGACGGCCCAATGCCGCAAACACGTGAGCACATCCTGCTGGCACGTCAGGTTGGCGTTCCATACATCATCGTGTTCCTGAACAAGTGCGACATGGTTGACGATGCAGAATTGCTCGAACTGGTCGAAATGGAAGTGCGCGAGCTCCTCTCCAAATACGAATTCCCAGGCGACGACCTGCCTATCATCAAAGGTTCGGCCAAGTTGGCACTCGAAGGCGACCAAGGTCCATTGGGCGAAGCCGCCATTCTGGCCCTGGCTGATGCACTCGACAGCTACATTCCAACACCAGAGCGCGCAGTAGACGGCGCCTTCCTGTTGCCAGTGGAAGACGTGTTCTCGATCTCCGGTCGCGGTACCGTTGTAACGGGTCGTATCGAACGCGGTATCGTCAAAGTCGGCGAATCGCTGGAAATCGTTGGTATTCGCGACACCCAAGTCACCACCTGTACCGGTGTTGAAATGTTCCGCAAACTGCTTGACCAAGGTCAGGCAGGCGACAACGTCGGCGTATTGCTGCGTGGCACCAAGCGTGAAGACGTGGAACGTGGTCAAGTTCTGGCGAAGCCAGGTTCGATCAAGCCGCACAAACATTTCACGGGTGAAATCTACGTATTGTCGAAAGACGAAGGCGGCCGTCACACCCCATTCTTCAACAACTACCGTCCGCAGTTCTACTTCCGTACTACGGACGTGACTGGTTCGATCGAGTTGCCGAAGGATAAAGAAATGGTGATGCCGGGCGACAACGTCTCGATCACGGTGATGTTGATCAACCCGATTGCGATGGAAGAAGGTCTGCGCTTCGCGATTCGCGAAGGCGGTCGTACCGTCGGTGCCGGTGTTGTTGCCAAGATTATTGAGTAATAAATGAATTCTTTGCGGCGATTCTTCGGAGTCGCCGCAAACGGTTTCATGTAGTGGTAGTTCAAACGTAGGGGCGTAGCTCAATTGGCAGAGTGTCGGTCTCCAAAACCGAAGGTTGGGGGTTCGAGGCCCTCCGCCCCTGCCACCGATTCTGGTGCAGGGCATCGAAAGTAAAGAGTATGTCTAATCATCCCGTACAAACTGTTGGCGCGTCAGGCGATAAGGTCAAGATCGTCTTGGCGGTTCTCGTCGCAATCGCGGGCGTAGTTGGTTTTTATTTTTTGTCGGACAAGGCAACAATCGTGCGCATCGCGGCACTGGTTGGCGGCTTGCTGATTGCAATTGCAATTGCGTGGACCTCGGCGTCCGGTCGTGATTTCGTTAATTTCGCCAAAGAGGCGGTTCGCGAAACCAAGAAAGTGGTTTGGCCGACCCGCAAGGAAACACTGCAAATGACAGCAATTGTTTTCGGCTTCGTATTGGTTATGGCGCTTTTCCTGTTCGGTACGGATAAGTTACTGGAAGTTGTGTTGTACGACCTGATTTTGGGCTGGAAAAGATAATGGGCGACAATATTCAGGATGACGCACAGGACGGCGTGCCTAGCACTGCCGCCGCATCGGCTGCAAGCACTGCTGCAACAAGTAAAAAACGCTGGTACGTCGTACACGCTTATTCCGGTATGGAAAAGAGCGTGATGCGTGCGTTAACGGAGCGCATTGCGCGCGCCGGCATGCAAGATCAGTTTGGGCAAATTCTGGTGCCTACCGAAGAAGTGATCGAAGTCAAAAACGGTCAGAAATCGGTCAGTGAGCGCCGCTTTTTCCCTGGTTATGTGCTGGTCGAGATGGAAATGACCGACGAAACATGGCATCTGGTCAAGAACACAAGCAAGGTCACCGGTTTCATCGGCGGCAAGTCGAACAAGCCGACGCCCATTCCGCCGCATGAAGTCGACAAGATCATGCAGCAAATGCAGGAAGGCGTTGAAAAACCGCGTCCAAAAGTATTGTACGAAGTGGGCGAAATGGTGCGCATCAAGGATGGCCCTTTCACCGATTTCAACGGCAATGTCGAGGAAGTCAATTACGAGAAGTCCAAAGTGCGTGTTTCGGTGACGATTTTCGGTCGCGCGACGCCGGTGGAACTCGAATTCGGTCAGGTCGAAAAAGTATAAGAATAAAACGCCGGTCGGAGCGTTGTGATTACAGAAGTTCACGTGTCGCAAATTCGATAGCAATAACAAGAGGAGCCCAAGTAATACGCCGCAAGGCAAGTGAACAGGCGCTACCACTCAATCAATGTAGGAGCCATCATGGCAAAGAAAATCATTGGTTTTATCAAGCTGCAAGTTCCAGCTGGTAAAGCAAACCCATCCCCCCCAATTGGACCTGCTCTGGGTCAACGTGGTCTGAACATCATGGAATTCTGCAAGGCGTTCAACGCGCAGACTCAAGGTGTTGAGCCAGGTATGCCAATTCCGGTGGTCATTACCGCGTTTGCGGACAAGTCTTTCACTTTCGTGATGAAGACGCCGCCAGCAACGTATCTGATCAAAAAAGCTGCGAGCATCACCAAGGGTTCTGCCAAGGCAAATACCGACAAGGTCGGCAAGATCACTCGTGCGCAAGCTGAAGAAATCGCAACAACCAAACGGCCGGATTTGACGGCTGCCGACATGGATGCAGCTGTGCGTACAATCGCCGGTTCCGCACGTTCCATGGGCATCACGGTGGAGGGTCTGTAATGGCTAAGTTATCGAAACGCGTTAAGGCATTCAAGGCAAAAGTTGATCGTACCAAAGCGTACCCATTCGACAATGCGCTTGCTTTGATCAAAGAATGTGCATCCGCCAAATTCAACGAATCGATCGACGTATCGGTTCAACTGGGTGTTGATGCCAAGAAGTCCGACCAAGTTGTTCGTGGCTCCGTTGTTTTGCCGGCAGGTACAGGCAAAGACGTGCGCGTAGCCGTATTTGCTACCGGCGAAAAAGCAGAGCAGGCGAAAGCTGCTGGTGCTGACATCGTCGGCATGGAAGATCTGGCTGAGTCGATCAAGGCTGGCAATATGCCTTTCGACATCGTGATCGCATCGCCGGATACCATGCGTATCGTTGGTACCCTGGGTCAAATCCTCGGACCTCGCGGCATGATGCCTAACCCGAAAGTTGGTACTGTTACTCCTGACGTTGCAACTGCAGTTAAAAATGCAAAAGCAGGTCAAGTGCAATACCGTACTGACAAGGCTGGCATTATTCACGCCACTATCGGTCGTAAATCGTTTACCGACGAAGCGCTCAAATCCAACTTGTTGGCTTTGATCGATGCGTTGACTAAAGCCAAGCCGGCAACCAGCAAAGGTGTTTACCTGCGCAAGGTTTCGCTGTCGTCGACGATGGGCGCTGGTGTGCGCATCGATCAAACGACTCTGGCTGCTTAAGTTATTGAATCAAGTCCCGTTGCCGAATTGGCGGCGGGCGCATCTTTGGGCTGGACCGGATTCTGCAGGATGGAAGAAGGTTCAGGCAATCAAAGACCGTTGGGCGGCGTGCATGCAAGCTGTGTGCAAAGTTAAATGTGGCATCGGCAACGATGTGATACCCAACGCAGATGGTGACCCCGAACAAGTTTTGCAGTCTCTTCGCTGGCTTGCCAGTATGAACTCCTAACTTCGGACGCCGTGTTCGAACCGATGTGAGGCAAGCAATCAATGATGGTTGTGTAGAAGCCGAGCATTACTTTTGGAGGTTGATCTTGAGTCTCAATCTGAATGACAAAAAGGCCGTAGTCGCCGAAATCTCTGCCAAGGTAGCAACGGCACAGACTATCGTCGTGGCCGAATATCGTGGCATCCAGGTTGGTCACTTGACACAACTGCGCGCCAAAGCGCGGGACCAGGGCGTCTACTTGCGCGTGTTGAAAAACACACTCGCTCGTCGTGCCGTTGAAGGTACCGCATTTGCCGATCTCGCTTCTGAAATGACCGGTCCGCTGATCTATTCGATCTCGGATGATGCCGTTGCTGCAGCTAAAGTCATCAGTGACTTTGCTAAAACAAACGACAAACTGGTTGTTAAGGCAGGTAACTATGCAGGCAAGACGCTTGATAAAGCGGCTGTTACTGCATTGGCAAATATTCCTAGCCGTGAAGTCCTGCTGGCCCAAGTCTTGGGCATGATGCTGGTTCCGGTTGCGAGCTTTACGCGTGGTTTGGCTGCTCTTGCTGCTAAAAAAGCTGAAGGCGAAACGCCTGCAGCTGCAGCAGAGCCAGTCGCCGAAGTTACCGAAGCAGCAGCGGAATAACAGGCTGCCGCATGCGTGCGGCCCTGCGCTCTTGTTTCGACGCTTCGCGTCAGTACCAATCAGATGTAATTATTGAAAAAATTTAGGAGTTTCAAATGGCAATTAGCAAAGACGACATCCTGGAAGCCGTAGGCAACCTGACAGTTCTGGAACTGAATGACCTGGTTAAGGCATTCGAAGAAAAATTCGGCGTATCCGCTGCTGCAATGGCTGCTCCTGCAGCTGGCGGCGCAGCTGGTGGCGCTGCTGCTGAAGAACAAACCGAATTCACCGTTATCCTGGCTGATTTCGGCGCGAACAAAGTTGGCGTGATTAAAGCAGTGCGTGAAATCACCGGTCTGGGCTTGAAAGAAGCTAAGGATCTGGTTGATGCTGCACCGAAACCTTTGAAAGAAGGCGTTTCGAAAGCAGATGCTGAAGCAGCTAAGAAAAAGCTGGAAGAAGCTGGCGCGAAAGCGGAAATCAAGTAATTTGGTTTTATCTGCGCGCGTTAATAGTTTTATTGGCAGCGCCCGAGTCAAAGCATGGAACTGCCCGAAAGGGTGGTTCGGCTTTGGCTCCTTTGTCGTTTTTGGATTAAAAAATGTGGTTGTCAGCAGGCTTGATTGACTTGATGTAATCTGGTGTGTTGTTCGACCGACTGGTCCAAGGGCAGAGACTTGAGGTTTCAATGTTTCGAGTTGTGTTTTATTGCAACTCGGCAATGCAGCCTGAATCCTGAATTCTCTATCCTTCCCTGTCACTCACGGAGTGTCCATGCACTACTCATTTACTGAGAAAAAGCGCATTCGCAAATCATTCGCGAAACGTGCTAACGTTCACAACGTTCCGTTCCTGCTGGCGACCCAGCTCGAGTCGTATCATGACTTTTTGCAAGAAGACAAAATACCGTCCCAACGCAAAAACGAAGGCTTGCAATCTGCCTTCACGTCTATTTTTCCTATCGTTTCGCACAATGGTTTTGCGCGTCTCGAATTCTTGTCGTATGTGCTCGGCGATCCGCCGTTCAATATCAAGGAATGCCAACAACGTGGATTGACGTACGCGTCGCCTCTGCGTGCTAAGGTGCGCCTGGTGATCCTGGATAAGGAATCGCCGACCAAGCCAGTCGTCAAGGAAATGAAAGAACAGGAAGTCTACATGGGCGAATTGCCGCTCATGACTTCCACCGGTTCTTTCGTGATCAACGGTACCGAACGCGTTATCGTGTCGCAGCTGCATCGTTCGCCAGGCGTGTTCTTCGAACATGATCGCGGCAAGACGCACTCGTCCGGTAAGTTGCTGTTTTCGGCACGTATCATTCCTTACCGCGGTTCATGGCTGGACTACGAATTCGATCCGAAAGACATTTTGTTCTTCCGCGTCGATCGTCGTCGCAAGATGCCTGTCACGATCCTGTTGAAGGCAATCGGCATGACGCCGGAGCAAATCCTTGAAAACTTCTTTGTTTTCGATGATTTCACTCTGCATGCTGATGGCGCTGAAATGAAATTTGTGGCGGAACGCCTGCGCGGCGAAGTGGCCCGTTTTGATATCACCGACAAAGCCGGGAAAGTGCTGGTCGCAAAAGACAAGCGTATCAACAGCAAGCACGTGCGCGATGTTGAAGCTGCAGGCATCAAGCAGATTTCGGTACCGGAAGATTACCTGCTGGGCCGCATTCTGGCGAAAAACATCGTTGATGCAGATACTGGTGAAGTAATTGCCAGCGCCAATGATGAATTGACAGATGATCTGCTGGCACGTTTGCGCGAAGGCAAAATCAGCCACATTCAGACTCTGTATACCAACGATCTGGATCAAGGCGGCTACATCTCGCAAACCTTGCGTATGGACGACACCAACGACCAGATGGCGGCAAAAGTCGCGATCTATCGCATGATGCGTCCAGGCGAGCCGCCAACCGAAGATTCGGTTGAAGCATTGTTCAACGGCTTGTTCTACAACCCGGATCGTTACGATCTGTCGGCTGTCGGCCGCATGAAGTTCAACCGTCGTATCGGCCGCGATTCGTTGACTGGCGACATGACTTTGTCTAACGAAGACGTGCTGGCCGTGATCAAGATTCTGGTTGAGTTGCGCAATGGTCGCGGCGAAGTCGATGATATCGATCACCTGGGTAACCGTCGCGTACGTTGCGTCGGCGAATTGGCTGAGAACCAATTCCGCGCCGGTCTGGTTCGTGTCGAGCGTGCTGTCAAGGAACGCCTCGGCCAAGCCGAAGCCGACAACCTGATGCCGCATGACCTGATCAACTCCAAGCCTATCTCGGCCGCGATCCGTGAATTCTTCGGTTCGTCGCAGTTGTCGCAGTTTATGGATCAAACCAATCCATTGTCGGAAATCACGCACAAACGTCGCGTCTCCGCTCTCGGACCTGGCGGTTTGACTCGTGAGCGCGCCGGCTTTGAAGTGCGTGACGTGCATCCGACTCACTACGGTCGTGTCTGCCCGATCGAAACACCTGAAGGCCCGAACATTGGCCTGATCAACTCGCTGGCGTTGTACGCCCGTCTGAACGAATACGGTTTCCTGGAAACTCCATATCGTAAAGTTG
Source organism: Herminiimonas arsenicoxydans (assembly GCA_000026125.1). Classification (GTDB taxonomy): domain Bacteria; phylum Pseudomonadota; class Gammaproteobacteria; order Burkholderiales; family Burkholderiaceae_D; genus Oxalicibacterium; species Oxalicibacterium arsenicoxydans. Next base: position 3,130,917 of record CU207211.1, on the reverse strand, counting down.
AAGGCAGCAAGGTCACCGATCAGATCGACTATCTGTCCGCGATTGAAGAAGGCCGTTACATCATCGCTCAGGCGAATGCGACTATCGATAAAGCTGGCATGTTGTCCGATGAACTGGTTTCTGCACGTGAAGCCGGCGAAACGATACTGGTATCGCCGGAACGCGTTCAGTATATGGACGTTGCGCCAGGCCAGGTTGTGTCGGTTGCTGCTTCGCTGATTCCGTTCCTCGAACACGATGATGCGAACCGTGCATTGATGGGCGCCAACATGCAACGTCAGGCAGTTCCTTGCCTGCGTCCGGAAAAAGCTCTGGTTGGTACCGGTATCGAACGTACCGTTGCAGTCGACTCGGGTACTACCGTTCAGGCATTGCGTGGCGGTATCGTTGATTACATCGATGCAGGCCGTGTCGTGATTCGCGTCAATGACGATGAAGCACAAGCCGGTGAAGTCGGTGTTGATATCTACAACCTGATCAAGTACACCCGTTCGAACCAAAATACGAACATCAACCAACGTCCTATCGTGCAAGTTGGCGATCGCGTTGCAAAACATGACGTCATCGCTGACGGTGCATCGACTGACTTGGGCGAACTCGCTCTGGGTCAGAACATGCTGGTCGCGTTTATGCCATGGAACGGTTACAACTTCGAAGATTCGATTCTGATCTCTGAAAAAGTTGTGGCTGATGACCGTTACACCTCGATTCATATCGAAGAGTTGTCGGTTGTTGCACGTGACACCAAGCTGGGCGCCGAAGAAATCACCCGTGATATCTCGAACCTGGCTGAGAACCAGCTGGCGCGTCTGGATGAATCCGGTATCGTCTACATCGGTGCAGAAGTCACCGCTGGCGACACTCTGGTCGGTAAAGTAACGCCTAAAGGCGAGACCCAACTGACACCGGAAGAAAAACTGCTGCGCGCAATTTTCGGCGAAAAAGCATCCGACGTAAAAGATACATCGTTGCGCGTACCGTCCGGTATGGTCGGCACCGTGATCGACGTGCAAGTGTTTACGCGTGAAGGTATTCCGCGCGACAAACGTGCACAACAGATTATCGACGACGAACTGCAACGCTATCGTTTGGATTTGAACGATCAGTTGCGTATCGTTGAAGGTGACGCATTCCAGCGTCTGGAAAAAATGTTGGTCGGCAAGGTCGTCAACGGCGGCCCCAAGAAAATCGCCAAAGGCACGAAAATCACTGCTGAGTATTTGGCCGATCTGGACAAATACCACTGGTTCGATATTCGTCCTTCCGACGACACATCGGCCAACGCCTTGGAAGCGATCAAGGAATCGATCGCTGAAAAACGTCACCAGTTCGATCTGGCATTTGAAGAAAAACGCAAGAAACTGACGCAGGGCGATGAATTGCCGCCAGGCGTACAGAAGATGGTCAAGGTTTATCTGGCAGTCAAACGTCGTCTGCAACCCGGCGACAAGATGGCGGGTCGTCACGGTAACAAGGGTGTGGTATCGCGCATTCTGCCTATCGAAGACATGCCGCATATGGCTGACGGTACACCAGCGGACGTCGTATTGAATCCGCTGGGCGTTCCATCCCGGATGAACGTTGGTCAGGTGCTGGAAGTCCATCTGGGCTGGGCAGCTAAAGGTCTGGGCTTGCGTATTGGCGAAATGCTGAACACGCAAGTGCAGATTGCCGAGTTGCGCAAATTCCTGGCTGCAATCTATAACGAGTCCGGCAAGACAGAGGATCTCGATAGTTTCAGCGATGCAGAAATTCTGGAACTGGCGAGCAACCTGAAGAACGGTGTGCCATTCGCAACGCCGGTGTTTGACGGTGCTGATGAAGGCGAAACCCGTCGCATGCTGGATCTGGCTTACCCGGATCACATTGCCAAGCAATTGGGCATGACTGCTTCCAAGAACCAGGTCACCATGTATGACGGTCGTACCGGTGAAGCGTTTGAACGTACAGTAACCGTCGGTTACATGCATTACCTCAAACTGCATCACCTGGTTGATGACAAGATGCATGCACGTTCGACCGGTCCTTACTCGCTGGTTACGCAACAACCACTGGGCGGTAAAGCTCAGTTCGGTGGCCAGCGCTTCGGTGAGATGGAAGTCTGGGCGCTGGAAGCATACGGCGCGTCTTACGTCTTGCAAGAGATGTTGACCGTCAAGTCCGATGACGTGAATGGCCGTACCAAAGTGTACGAAAATCTCGTCAAGGGCGACCACGTCATCGACGCCGGCATGCCGGAATCCTTCAACGTTCTCGTTAAGGAAATCCGCTCGCTGGGTATCGACATCGATCTGGAACGCGACTGATGTAAGGCGAGGGAAGAGCAATGATAGTTGCTCTTCCCTTTGCTGACTGAATTTAGTAATGAAGCAAGCGTAGTAGAAAATAGCTAGGCAATAGCAGTTTCTGGAAGTGTCGTCTGTCCCGGTATGCGCGGAACTCAGTGTGGAAGTTACTCTTACCCGCTCAGCTCTCCCGCCCATGCGAACAGGGTTTAAAGCAGCGCCGACGCAACCTTCTCATCATCAAGCGTTTTTTCACGCCAACTGGAGTGATACATGAAAGCACTGCTCGATCTATTCAAGCAAGTTCAGCAAAACGAACAATTCGACGCGATCAAAATTGGTCTGGCGTCCCCGGAAAAAATCCGTTCGTGGTCCTACGGCGAAGTCAAGAAGCCGGAAACCATCAACTATCGTACGTTCAAGCCCGAGCGCGACGGCCTGTTCTGTGCAAAAATCTTTGGCCCTATCAAGGATTACGAATGCCTGTGCGGCAAATACAAACGGCTGAAACACCGCGGCGTTATCTGCGAAAAATGCGGCGTTGAAGTCACATTGGCCAAAGTGCGTCGTGAACGCATGGGCCACATCGAGTTGGCATCGCCAACCGCGCATATCTGGTTCCTGAAATCGCTGCCATCCCGTCTGGGCATGGTGCTCGACATGACATTGCGGGATATCGAACGCGTCCTGTATTTCGAAGCCTACGTTGTTACCGATCCAGGCATGACGCCGCTGAAGCGTTGCCAGATCATGTCGGAAGACGATTACGCAGCTAAATACGAAGAATTCGGCGACGACTTCACCGCATTCATGGGCGCCGAAGGCATCCGTGAATTGCTGCGCGCCATCGACATCGATCGCGATGCCGAGATGCTGCGCCAGGAATTGAAAGATTCCAAATCCGAGGCCAAGATCAAGAAATACGCCAAGCGCCTGAAAGTGCTGGAAGCGTTCCAACGTTCGGGCATCAAGCCTGACTGGATGATCATGGAAGTGTTGCCGGTGTTGCCGCCAGAACTGCGCCCATTGGTGCCGCTGGATGGTGGCCGTTTCGCAACTTCCGATCTGAACGATCTGTATCGCCGCGTCATCAACCGTAACAACCGTTTGAAGCGTCTGATGGAACTCCGCGCACCGGAAATCATCACCCGCAACGAAAAACGCATGTTGCAGGAAGCGGTCGATTCGCTGCTGGATAACGGCCGTCGCGGTAAAGCGATGACTGGCGCCAACAAGCGTCCGCTGAAGTCACTGGCAGAAATGATCAAAGGCAAGGGCGGTCGTTTCCGTCAAAACTTGCTGGGCAAACGCGTCGATTACTCGGGTCGTTCCGTGATCGTCGTGGGTCCGCAATTGAAACTGCATCAATGCGGTTTGCCGAAATTGATGGCTTTGGAATTGTTCAAGCCATTCATTTTCAACAAGCTCGAATTGATGGGTCTGGCAACGACCATCAAGGCTGCGAAAAAACTGGTTGAGATCCAAGAACCGGTTGTGTGGGACATTCTGGAAGACGTGATCCGCGAACATCCGGTCATGCTGAACCGCGCACCTACCTTGCATCGTCTTGGTATCCAGGCGTTTGAACCGGTCCTGATCGAAGGCAAGGCAATTCAATTGCACCCATTGGTCTGCGCTGCGTTTAATGCCGACTTTGACGGCGATCAAATGGCGGTCCACGTTCCACTGTCGATCGAAGCACAGATGGAAGCACGCACCTTGATGCTGGCTTCGAACAACATCCTGTTCCCATCGAACGGCGAACCATCGATCGTTCCTTCGCAAGATATCGTGCTGGGTCTGTACTACGCGACTCGCGAAGCGATCAATGCCAAGGGTGAAGGCATGATGTTCCCGGACGTGTCCGAAGTCATCCGCGCCTACGACAACAAAGAAGTTGAACTGGCAACGCGTATCACCGTACGTATTACCGAGTATCCGAAGAACGTCGAAACCGGCGAATTCGAAAAAACGGTAACTCGTTACGAAACGACCGTCGGTCGCGCGATCCTGTCCGAAATTCTGCCTAAAGGCTTGCCGTTCTCCGTATTGAACCGCGCGCTGAAAAAGAAAGAAATTTCGCGCCTGATCAACCTGTCCTTCCGTAAGTGCGGTCTGCGCGCTACGGTAGTATTCGCTGATCAATTGCTGCAATCGGGCTTCCGTCTGGCAACGCGTGCCGGCATCTCGATTTGCGTCGACGACATGCTCGTTCCATCGCAAAAAGTCGACATCATTGCGACCGCCGAAGGCGAAGTCAAACAGATTGAACAGCAATACTCGTCCGGTCTGGTTACCGCTGGCGAACGTTACAACAAAGTGGTGGATATCTGGGGCAAGGCCGGCGACGACGTCGGCAAGGCCATGATGGATCAACTCAAGGTTGAAGACGTCACCAAACGTGATGGCACCAAAACAACACAAGAATCGTTCAACGCGATTTACATGATGGCCGACTCCGGTGCGCGCGGTTCCGCAGCACAGATTCGCCAGCTTGCCGGTATGCGTGGCCTGATGGCGAAACCGGATGGTTCCATTATCGAAACGCCGATCACCGCGAACTTCCGCGAAGGTCTGAACGTGTTGCAGTACTTCATCTCGACTCACGGTGCGCGTAAAGGTCTGGCCGATACCGCGCTGAAAACAGCGAACTCGGGTTACCTGACACGCCGTCTGGTCGACGTGACACAAGATCTGGTTGTGATCGAAGATGATTGCGGCACCTCGAACGGCGCCTCGATGAAAGCGCTGGTCGAAGGCGGTGAAGTCATTGAAGCATTGCGTGACCGTATCCTGGGTCGCGTTGCTGCGAACGACATTGTCAATCCTGAAACACAGGCAACCCTGTACGCGGCCGGCACCTTGCTGGACGAAGACATGGTTGAAGAAATCGAACGCCTCGGCATCGATGAAGTAAAAGTACGCACGCCATTGACTTGCGACACGCGCTTCGGCCTGTGCGCTCTGTGTTATGGCCGTGATCTGGGTCGTGGTTCGATGGTCAACGCCGGTGAAGCAGTCGGTGTTATCGCGGCACAATCGATCGGTGAGCCAGGCACCCAGCTGACCATGCGTACCTTCCACATTGGTGGAGCGGCGTCGCGTGCGGCAGTTGCTTCGTCGGTGGAAGCCAAATCGAACGGTACCGTACGCTTCACTGCGACCATGCGTTACGTCACCAACGGAAAAGGCGGTCAGATCGTCATCTCCCGTTCCGGCGAAGTGCTGATCACGGATGACCTCGGCCGGGAGCGTGAACGTCATAAAGTACCGTACGGCGCGACCCTGATCGTCAAAGACGGTCTGGTCATCAAGGCCGGTACTGCATTGGCAACATGGGATCCGTTGACCCGTCCTATCATTACCGAATACACCGGTACGGTGAAATTCGAGAACGTCGAAGAAGGTTCGACCGTTGCACGTCAGATCGATGAAGTCACCGGTCTGTCGACTCTGGTCGTTATCGATGCGAAACGTCGCGGCTCGGTTACCAAAACCGTTCGTCCACAGGTCAAACTGCTGAATGAACAAGGCGAAGAAGTCAAAATCGCCGGTACCGAACACGCAGTGACGATCGGCTTCCAGGTTGGTGCGCTGATCACTGTCAAGGACGGTCAGCAAGTTACCGTCGGTGAAGTGCTGGCACGTATTCCGACCGAATCGCAAAAAACACGTGACATCACCGGTGGTCTGCCGCGTGTTGCCGAGTTGTTCGAAGCGCGTTCGCCGAAAGATGCCGGCATGCTGGCAGAAGTCACCGGTACGGTTGCGTTCGGTAAAGAAACCAAAGGCAAGCAACGTCTGGAAATCACAGACATGGACGGCAACAAGCACGAGTTCCTGATCACCAAGGACAAGCAAGTGCTGGTACATGACGGCCAGGTTGTGAACAAGGGCGAGATGATTGTTGACGGCCCAGCTGATCCACAAGACATTCTGCGTTTGTTGGGTATCGAAGCGCTGGCACGTTACATCGTCGACGAAGTGCAAGACGTGTACCGTTTGCAAGGCGTGAAGATCAACGACAAGCACATCGAAGTCATCGTGCGCCAGATGTTGCGTCGCGTCCAAGTGGTTGATGCCGGCGATGCGAATTACATCGTGGGCGAACAAGTCGAACGTTCGGAATTGCTGGACGAAAACGATCGCGTGATTGCCCAAGGCAAGATCCCTGCAACCTACGAAAACGTGTTGCTGGGTATTACCAAGGCATCGCTGTCGACCGACTCCTTCATCTCTGCTGCATCGTTCCAGGAAACTACACGTGTCCTGACCGAAGCTGCGATCATGGGCAAGCGCGATGGTTTGCGTGGCCTGAAAGAAAACGTGATCGTTGGTCGTCTGATCCCGGCCGGTACCGGCCTTGCGTTCCACCGTGCACGCAAGGAAAAGGAATCGTGGGAAGCGGAAGAGCGTACGGCATTGCTGCAGTCGGAGAAAGCTGCTCGCGCAGCCGAAGCGGAAGCGCAGTTTGCTGATATCTCCAGTACGCCTGACAGCGATACTGACGCTTCATAAGCCAAGCGTAATTCAAGTATTGAACGGCATCGGGAGAAATCCCGATGCCGTTTTTCTTTGCACAATGATTGTTTCATTACTATAAAGATATTGTCATAAGTTTTTTCATGACAAAAAACAAAGTTTTTATGCAATGTTTATCGTGCTTGCTATGAAATTGCCCTCATTTCACAATGAAATTGCAGCGCAGCCTTCAATACAATTGTTGACTGCTAGAGTGTACGGGGCTATACTCGCGAGTTCTCGATTTTAAGCTCTGCTGGGCTTAAACGCTCTTTGGTCTTGCTTCTTCGCAACCCCTTGCGCGTTTTCCTTCTCTGCCGATCGAGGCGTGCGTCGAATTACATTCTTCCGCAATGATTCTTTAGTCCCCGAACAACCGTTTTCGGGTTCGTATTATTAATGTTGTATTAGCTGGATATAGAGCGATGCCAACCATCAATCAACTGATTCGCCAGCCGCGTGTTTCTGCACGCGTCAAGAGCAAATCGCCGGCGCTGGAAAACAGCCCGCAAAAACGCGGCGTATGTACCCGCGTCTACACCACGACTCCAAAGAAGCCTAACTCGGCTCTGCGTAAAGTCGCCAAAGTGCGTTTGACCAACGGTTTCGAAGTAATTTCGTACATCGGTGGTGAAGGCCATAACCTGCAAGAACATAGCGTCGTGCTGTTGCGCGGTGGTCGTGTAAAAGATTTGCCGGGTGTGCGCTATCACATGGTTCGCGGCGCTTTGGATACTCAAGGTGTTAAAGACCGTAAGCAAGCGCGTTCGAAGTACGGTACCAAGCGTGCAAAAGCTGGCAAGAAGTAATTAACTGTATTTTCGCGGCCTCCGCGAAATTGTGTCGGTCCCTAATGGGCCGAGTAAGTGGATGGTTATGATGACTGTCCGCGAGTGTGCGGCAAATCTGTTGCTGCGCCTCAACTGAAGATTGAAAGGAATCGAAATGCCACGTCGTCGTGAAGTTCCCAAGCGGGACATACTGCCAGATCCGAAATTCGGTAATGTTGATGTTGCCAAGTTCGTTAACGTGTTGATGTTGTCCGGTAAGAAATCGGTCGCAGAAAACATCATCTACGGTGCGTTTGAGCATATCCAGACCAAGTCAGGCAAGGATCCGCTGGAAGTATTTACAGCTGCAATCCTTAACTGCAAGCCGCTGGTTGAAGTGAAATCTCGTCGTGTTGGTGGTGCAAACTACCAGGTGCCTGTTGAAGTTCGTCCTGTCCGTCGTATGGCTTTGTCCATGCGTTGGTTGCGCGAAGCTGCAAACAAGCGCAGCGAAAAATCGATGCCGCAACGTCTCGCTGGTGAATTGCTCGAAGCTGCGGAAAGCCGCGGCGGTGCAATGAAGAAGCGCGATGAAGTGCATCGTATGGCTGAAGCGAATAAAGCGTTCTCGCACTTCCGCTTCTAATGAATTAAATAGTTGCCCCACAGAAATGCGTGGGCGCTTGTCTACTTATATAAATTGTTCGGAACCGGGCACCTCATTTATTGAAAATGACGCTCGGTTTTGTTCGTTAAAGAGATATTGGATTAATCATGGCCCGCAAGACCCCCATTGAGCGTTACCGCAATATCGGTATCTCGGCTCACATTGATGCCGGCAAGACCACTACCACCGAGCGTGTCCTGTTTTACACAGGTGTAAACCACAAGCTGGGTGAGACCCATGAAGGTTCGGCAACGACGGACTGGATGGAGCAGGAGCAAGAGCGTGGCATTACCATTACTTCCGCAGCAGTTACCTGCTTCTGGAAAGGTATGGCAAACAACCTGCCTGCGCACCATATCAACATCATTGATACGCCGGGCCACGTTGACTTCACGATTGAAGTTGAGCGCTCGATGCGCGTACTGGATGGCGCGTGCATGGTTTATTGTGCAGTCGGTGGCGTACAGCCGCAATCCGAAACTGTTTGGCGTCAGGCCAACAAGTACAAGGTTCCACGTCTGGCATTCGTCAACAAGATGGATCGTACCGGCGCGAACTTCTTTAAAGTGTACGAGCAAATGCGTGCGCGTCTGAAGGCTAATCCTGTGCCTATCCAGGTACCTATCGGTGCGGAAGACCAGTTCTTTGGTGTGGTTGACTTGATTAAAATGAAGTCGATCATTTGGGATGAAGCTTCCCAAGGCATGAAGTTCGAATACGGCGAGATTCCTGCCAACCTCCTGGCTGAAGCGCAGAAGTGGCGCGAAAACATGGTGGAAGCAGCTGCTGAAGCATCAGAAGAGTTGATGAACAAGTACCTGGAAGAGGGTGACTTGTCGGAGGCCGAAATCAAGGCTGCGTTGCGCACTCGCACTATCGCCAATGAAATCGTGCCAATGATGTGCGGTACTGCTTTCAAAAACAAAGGCGTGCAAGCGATGTTGGACGCGGTGATTGATTACCTGCCGTCCCCGATTGACATTCCGCCAGTTCCTGGTTTGAATGAGTCGGACGAGCCGATTGTTCGCAAGGCGGAAGATGGCGAGAAATTCTCGGCATTGGCTTTCAAAATCGCTACCGATCCATTCGTTGGTCAATTGTGCTTTATCCGCTGCTACTCTGGCACCCTGAATTCGGGCGATACCGTGTTGAACTCGGTGAAAGAGAAGAAAGAGCGTATCGGCCGTATCGTTCAGATGCAGGCAAATCAGCGCGAAGAAATCAAGGAGATGCGTGCTGGCGACATCGCTGCTGTCGTGGGTCTGAAAGACACTACCACTGGCGATACTCTGTGTGATGACAAGGCATTTGTCGTGCTGGAGCGCATGGTCTTCCCTGAGCCGGTTATTTCGCAGGCAGTTGAGCCAAAAACCAAGGCTGATCAGGAAAAAATGGGCCTGGCGCTGAATCGTCTGGCCGCTGAAGATCCATCGTTCCGCGTGCGTACCGATGAAGAATCGGGTCAGACCATCATCGCCGGTATGGGCGAGTTGCATCTGGATATTATTGTCGATCGTATGAAGCGTGAATTCAACGTGGAAGCGACCGTCGGTAAGCCGCAAGTTGCATACCGCGAAACCATTCGTAAAACATGCGAAGAAATCGAAGGCAAGTTCGTCAAGCAATCCGGTGGTCGTGGTCAATATGGTCACGTGGTTCTGAAAATCGAACCGCAAGAGCCGGGCAAGGGTTTTGAATTCGTTGACGCGATCAAGGGTGGTACGGTTCCACGCGAATACATCCCTGCAGTTGAAAAAGGTGTGCGTGAAACACTGACCTCGGGCGTGCTCGCAGGTTACCCGGTGGTTGACGTCAAAGTTACCCTGTTCTTCGGTTCTTACCATGACGTTGACTCGAACGAAAACGCGTTCCGTATGGCTGCATCGATGGCATTCAAAGACGGTTGCCGTAAAGCGAGCCCAGTTATTCTGGAGCCGATGATGGCAGTCGAAGTTGAAACGCCAGAAGACTACGCTGGTACCGTGATGGGCGATTTGTCCTCACGTCGCGGCATGGTTCAGGGTATGGATGAAATTGCTGGCGGTGGCGGCAAGATCATTAAAGCTGAAGTGCCATTGTCCGAAATGTTTGGTTATGCGACATCGTTGCGTTCCGCAACACAAGGTCGTGCAACCTACTCGATGGAATTCAAGCATTACTCGGAAGCGCCTAAAAACGTGATCGATGCAATCGTCACATCGAAAGCGCCCAAGTAATCGTATTCGTTGAAACGTCGGGCGAGCCGGGCTTATGCATGGCTCGCTTGGCGGGTAGTAAATAACTGTCGAGCGATGTCCCACAAGGGGCATCCTAATATAGATAAATCGTTCTTTTTGAAGGAAGAATAAAATGGCAAAAGGTAAATTCGAGCGGACCAAGCCGCACGTTAACGTCGGTACAATTGGTCACGTCGATCACGGCAAAACCACACTGACGGCAGCGATTGCGACCGTATTGTCTAAGAAATTTGGTGGCGAAGCCAAGGGCTACGACCAAATCGATAACGCGCCTGAAGAAAAAGCGCGCGGCATCACCATCAACACCTCGCACGTTGAATACGAAACCACCACCCGTCACTATGCCCACGTTGACTGCCCAGGCCACGCCGACTATGTTAAAAACATGATCACCGGCGCCGCACAGATGGACGGCGCGATCCTGGTTTGTTCCGCAGCTGACGGCCCAATGCCGCAAACACGTGAGCACATCCTGCTGGCACGTCAGGTTGGCGTTCCATACATCATCGTGTTCCTGAACAAGTGCGACATGGTTGACGATGCAGAATTGCTCGAACTGGTCGAAATGGAAGTGCGCGAGCTCCTCTCCAAATACGAATTCCCAGGCGACGACCTGCCTATCATCAAAGGTTCGGCCAAGTTGGCACTCGAAGGCGACCAAGGTCCATTGGGCGAAGCCGCCATTCTGGCCCTGGCTGATGCACTCGACAGCTACATTCCAACACCAGAACGCGCAGTTGACGGCGCCTTCCTGTTGCCAGTGGAAGACGTGTTCTCGATCTCCGGTCGCGGCACCGTTGTAACGGGTCGTATCGAACGCGGTATCGTCAAAGTCGGCGAATCGCTGGAAATCGTTGGTATTCGCGACACCCAAGTCACCACCTGTACCGGTGTTGAAATGTTCCGCAAACTGCTTGACCAAGGTCAGGCAGGCGACAACGTCGGCGTATTGCTGCGTGGCACCAAGCGTGAAGACGTGGAACGTGGTCAAGTTCTGGCGAAGCCAGGTTCGATCAAGCCGCACAAACATTTCACGGGTGAAATCTACGTATTGTCGAAAGACGAAGGCGGCCGTCACACCCCATTCTTCAACAACTACCGTCCGCAGTTCTACTTCCGTACTACGGACGTGACTGGTTCGATCGAGTTGCCGAAGGATAAAGAAATGGTGATGCCGGGCGACAACGTCTCGATCACGGTGATGTTGATCAACCCGATTGCGATGGAAGAAGGTCTGCGCTTCGCGATTCGCGAAGGCGGTCGTACCGTCGGTGCCGGTGTTGTTGCCAAGATTATTGAGTAATCAATAAACAATTTGGCGTAACTGCCATTTACTATCGCCGCGAGTGTTTACTCACTCGCGGCTCGCTCTTTTAAGGAATGAACATGTCTACAGCACCGAAATCAGCTCCAAACCAAAAGATCCGTATTCGCCTGAAAGCTTTCGATTACCGTTTGATCGATCAATCGGCACTCGAAATCGTTGAGACCGCCAAACGTACCGGCGCGGTCGTCAAAGGCCCGGTGCCATTGCCGACACGTATCCAGCGTTTTGACGTTTTGCGTTCGCCGCACGTCAACAAGACATCGCGCGATCAATTCGAAATTCGTACCCACGTTCGCTTGATGGACATCGTTGACCCTACAGACAAAACAGTTGATGCATTGATGAAACTGGATTTGCCTGCTGGCGTTGATGTGGAAATCAAACTGCAATAATCTGTTTTTGTAATGCGGGGCAAATATGTCCCGCATTCAAACTGGAGGCAGCAATAATTCACGCATTTAAATGTTGTGGAAGTGCTGTTCAACAGTTATAATATCGGGCTTCGCTGAGGATTCTCATTTGGAATCCTTGTCGCATTTCGTAGTGCTAAGTAGTTTTTATATATCAGCCCCACCCAATCGTAGGTGGGAATGGAGAAAAAATGAACCAAAACCAAGATAAAGGCCAAGGCCTGCTTGGTCGCAAGGTTGGTATGATGCGCATCTTCACGGATGACGGGGATTCAATTCCTGTGACCGTGTTGGACGTGTCTAACAATCGTGTGACGCAAATCAAAACGCCTGACGTCGATGGTTATTCGGCTGTTCAGGTCGCTTTCGGCAGCCGTCGTGCTTCCCGTGTCAATAAGGCTTCTGCTGGGCATCACGCCAAAGCAGGTGTTGAAGCTGGCACCGTCCTCAAAGAATTCCGTGTTGCTGCTACTGCTGCTTCTGAACTGAAAGTCGGCGATGTTATCGCTGCCAGCCTGTTCGAAGTCGGTCAGAAAGTGGACGTGCAAGGCGTAACCATTGGTAAGGGCTATGCCGGCACCATCAAGCGTCATCACTTCGCTTCCGGTCGCGCAACGCATGGTAACTCGCGTTCGCATAACGTTCCGGGCTCCATCGGTATGGCGCAAGATCCAGGTCGTGTTTTCCCTGGTAAGCGCATGACCGGTCACCTGGGTGATGTGGCTCGCACTATGCAAAACCTTGAGATCGCTCGTATTGATGCTGATCGCCAACTGTTGTTGGTTAAGGGTGCGGTGCCAGGCGCAAAAAATGGTCAGGTGATTGTTTCGCCGGCTGTTAAAGTCAAAGCAAAGAAGGGGGCTTAATTCATGGAACTCAAGCTCCTGAATGACCAAGGTCAATCGTCTTCGAACGTTGCTGCGCCAGATACCATTTTTGGCCGCGATTACAACGAAGCGCTGATTCACCAAGTCGTCGTTGCCTATCAAGCCAACGCACGCAGCGGTAATCGCAAGCAAAAAGATCGTGAAGAAGTTCATCACACAACCAAAAAGCCATGGCGTCAAAAAGGTACGGGCCGCGCTCGTGCCGGTATGTCGTCTTCGCCTTTGTGGCGTGGCGGCGGTCGGATTTTCCCGAACTCGCCTGATGAAAACTTCTCGCACAAAGTTAACAAGAAGATGTATCGCGCAGGTCTCTGCTCGATCCTCTCGCAGTTGGCTCGTGAAGGTCGTCTTTCCGTAATCGAAAGCCTGTCGGTTGATGCGCCTAAGACCAAGCTCTTGTCGCAAAAATTGAAAGGTATGGGTCTGGATTCCGTGCTCGTCATCACTGACAGTCTGGATGAAAACCTGTTGTTGGCATCGCGCAATCTGCCGAATGTGCTGATTTGCGAGCCACGTCATGCTGATCCAGTTTCGCTGGTCTTCTACAAGAAGATCCTGATCACGAAATTGGCATTGGCCAAGATTGAGGAGATGCTGGCATGAGCGCAGTTATCAAACACAGCGAAGAACGCTTGATGAAAGTGTTGCTGGCGCCAGTTATTTCCGAGAAGGCAACTTTTGTTGCTGAGAAAAACGAGCAAGTCGTTTTCCTCGTGATGCCTGATGCGACCAAGCTGGAAATCAAAGCTGCGGTTGAGTTGCTGTTCAAGGTTCAAGTTGAATCTGTTCAAGTTGCCAATCGTCAAGGTAAGCAAAAACGTTCCGGCCGCTTCAATGGTCGTCGCAACCACACGCGTCGTGCGTTTGTTTGCCTCAAGCCTGGTCAAGAAATCAACTTCACCGAGGAGGCTAAATAATGGCACTCGTTAAAGTCAAGCCGACCTCGCCTGGTCGTCGTGGCATGGTCAAGGTCGTCAATGCCGACCTGTACAAAGGCCGTCCATTCGCAGGCTTGCTCGAAAAGAAATCGAAAACTGCCGGCCGTAACAACAACGGTCACATCACCACCCGTCATATCGGTGGTGGTCACAAGCAGCACTATCGCGTTATCGACTTCAAGCGCACCAAGGATGGCATCCCTGCGAAAGTGGAGCGTATCGAATACGATCCAAACCGCACGGCTAACATTGCGCTGGTGTTGTATGCGGACGGCGAACGTCAATACATCATCGCAACCAAAGGTATGGCTGTCGGCGATCAATTGATGAATGGTTCGGAAGCGCCGATCAAATCGGGCAACTGCTTGCCAATTCGCAATATCCCGGTCGGTACGATCATGCACTGCGTTGAAATGTTGCCTGGCAAGGGCGCGCAAATGGCGCGTACGGCTGGCGCCGGCGTGGTATTGATGGCGCGTGAAGGCGTGTACGCTCAAGTTCGCTTGCGTTCCGGTGAAGTGCGTCGTGTACACATCGAATGCCGTGCAACCGTTGGTGAAGTCGGCAATGCCGAACACAGCCTGCGTAAAATCGGTAAAGCAGGTGCGATGCGCTGGCGTGGTGTTCGTCCTACCGTTCGCGGTGTGGTCATGAACCCGGTCGATCACCCACACGGTGGTGGTGAAGGCAAAACGGCAGCAGGTCGTCATCCGGTATCGCCATGGGGCCAGCAGACTAAGGGCAAGAAGACGCGTCGCAACAAGCGCACGACTTCCATGATCGTCTCGCGCCGCGGTAAGAAATAAGGATAAGACATGACACGTTCATTGAAAAAAGGGCCGTTTTGCGACGCCCACCTGGTGAAAAAAGTCGAAACCGCGCAAGCGATCAAAGACAAAAAGCCAATCAAAACATGGTCCCGCCGTTCGACCATCATGCCGGATTTCATCGGTCTGACGATTGCTGTGCATAACGGCAAACAACACGTCCCGGTGTATGTTTCGGAAAACATGGTTGGTCATAAACTTGGCGAATTCGCGCTGACCCGTACGTTCAAGGGCCACGCTGCTGACAAGAAGGCTAAGAAATAATGGAAACTAAAGCTATCCTCAAAGGCGTGCGCCTGTCGGATCAGAAGGGGCGTCTGGTTGCGGATCAAATCCGTGGCAAGAAAGTTGACGCTGCTCTGAACCTGCTGCAGTTCAGCCCTAAAAAAGGCGCGGCTATCATCAAGCGTGTGTTGGAGTCCGCAATTGCGAACGCCGAGCACAATGACGGTGCCGACATCGACGAATTGTTCGTGAAAACGATCTACGTTGAAAAGGGCCCGATCCTGAAGCGCTTCACAGCACGCGCTAAAGGCCGGGGTGATCGTATCTCTAAACAATCCTGTCACATTTACGTGACTGTCGGTAACTAAGGAGTCACGATGGGACAGAAGATACATCCAACCGGTTTCCGTCTTTCGGTTACGCGCAATTGGGCATCGCGTTGGTATGCTGGCAATAGCAACTTTGCCACCATGCTCAACGAAGATCTCAAAGTTCGCGCATACCTGAAGACCAAACTGAAGAATGCTTCGGTTGGCCGCGTCATCATTGAGCGTCCGGCAAAAAATGCTCGCATTACAATTTACAGCTCGCGCCCTGGTGTCGTGATCGGTAAAAAAGGCGAAGACATCGAAGTATTGAAATCCGCGCTGACCAAAATGATGGGCGTGCCGGTTCATGTGAATATCGAAGAAATTCGCAAGCCTGAAACCGACGCACAACTGATCGCTGATTCGATTGCGCAGCAATTGGAAAAACGCATCATGTTCCGTCGTGCAATGAAGCGCGCGATGCAAAACGCCATGCGCCTCGGCGCACAAGGTATCAAGATCATGTCGTCCGGTCGTTTGAACGGTATCGAGATCGCACGTAAAGAATGGTATCGCGAAGGTCGCGTGCCACTCCACACATTGCGTGCAGAGATCGATTACGGTTTCGGCGAAGCTGAAACCACCTACGGCATCATCGGTATCAAGGTCTGGGTCTACAAAGGTGATCGTTTGCCTAGCGGCGAACCGCCAGTCGATCTGACCAAAGAAGATGACACCAAACGTCGTGGCCCACGCCGTGACGATGGCAAACCAAGCAGCCGTCCACGTACTGCACGCCCAGAAGGCCAACCAGGTGCTGCAGCTGCACCAGGCGCCGCGCCGGCTGCCAAACGTGTTCGTGCCAAGAAGCCGGATGCCGCTGTTGACGGTGCTGTTCCGGCTGAGAAAGCAGGAGAATAATCATGCTGCAACCAGCACGCAGAAAATATCGTAAAGAGCAAAAAGGCCGTAACACCGGTATTTCCCACTCGCGCGGCACCGCCGTATCGTTTGGTGAATTCGGTTTGAAGGCAATTGGTCGCGGTCGTATCACAGCGCGTCAAATTGAAGCGGCGCGTCGTGCAATGACGCGCCACATCAAACGTGGTGGCCGTATCTGGATTCGTATTTTTCCGGACAAGCCAATTTCGAACAAGCCTGCTGAAGTCCGTATGGGTAACGGCAAGGGTAATCCGGAATACTACGTGGCTGAAATTCAGCCAGGCAAAATGTTGTACGAGATGGATGGTGTGGACGAGGCTCTGGCGCGCGAAGCGTTCCGGTTGGCTGCAGCTAAGCTGCCGCTGTTGACCACGTTCGTCGTTCGTCAAGTCGGCCAATGATAGGGGCGAACATGAAAGCATCTGAACTCCAAGGCAAAGACCAAGCGGCTTTGACCAAAGAACTGAACGATCTGCTGAAAGCGCAGTTCGGTCTGCGCATGCAGATTGCAACACAACAGCTGAACAATACGTCGCAGCTGAAAAAAGTACGTCGCGACATAGCACGTGTGAAAACGGTCATGAATCAGAAGGACGCCAAATAATGAACGATCAAGTAAAACAAGCGCTTAAGCGTACGTTGATTGGCAAAGTTGTGTCTGACAAGATGGACAAGACCGTAACCGTGCTGATTGAGCGTCACGTCAAGCATCCTTTGTACGGCAAAATCATTATGCGTTCGAACAAGTATCATGCGCACAATGAAGGCAACCAGGCAAAAGCTGGCGATACAGTCGAGATTCAAGAAGGTCGTCCGATCTCCAAGACCAAAGCCTGGACCGTGACACGCGTTGTACAAGCTGCACAAATAGTTTAATTTAGTTGTTGCGGGCCCGCTATTTCGATGTAATAATAGCGGGCTTCGTTCTTGCAATGTTTTGAATTGCAAAAAGGCAGTAAAAGTTTTGGTGCCGGGAAGTAACGGTACTAATCGAAGTTTTAAAATCGTCCACCTCATCAGTCTGCTTTCGGCGGGCTGCCGAGACCAAGACTGACCGCAATGTGCGTTGTGTGCAAAGCGGGTTAAGTTGGGAAAGAAAACACTATGATTCAAACTGAAAGCCGGCTCGAAGTAGCCGACAACACGGGTGCTCGCGAAGTGATGTGCATCAAGGTGCTCGGCGGTTCAAAGCGCCGTTACGCAGGCATTGGCGATGTGATTAAAGTCACTGTCAAGGTTGCTGCGCCACGTGGTCGCGTGAAAAAGGGCGAAATTTATAACGCAGTTGTTGTGCGTACTGCCAAAGGTGTTCGTCGTCAAGATGGCTCCCTCGTCAAGTTCGACAGCAATGCAGCAGTTTTGCTTAATGCAAAGCTGGAGCCAATTGGTACGCGTATTTTTGGACCGGTTACACGTGAACTGCGCACTGAGCGCTTCATGAAGATCGTTTCTCTCGCGCCTGAAGTTCTGTAAGGAGTCGTGATGGATAAGATTCGTAAAAGCGACGAAGTCATTGTGCTGACTGGCAAAGACAAGGGTAAGCGTGGCGTTGTTCAACGTCGCGTTGACGCTAATTACCTGGTTGTCGAGGGTGTGAACGTTGCTAAAAAAGCGACCAAGCCTAACCCGATGACAGGTGCAACTGGCGGCATCGTCGATAAGCTGATGCCAATTCATGTGTCGAATGTTGCGTTGTTCAATGCGGCAACCGGCAAGGCAGATCGTGCTGGCTTTAAAGATGTGGACGGTAAAAAAGTCCGCGTTTACAAGTCAAGCGGCGAAGCAGTGAAGGTTTAAGAGATCATGGCCCGTCTCCAAGAATTCTATAAAGAAAAAGTCGTTGGCGATTTGACCGCAAAATTTGCGTACAAATCGGCAATGGAAGTTCCGCGCATCCTGAAGATCACCCTGAACATGGGTCTGTCGGAAGCGATTGCGGACAAAAAGATCATCGAGCACGCAGTTGGCGACTTGACCAAGATTGCAGGTCAAAAACCGGTTGTGACCAAGGCGCGTAAAGCGATTGCGGGTTTCAAAATCCGTGAAGGCTATCCAATCGGTTGTATGGTGACTTTGCGTGGCGCTCAGATGTACGAATTCCTTGATCGCTTTATTACGGTTGCGTTGCCGCGTGTGCGCGATTTCCGTGGTATTTCGGGCAAGGCGTTCGATGGTCGTGGTAACTACAATATCGGTGTGAAAGAGCAGATCATTTTCCCCGAAATTGAATACGACAAAATTGATGCATTGCGTGGTATGAATATCAGTATCACGACAACTGCAAAGACCGACGATGAAGCAAAAGCGCTTCTCGCCGCATTTAAATTTCCGTTCAGAAACTGAGGTTGCCATGGCAAAACTGGCACTGATTAACCGTGAACAAAAGCGTGCAGACCTGGTAAAGAAATACGCCGGCAAACGCGCTGAGTTGAAGGCAATCATTGATGACCATTCGAAGTCGGAAGAAGAGCGCTACGAAGCGCGCCTGAAATTGCAGGCGTTGCCACGTAACTCGGCTCCTACTCGTCAACGTAACCGTTGCGCTTTGACTGGTCGCCCGCGTGGCACTTTCCGTAAGTTCGGTCTGGGCCGTATTAAGCTCCGTGAATGCGCCATGCGTGGCGAAATTCCCGGTATGACTAAAGCCAGCTGGTAATAGGAGAATAAGCAATGAGTATGAGCGATCCTATCGCCGATATGCTGACCCGTATCCGCAATGCGCAAGTTGTGCAAAAAACGTCGGTGGCAATGCCGTCGTCGAAAGTCAAAATTGCCATCGCCAACGTCCTCAAGGACGAGGGTTACATTGAAGATTACGCCGTGACAGAAGCTGCTGGTAAGGCAGAACTGAAAATCGGTTTGAAATATTACGCCGGTCGTCCAGTTATCGAGCGTTTGGAGCGTGTTTCCCGTCCAGGGCTGCGCGTCTACAAAGGCAAAGATGACATTCCAAACGTTATGAACGGTTTGGGTGTGGCGATTGTGTCGACACCAAAAGGTGTCATGACTGACCGCAAAGCGCGCGCAACCGGTGTCGGTGGCGAAGTTATTTGCTACGTCGCCTAAGGAGTGCAATATGTCTCGTGTAGGTAAAATGCCGATTGCACTGCCTAGTGGCGCGGAAGCGACCATTACTGCAGAGCAAATCACAGTTAAAGGCCCGTTGGGCTCCTTGTCCCAGGCATTGAATGGCCTGGTGCAAATCGAGAACGCCAGTGGTACGCTGAATTTCAAGCCAGCTAACGATAGCCGCGAAGCAAATGCGATGTCGGGTACTTTGCGCGCTTTGGTCAATAACATGGTCAATGGCGTAACCAAAGGCTTTGAAAAGAAATTGATGCTGGTTGGAGTTGGTTTCCGTGCCGCAGCGCAAGGCGACAAGTTAAATCTTTCCTTGGGCTTCTCGCATCCGGTGGTTCACGCGATGCCAGCAGGCATCAAGGTTGAAACGCCGACCCAGACCGAGATCCTGATTAAAGGCATCGATCGCCAAAGCGTCGGTCAGGTGGCTGCTGAAGTCCGTGCTTACCGTCCACCTGAGCCATATAAAGGCAAGGGCGTTCGTTATTCGGACGAAGTGGTTGTGATTAAAGAAACCAAGAAGAAGTAAGGGTTGACGATGGATAAGAAACAATCACGTCTGCGCCGCGGACGTCAAACTCGGGCCAAGATCGCCGAGTTGAAGGTTATCCGCCTGGCAGTGCATCGCACCAACTTGCACATCTACGCGAGCATCATCGGACCGGATGCCAAAATATTGGCTTCTGCTTCGACCGCTGAAGCTGAAGTGCGCAAAGAGTTGGCTGGTCAGTCAGGTGCAGGTGGCAACGTTGCCGCTGCTGCACTGGTAGGCAAGCGCGTTGCAGAAAAAGCACTGAAAGCAGGAATCGCCGAAGTTGCGTTCGATCGCTCCGGTTTCCGTTACCACGGCCGCGTTAAAGCAGTTGCTGAAGCTGCGCGTGAAGCTGGTCTGAAGTTCTAAGGAAGAATCGTCATGGCAAAAATGCAATCGAAAATGCAAAGCGAGAAGCCGGACGACGGCATGCGCGAAAAAATGATCGCGGTCAACCGTGTGACCAAAGTGGTCAAGGGTGGTCGTATCATGGGTTTCGCAGCACTCGCAGTCGTTGGTGATGGCGATGGCCGCATCGGTATGGGCAAAGGCAAGTCGAAAGAAGTGCCGGTAGCCGTACAAAAAGCAATGGAAGAAGCACGCCGCAAAATGATCAAAGTCACGTTGAAAAACGGTACTTTGCAACATACGGTTACCGGCAAGCACGGCGCGTCATCAGTTTTGATGCTGCCAGCTAAAGAAGGTACCGGTGTGATTGCCGGCGGACCAATGCGCGCAATTTTTGAAGTGATGGGCGTGACGAACGTGGTGGCGAAATCCACTGGTTCGACCAACCCTTACAACATGGTTCGTGCGACGCTGGAAGGCTTGGCAAAAATGAATACCCCTTCGGAAATTGCAGCCAAGCGCGGCAAATCTGTCGAAGAAATTCTGGGCTAAGGTGAACACTATGGCAAATACAGTCAAAGTTAAATTGGTCAAGGGCCTGATCGGCACGCGCGAAACACATCGCGCTACCGTTCGCGGTCTTGGCTTGCGCGGTATCAATTCGGTTTCCGAGTTGGAAGATACGCCGGCAGTTCGCGGCATGATTAATAAAGTATCGTACCTTGTGAAAGTGGTGTCGTAAGCTTCGGCTTGCACACGGAGAACATCATGGAATTGAATACTATTCAACCAGCAGACGGCGCCAAGCACTACAAGCGTCGCGTCGGTCGCGGTATCGGCTCCGGTCTGGGCAAGACAGCCGGCCGTGGTCACAAAGGTCAAAAATCCCGTTCAGGCGGTTTCCATAAAGTCGGTTTCGAAGGCGGTCAAATGCCTTTGCAACGTCGTTTGCCTAAGCGTGGTTTCAAATCGCTGGCAACGCCATACAAAGCAGAAGTTCGCTTGTCCGATCTGGAAGCATTGCCAGTAACGGAAATCGATATCCTGGCTTTGAAACAAGCTGGCGTTATCGGTGAACTGGCACGTGTCGTTCGCGTGATCCTGTCCGGTGAGCTCACTAAAAAAGTGACACTCAAAGGCCTGATCGCGACAAAAGGCGCAAAAGCAGCGATCGAAGCCGCTGGTGGTTCGGTTGCTTAAGTTTAGTCTGATAACGGAGTAAATAGTGGCAACTACTCCTCAGCTTGCTAAGGGTGCATCCAATGGTTTTCCATGGAATCGCCTGTGGTTCTTGCTCGGTGCGTTGATCGTATTCCGCATTGGTGCGCACATTCCTGTTCCGGGGATTAATCCGGATGAGTTGGCGCAGTTGTTCAAGCAAAATCAAGGCGGCATCCTGGGCATGTTTAACATGTTCTCCGGTGGCGCGTTGTCCCGCTTTACAGTATTTGCGCTCGGCATCATGCCTTACATTTCTGCATCGATCATCATGCAGCTGATGTCGGTGGTGTCGCCGCAGATGGAAGCGTTGAAGAAAGAAGGCGAATCCGGGCGTCGGAAAATTACCCAGTACACGCGCTACGGCACGTTGTTGCTGGCAACTTTCCAGGGTTTGGGTATTGCTGTTGCACTGGAATCGCAAGCCAATCTGGTGATAGATCCAGGCATGGCCTTCCGTCTGACAACAGTCATTACGCTGGTGACAGGCACGATGTTCCTGATGTGGTTGGGCGAGCAGATTACCGAGCGTGGCTTGGGTAACGGTATCTCGATCATCATCTTTGCCGGTATCGCCGCAGGTTTGCCTAGTGCAGTTGCAGGTTTGTTTGAGTTGGTACGCACCGGTTCGATGAATGCGTTGTCGGCGATTCTGATCTGTCTGGTAGTTGCAGCGGTTACCTATCTGGTCGTGTTTATTGAACGCGGTCAGCGCAAGATTCTGGTGAACTATGCCAAGCGTCAGGTTGGCAACAAGATTTATGGTGGTCAAAGCAGTCATTTGCCACTGAAGCTGAATATGGCTGGTGTGATTCCCCCAATTTTCGCTTCGTCGATCATTCTGTTTCCGGCGACGATTACGAGTTGGTTCACATCAGGTGAAACGACCAGTCCTTTTGTTCGTTTCCTGAAAGATCTGGCTGCATCGATGGCGCCGGGTGAGCCGATACATGCGCTGTTGTATGCTGCTGCGATTGTTTTCTTCTGCTTCTTCTATACCGCACTGGTATTTAACAGCAAAGAGACAGCAGATAATTTGAAGAAGAGTGGTGCGTTTGTTCCAGGTATTCGTCCTGGTGATCAAACCGCTCGTTACATTGACAAGATTCTGACTCGGTTGACGTTGGCTGGCGCGGTCTACATTACGCTGGTTTGTTTGTTACCTGAGTTCCTGATTGCTCGCTGGAAGGTACCGTTCTACTTTGGTGGAACATCGCTTCTGATTATTGTAGTAGTGACGATGGATTTCATGGCGCAAGTACAAAACTACGTGATGTCCCAACAGTACGAGTCGTTACTCCGCAAGGCGAATTTCAAGGGCGGAATTCCGACGCGTTAAGCGCGAGGAAATCGAAACGAATGGCAAAAGACGACGTAATCCAAATGCAGGGGGAGATTCTAGAAAATCTCCCAAACGCAACATTTCGAGTCAAGTTGGAAAATGGGCACGTAGTGCTTGGTCATATTTCAGGGAAAATGCGCATGAACTATATTCGCATTCTGCCTGGTGACAAGGTGACGGTAGAATTGACACCTTATGATCTAAGCAGGGCACGAATCGTGTTCCGTACTAAGTAACTTTAAAACGAATCAAGAACTGTAAGGAAGAGGGCAAAAATGAAAGTGCTCGCATCAGTCAAGCGGATCTGCCGCAACTGTAAGATCATCAAGCGCAAGGGCGTCGTTCGAGTAATTTGCATCGAACCGCGTCATAAGCAGCGCCAAGGTTAATTTAACGTTATTGATTGAGGAATAACGAATGGCACGTATCGCAGGGGTAAACGTACCCAATCATCAACATACCGTAATCGGTCTGACCGCTATTTATGGTATTGGCCGCCCACGTGCGCAAAAAATTTGCGACGCAACGGGTGTTCTGACCACTAAAAAGGTCAAGGATCTGGACGATAGCGAACTGGAAAAGCTGCGCGATGAAATTGCAAAATTCATCGTAGAAGGCGATCTGCGTCGTGAAATCTCGATGAACATCAAGCGCCTGATGGACTTGGGTTGCTATCGTGGTATGCGTCACCGCAAAGGCTTGCCTTGCCGTGGTCAACGTACACGTACAAATGCTCGTACTCGCAAGGGTCCGCGTAAAGCAGCACAATCGCTGAAAAAATAATCCAAGCGCAGTTTGACTAGTCGTCGGATTCAAGGAAAGAATTATGGCAAAAGCACCTAATAACGCCGCAGCAGCACGTGTGCGTAAGAAAGTTAAGAAAAACGTTGCAGAAGGCATCGCGCACATCCACGCGTCCTTCAACAACACCATCATCACGATCACCGATCGTCAAGGCAATGCGCTGTCATGGGCAACGTCTGGCGGTGCCGGCTTCAAAGGTTCGCGTAAATCGACCCCGTTTGCAGCGCAGGTTGCAGCTGAAGCCGCGGGTAAAGTCGCGATCGAATGCGGCATCAAGAATCTGGAAGTACGCATCAAGGGTCCAGGCCCAGGCCGTGAGTCGTCGGTGCGTGCGTTGAACAATCTCGGTATCAAAATTACCCAGATTCAAGACGTCACTCCAGTGCCGCACAACGGTTGCCGCCCACCTAAGCGTCGTCGTATCTAAGCATTCGTTGCAACGGTAGTTTGTTGTACCGTAATTTGCCCGCCAATGACCTTGGCGGGTTTTGTTCTTAAGTAAGCCCACCGTCTGATTGCAGATTGGTCAGACTAGCGCTCAATGAATTGGCGATGAATTTTGTTTAGCAAGAAAATTCATTCGGAGCGTCATAAATCTAAAGGAAATTCTCGTGGCACGTTATATTGGACCTAAAGCAAAACTCTCCCGTCGTGAAGGCACCGACCTTTTCCTGAAAAGCGCACGTCGTTCGCTGGACTCGAAATGCAAACTTGATTCGAAACCTGGTCAACATGGTCGCACTTCCGGTGCTCGTACCTCTGACTACGGCAATCAATTGCGTGAGAAGCAAAAAGTAAAACGCATGTACGGCATTTTGGAACGTCAGTTCCGCCGTTACTTCGCTGAAGCGGATCGCCGTAAAGGCAACACTGGTGAAACCCTGTTGAAATTGCTCGAAACGCGTCTCGACAACGTTGTTTATCGCATGGGCTTTGGTTCGACACGTGCTGAAGGCCGTCAATTGGTCTCGCACAAGGCGTTCACCGTCAACGGCATCGTTGTCAACATCGCTTCGTACCAGGTCAAGCCGGGCGACATCGTTGCTGTTCGTGAAAAATCGAAAAAACAGGTACGTATCGTTGAAGCACTGTCGCTGGCAGAGCAAATCGGCATGCCTTCATGGGTAGCGGTTGATTCGAAAAAAATGGAAGGTACTTTCAAGTCCGTTCCAGATCGCAGCGAAATCGCTGCAGACGTCAACGAATCGTTGATCGTCGAATTGTATTCGCGTTAATTTTGAATTCCGGGCCCACCATCTGGTGGGCTTTTTTCGTCATGCCATCAGCCTTATCGGTGTAATGAGCCGAGGGTATTGAAAAGGACATTTCATGCAAAACAGTTTGTTGAAGCCACGTATTATTGAAGTCGAAGTACTCGGTGCAGGTCACGCCAAAGTCGTGATGGAGCCGTTTGAACGCGGTTACGGCCACACGCTGGGTAACGCGCTGCGTCGCGTGCTGTTGTCTTCGATGGTTGGCTACGCGCCGACCGAAGTCACGATCGCTGGTGTCGTGCACGAATATTCTTCGCTCGACGGCGTGCAGGAAGACGTCGTGGATCTGCTGTTGAATCTGAAGGGCGTTGTGTTCAAATTGCACAATCGCGATGATGTCACGCTGACTCTGAAAAAAGAAGGCGAAGGCGCTGTATTGGCTTCCGATATCGAATTGCCACACGACGTAGAACTCGTTAATCCGGACCACGTGATTGCTCACCTGACCGCCGGTGGCAAACTCGACATGCAGATTAAAGTCGAAAAAGGCCGCGGCTATGTGCCAGGCAACGTTCGTCGCTTGTCGGAAGACACCAATAAAACCATCGGCCGCATCATTCTTGACGCATCGTTTTCGCCAGTTCGCCGCGTTTCGTACGCTGTGGAATCGGCTCGCGTTGAGCAACGTACCGATCTGGATAAACTCGTTATCAACATCGAAACCAACGGCGTGATCACGCCAGAAGAAGCGATCCGTCAATCGGCGCGCGTTCTGGTTGATCAGTTGAATGTGTTCGCTGCGCTGGAAGGCACAGAAGCACCTGCAGATGCTCCTTCGCGCGCACCAGCAGTCGATCCTATCCTGTTGCGTCCAGTCGATGATCTGGAACTGACAGTGCGTTCGGCTAACTGCCTGAAAGCAGAAAACATTTACTACATTGGCGATTTGATCCAACGTAGCGAAAACGAACTGCTCAAAACGCCTAACCTCGGCCGTAAATCCCTGAATGAAATCAAGGAAGTATTGGCATCCCGTGGTTTGACTTTGGGCATGAAACTCGAAAACTGGCCGCCAGCTGGTTTGGAGAAGTAATTTTTACCGGGGTAGAGGAAACTCTGCCCCGGTGAATTTGTAGTAGAATCCACCGTCGTAAAAATTATAGATACCGGTCCGCGACATTGCTTTATGCAAGTCGATAGAAGAACTGGATTTAAACTCAAAAACTGAAAGGAATTACCATGCGTCATCGTCACGGCCTTCGTAAATTAAATCGTACTTCTTCCCACCGTCTCGCAATGTTGCGCAACATGACTGTTTCGCTGCTGCGTCATGAAGCAATCAAAACCACTTTGCCTAAAGCCAAAGAGTTGCGTCGCGTGATCGAACCGATCCTGACCCTCGGCAAAACCGACAGCCTGGCGAACAAACGCCTCGCATTCAACCGCCTGCGCGATCGCGAAATGGTTGTCAAACTGTTCGCTGAATTGGGCCCGCGTTACGCAAATCGTAACGGCGGCTATCTGCGCATCCTGAAAATGGGTTTCCGTGCTGGCGACAATGCACCAATGGCGTTCATCGAATTGCTCGATCGTCCGGAAACAACCGAAGCTGTAGAAGACAACAGCGGCGAATAAGCCAGCGGCCGCAGTATGCGGTTGCACAAACGACAAAAGCCAGGCATCGCCTGGCTTTTGTTTTTTCCGCGCGACTTCAAGAACAACATGTTTGTGGCAAGATAGAGGCGGTTGATAAAGAGTGTTTGCTTGGCTCTTTATCCATGGCGACTGAATCACGCGCTATTTAGTCACATTCTATTGAATCAAATCCATTCGCTATACTCAAAGAGTTGCAGCTTCTTCATGTCCCTCTCTCCTCAAGCCTTGCTTGTATTGACGAATGTGCCCGATGCAGATGTGGCGGAGCGTCTGGCGCGCGCTCTGCTTGAGGCGCGCCTGGCAGCATGCGTCAATATCCTGCCGGTAGTGCGCTCTCTCTATCATTGGCAGGGCGTGCTGGAAGAGGCGTGTGAAGCAACGCTGCAAATCAAGACGATCCCGGCGCATTACGCGGCGCTAGAGGCGGCGATCAAGGCAATACATCCGTATGCTGTGCCGGAGATCATTGCGATTCCGATCGTCGATGGTTTGCACGCTTACCTTCACTGGATTGCGCAGGAAACAAATAAGGACACGAATGTTTAAGAAATGGCCGTTGATATTGCAGATCTCGTATCGTGCGCATTACCTGCTGCAAGCTGGATGCGGATTTAAAAAATGACTGCTATGTCCCGTGTTTTTGCTTTGCTGGCCTTGTTGTGCACCTTGCCGTTGCTGGCGCATGCCGATGAAGATTTCCTCGCCCCTGAAATAGCTTTTCAATTTTCGGCCCGCATGGTCGATACGAAAACGATAGCAGTCACTTATGCCATCGCCGATGGCTACTATATGTATCGCGAACGTTTTGCATTCAAGGCCAGCGACGCTGCTTTGGGCGAGGCAGTCATTCCTGCCGGGAAAGTCGAATTCGATCAGACATTTCAAAAGGATGTGGAAACCTATCGCAAGAGTGTGACGATACGTATTCCGGTCCAGGCATCGGGTCGTTTCACATTGACGGCCAGCAGTCAGGGATGTTCGGATAAAGGTCTGTGCTATTCCCCCATGGATTCGCAGGCAAACTTGTTTGCACAGGGCGATGGAGCGAAAAGCGGGGCGCCGGATAAAGGCCTGAAGATACTTTCCGCTAGCGATGATGCGACAAAAAACGTTGTGCTTGATGCGGAAACGGGACGCATAGAGCGTGCGCTGCAAAGCGGGGAACTGCTGGCGATATTGCCGCTGTTTTTACTGCTGGGTCTGGGCCTTGCATTCACGCCTTGTGTGCTGCCCATGGTGCCAATTCTATCCAGTATTATTATCGGCGAAGGTGCGCAGACCAAACGCAGTCGCGGCTTGTTGCTGGCTGTCGTGTATTCGCTGGGGATGGCTTTGGTGTATACCTGCCTGGGTCTCGCGGCCGGATGGGTGGGCGAAGGATTGTCCGCTGCACTGCAGAACCCTTGGGTATTGAGTGGCTTTGCTATCTTGATGGTGGGTCTGGCACTGTCGATGTTTGATGTATATCACTTGCAGATGCCGGCATTCGTGCAGCACAGATTGACGCGCGCTTCAGAGCGGCAGAGTGCGGGCAAGCTGGTCGGCGTCTTTGTCATGGGTGCGCTGTCGGCCTTGATCGTTGGTCCATGCGTGGCTGCGCCACTGGCAGGCGCTTTGCTTTATATCAGTCAGACGCGGGATCTCGTCATAGGCGGCAGTGCATTGTTTGCGATGGCGATCGGCATGAGTGTGCCCTTGTTGCTGGTCGGCGCTTCTGCAGGAACTTTGCTGCCGCGGACCGGTGCATGGATGAATGGCGTCAAGCGCTTCTTCGGCGTGTTGATGCTGGCGCTTGCCATCTGGATGATTTCGCCGGTCATTCCTGCCGTCGTCCAAATGCTGGCTTTAGCAGCACTTGGGCTTGCCTATGGCGCATATTTATTATGGGGTGCAAAAGGCAGCTGGTTTGCAAAAGCGCTGGGGCTCGTGTTTGCAATTTTGGGGGCGATGCAATTAGTGGGAGTGAGCACCGGCGGCCGTGACGCATGGGCACCGTTGGCGCATCTGAGCGCGGATGGCGTGCGCAAACCAGTCTTCGTGCGCGTGAAAACTAGCGCAGAACTGGATGCGGCGATTGCGCAGGCCGGTGGTAAAAACGTGATGCTGGATTTCTATGCAGACTGGTGCGTCTCATGCATAGAAATGGAAAAATTTACCTTTACCGATCCGCGCGTACACGCGCAGTTCGCCGACATGGTCTTGCTGCAAGTCGACGTCACGGCGAATAATGCATACGATAAGGAAATGTTGCGACGTTTCAATTTATTCGGCCCGCCAGCGATTATTTTCTTTGACAAGAACGGCCAGGAAATTCGCGGCGGTCGTGTAATCGGTTTTCAAAAAGCCGACAAGTTCACGCAATCGCTGGCGCTTATCAAACAATTTTAATAGATGCGATAGCGGCATGCATTGCGCTATGATCATAGCTTCCCGTTATTTGTATAGTTGATATTTGTTGTTGGGAAAACTGTCTGGCGCAGATATAGTCAGATTCTTGTAATGCAAAACAAAGGAGAAAATGATGACATTACGCTTGGGTGATATCGCTCCCGATTTCGAGCAGGATAGTTCGATCGGGAAAATCAAATTTCATGAATGGGCCGGTGATTCGTGGGTCGTCCTGTTTTCACATCCTGCCGATTTTACGCCTGTGTGCACGACGGAACTCGGTTTGACAGCAAAATTGAAACCGCAATTCGACAAGCGTAACGTGAAGGCGATTGCCTTGTCGGTCGATCCGGCTGACCAGCATCTGGAGTGGATCAAGGATATCGAGGCCACACAAAAAACGGTAGTCGGTTTTCCTATCGTTGCAGATGCGGACAAATCCGTTTCAACCTTGTATGACATGATTCATCCGAATCAATCCGCAACTGCGACCGTGCGTTCGGTGTTCATCATCGATCCACAAAAGAAAATCCGTTTGACGCTGACTTATCCCATGAGTGTAGGCCGTAATTTTGATGAGATTTTGCGCGCCATCGATGCCTTGCAATTAACGGATAACTATACCGTCGCTACACCGGGCAATTGGCGTGATGGTGATGATGTGATCATTCCCTTGTCGATACAGGATGAGGCAGTCATCAAGCAGAAATTCCCCAAAGGCTACAAGGCAGAACGTCCGTATCTGCGCGTGACGCCGCAGCCGAATAAATAAGGCGATAGCGGCAAGTAATAAAAAAGCGTCCGCTTGCGGACGCTTTTTTATTGGTGCCAGGATATCAGATATCCGTTGCCGGATTTTCGCGTGGTGGGCGATCAGCCCAGCTTCAGGCGTCGTGCAATATCGCGTGCAAAGTAGGTCAGTACGCCGTCGGCGCCGGCGCGTTTGAAGGCAATCATGGCTTCCATCATGGTTTTGTCATGATCGAGCCAGCCTTGTTGCGCGGCAGCCTTGATCATCGCGTACTCGCCGCTGACTTGATAGGCAAAGGTAGGCACCTTGAACTCATCCTTGACGCGACGCACGATGTCCAGATACGGCATGCCCGGTTTGACCATGACCATGTCGGCGCCTTCGGCAAGGTCGAGCGCAACTTCCCGCAAGGCCTCATCGCTGTTGGCCGGATCCATCTGGTAGGTTGCCTTGTTGCTTTTTCCCAGAGTGGCCGAGGAGCCGACGGCATCGCGGAACGGGCCGTAAAATGCCGATGCGTATTTTGCCGAATACGCCATGATGCGCGTGTAGATATGGTGGTGTGCTTCCAGCGCATTGCGAATTGCGCCTATGCGGCCATCCATCATGTCGGATGGTGCAACGATATCCACGCCGGCTTCGGCGTGGGTCAATGCCTGTTTGGTAAGAATGGAGCAGGTTTCATCATTGAGCACATAACCGTTTGCATCCAGCACGCCATCCTGGCCGTGGCTGGTGTAGGGGTCGAGTGCGATGTCGGTCAGAATGCCGAGTTCCGGGAAATGTTTTTTCAATTCACGTACTGCGCGTGGCACCAGTCCATCCGGATTGCAGGCTTCGATACCATCTGGCGTTTTCAGCGATGCATTGATGACAGGGAAGAGTGCCAGCACCGGGATATGCAAGCTGACGCATTCTTCGGCTACGCTGAGCAGCAAATCGACAGATAAGCGCTCCACCCCGGGCATGGAGGAGATTTTTTCGCTCTGGTTTTTACCTTCGGTGACAAAGACTGGATAAATCAGGTCGGCGGGTGTTAATACATTCTCGCGCATCATTGCGCGTGAGAATGCATCCTTGCGCATGCGACGCATCCGTACGGCAGGAAATTGTGCATTAGATAAAAATTTGGACATGGCAGTCTTTAGCAAGATGAGTAGGGTTAAAAAAGCGATCAAAATAAATGAAACTTTTTGACCGCATGCTCGTCCTAGTAGCAGATGCTTTGCATCTCCCGCTTCTCCTCCCTGAGCGGGGCCAGGTCGTACTATGCGATATGGCGTTCTTGCCCTGGAGATACTCCCCTTTCTCCAGGGTTTTTTTATCTTTTTATTCAGCTTTCTCGGCGTCGCCTGCCGTTTTGCTATCTGATTCTTCACTCACTTCATCGTTCAATCCCAGCAATTCCAGAATCTTGTCGTTGGCTTCGTCAATGCCGGTACGTTTGAGAGCGGAAAACAACTGGGCGGTAAACGGAAACGGTTGGCCGTATTCATCCACGTAACTTGCCAGCAGGGTGTTGGCCGTGCGCAGTGCATTGGTGGATTCGTTACGATTGAGCTTGTCCGATTTCGTCAGAATGCAGTGTATCGGCTTGCCGGTAGGTGCAAACCATTCGAGCATTTGGATATCGAGATCGGTAAAAGGTCGACGCGAGTCGACAATCAGCACCAGTGCGGCGAGTTGCTCGCGGCGCTGCACATAGTCGCCTAGCAGTGCCTGCCAGTGATGTTTGGCGGAGCCGGAGACTTCCGCGTAGCCATAACCGGGCAAATCGACCAGCATGGCCCGAATTTCCTCGACCTTGGTTTCATCCTTGCGATGCTGGCCGACGTGCGCGCCGCCGATCGAGAAGTAATTGATATGCTGCGTACGGCCTGGTGTTTTGGACGCAAAACACAGCTTTTTCTGGTTGGATAGGATGTTTATCGCGGTAGATTTGCCCGCGTTCGAGCGGCCGGCAAAGGCGATTTCAGGGACTTGCGTATTTGGCAAATCACGGAGATGATTCACCGTGGTGAAGAAGCGGGCTTGCCAAAGTAAGGACATAGGATGAGCAGAAAATGCGTAAGGGGTGGCAAAAATGCCGGAAAGCTATTGTACAATAAGGGGTTACGCATTGTTGGGCTGCAGTGACCAACTCGTACTCGGTTGCAGTAAAAAACGTCGCCAATAAGGCAGATTTCAATTTAAGTCTCAGGGTGTTTGAATGAATCGTGTTTGTTTACCAATCGTAAAATCCTTGTTCGTCGCATTTTTGACGCTTGCTTCCATTGCTCATGCTTCCGAAGAAAAGAAAGCCGTCAAAGCCGTCAAAGCCGATCCAGCCAAGGGCGAGGCACTGTACAACACTGGCGATGCGTCACGTAACGTCATTGCCTGCATCGCGTGTCATGGCGCTGCCGGCAATTCTTCCATTGCGGAAAATCCCAAGTTATCCGGTCAGCACGGCGCGTATATCCACAAGCAATTGCTCGATTTCAAAAGTGGCGCACGCAACAATGCGATCATGGGGCCGATTGCCAAGGGCATGACCGAAGAAGACATTCGCAACCTGATCGCCTACATGGACAAGTCGAAGCCGACTCCGGGCGCGGCCAGAAACAAGGACACGGTTGAACTCGGCAAACACATTTTCCGCGGCGGTATTGCCGAGAAAAGCGTTCCTGCCTGCGCTGCTTGCCACAGTGCAAACGGCGCCGGTCTGCCGGCACAGTTTCCACGCCTGGCTGGTCAACATCAGACTTATACAGAAGCACAGTTGATTGCCTTCCGTACCGGTGCACGTGAAAATGATCAGATGAGCAAGATCGTTAAACGCATGTCGGATGAAGAAATCAAAGCGGTTGCTGACTACGTTGCTGGTCTGAAATAACAATAAAAATAATTGTCAGAGTATGAACGAAGGGGGTGGCCAAGGGCTGCCCCTTTTCTTTTTTAGCGGTAGTGCGGGGAAGTCCTCCCGTATCTTGCCTGGACGATAACGAAATTGCTGTTGCAGACGTGGTTTTAGGATGAATGAATGACAAGCGAAACAGAAACAAGTACGGGCGGATGGGAATTGAAAACCAGTCGTCGCTGGCTGGCGGATACAGTAGAGCTGCTGTCTTCGATGCGCTTTGCCATCAGCTTGCTGACATTGATTTCGATTGCGTCGATTATCGGTACGGTGCTCAAGCAAAACGAGCCGATGACGAATTACGTGAATCAGTTTGGCCCGTTCTGGTTTGAGGTATTCGCCAAGTTCAATCTGTATGCGCTGTATTCGACCTGGTGGTTTTTGCTGATCATGGCGTTTCTGGTGGTTTCGACCTCGCTGTGCCTGATCCGCAATACGCCGAAGATGTTGAAGGACATGCGCAGCTGGCGCGAAAACGTGCGCGAGCAATCGCTGCGCAATTTTCACCACAAAGTGGAGTGGCGGGTGCCATTTTCACGCGCCGCGCTGACGGCACAAAGTCTGGCGCGCGTTGCGGCCAACGGTTATAAAACCAAGGTCGTGGAGAAGGAGGGCGCAACCCTGATCGCCGGTCGGCAAGGCGCCGCCAACAAATGGGGCTATATTTTTGCGCATAGTTCCATCGTCATCATTTGTATCGGCGGCTTGCTGGATTCCGAATTGCCGATACGCATACAAAAAGTCATTTTCGATAAAACCCCGTTTTCCGGCAGCGGCGTCATTGCACAAATTCCTGAACAGCATCGACTCGGATTGGGTAATCCGACCTTCCGCGGCAATATGCTGATTCCGGAGGGCAGCAGCAGCAGTACGGCTATCATTCCGCAGCAGGATGGGGTACTGATTCAGGATTTGCCTTTCACGGTCAAGCTGACAAAATTCATCATCGATTATTACTCGACCGGCATGCCGAAATTGTTTGCCAGCGAGGTGGTTGTTACCGATCATGAAAATGGGAAAGTGTTTCCGGCCACGATCAAGGTCAACGAGCCGCTGATTTATCGCGGCGTGGCAGTGTATCAATCGAGCTTTGAGGATGGCGGCAGCAGACTGACGCTGGCCGCTTATCCGATGCGGGGAACAGAACATGTCGCGCTTCCCATGCAAGGTGAGGTCGGTAACACATCTGCACTGGGTACCGGCAAGGGCGGCGATTACACTGTTGAGTGGTCGGGTTTCCGCGCCTTCAACGTCGAAAACATGGCGCAGAACGGACAGGATCTGCGCGCCGTCAATCCGGCCAAAGGATTCATGTCGTCCAGCCTGGACAAACACCTGGGCTCGGCAGCCAAGAATGCCAACAGCAAGGATCTGAAAAACGTCGGTCCGAGCGTGCAATACAAATTGCGCGACAAGAATGGGCAGGCGCGCGAATACAACAATTACATGCAGCCCATGCTGATCGATGGAGCCTATGTTTTTCTTGCAGGCATGCGGGAATCGCCCGCCGAGCCTTTCCGCTTCCTGCGAATTCCGGCTGATGATAATGACACGGTGGATGAGTGGATGCGCTTGCGCGCTGCCATTTTGAATCCGGAATTGCGTCTGCTGGCGGCCCAGCGCTATGCAAAACGCGCGTTGCCGGCGACGCGCACAGATGCTGCGGTATTGCGCGCACAATTGCAGGCTTCGTCGCTGAAAGGCTTGACGATTTTTGGCGGCGATGAGGATGAAGCCGGTTATGTTGCGGTTTCCAGGTTCCTCGAAAAAGTCGCGCCGCAAGATCAGGAGCAGGCAGCAGAGATTTTCATGAAAATACTGAACGGCAGCCTGTGGGATTTATGGCAGGTTGCACGTGAAAAAGATGGTTTGAAAGCGGTGGAACCGGATGAAAAACATGGCCGCTTTTTGCAACTGGCGGCGAATGCATTTTCCGATGCGTTTTTTTACGGTTCTCCTGTCTATCTGCAGTTGCAGGGCTTTGATGAAGTCAAGGCATCGGTGTTGCAGATAACCCGTTCGCCGGGTAAAAACATCGTTTATTTCGGCTGTCTTCTGCTTGTCATAGGTGTGTTCTCGATGTTTTATATACGTGAACGCCGGCTCTGGATCTGGATCAAGTCGGAAGACGATGGCAGTGCGCGAGCATTGATGGCTGTGAGTTCGCAGCGCAAGACGCTGGATTTCGAAAAAGAAGTAGAAAAGCTGAAGCAGCAATTGCAGCAAGCGGGACCGGAGCAACGCTAACAAGCGGACTCATTTATACTGAATTTCTTTTCTTGCTTGCATGTTTGCACAAGAAATAAAGCCGTACTTTGCATGCTTATGCATAAGCTATTGCAAGTCGGTTTCAGTCATTACGGAGAATAGTCATGGATCTTGTACAAGAGCAGATGTATACGCAACCTCCGGGTTTCTTCAAGCGGCTGTCGATGATCGACTGGCTGTACGGTCTGGCCTTGCTGGCAGCATCGCTGTTTGCGCTGAATCGTTTCGGTCATCACATGGATGTCTATGAGGAAGCGATTCTCGTGCTGGCCGCACCGACGTTTGCGTGGCTGGGTTGGTACTGGAAATCGGTGCGCTGGCTGATTGCAGTGCTGGCAGTGCTGGCCTTGTCTGCTGTATCCATGTACGGCGGTGCGCTGGCCATGGGTGAGCAGAAATTTTTTCTGAAATATCTGCTTTCCAGTCAATCGGCGATTCTATGGATGAGTATGCTGTTTCTTTTGTCTACGCTGTTTTACTGGGGCGGTTTGATTACGCGCTCGACGACCGGTGGCTCTATCGGCAGCAAGCTGTGCTGGGCGGCAGTCATCATGGGTTTCACCGGCATGCTGGTGCGCTGGTATGAATCGTATTTGATCGGTGCCGATGTCGGGCATATCCCAGTGTCGAATCTGTACGAAGTATTCATCCTGTTTTGCATGATTACGGCATTGTTTTATCTGTACTACGAACAGATTTACGCCACCCGTCAACTGGGGCCGTTTGTCTTGCTGGTTATTTCCGCTGCGGTTGGATTTTTGCTCTGGTATACGGTGACGCGCAATGCGGCAGATATTCAGCCGCTGGTGCCCGCACTGCAAAGCTGGTGGATGAAAATTCATGTGCCCGCCAACTTCATCGGTTATGGCACGTTCTCGCTCGCAGCGATGGTGGCGGTCGCTTATCTGCTGAAATCGCACGGGATACTGGGCGATCGCCTGCCTGCGCTGGAAGTGCTGGATGATGTGATGTACAAGGCGATTGCAGTCGGCTTTGCATTCTTCACCATTGCAACGATACTCGGTGCGTTGTGGGCGGCCGAGGCGTGGGGCGGCTACTGGTCGTGGGATCCGAAGGAAACCTGGGCCCTGATAGTCTGGCTCAACTATGCATCCTGGTTGCACATGCGTCTGATGAAGGGCTTGCGCGGCAAGGTAGCGGCATGGTGGGCTGTCATCGGCTTGCTGGTTACGACATTTGCTTTCCTCGGAGTGAATATGTTCCTGTCCGGCTTGCATTCCTACGGCGAGTTGTAAGCCGCTTCATGCTATCGAGGCTGCAATATTTGCAGCCTCGATTTTTATAGCGAAACTCCTGTAAGGTTGTCAGGTCTGAACAGACTGAGGATGACCATTTTTACGGAGCTGCCATGTTGATCAAACGTAATCCGAACGGGATCGATCTACCGTTCGCATCTGAAATCACGCCACGCGCCATATTCGAATCGCGCCGCGCCTTCATCCAAAAAATAGCGCTGGGCTCCATTGCCGGCGGCGCATTGCTGGAAATGGCGACGCGCGAAGCGTTTGCCGCGACTACGGCAGCACAAAAACTCGTTGCCACGGCGAATCCGGCTTATGTTGTGCTCGACAAGCCTACGTCTTATAAAGACGCCACGACCTACAACAATTTCTACGAATTCGGTACCGACAAGGAAAGCCCGTCGCGCTATGCTGCGGCGATGAAAACACGGCCGTGGACGTTGACGATCGAAGGCGAAGTCAAGAAGCCGATGACGCTGGATATCGATAGCCTGCTGAAACTGGCGCCCCTGGAAGAGCGTATTTATCGTTTGCGTTGCGTTGAAGGCTGGTCGATGGTGATTCCGTGGAGCGGTTATTCACTCGCCGAGCTGATCAAGAAAGTGGAGCCTACCTCGAATGCGAAATACGTTGAATTCGTCACGGCTGAGGACAAGGAAGCGATGCACGGCCTGCG
Source organism: Herminiimonas arsenicoxydans (assembly GCA_000026125.1). GTDB lineage: Bacteria > Pseudomonadota > Gammaproteobacteria > Burkholderiales > Burkholderiaceae_D > Oxalicibacterium > Oxalicibacterium arsenicoxydans. Next base: position 3,094,134 of record CU207211.1, on the reverse strand, counting down.
TCGCGCCGTGCTGGACTGGCCGTATGTCGAAGGCTTGCGTATAGACGAAGCGAATCATCCATTGACGCTGCTGACGCTGGGTATGTATGGCGAGGTATTGCCGAATCAGAATGGCGCCCCTGTGCGCGTGATCGTGCCCTGGAAGTACGGTTTCAAGTCGGCCAAATCCATCGTCAAGATCCGCTTTGTCAGGGATCAGCCACGCACGGCATGGAATCTGGCTGCGCCGCGTGAATACGGTTTCTATTCCAACGTCAATCCGCAGGTCGATCATCCGCGCTGGTCGCAAGCCAGTGAACGTCGCATAGGAGAAGACGGCTTGTTTGCCAAGAAGCGTCCAACCCTGATGTTCAATGGCTATAACCAGGTTGCTTCCTTGTATACGGGCATGGATTTGAAGAAGTTTTTCTGATCTTCGCAATGCTGACTGATAGCCGTACCGGCGATCGATTGATCATGGATAGATAATGATGACGTTTCATCCTTCGCCGCCTCAGCTGACGCTGATAAAAAGCATGCTGTTCATTGCCGCCCTGCTGCCATTCGGGAGGCTGGCGCTGTTCACATTGACGGATCAGCTCGGCGCGAATCCAATCGAATTCATCACCCGCAATACCGGCGACTGGACGCTCTATTTCCTGTGCATGACGCTGGCTATTACGCCCTTGCGCCGTTTGAGCCAATGGAATTGGCTGATCAGGTTGCGCCGCATGCTGGGCCTGTTTGCCTTCTTCTATGCCTGCCTGCATTTCACCACTTTCCTCTGGTTCGATCATTTCTTTGATGTGAATGAAATGCTGAAAGATGTGGTCAAGCGGCCGTTTATCACCGTGGGTTTTAGCGCCTTCGTATTACTGATTCCGTTGGCAATTACCAGTACGAACGGTATGGTGAAACGCCTGGGCGGCAAACGCTGGCAATGGCTGCATAGACTTGTCTACGTGATTGCAGCATTGGGTATTTTGCATTACTGGTGGATGAAGGCGGGCAAGCACGATTTCGAGCAACCGATTATTTTCGGCACTATCGTCGCTGTATTGTTGCTGGTGCGCGTGTTCTGGGCGTGGCAGAAACGCTCGAAAAACAATGCGCTTGCTGGCACATCTGATTGCCGAACCGGATAGCGATTGCGCTATCCGGTTCCGGAAAATTACGGCAGTAGCGTTTCCAGCGCAAACAGATCGCTTGCCAATTCGCGCTTGCGTATCAGGTGGACCGTTGCACCATCGACCATGACTTCGGCCGCGCGGCCGCGCGTATTGTAGTTCGACGACATGGTCATGCCGTAGGCGCCGGCCGACATGATGGCCAGCAGATCGCCTTCCTGAATGGCCAGTTCGCGCGAGCGCGCCAGCCAGTCGCCGGACTCACACACCGGGCCGACCACATCGTAGGTTTGTGCTGCAACATGGCGCTGCAATACCGGTTGCACACCATGCCAGGCTTCATACATCGCAGGACGCATCAAGTCGTTCATGGCGGCATCGACGATGGCAAAGTTTTTCGTTTCGCCGTGTTTGATGTACTGCACTTCAGTCAGCAGGATGCCGGCATTGCCGACTATCGAGCGGCCAGGTTCAAACAACACCTTGATCGGTGCGCCGGCATGATTCTTCGCGCGCCAGGCATCAACCTTGGCAAATACGCGCGCAAGGTAATCACCGACTGCGACCGGTTTGTCATTGTCGTAATTGATGCCGATGCCGCCGCCGATATCCAGATGATGAATCACGATCCCTTCTGCCGCCAGCGCATCGATCAGTTCAATCAATTTATCGACAGCTTCCAGCAAGGGAGCATCGTCCAGCAATTGCGAACCGATATGGCAATCGATGCCGACCACACTGATGTTAGGCAGTGCACTGGCAACGCGATAGGTCGTCAGCGCATCTTCATAGGCGACACCGAACTTGTTGTCTTTCAATCCGGTTGAAATATACGGATGGGTTTTTGCATCGACATTCGGATTGACGCGCAGTGAGACGGAAGCGCGCTTGCCCATTTCGCCGGCGACCTCATTGAGCCTGTGCAGTTCGGGAATCGATTCCACATTGAAGCACAGGATGTCGTGCGACAAGGCGAGTTGCATTTCCTCGCGCGATTTTCCGACGCCGGAAAAAATGACCTTGCGCGGCGAACCGCCTGCCGCCAGCACGCGCAACAGTTCACCGCCGGAGACTATGTCGAAGCCGGAACCCAGTTTGCCGAGCAGTTGCAGCACCGCCAGGTTCGAGTTGGATTTGACCGAATAGCACACCAGCGCCGTATCATCGGTGCGGCCATGCTTCTTGCAGGCGTCCGCATAGGAAGAGAAATTCTCGACCAGCGCAGCCTTGGAGTAAATGTAAGTCGGCGAACCGAATTGCCGGGCGATTTGCGTCAGCGGTGTGTGCTCTGCGCACAGGACGCCGTCTTGATAGGAAAAATGCGACATGATGAAATTTATTTGGAATCAGGCAAGCTGGCAGGCACCGTGCTGGCCGGTGCAGTGCTAGCGGGCACAGTCACGGTGGATGGAGCGGGTGGAAGGCCGTAGCCTTGCTGGCCTTGCGGCATGTACAAAGGGCCTTTCTGGCCGCAGCCGGCCAGCAGGCTGATGCACAGGGCGCCGGCAAGGGGGGCAAAAAAAGCGACGAAGCGCGACAAACCAGAATGGGACTTCACGATTAGAATCACTGTTTAACGAAACGTGTTGGAGTGTAGCATGACCGAATCAGAATTCCTGAAGCAGGCGGAAGCAACTTTGGACCAAATCGAGGCGACGCTGGAGGAGTTGGCCAATACCAGCGATCTCGATGTCGAGTGCACACGCAGCGGCAATGTGCTGGAAATCGAATTTATCGATAACGGGACAAAAATCATCGTCAATAGCCAGGCGCCCATGCAGGAGTTGTGGGTAGCAGCGAAATCCGGCGGCTTCCATTTCAAGGCGCAAGGCGAGCAATGGATGAATACGCGCGATGCGACCGAATTGTTTGCCGCCTTATCGCAGATGGTGAGCCAGCAGGGTGGCGTCGAGGTTGTCTTGCGCGACGCCGGTTAATGCATCAATGCCAATAAAAATCCGGGAAGCACTTGCTGCTTCCGGATTTTTATTTTGCGTCAGTTACTTGCCGCCGAAATTAGAACAATTCATTCTTCACTTCATCCCTGGTCGGCTCGTTGACGCGAACAGGCGCATCGCTGAGGCCCAGATTGCGGACCCCCAGGCCGGGTGGGTTTTCAGCGTAAAAATAGTCGCCATTGGCCGTAATAATGCCTTCAGGTACGGTGCGCTCGACTGTAGGCACATTTTTCAACGCTTTTTGCATGTAATTGATCCAGATCGGCAATGCCAGGCCGCCGCCGGTTTCACGGTTGCCGAGATTTTTCGGCTGGTCGAAACCTATCCACGCGATACCGACAATTTCCGGATGGTAGCCGGCAAACCAGGCGTCGAAGGAGTCATTGGTGGTACCGGTTTTGCCTGCCAGATCGGTGCGCTTCAAGGCCATGGCCTTGACGGCAGTACCGGAAGTGACGACATCTTTCAGCATGCTATCCATCAGGAAGGCATTGCGCGCATCGATGACGCGATTGGCTTCATCGCCGGCCTTGACGGGATTGACTTCCGATAAGGGCTTGCCGCTGGCATCGGTAATTTTGGTAATCAGGTAAGGGTTGATCTTGTAGCCGCCATTGGCAAATACGGCGAAGCCGGCAGCCATTTGCAACGGCGTGACTGCACCCGCGCCGAGCGCCAGTGTCAGATAAGGCGGATTTTTATCGGCGTCGAAGCCGAAACGGGTGATGTATTCCTGTCCGTATTTGGCGCCTATCTTGTGCAGAATCCGGATCGAAATCATGTTCTTCGATTTGGTCAGGCCTCTGCGCATCGTCATCGGGCCGTCGTATTTGCCGTCGTAGTTCTTCGGTTCCCACGGCTGGCCGCCGGTTTGGCCGGCATCGAAACTGATAGGTGCATCGTTGATGATGGTGGAGGGCGACAAGCCCTTTTCCAGTGAGGCGGAATAAATGAAGGGTTTGAACGAGGAGCCGGGCTGACGCCATGCCTGCGTGACGTGGTTGAACTTGTTGCGGTTGAAGTCGAAACCGCCGACCAGGGCGCGGATTGCGCCATCGTCGGTATTGGCCGCCACGAATGCCGATTGCACTTCCGGCATCTGGATCACGCTCCAGTTTTTTCCTTCCTGCATCACACGAATCACCGCGCCGCGCTTGATGCGCTTGTTGGGCGGCGCCTTGGCGCTGAGCAGGTTCGCAGCGAAGGTCAGGCCGGCGCCTTCAATCTTGATTTCTTCACCCGATACCAGTACGGCAGTGACCAACTGCGGCGTGGCATCCAGCACCACTGCTGCAACCAGATCATCGCTATCGGGATGGCTGGCCAGCTCAACTTCAATGGCGTCTTCCGCTTCTTCCTTGTTGTCCGGAATTTCGATGTAATTTTCCGGTCCGCGATAGCCATGACGTTTTTCGTAATCCATCACGCCCTTGCGTACGGCGAGATAGGCGGCATCCTGATCAGCCTTGGTAATGGTGGTGAAAACGTTCAAGCCGCGTGTGTAGGTTTCTTCCTTGAACTGATCGTAGACCAGTTGGCGCGTCATTTCAGCGACATATTCGGCATGTACGCCGAATTCGCTGCTGTTGGTCTTGATCTTGAGCTCTTCATCCTTGGCCTGATTGAATTCCGCTTCACTGATATAGCCAAGCTGGCGCATGCGCTGCAGAATATATTGCTGGCGTGCGCGTGCGCGCTTCGGATTGACGACAGGGTTGTAGGCCGAAGGCGCTTTCGGCAAACCGGCCAGCATCGCTGCTTCGGCGATGGTGATGTTCTGCAGTTTTTTGCCGTAATAGATTTGTGCCGCAGAAGAAAAACCGTATGCGCGCTGCCCCAGATAAATCTGGTTCATGTAGACCTCGAGGATCTGATCCTTGGACAGGTTTTTTTCTATCTTCCATGCCAGCAGCACCTCATAAATCTTGCGCTTGAGAGTTTGTTCGCTGGAGAGGAAGAAATTCCGTGCGACTTGCTGCGTAATAGTCGACGCACCTTGCCGTGCGCCGCCGCTGAGGTTGTGCACGGCTGCCCGCACTATGCCGACATAATCGACACCGCCATGTTCGAAAAAGCGATCATCTTCAATCGCCAGCACGGCTTTTTTCATGATGTCCGGAATTTCCTTGATGTGAACCAGATTGCGGCGTTCTTCGCCGAATTCACCTATCAATACATTATCGGCAGAGAAAATGCGCAGTGGTATTTTCGGCCGGTAATCCGTCAGCGAATCCAGCGCGGGCAAATTCGGATAGGCCATGGCCAGCGCAAAAAACAGGATCAGGGCGCCGATCACGCCCAGGCCGAAAAGCAGGCCGACAAAACCGAGTCCGGCTCTTAAGACAGTGCTGGAAATGCGTTTTGGAGACTTGGAGGGGGTACTGCCGGACGAGGGTTGTTTGGAAGCCATGCAGAAAGAAAAGTGAGGGTAAATATCCGCGCCATTATAGCTGTCTGCTGCATGCGAGCATGTTTGTAACCAAGAAACAGCAGTAATTACAGCATCCCGTACGTCGCGTGGATTTTTGGCAACGGATTTGCAAATTACTTTGTGGAAATTGCTTTACACTTTTGGAGGCTTGTTGCTACGATTTAATGTAACGTTTTATCAATGTGTCCTAAATGCACGTTTTTAAACACATTTTTACCAAGTGTCTCCACATTTTTAATGTGCTCGAGTTTTTGACAAGCTAAACGGCGTCGCGTTCATATACTAATAACGTTTTTGGGGAGAACTGCCCTTGGCTTTAGATTTTGGCTCCTTATTCGGCAAAAAGAATCCGCCGCTGATTGGCCTGGACATTAGTAGTTCCGGGGTAAAACTCGTTGAGCTATCCGAGGTCGGGAAAGGCGAATTGCGCCTCGAATGCTTCGCTTCCGAACCGCTGGCACGTGGCGCGGTGGTTGACGGCAACATCGAAAATATCGATCAGGTTTCGGATGCTGTACATCGTGTGTGGAAAAAGAGCGGCACTCGCGCCAAGTTTGCGGCGATGGGCATGCCTCCTGCCTCCGTCATCACCAAAAAAATCATTCTTCCGAGCGGCCTGTCCGAGGAGAGTCTGGAGCTGCAGGTGGAAACCGAAGCCAGCCAATACATCCCCTTTGCGCTGGATGAAGTACGTTTGGATTTCGATGTCATCGGCCCGGTGGAAAATTCGCCGGAAGATGTCGAAGTCATGCTGGCGGCAACACGCAAGGAAAAAGTGGAAGATCGGGTAGCGGTCGCCGAAGCTGCCGGCATCACACCGACTGTCATGGATATCGAATCGTATGCGGCGCGCGCTGCAATCGAGCGTATTACCCGGCAATTGCCGAACGCCGGCAAAGGCCAGATTCTGGGTTTGTTCCAGATCGGCGCGCAGGTGACGCACATTTCCATTTTGCTGGATGGGCAATTGATTTACGAGCGTGAACAACCATTCGGCGGCCATCAACTGACGCAAGATATCGTCCGTACCTACGGTTTGTCGTACGAAGAGGCTGAAATCAAGAAGAAGATGGGCGATTTGCCTGATGGTTATCAGAGCGACATCCTGGAGCCCTTCCTGGAAAATGCGGCACTCGAAGTGACACGCGCAATTCAATTTTTCTTCACTTCCACGCCTTATACACGCATAGATCAACTATTCCTTGCCGGCGGCTGCGCCATCATCCCGGGCATGGTGGACATGATTGCCAATCGCACCAAGTTGTCGACTTCTGTCGTGAGTCCCTTCAAAGGCATGCAACTCGGCCCGAACGTGCGCGAAAAACAGTTGCGTATCGAGGCGCCAGCCTATCTGGTCGCATGCGGGCTGGCGATGCGGAGGTTTGACTGATGATCAGAATCAATCTGCTCCCGCACCGGGAGGAAAGACGCAAGCAGCGTAAAAAGGATTTTGTTGGACTGCTGTTGTTAAGTGCAATCGTGGGCGCATTGATCGTGATCGCGGTAGGAGCGTATTTTGCCAATGCGATTTCCGACCAGGAACAACGCAACACGTTCATTAAAAATGAAAATACGCGACTGGATGGCGAGATCAAGGAAGTTGCCAGCCTGAAGCAGGAAATTGAAGCGCTGAAAGCACGACAGCAGGCGGTAGAAGATTTGCAGAGCGATCGCAATCAGCCCGTCTATCTGATGGATGAGTTGGCGCAACAAGTGCCGGAAGGCGTCTACCTCAAATCCTTCAAGCAGGATGGGCAGCGCGTGTTGCTCAATGGCTATGCGCAATCCAATGAACGGGTTTCCGAATTGTTGCGCAATCTTGGCAATCATTCGCCGTGGCTGGAGCGTCCTGATCTGATAGAAATTCGTTCGACTGGCGTTGGGCAGGGGAAAGATGCCAAAAGGGTATTTGAATTCACCATCAATGCGGGTATCAAGCGTCCGCGAGATAACGACGTGCCGGCGGCAGATGCAAAGGCGCCTGCGCCGCATGCCATCCCGAACAAACACTGATATGAGACCAGCACCATGGCAGATCTGAAAAATATCGGCGAGTCGGTCAGTGCGCAGTTTCGCGACCTGAATGGCTTGCATCCAGGGCAATGGCCTATTTTCCCGCGCATGTTGTGCGCCTTGGGTGTGTTGATTGCCGTGCTCGGCATAGGCTGGTTTTTTTATTGGAGCGAGCAACTGGAGGAGCTGGACCGCGCGGCGGCGGAAGAGCTTACCTTGAAAGACGCCTACAAGATAAAGGTGCAGCAAGCGGTCAATCTGGACGGTTTGCGCAAACAAAAAGAACAGGTAAACGAGTATGTGGCGACCCTGGAGAAGCAATTGCCAAGCAAGGCGGAAATGGATGCCTTGCTGTCCGACATCAATCAGGCAGGCCTGGGTCGCGGTTTGCAATTCGAGCTCTTCAAACCGGGACAGGTTATCGTCAGGGATTACTACGCAGAATTGCCCATCGATATCAAGGTGAGCGGTCACTACCATGATGTGGGCGCATTCACTAGCGACATTGCCAATCTGCCGCGTATCGTGACCTTGAATAAAATGAATCTGGTGGTGGCAAAAGACAATACCTTGACACTGGATGCCGTGGCCAAGACTTTCCGTTATCTGGATGACGAAGAAGTAGCCGCACAAAGAAAAGCTGCTGCAGGAGCGAAAAAAGGTGGCAAAAAATGAAGAGCGTTCATTTGATTCGTTTCGGCTTGCCCGGCCTGCTTTTGATCAGTCTGTCCGGCTGTGGTGATGGCGGGATACAGGATGTCAGCCAGTGGATGAAAGAGGTCAGGCAGCAAACCAGAGTGTCGATCAAGCCTTTGTCCGAGCCGAAAAAATTTACGCCCTTCACTTATGACGCCAAGGGTCGCGAAGATCCGTACAGCACGAACAAGCTGGCAGTCGCTTTGGCCAAGGCAAAGAAAGACACGGGCACTATCCGCCCCGACCTGGATCGTCGTCGCGAAGCCCTTGAAAGCTATCCGCTCGATAACCTGCGCATGGTCGGTACGCTGGCCAAACCGGGTTTGACCTTTGCCTTGTTGCAGGCCGACAAATCCGTGTTTCAAGTCAAGGTGGGGAACTACATCGGACAGAATCTTGGGATGGTCGTCAAGATTACTGATACCGAAGTGGAACTGAAGGAAATCGTTCAAGACGCGTCCGGCGAATGGGTCGAACGTGAAGCCAAGCTGGAGTTGCAGGAGACGCAAAAATGATGGCGCATCATAAACAATTCAAAAGCCCGCAGGGAATCATGCAAAAAATACAGCGTACGTGTGCGTTCATCTATCTCGTCATGATGTGTGGCGCCGCAACGGCGCAGGAAAATGCGATTCAATCCATTACGGCCAATCAGCAGGGCTCGAATGTCGTCGTGAAAGTGGCGCTGAAAAATCCACCGAGCAAGGCGCCCATCGGATTCTCCATCACCAATCCCGCACGTATCGCACTGGATTTTGCAGGTACCGCAAATGCGACCGGCAAGGGTGTGCAGGATATCGGTCTGGGCGATGTACGCAATGTCAATGTGGTGCAGGCCGGCGATCGTTCCCGTCTGGTTTTCAATTTGACGCGCACATTGAATTACGCCACCGTGATAGATGGCAATACCGTGATCGTCACGATAGACGGTACTGGCGGCGTGGCGACTGCTGTCAATGCAGCCGGTCTGCCCGTCGCTAATGCGCAAACGTATGCCGGCGCTGGAAGCCAGGCCTTGCGTGATATCGATTTCCGTCGCGGCAATAATGGCGAAGGGCGGATCGTGGTCGATTTGCCAAACAATCAAATTGCAGTAGATGTGCGTCAGCAGGGCAAGAAGCTCGAAGTCGATTTCATGAAGGCCACGCTGCCGGATGTGTTGCGCCGTCGTCTGGACGTCGCCGATTTCGGCACGCCGGTCAATCTTGTCACCACGCAGCAGCAGGGCGAAAATGTGCGGATGACGATAGAACCCAAAGGTGCGTGGGAGCACAGCGCCTATCAAAGCGATACGCAATTGGTGATCGAAGTCAAACCACTGAAGGAAGAGCCGAACAAGCTGGGCTTGGGCGTGCGCGATTATCGCGGTGAAAAACTGTCGCTGAATTTCCAGAATGTGGAAGTGCGGGCAGTGCTGCAGGTGATTGCCGATTTCACCGGTCTGAATATCATTACCAGCGACACCGTCAGCGGCAACCTGACTTTACGTCTGAAAGATGTACCGTGGGATCAGGCGCTCGATATCGTGATGCAGGCCAAGGGTCTGGATATGCGCAAGAACGGCTCTGTGATCTGGATTGCGCCGCGCGACGAATTGTTGACCAAGGAAAAACTGGAGCTGGAACAGCGTGCGCAAATTGCCGAACTGGAACCGGTAAGGACGGAGACATTCCAGCTGAACTATCAAAAGGCGGAGTCGTTCAAGCAGGTATTCGGCATTGATAACAGCGGTGGAGGCAGCCGCAGTATTCTGAGCAAGCGCGGTAGCGCAGTCGTCGATCCGCGTACCAATCAATTATTTATTACCGATATTCCATCCAAGCTGGAAGAAATTCGTGCCCTCGTGCTGAAAACCGACGTGGCAAGCCGTCAAGTCATGATTGAAGCGCGGATCGTGGAAGCGGATGACAAATTCAGCAGCAGTCTGGGTGTCAAGCTGGGTTTCGGCCTGCAGCGCGGGCGTAATAACATTCTTGAAGTAGGCGGTCAGCAGAATGCCGATGCAAGCGCGCCCGGTCTCAATTTGACGAATTTGCAAACAGTAAATGGCAACGCAGTAAATTTGCCGGCTTCGCCTCTCAACGGCAATACGCCAGGTTCGGTCGCATTAACCTTGTTCAATGCGGCGGCAACAAGATTCATCGGCCTTGAATTGTCGGCATTGGAAGCAGACGGCAAAGGGAAAATTATTTCCAGCCCGCGCGTGATTACTGCCGACCAGTTGAAAGCCCTGATCGAGCAGGGAACCGAGCTGCCTTATCAACAGGCGACCAGCAGCGGTGCAACCAGTGTTTCATTCAGAAAAGCAAACTTGAGACTGGAAGTGACGCCGCAAATCACGCCGGACGGCAATGTCATCCTGGACGTTGATGTCAATAAAGACAGTGTCGGCGTGGAAACGCGCTCGGGTTTTGCCATCGACACCAAGCATGTCAAAACCCAGGTGTTGATCGATAACGGCGGCACGGTGGTGATCGGCGGTATTTTTCAGCAGACCGAACGTGATTCGGTTTCAAAAGTACCGTTCTTTGGCGATATTCCGGTACTGGGAAATCTGTTCAAAACGACAGGTCGTACCAATGACAAAACAGAATTACTGATTTTCCTGACACCTAAAATCCTCAACGACAAGGTGTCAATCAGGTAGGATGCCGGGTGTGGGCAGAGCCATTCCGGCTGCTGCACCTGCTTAGAAAGAGTTTGTAAAACGTGGGTGGAAATATTTTTCTGGTCGGCCTGATGGGTGCCGGCAAAACGACGGTCGGTCGCGCGCTGGCAAAAAGGCTGAACAAGCAGTTCATCGATTCCGACCACGAAATCGAGGCGCGCACCGGCGCAGCTATCCCCTTGATCTTTGAAATTGAGGGTGAAGCCAGTTTTCGGCAGCGTGAAGCGGAAGTCATTCGCGATCTGACCGCGCAACAGGATATCGTGCTCGCTACCGGCGGTGGCGCAGTCCTGAATGCGGAAAATCGCGCTTATCTCAAGTCGCGGGGTACCGTCATTTATCTGCGTGCCAGCGTCAACAACCTTTTGCAGCGCACCAGCCACGACAAGAACCGTCCGCTGCTGCAGACCGGCGATCCACGCAAGACTCTCGAGGAATTGTCGCGTATCCGCGAACCGCTCTACAATGAAATCGCCGACATCGTGATCGATACCGGTCGGCCTAACGTACAATTTTTGATGCAATCGATCCTGGCGCAGTTGGGGCCGGAGCATACGCAGAGCGCTACGGCTGTATCATTGCAACAAGATTTATTATCAAAGCACCCCATGCCACAGCTTTCCGCTTCTCATACCCTGTACGTTGATTTAGGCGCACGCAGTTATCCCATCAGCATCGGGCAGGCTCTGCTCGACGACCAAACGGTAGTTGCCGCGCACATCCCGGGCGCGCGCGTCGCCATTGTCACCAACACAGTTGTTGCGCCCCTGTATCTCGACCGTTTGACTGCCACGCTGGAAGCGGCCGGCAAGCACGTTACGCAGATTGTTTTGCCGGATGGCGAGGAAGAAAAAAACTGGGCCAATCTGATGAAAGTGTTTGATGTCCTGCTGGCAGAAAAATGCGATCGGAAAACTACGCTGATTGCTTTGGGCGGCGGTGTGATCGGAGATATGACCGGGTTTGCCGCAGCAGCGTACATGCGCGGCGTGCCATTTATCCAGGTGCCCACCACCTTGCTGTCGCAAGTCGATTCATCCGTCGGCGGAAAAACCGGGATCAATCATCCGCTCGGCAAGAATATGATCGGCGCTTTTTATCAGCCGCAAGCGGTGATCGCCGATACCTCGACCTTGAATACCTTGCCGGCACGTGAATTGTCGGCCGGCTTGTCGGAAGTGATCAAGCATGGTGCGATCATCGATGCGCCATTCTTCGACTGGATAGAAGCGAATATCGCGAAACTCGTTGCAAAAGATGCAGATGCTTTGGCATATGCGATCAAGCGTTCGTGCGAAATCAAGGCTGATGTAGTGCGCCAGGACGAGCGCGAAGGCGGCTTGCGCGCGATCCTGAATTTCGGCCACACCTTCGGCCACGCGATTGAAGCCGGCATGGGCTACGGCGTCTGGCTGCATGGCGAAGCGGTCGGTTGCGGCATGGTGATGGCAGCGGATCTGTCGCAGCGCCTGGGCTTTATCGATGCTCGCTCAAAAGAGCGCATCGTCGCGGTCGTGAAGGCGGCAGGATTGCCTACGGTTGCGCCGGATCTGGGCGTTGCGCGCTGGCTGGAGTTGATGGAAGTCGACAAGAAAAACGAAGGCGGCGCCATCAAGTTCATACTGCTCAAGCCCTTGGGAACATCCATCATCATGTCCGTGCCGCAAGACTTGCTGCTGCAAACATTGAATGCATGCGTCGCCTGATTCACCATCCGGCGCGCGTGATTTTACGTGCGGTTGCCTGACATGAATATCGAAGTTCATCTTGCCCCTTATGCGGCGCGCTCGGAGCAATCGGCGGGCCGTCGTTTCTCCGAACCATCCACCTCCTCGCGTACTGAATTTCAACGCGATCGCGATCGCATCATCCATTCCGCCGCATTTCGACGACTGGAATACAAGACCCAGGTATTCGTCAATCATGAAGGCGATCTGTTTCGTACTCGCCTGACGCACAGCATCGAAGTGGCGCAAATTGCACGCTCCATCGCGCGCAATCTGCAGTTGAATGAAGATCTGATCGAGGCAATTTCACTGGCGCACGATCTCGGCCACACCCCCTTCGGGCACGCTGGGCAGGATGCCTTGAATGCCTGCATGAGCGAGTACGGCGGCTTCGAACATAATCTGCAAAGCCTGCGGGTGGTCGATACGCTTGAGCAGCGCTACGGTGCTTTCGATGGCTTGAATCTGATGTTTGAAACGCGCGAAGGCATCCTCAAGCATTGTTCGCTGGCGAATGCAAAAAAGCTGGATGCAATCGGCCTGCGTTTCATCGAAAAAAAGCAGCCGGCGCTGGAGGCACAACTGGCCAATCTGGCTGATGAAATCGCTTACAACAATCACGATATTGACGATGGCTTGCGTTCGGGTTTGCTGACGACTGCACAACTGGATGAAGTCGATTTTTATGCGCGACACCGGTATCAGGTCGAGTTGGCATTTCCCGGTATTAACGGGCGGCGCGCCATCAATGAAACGATACGGCGCATGATCAATGCATTGATTGTCGACGTGATCGACACGTCACGGCAGCGCATACAAGCGGCACAAGTGAAAACGATAGACGATGTGCGCAATGCGCCGGCCCTGATTGCATTCTCCGACGGCATGCGCGCCGAGGCTGTTGTGCTCAAGCGCTTTCTGCGCGAAAACCTGTACCAGCATTATCAAGTCAATCGCATGACGAGCAAGGCGCGCCGTATCGTGGCGGAATTGTTCGATGCCTTCATGCGCGAACCGAATCTATTACCACCCGATTATCAGCAAGTTGTCAGCGACACGCCGCAGGCAAGGGCAGTGCAGGCGCGCAAGGTGGCTGACTACATCGCCGGCATGACGGATCGCTATGCGATACGCGAGCATAAGCGTTTGTTCCTGATCGACGAGATGTGAACAAACAAGTCTGCGCACTTGATCTTTATTTGATGTTGCGCAGAGTTGCTTGAGATTTGATCCGGTTTAGTCAAGTTCGCGCAACGGATGGGCATAGGCCGGCCAGGCCGATTCAAAGAATGGTGCAATCATTTCCTGACTTACTTCTGCCAGCGATGCCGGCCGCCATTGCGGTGCGTGGTCTTTGTCGATCACGAGCGCACGTATGCCCTCCAGCACTTCCCCATGTTCAAAGCAGCGTCGTACCATCGTGCGTTCCAGACGCAGGCAATCTGCCAGCTCCATGTTGGCTGAACGGCGTATCTGCTCCAGCGAAACGCAAACCATCAGCGGCGAACGCTGCAGCAGGGAGTCCAGCGTTTTTTTCGCGAAGGGATCATCGTCTTGTTTCAGGGATTCGACGATAGCAGCCACATTGTCGTGTGAAAAATGGCGATCGATCAAATCACGCTGTCTGGCGAGCACGCTATTCGCGGGATCGATTTGTTCGGCAAACGGCGCTGCAAATTCATCGATGGCCTGGCGGTATTGCCGATCCTTGACGGATGCAAGCAGGGTCAGCAAGGCGGGCAATTCCTTGCGCGGAATAAATACATCGGCCAGGTCGGCGTACAAGGCATCTGCGGCACCGGCAATTTCCCCGGTCAAGCCGAGATAGGTGCCGATTTGTCCCGGCAGGCGCGACAGGAAATAACCGCCGCCTACATCCGGGAACAAGCCGATATTCACTTCCGGCATCGCCATACGCGTGCGCTCGGTCACGATGCGTATCCGTGCTGCGGCACTGCTTTGCGTAATACCCATGCCGCCACCCATCACGATGCCATCCATCAGTGCGATGTAGGGCTTCGGATAATGATGAATCAAGTGATTCAATGCATATTCTTCGGTAAAAAAATCTTCCAGCAAGGCGCTGCCACCGCGCAGCCCTGCGATGCCGACATCGTAAAAAAATCGAATATCGCCGCCGGCACAAAATGCCTTGGGGGTGCTGGAGTTGATCAGCGCAGCATGCACGTTTTCATCCGTCCGCCATGCCGACAGCGCTTGCGACATCGTACGAATCATGTCCAGCGAAAGAGAATTCATGGCCTGCGGGCGATCCAGTGTCAGGCAGCCTAAGCCATGGTCGATAGTGATGCGGATATCTGCGGGCATATATGAAGTTTGTTGGGTGAGGTTAGGCATTCTAGCGGCTTCTTTGCGACAGGTAGCAATAGAGCAAACCGCTCGGAGCGGGAATTGCGCCGTTTATCGGATGTGTCTGGTAATGCCGCTTGATTGGTTTAAATTAATGTTACTTAAAGGGAACATGACATGAAACATATTTTTTTCTCCCCATCCAATTTGCGCAAATCGGCTGGATTTACGCTGATTGAACTCATGATTACGGTTGCAATTATCGGCATTCTTGCTTCGATCGCACTTCCCTATTATGGGGACTATGTGCGCAGAGGAAAAGTGCAGGAGGCAACGTCCGAACTTGCAAATATGCGCGTGAAAATGGAACAGTATTATCAGGATAACCGCAGCTACGCTGGTTATGTCGATGCAGCTTGTGCGACCGCCGCTGGTGCCGTGGCGTCAGGAAAATACTTCACTTTTGCTTGCGCGACTGATGCTGCTACGCCCAATGTATATACGATTACCGCAACCGGTGTAGCGAGCCAGGGCATGGATGGATATAAATATTCACTTGATCAGAACAACACTAAAAAATCAACAGTGCCTCCCGGTGCGGAAGTCAATTGCTGGATATCCAAGCGCGGTGAGGCATGCTGAGGCGAAATGCACATAACGGGGGCTTTACCCTGATAGAACTGATGATAGGGATAGTCGTGCTGGCTATCGTTATAGCACTTGGCGTTCCTAGTTATCGCACCTGGATACAAAACGCAAAACTGAGGAATGCCGCAGAGTCCATCCTGAATGGTTTGCAACTGGCCCGCTCTGAGGCTGTTGCGCGTAATCAGGTGGTCAGATTTTCGATGGGGGATGGTTCCTCATGGACAGTCTGTCTGGTCGACGGTGATGATTGCACTCTCATTCAAAGTCGTGCAACTGGTGATGGTTCTTCTGCTGCGGTGACCGTGGTCGCCAATCCTGTAATTTCTGATGTGAATTTCAATGCTTTGGGTCGTGGAACCGACGTTGTGATTGATGTGGATGTGAATGCTGAGGTTATGTCTGCAGCAGACAGCAGGAATTTACGCATTATCGTAAACGGCGGCAGTGTGCGGATGTGTGATCCGAACGTTGCTGCGCCAGATTCGCGCGCATGTTGAGGGACGAGGGCAGACTCCAATGAAAATGCATATTCGCTATCGTCTCTCCTCCGCCCAGAAAGGCATCGTGCTGCTGGAAGGATTGATTGCCATCCTTATTTTTTCTGTGGGTATTCTGGGAGCGGTTGGCTTGCAGGCAACTATGATCAAGGCTAATTCTGACGCCAAGTACCGCGTAGAAGCCGGATTGATTGTGGAGCAGCGTATTTCGCAGATGTGGGTGGATCAAATGAATTTGGCAAACTATGCCGAGCCTGCCCCCGGAACGGATATTTCGGCGGGCTCCGGATTGCCCAATGGACGCAGGATCACTATTCGCGGGGATATACCCAACTGCGCAGGCAACCTGTCATGTTTTGTTGTGAAGGTTACCTGGCAGCAGCCTGGTGATAGCGCAGAACACAATGTCACTAGTGTGGCCAGAGTAACGGGGGGCGTATGAGAAGAATTCATAACGCACGCCGATTTTCTTCGGGAAATGGTTTTGGTCTGGTGGAGATCATGGTCGGCCTTGCGATCGGGATGATCGCAACGCTGGTGATCGTGCAAGTCGCCGCGATGTTTGAGGGTCAAAAGCGTTCAACAACCGGAACTGCAGATGCGCAGACTGCTGGCAGCATTGCGATCTACACGATGCAGCGCCAGATCCAGATGGCCGGTTACGGCTTGCCGGTTTTTAGCGCGCAAAACCAGGCGCTCAATTGCGCAGATAAACCGTTGGTAGATAACGATGCTGATCCCGATACGCCGGAGGTTGGTGTCAGCATTACTCCGGTGGAAATTGTCAACGGTGCTGGTGGTGCCAGCGACCAGATCGTTGTACGCAAAGGAACGACCGCTTTTGGTGGTGTGCCACTTCGCTTCCCATCCGCGCCGGATCAAAACAATATATTGTCTTGCCGGGATGGCGACACAGTTCTTGTAACTAATGGCACAAAATGTGCGATGACTACTGTCTCCGGTACACCCACTGCGGCCGGGATTGTATTTTCCCCCGTGATCACGGATCCAGCTAGCGGCACCTTTGCCTGTCTGGGACGGTGGCAGGCAACTACTTATGAAGTGTCCGGTACCAATTTGCTTGAGAGTGGGGTGCAAATTGCAGGCGGCGTTGTGAACATGCAGGCTCGCTATGGAATTACCCTTGCCGGAAATGTGAATCAGATCACCCCTGACGCTTATGTGGATGCGGTTGATCCGGAATGGGGTGCAGCCATGACGGCAGGTAATCGCAACAGGATCAAGGCGATTCGTGTGGCACTGGTCATTCGTAACAGCGTAAAGGAAAAAGAGGACGTCACGGCCGCATGCTCTTCCCTGACAACTGCCGCTCCCACAGGGCTGTGCGCATGGGCCGGCACCGTCGCCAATCCGGCGCCAGCGATCGATCTAAGCGCAGACCCGGATTGGAAAAAATATCGTTACCGAGTATTCGACACACTTATCCCGATTCGCAACATGATCTGGTCGGCGGACAAACTATGAGCCAACACTCTTTTATGCGCAGGCGGATCAGTACGCTAAGCAGGCAACGCGGAGTCGTACTTTTCATTGCCCTGATTGCCCTCGTCACCATTATGCTGGCGGCGGTTGCGTTAGTGCGTTCTGTAGATACGTCCAGTCTTATCGCGGGCAATATTGCATTTCGCCGCGCCGCGACCTCGTCCGGTGATACTGGATTGGAAAGCGCCATTGCCTGGCTATCTGCGGAGCAGATCAAGGACCAGGCAAAGCTTCCCGCAGATCAGGCGCTGAATAACACCAGCGGCACGAATGGCTATTACTCCAATCTTTCAGATATGGATTTTTTCTCTGCGGCGAGATGGGCCGATCAGCTGAGCGCCAGCGCCGGCAAAGATGCCAGTGGTAACGACGTTCGCTACATCATTGAACGCATGTGCAGCACGATTGAGGGCGAAGCTCCGATCGCCGAAAAATGTGTCTTCAGCGACGCAGAGTCGCAAACAGATTCTATGGATACGTCCAAGCAGCATGCTGAAAAAAGCGGCAGTAGCGTGATGTTCCGTGTGACCGTTCGTGTGACGGGGCCGCGTAATACCGTCAGCTACGTTCAGGGATTCATTTACTAAGAGGCAAACATGAAACACTATTTCGACATTGGGCGCGGCGCCAATATTGTGGCTATAGTCACGTTTGCCTTCACAATGGTGTTGCCTTTGAAGGCACTGCCTGCATCAATAGCATTGGCAACCGAGCCGCTCGCCAATGCGACTACGACTGCGGTGCTGCCAAACCTGATGTTCATTCTCGATGGTTCTGGAAGTATGGATTGGAACTATTTGCCGGACTGGGTGAACGATAACCTATGCAAAAACACGGATGGTAGTTACAACTTGGGGTGTACTAATTCACCGCTATTCAAAAGTCCGGATGTGAATGGCGTGTATTACAACCCTGCAATCAACTATCTGCCACCAGTGGATAGTGCGGGTACCAGCTATGCAAGCCAGACCTCCTGGACCAGCGTCAAGAATGATGCATATGGCATTCAAAGTAGTGGTTCGACGAATCTGGTTACCGGTTATGCAGACGTAGAATGGTGCACGAATACTAGCTATAACGACTGCCTGCGCAATAATAATTACGTCTTGCCAGGTACTGTCGGAGGTAAGGACTACAAGTATCCGCGCAATACCACATCGAACGGGAACAACTGGCTGGCGAAGATGGATTCTTCTGGGGTGATAACCACTGATCTCAAAGCCTTGGGCCCGCACTACTATCGCATTATCCCTGGCGAATGGTGTGACTCTGCCAAGCTGATTAATTGCCAATCGAATCAGACCGATGTATTCAGCTTTCCAGCACGTGTGCGCTGGTGTCTGGATGAGCCAAATGCAACGGCCACCATACCTGCTGCTAATTCTTGCCAGGGGCTACGCGCCGGTAACTACAAGAAAATACGCTTCCCCACCAAATTTTTATCGCCGGCGCAACCATATGTGCCATCTGTGCCTGCAGTAGGTGCCAGTGCGACATTCAGATTCTCGATGTCTGGGTGTAATAGTTCAAGGGAAGCGGGTATTGCATCGATCACCATTAACGGGGTCAACGTCCTGCCGTCGGCAACATCCAATGAAAGTTCGGCCAATTCCCTGGCAGCCAGCGCCAGAGGGAAAACACCGCCGGCCGGATATACATTCAGCGGTTCCGGCGACACCTTGAAGATACAGGTGCCGGCGAGCATGGGCGATGTCAGCTATGACGTAATTCTGACACGTACTTCAAACTCCAATAGCCGTTGTACCTTTAGCCCAATGACCCAGAAGCTTAGTGGTTACGTCGCGGGTAAGCCAGAGATTCTCGCCTCATCTCCTCTCTATTCAGGTTCTTTTGTGCGTACCGATATCGTGGATGGGGCAACTTATCCGCGCGGTGCAGCACGCACTGACTGTGTCGCCAGCACGACCTCATGTTCGTACAGCGAAGAGATGACGAATTTCGCAAACTGGTGGACGTATTATCAGACGCGGATGCAGACGATGAAAACCGCTACCAGCCGAGCCTTCAAGTCGATTGATAATCGTTATCGCGTCGGGTTTATCGACATCCAGGGCAATAATTATTTGCCGATCGCCCCATTTGATGCCGGCACCAACAATACTAAGGATAAGTGGTACAAAAAGCTGTTTTCTATCAACCCAACCGGCGGTACGCCCTTGCGATCGGCGCTGACGCGCGTAGGTTTGCTGTATGCGGGGAAAAAGCCTGTGGGGAGCGCAGATCCGATGCAGTATTCCTGCCAGCAGAACTTTGCCTTGCTCACCACAGACGGTTACTGGAATACAGATACAAATTCTGCCGTGAAGGGATTGGATGGCAATGCCGTCGGCAATCTAGATGGAGGCAGCACACCGCGTCCAATGTATGAAGGACCAACGGCCAGTTCCAACAGCCTGGCAGATGCGGCAAAGTATTATTACGACACTGATTTGCGTAACAGTTCGCTTAGCAACTGCACGGGAGCATTGGGCATTGATGTATGCAAGGATAATGTTTTTGTCAGCGGCACCGACAATAACGTCAAACAGCATATGACTACATTCACACTCGGTCTGGGAGTGGATGGCACGCTTTCCTATGTCAGTGATTACAAGACGGCTGGTTCCGGGGATTATTACGACATTAAAAATGGTTCAGGCACATCTGCTGTCAACTGGCCAGTGCCAGCTGCCGATACCGAAACAGCGATTGATGATCTATGGCATGCCGCCGTCAATGGTCAGGGGACCTATTTCAGTGCCAAAGATCCGTCCCAGTTGACCAGTGGTCTGAATGGCGCGCTTGCCGCTATTGGATCAAAACTGGGGGCTGGCTCTGCTGCGGCCACCAGTACCTTGAATCCGGTGGCCGATGATAATTTCGCTTATGTCGCAAGCTACACCACCGTCAAATGGCAGGGCAATCTTGAGGCACGTACGATCAACCTGAAAACTGGTGACGTCAGCGAGTCTCCGGCATGGTGCGTCGAGAATACAATAGCCGGCTCTTGCCCGGCACCCGGAACGATCGCTCAATCGACCGATGGCAGCAGCAATGCTTACTATTGCGTCACACCGGGCGCCACAGCGGATACCTGCACTAACGGTACACTGGACGGCACAAGCTGTAAAGTGGAAATGGCGACTGCTTGTACCGGTACCATGCGCTCAAGAGTGGGTGCCTCAACAGATAGCCGCGTCATCAAAATGGCAAACGGCGCAGGAAGTCTGGTCGATTTTATCTATGACAACTTGTCAGACACCCAGAAGACCTATTTTTCCGGCACCGGATTAAGTCAGTGGGCGGATCTGTCTGCCGATCAGAAGACGCTTGCTGCAGGTGCAAAGATGGTGAGCTATCTAAGGGGGCATACCGGGTTTGAGATGGACCGGACCAGCAATGCGGTTGAAGATCGGCTGTATCGTTATCGCGAAGCGACCTTGGGGGATGCAATCGAATCGCAACCCGCTTTCGTAGGCAAGCCGTATTTCAAGTATGCGGATACAGGTTATGCGGCATACATCACAGCAAAGACATCACGTCCGAAAACCGTATATATGGGGACTAACGATGGCATGCTGCATGCGTTTAACGCAGTAGATGGTACGGAGCGGTGGGCATTTGTGCCTACCTTGGTGATTCCGGATCTTTGGCATCTGGCAGACAAGAACTACGCAAGTCAGCACAGAAACTATGTCAATGGCAGGCCCGTGATTGCAGATGTGTATGACACTGCGGCGGCTGCATGGCGCACGATTCTGGTTGCCGGCTTGAACGGTGGAGGAAGGGGATATTATGCGCTCGATATTACCAACCCCGCCGCGCCTAGTCTGTTGTGGGAAATAAGCTCAAGTACCGAAGCAAATATTGGCTACAGCTACGGTTATCCGGTCGTGACAAAAAAAGCCGATGGTACCTGGGTCGTGCTTTTCACTTCGGGCTATAACAACACTAGTCCTGGAAATGGAGAAGGTTATCTGTATGTGCGTAATGCACTAACCGGTGCGCATATTGCGCGTATTGGAACGGGGGCGGGAGATACGACTACGCCTAGCGGGCTAGCCAAGATATCGAACTATGCAAATGATCCAACGCGCAATAATACTTCGGTCTACGTTTATGGCGGGGACATCCTGGGTAACGTGTGGCGCTTCAATATCAACAATAATACGGTCTTGAAATTGGCAACCTTAAAGGATCCGTCAGGCGCGGCTCAGCCAGTTACCGCGGCACCGGAATTGGGAGTCGCTTACGGTAAACGACTGGTATTTGTGGGGACTGGGAAATATCTGGAAAAAAGCGATCTGGAGAATACGCAGCGGCAGACCTTGTATGCGATCAAGGATGACAATCTTGCGACGACGCTGGTGAATCCCCGTCTTTCCCTGGTGCGGCAGACTTTAACGACTTTAGGAGCGACGCGCACAGCCTCCCAAAATGAAATGGATTTCAGAATCGATCCAGGATGGTTCATTGATCTGTCGGATAGTGGGGAGCGGATTCATGTCGAGCCGATACTGGACTCTGGACTGTTAATCGCGCCATCGACGGTTCCGTCCAATACAGTCTGTTCACCCGGTGGTTATGGATGGCTTAATTATTTTAATTACCTGAACGGCAATAATGCTGACGGGATCGTTTCTGAATTGTTCAATGCTCCAATTGTCGGTGTGAATTATTACTACACACCGGATGGGAAAAGGCATGTTTCAGTCGTGACCTCAGATCATCCGACTCCGGAGCAACCGACGCATGAGTTGCCCAATCCTCCTAGTGCCTTGTCATTCAAGGGGAAACGCGTGATTTGGCGAGAGTTGATACCTGAGTGAATTGAATTTTAAGTAAATCGGCGGCATATCATTGCCGCCGATTTTTATTCAATGGCTTGGGTGGTATACAGTTCATTTTCTTGTGCCTCGATACGAATTTCGCTTGGCACTGATATGTCATTAATTCTGGCTGCCTCAAATCGCATAGTCTTGAACGCATTAATGACTGATTCCCTTGCGTTTTCATCGAGATTTTTGCTGTCAATCAATACTTCATCTATTTCCCCTTTGTCGCTGATGCGTAGAGTCAGAACCAGCGTTTGAGACAGGTCTGCAAGTACAGGCAGAGAAAAATCTGCAGGTATATCTGTAATGACTACTGGTTTGCTGCTTACTTCATCATATTTAAAATAATAGGTTTTATTTTCGGAGCTCGGTTCTATTGTGGGGGGCTCGATATTTTGCCTGTCTTGTTGAGCATCTGATTCCACTTGGGGTTCGCTATCGCCGCTTTTTGCGGGATTCAAGATATTTTTGCGGACAGGATTTTTCTGTAATGGATTCGCAGTCAAGGCAACCAAAACATTCTGTGTCGCTGGCTTGCTGCTGGTCGAGTCAAGCCAGAAACGCAGAAAAAATATATGCGCACTCACAGTGAGAAGCAGGGCGATCACTGTTACAGTTTTTGGGGACGCGCACGGATATTGACGTTGGGGGACTTGCATTGAATTATTCTATAACGACATTCTTGAGGATTTGATGCTCATTTTTGCAAGGTATGTTTGAGGCCGAAAGTATTACGTACAAAAAAGGGCGCAATCTGCGCCCTTCATTTTTAGCGACCGGCTTGACCGGTCTTGTTATCGCGCCTTAAGACGCAACAGCATCCGATTCATCCGGCAAACGTTTGATTGCATCATGCTGATGATCCTGCTGTTTGGTTTTGTATTTGATGACTTGACGGTCGAGTTTGTCGACCAGAGTGTCAATCGCGGCATACAAATTGTTCGCGATGCTTTCCACATGTATATCCTTGCCTCTCACACGCAAGTTGATTTCCGCCCTTTGGCGTTTTTCTTTTTCCGGAAGATTGTCTACAGTCAGAATGACTGCAATATCGATGACGTGATCGAAATGCCGTTTGATGCGCTCCAGTTTTCCTTGTACATATTCGCGGATGGCTGGGGTTAATTCGAGGTGATGTCCACTGATTGTGAGATTCATACAGTGCTCCTATGATAATTCACTGGAGGTTCATGCCTTTACCTGGCCATGAACACAGCAAGGTATAACAAAAACTACTAAGGACGAGCTCTACAACGACTTGCGCAAATTGACTGGTGGAATTTTCAAGGCTTCACGGTATTTTGCAACGGTACGTCGCGCCACGACCATACCTTGTTCCGCCAGCATTTCTGCGATCTTGCTATCAGAGAATGGCGTTTTCTGGTTTTCGGCTCCTATCAGTTGCTTGATCAGTGCGCGTATCGCAGTTGACGATGCTTCACCACCGGTTTCCGTTGCAACATGGCTGCCGAAAAAGTATTTCAATTCGAACATGCCATGCGGAGTAAGCATGTATTTCTGCGTCGTTACACGAGAAATAGTGCTCTCGTGTAGACCTAGTGTATCAGCTATTTCACGCAACACAAGCGGTCGCATTGCCACGGCGCCGTGTGAAAAAAAGTTGCGTTGCCGCTCTACAATTGCCTGCGATACACGCAGGATGGTGTCGAAGCGCTGGCGCATGTTTTTGATCAGCCACTTGGCTTCCTGCAACTGCGAGCCTAGCGAGCCTTCCCCCTTGCTTTGCTTCAAAATATTGGCGTACATGCTGTTGACGCGCAGGCGCGGCATGACGTCGTGATTGAGCATTACCTGCCAGCCGTTGCGTGTACGTTTGACGATCACGTCGGGCACCACATAATCGGAGGTGTCGGTGGCGAAGATGGAACCTGGATGCGGATTGCATTGCTTGATGACGACTTGTGCTTCGCGCAGATCTTCATCGTCGCAATCGAGTGCCTTGCGCAGTTTATTGAAGTCGCGCTGTGCGAAAAGGCCGAGATGATGTTCCACGATGGCGAGTGCCATGCGGCGCGTGACCATCGCTACTTTTGGCATACGCTTGATTTGCAGGGCCAGGCATTCGGAAGCATTGCGTGCGCCGACGCCGGCCGGATCGAAACTTTGCAGCAGGTTCAATGCAATCTGCAGTTCTTCCGGTTCGATTTCAAGTTCTTCCGGCAGGCGTGCGTGGATTTCTTCCAGCGTTTCTTCCAGATAGCCGTTGTCGTTCAGTGCATCGATGATGAGCTCAAGCAATGCCCGATCGCGTCGTTCGCGTACGGTAACGCGCATCTGTTCCAGCAAGTGTTCGCGTAGCGTGGTTTCGTGCGCTTCCAGCTGCGGGCGGGCATCGTCGTCGTCCGGTGCTTTCGAGGTGCGGGCCACATCGTCGAAACTCCATTCTGCATCGCCGTTGGATGCTTCCGCCGGCTCGGGAGCTTCGACGCTGGTATCGCTTTCCGGCGTTTGCGCATTCGCTTCGACGCTGGCGCCTTCCGGCGTGGTGCCGGCAGAACCGATTGCACCATCGGCCAGCAGGCGAATGGCGTGGTCCAGGGGATCGTCGGTACGTTCCAGCAGCGGATTGTCGGCCAGGATCTGTTCGAGTTCCTGATGCAGTTCCAGTGTGGACAATTGCAGCAGGCGTATCGATTGCTGCAGTTGCGGTGTCAATGCCAGATGTTGCGAAACGCGTAATTGCAGGGATTGCTTCATGGGGCTTAGTCTTGTTTCCGCAGTTACATGCGGAAGTGTTCGCCCAGGTAGACACGGCGTACCGATTCGTCGGCAATGATGTCATCCGGTCGTCCGCTGGCCAGCACGGCGCCCTGATTGATGATGTAGGCGCGGTCGCAGATGCCCAGGGTTTCGCGTACGTTGTGATCGGTGATCAGGACGCCGATGCCGCGTTCTTTCAGGAAGCGCACGATGCGCTGAATTTCAATCACGGCAATCGGATCGACGCCGGCAAACGGTTCATCCAGCAAAACAAAGCGCGGATTGGTTGCCAGTGCACGGGCGATTTCGACGCGACGGCGTTCACCGCCGGATAGGGACAAGGCCTGATTCTCGCGCAGCTTTTCAATTTGCAAATCGGCCAGCAAGGTATCCAGACGCTGTTCAATCTGCTCTTTACTTAAAGCTTTGCCATTCACGCGTTGCAGTTCCAGCACGGCGCGAATATTGTCTTCCACGCTGAGTTTGCGGAATACCGAGGCTTCCTGCGGCAGATAGGACAAACCGAGCTGGGCGCGTTTGTGGATAGGCTGGCGTGAAATATCGACGCCATCCAGTTCGATACGGCCGGCGTCGGATGGAACCAGTCCGACGATCATGTAGAAGGAGGTGGTTTTGCCGGCGCCGTTCGGGCCCAGCAAACCGATTACTTCACCGCTTTCAACCTGCAGCGCGACATCGCGCACTACCTGGCGTGCGCCATAGCTTTTTTGCAGGCCGCTGACTATCAACTTGCTCGACATCTTATGGCGCCTTTTTCGTATCTGTGGCGCGCGGCTGGATGATGGCCTTGATGCGGCCGGCACCGGGTTTGCTGTCGCCGCTTGCAGTGTTGTGAACGGTAAAGAATTCGGCGCGCGTATCGTAGGAAATGTATTCGCCGTTGACTTCATCGGTCGTCTTGCCGTTTTCCAGGCGGCGCATGCGCGCCTTGGAAAACAGTTTCATGATTTCATTCTTGTCATCGTATTCGATGCGCTCGGCCTGGCCGTCTATCCATTGATCCGGGCCGCCATCGCGCTTCTGGCGGAAGCTGGCAAGCGTGCCGGGAGCGGCGTACATGACGACAAACTGATAGCCGGCAGGATCTTGCGTCACGACCATCTTGTTGGCTTTCATCAGGATCGAGCCGCGCGTCAGTACGACATTGCCGATGAAGGTGTTGATCTGCTTGACGTCGTCGTACTGCATTTGATCAGCTTCGACGTTGGTCGGCTTGCTCGCATCCGCTTTTTCGGCATGCGCGGCAGGCATGACGCAGAAGCCTGAGAGAAGCAGCAGTGCAGGGAGTAATCGTTTCATGAGCGTTTTCTAAAAAATCGATCGATTAAAAGCCGGGTCACATCATCAACGAGTGATATTGGGGGGCTGATACTGGCCTTTTACATTGCTCGACAAACGGAATTCGCCGCTTGCATTGTTGGCGAACATGCCGGCGCCGGTTAATACCGATTCGCCAATTGTTATTTCAACCGGTTTCGGCGTTTTCATCACGTCGTCATCCGGCAGCAGCAGCAGATACGAAGTCTTGAGCTGGAAATGCCGGGAAGTGGCCGACGCAGGTCTGTTGATATGCACGTTATCGTACATATGCACTTCGCTGCTGTTGTTGGTAATGGTGGCGCGCAGGGAGCGACTCACCATGGGCGGCTTGTCCATACTGTAGCTGTGCATGACCGGATTCTGTATCTGATAGGAATCGTCCTGGGGATAGTGTTTCATCTCGGTACCGGTCAGGTTGTAGCGGGCTTCGCCGGTTTTTCCCATGCGGACGAAATTGAATTTTTCCACATAAAAGTCCGGTTCCGTGCGCGCGCGCGCGGGCAGCGAATCTTCGGTTTGCCGCTGCATGACTTCAACCAGCCAGAAACTACCAAGCGCGAGGGCTGCACTGAGTGCAATCAATACGATCAGGCGCACCCCGTTGGCAGAGTTGGCGCTCTTCACAATAGGTACGGCGCCAGTGCCGCCTCGTAGTTGCCTTGCGCGCGCAGAATGAAATCGCATAATTCGCGTGCTGCGCCACGGCCGCCACCGGCTTGCGTCACGTAATGCACGCGTGTACGTACTTCAGGATGTGCATTCGGCACGCTGGCGGCGAAGCCGACACGCGACAGAATTGGCAAGTCGATGACATCGTCGCCGATAAAACCGCAGGCAGTGGCCGCGACGCCGGTTTGGGTCAGTAATTGTTCAAATGCGGTGCGCTTGTCGTGTATGCCCTGGAAGACATGATGGATGCCGAGATCGGTGGCGCGGCGCAGCACGATGGGCGACTGGCGTGCGCTGATGATGGCGGTTGCGACACCGGATTGCTGCAGCAGCTTGATGCCGTGGCCATCGAGTACGTTGAAGGTTTTGATGACTTCGCCATCGGCGCCGAAATGCAGGCTGCCATCCGTCAGAATGCCGTCAACGTCGAAAATCATCAGGCGCACATTGGAGGCGCGGGCGATCGCTGCGTTATCTGTCGGGGATGTCATCAGATTACTTTCGCGCGTGTCAAATCGTGAATATGCAGCGCGCCTACCAGTTTGCCGTCGGCATTCGTTACCAGCAGCTGGTTGATGCGGAATTCTTCCATCATCTTGACAGCATCTACTGCCAGTTGATCCGGCTGGACGCTGCGCGGGTTCGCATGCATGACTTCAGCAATCGACAAGGTGGAAAAGTCGCGCTGGTTCTCGATCAGGCGGCGCAAATCGCCGTCGGTGAAGACGCCGATGGCGCGTCCGCCGGCATCGACTACCGCCGTCATTGCCATGCCTTTTCTGCTGATTTCCAGTAGCGCTGTGTACAGGCTGGCATCTTTGCCCACGGTTGGAATCGCGTCGCCGGTGCGCATCACATCGCGCACATGGGTCAGCAAGCGACGGCCCAGCGCGCCGCCGGGATGAGAGCGCGCAAAATCCTCTTCGCCGAAGCCTCGTGCATCGAGCAGGGCGACCGCCAATGCATCGCCGATGGCCAGCGTCGCCGTGGTGCTGGCTGTCGGTGCCAGATTCAAGGGGCAGGCTTCCTTGTCGACCCTGACGTTCAAGTGCACGTCGGCCAGTTGCGCCAGCGTGGAATCGTCATTGCCGGTAATCGTGATCAAGGTTGCGCCCATGCGTTTGATGATGGGAACGATGGCAACCAGTTCGCCGGCTTCGCCGGAATACGAAATTGCAATCAGCGCATCGTCAGCCGTGATCATGCCCAGATCGCCGTGCGAGGCTTCCGCTGCATGTACGAACAGGGCGGGCGTGCCGGTTGAAGCCAGCGTGGAGGCGATTTTGCGGGCGATATGGCCGGACTTGCCGATGCCGGATACAACTACGCGGCCTGTGCAGTTCAATAGCAGCGCGACAGCCTGGATGAATTGTTCGCCGCTTTCATTGCTGATGCGCTGTTTCAGCGCAAGGATGGCATCTGCCTCGATTTGCAAGGTATCGCGCGCAAATTGCAGCGCGCGCGTTGCGCTCTTGGCATCAAAAGTTGCCGGTGGTTTTTTGGCATGGGGTACACTCATGTTGAAAGTATAAACGAATTCGCAAAGCAAAAAACCTGCCAGACAGAACAAAAATATGTTTTGATTCTTCTGCTCGCCCTTCTGATTAAACCAGCCGGTTCACATCTATGTTGTCTCCTTTAGAGCTCACGCTTTTGTTGCTTGCTGCGGCGGTGCTGGGCGTGGTCGCCTTCCGCAGCATGCATTTGCCGCCCATGCTGGGTTATCTGGTGGCTGGCATTTTGATCGGGCCGCATACGCTGGGCTGGGCGGAAGACAGCTCCACCACCCATGCACTCGGCGAATTCGGCGTGGTGTTCCTGATGTTTTCCATCGGGCTGGAATTTTCTCTGGCCAAACTGTCTGCGATGCGGCGTACCGTGTTCGGCCTCGGCATGGCGCAGGTATTGCTGACGATTGTGCTGACCATGATATTCGGCTGGCTGGTCGCGCATTTTTCCAGTCGTTTGAGCAGCATCAGCTGGCAGGCGGCGCTGGCAGTCGGCGGCGCGCTGGCCATGTCATCGACTGCGATTGTTTCCAAGGTATTGACGGAGCGGCTGGAGCTGGAGAGTGAACATGGCCGCCGCAGCATAGGTATTTTGCTGTTTCAGGATCTCGCATTGGTACCGCTGCTGATTCTGATTCCGGCACTGGCCAACCCCAAGGGCGATCTGCTTGTCACGCTGGGGTGGGCAGCCTGCAAGGCGGTTATCGTGCTGGTACTGCTGCTGTTTGTCGGGCACAAGGTGATGCGCGGCTGGTTCCGCCTCGTCGTCAAACGGCGTTCGCAAGAATTGTTCATGCTGAACCTGTTGCTGATCACGCTCGGTGCGGCGTGGATTACCGAGATGGCCGGGCTGTCGCTGGCGCTGGGAGCCTTCGTCGCCGGTATGCTGATTTCCGAAACCGAGTTCAAGCATCAGGTGGAAGAAGACATCAAATCCTTTCGCGATGTGTTGCTGGGTTTGTTCTTTATTACCATCGGCATGTTGCTGGATATACGGCTGGTCGTCGAATACTGGTGGCTGGTACTGGTGCTGTTGATTGGGCCCGTACTCGTGAAATTCGCTCTGGTAGCGATACTGGCGCGCTGGTTTGGTGCGCCGCTCGGCGTAGCCTTGCGCACGGGACTGGCGCTGGCGCAGGCCGGCGAATTCGGTTTCGTGCTGCTGAACCAGATCGGCGCGCTGAATTTGCTGGAGCCGCTGATTGTGCAATTGATATTGGCATCCATGGTGTTGTCGATGCTGATCGCGCCCCTGATACTCGCCAAATCCAATGCGATCGTGATGAAAATGTCTGCCAATGAATGGATGGTGCAGTCGCTGGCGCTGACAAAAATTGCCAGTCGCACCATGGCGGCGCAACAGCATGTCGTGATTGCCGGTTTCGGCCGCACCGGCCAAAGTCTGGCCAAATTGCTGGACGAGGAAGGCATACCGTATCAGGCGCTGGATCTGGACCCGGACCGCGTGCGGGATGCGCAGGCAGCCGGCGCCAATGTTTCGTACGGCGATGCCGGGCGGCGCGAAAGCCTGGTGGCAGCCGGTATCAATCGTGCCGCTGCACTGGTGATTACCTACGCCAGCACGCCTTCCGCCTTGAAAATTCTGCATCACACGCAACAGATTGCACCCACATTGCCGGTGATTGTGCGCAGCTACGACGATTCCGATCTCGATAAATTGCGTTCCGCTGGCGCGACCGAGGTGGTGCCCGAAGCAATCGAAGGCAGCTTGATGCTGGCATCGCATGCCTTGCTGACGCTGGGCGTGCCTTTGCGTCGTGTGGTACACCGTATCCAGACCGCACGTGGCGAACGCTATGCATCCTTGCGCGGCTTTTTTCATGGCGTCAGCGATGTTTCTGAAGGGGATGAGCATTTGCAGGTGCGCTTGCGTTCGGTGCAACTGAGCGAGAGTGCGTATGCGATAGGCAAAGCGCTGGCGCAATTGGGCCTGGAAACCCTGGGTGTGGAGGTGACTGCGCTGCGGCGTGACGGCAAACGCATCGACTGGACGCCGGAAACGATTTTGCTGGCAGGCGATATCATTGTGCTGTGCGCGGCAGTGGAAGAACTCGCGCTCGCAGAGAATCGTTTGCTAAAGGGCTGAAGAGCGGTGGTTGTGGTTGACGGTAGTCATATGAAGACGGAAAATTGCGCACCTGTAATGCAGGTGCCTGCCGTGATCAGTAATAGTCCGCATGAAAGCAGTAGTAAGACAGTAGTAATCAATGCGGCGCGGCGCGGCGTTCTTTTCGAGATATCAATATTCTCTTGTTTTCAGGTGGTGATTTGAGCGTTTCCCCCGGCAGTCCTTCTCGTCCGTCCCCTGCGTCGCCCGTTTCCGGGCGCGACGATGCGACGAGCCCGCCTGCTGCCTCGCTGCTGCCCTTGTATGTCGATCTGGATGGCACGCTGACATATACCGATCTGTTGTTTGAATCGGTTCTGCTGCTGATCAAGCGCAATCCGTTTTATCTGTTTCTTTGCTGTATCTGGCTGCTGCGCGGACGCGGCAATCTGAAATCGCACATCGCACGGCGGATTGAACTGGATGTCTCCCTGCTGCCGTATAACACGACGCTGCTGGCATATTTGCAGCATCAGCGCGTAGCCGGCCGACGCCTGATATTGGCGAGCGCATCGGATCGCACGCTGGTGCAGCGCGTGGCTGATTATCTCGGCATCTTCGATGCAGTACTGGGTAGCGATGAGGCGCTCAATCTGAAGTCCGCCGCCAAGCTGCAGGCGATTGCGGCCGATGCCGGTGCGCACGGTTTTTCCTATGCCGGCAACGCGGCAGCAGATCTTGCTGTGTGGGCGCACGCGGCTGAAATCATCGTCGTCAATGCATCGTCCGGGGTTGCAAGCCAGGCGCAGAAACTGCAAACGCCGGCATTGCACATTCCGCCGCGCCCATTCAAATGGCGGCTGGTGATGAAGGCATTGCGCCTGCATCAATGGGCCAAGAATGCCTTGCTGTTCGTGCCTTTGCTGGCGGCGCACGATTTGAGCGGCGAGAACTGGTTTGCAACGCTGCTGGCATTTGTCGCGTTCGGAATGTGTGCATCGGCGACCTATGTCATCAACGATCTGTTCGATCTGGCGTCGGACAGGGCGCACCCGCGCAAGCGGGCACGGCCGTTTGCCGCGGCGACGCTGACGATTCCATTCGGTGCGGTACTGGTGCTCGTATTGCTGCCGCTGTCCTTGTGGCTGGCGGCATCGATTTCGCTGTCGTTTTTTGCCCTGATGGTTCTGTATGTGGTGGTGACGCTACTGTATTCGGCGCGCCTGAAACAGATTGCGATTGTCGATGTACTGGTTCTGGCATCGCTGTACACGCATCGCATACTGGCCGGCGGACTGGTCAGCGAGGTGGTGATTTCCAACTGGTTGCTGGCGGTTTCGCTCTTCATGTTCCTCAGTCTGGCGCTGGTCAAGCGCTGTGCCGAGCTGGAATTCATGAGCGGTGACGGCAAGGTATCGCTGGCGGGCCGCGGCTATCGCACCAGCGATTTGTCGTACCTGATCTCGATGGGCATTGCCAGCGGTTTTGTCGCGGTCATGTTGCTGGCCCTGTATATCGATAGCCAGGTCGGCGGCTCCATGTATCCGCATGCGGAAATACTGTGGCTGATCCTGCCGCTGATGTTGTTCTGGATCATGCGTTTGTGGCTAAAAATTTCGCGCATGGAAATTCAAGACGATCCCTTGCTGTTTGCGATTACCGATCGCACCAGCTGGATCATCGCTGTGTTGATTGTCTGCGTCGCATTGGCAGCATCGCTGGGAGAAATAGCATGAGCCAGATGGCTGCTTTGGGGTTGGCGCTATTTTGCGTATGCCTGACGGCTGCGGCACAGGTATTGCTGAAGATGGGCATGTCGGCGCCGGCCATCCAGCAGGCGATGTCGAATGGCATGCGTTCAGTTTACTGGCTGGCGCTGACCAGTCCGCTGATCTGGGGCGGCATGGTCTGCTTCGGCGCGAGCGCCGGCTTGTGGTTGCTGGTGCTGGGCAAGCTGGAAGTCAGCATGGCTTACCCATTGATTTCGCTTGGTGTCGTGTTGACGACGCTGGCGGGGATATTTATTTTGGGCGAATCGGTCAGCATCTACAAGGTGCTCGGCGTATCGCTGGTGATCGCAGGCGTGCTCGTCCTGTCGGTAAAGAGTTAAGGAATAGGAATGAATTTTAATTCAACACGTTCGCTGTACGCTGGTACCGATCCGGTACGTGCGCGTCAGGTTTTCAAGTGGACGTTTGTGATCACGCTGCTGATCAAGATGTGGCTGGCGGCTTATTTCCCGATGACGGGCGACGAAGCGTTTTTCTATCAATGGGGTGTGTTCCCGGCCTGGGGATATTCCGATCATCCGCCTATGGTGGGGTGGCTGTTGTTCGTGCTCAACAGCATTTCCGCGCATCCGCTGTCGCTGCGCTTCTTCACCGTATTGATGTGGAGTCTGATCGCCCTGGGCCTGGTTGATTTGCTGCGCCGGCTGGTGCCGTATCAGGAAGCTGTTGCCTATAGGCTGGGCACCTTGTTTCTGCTGCTGCCTTTCACGCTGCTGCTGAATCTGGTCACCACCGACACGCCGCTGATTTTCTTCATCTTCCTGAGCGGTTACTGCTTCATACGCGGCACGATGTCGGATAGGCTACCCTGGTTTTTCGGCGCGGGCATCTTTCTTGGCTGTGCATTGCTGTCGAAATACTTTGCCGGCTTGCTGGCGATTGCCTACTTTGTTTATCTGTGTCGTTCGCGTCGCGGCTGGCTCAAGCTGATCATCATCGCCGGTTGTTCCGCCCCCTTGTTTGCCATCACCATCGCATTCAACGCGAACAATTGCTGGACCAATGTGATGTTCAACATGATCAATCGCAACGAGAACACACAGCTGTCATTCTATACGGTTGGCGAATACGTATTGATGATGATTTATCTGATTACGCCGTGGGTATTCGTCAAGTTGCTGCGTTCGGGCGGCATGATGATCCAGCGCGGTGCAATTGTTGTGCTGTTCGTGGTGCCCTTCCTGCTGTTCCTGCTGCTGTCGATGGAAAAAACCATAGGCTTGCACTGGGTGCTGGGTTTCATGCCTTTCCTGTTTTTATTCATCGGCACGACCACCAATGCAGACGATTTGCGCAAGTATGCAAAGTGGACCGCATGGTTTTCGGTGCCGCACTTCCTGTTCCTGGCCGCGATCACTCTGCTGCCGACGACGCTGTGGAAGGATTATGCGCTGCACGATGACATCGTATTTCACAAGCAGGCGCCAAGCATCGTCTCTACCTTGCGCAGGGGCTTGCCAGCGGATGGTGCGATCATGGCGCGCGCCTATACGCCGGCGGCCTTGCTGTCGTATCACGCCGGCGAATACTGGCCGACCTTCGGCACCGGGAAATTCCATGCGCGGCAGGATGATTTGAATGTCGACTTCAAACAATATGCAGGCAAGACGATACGCATTTTCGATCGCCGGGCGATTAACCCTGCCGATCTGGCGCCGTATTTTTCGTCGGTGACCGTGCATACGCTGGAGAAGGATGGCGTCACCTTCTGGTACGCCGATGGCAAGGACTTCAACTACGAGGTATATCGCGAGCGCATTTTGAAAACCATTGCGGATCGGTATTACCGGATACCGTCGTTCCTGCCGGTCTACGGTTGTCAGTTCCTCGAGCGCTACGATATCAAACGGCCATGAACACGAGTGGCTTCTGTAAGCACAGCATAAGCTTGCTATAGTAAAGTCGCTTCAGGATGCCTGTGCCGAATGGGAGCAATCCCGTTCGGCATTTTTATTGCGGTCAGAATAATTGGAAAAAATGGAAATTTTTGAACGCATACTCGGCATTATTCTGCCGGTCTTCATCATCATTGCGCTGGGTTACGGCTATGCCCGCTTGCGCGGTGAAGCGGTGCGGTCCGATATCACGCCGGTCAATCGGATCAGTATGGAAGTGCTATGTCCGCTGCTGGTTTTTACTGCGCTGGCGGCCAAGGATTTTGACCTGGCGAACAACGGCATGCTGATCCTGGCAGGGGTGCTGATTTCTCTGGGTTCGGGCTTGCTGGCGTGGCCGGTGGCGCGCTTGTTCGGCTACGACGTGCGCAGCTTTGTGCCACCGATGATTTACAACAACTGCGGCAATATGGGCTTGCCTCTTGCGATTCTGGCATTCGGGGCTGATAGCCTGGGCTCTGCCGTTGCCTTGTTCATGGCGTGTAATCTGATGTACTTCTCGGTCGGTATCAAGATCATAGAAAGCGGTCGCAGCAAGGCTAACGGTGTGCGTATCTCACCGTGGAAATTCCTCGCCAATCCGATGATGATTGCCATGTTCGTTGGAATGGTGTTTGCGATCGTGCATGTGCCATTGCCGGCTCCCTTGTTTATCGCGCTGAAAATGATGGGCGATGCGTGCATCCCTTTGATGCTGTTCGCTTTGGGTGTGCGCATGATGGATGTCAGCTTGAAAAGCTGGCATATCGGTTTGGTCGGTGCGATTGTCTGTCCTGCCGCCGGTTTGATCGTTGCATGGGTGCTTGATCATGTCATCAACCTGAGTCCTGAGCAGCGCGGGCAAATGTTTCTGTTTGCATCGCTGCCGCCGGCGGTTTTCTGTTTCATGGTGGCGGAGCAGTACAAGCAGGAGCCGGAGAAGGTCGCTTCCATCGTCTTGCTGGGTAATCTGGCTGCTTTTGTATTCGTGCCCGTGGGTTTGTGGATGGGTTTGCCGAACTGAAGTCAGGATACGGAAAATAAAAAAAGGCGAACCGCGGTTCGCCTTTTTTTATTGGTGCTGAATACCTGGGCTGCTATGTATTCAAGCTGCCGATTTTTTCAGCTTCAGCAATGGCGCCAGATATTTTCCGGTAAAGCTGGCCGGATTTTTCGCCAGGTCTTCCGGTGTGCCGCTGCCTATGATCTGGCCGCCGCCCGCGCCGCCTTCCGGGCCCATGTCGATCAGCCAGTCGGCGGTCTTGATGACGTCCAGATTGTGCTCGATGATGACGACCGTGTTGCCCTGGTCGCGCAAGCGATGTATCACTTTCAGCAGCAGGTCGATATCGTGGAAATGCAGACCGGTGGTCGGTTCGTCCAGGATATACAAGGTGCGGCCGGTATCGCGCTTGGATAATTCCAGCGACAGTTTGACGCGCTGCGCTTCACCGCCGGACAAAGTAGTCGCGCTCTGTCCGAGGCGGATGTAGCCGAGACCGACATCCAGCAGGGTTTGCAGTTTGCGTGCAATCAGCGGCACCGGTTTGAAGAAGACGTGCGCTTCTTCCACCGTCATGTTCAATACTTCGGTGATGTTCTTGCCCTTGTAATGAATCTCCATCGTCTCGCGGTTGTAGCGGTTGCCGTGGCAGACATCGCATGGTACATAGACGTCCGGCAGGAAGTGCATCTCGACCTTGATGACGCCATCGCCCTGGCATGCTTCGCAGCGGCCGCCCTTGACGTTGAAGGAAAAACGACCGGCAGAATAACCCCGTTCCTTCGAGGTCGGCACGGTGGCAAACAGATCGCGGATCGGCGTAAACAGGCCGGTGTAGGTTGCGGGATTCGAGCGCGGCGTGCGGCCGATAGGCGCCTGATCGACCGAGATCACCTTGTCGAAATGCTCGAAGCCGCTGATCGATTCGTGTGCTGCCGGTTCCGCTTGCGAGCCGTACAGATGGCGCGAGGCGGCGTGATACAGCGTGTCGTTGACCAGCGTCGATTTGCCCGAGCCGGAGACGCCGGTGACACAGGTCAGCAGGCCGACCGGCAATTCCAGCGTGACGTCTTTCAGATTGTTGCCGGTGGCGCCGGTGATCACAAATTGCTTCTTCGGATTGGGCAGCGTGCGTTTCTTCGGTACGGCAATGCCGAGCGTGCCGTTCAGGTATTGCGCAGTCAGCGAAGTTTTGCTTTTCAGGATGTCTTTCAGCGTCCCTTCGGCGATGACTTCGCCGCCATGTACGCCGGCGCCTATGCCCATGTCGACCACATAGTCGGCGCAGCGAATCGCGTCTTCATCGTGTTCCACCACCAGCACGCTGTTGCCGATATCGCGCAAGTGCTTGAGCGTTTCGATCAATCTGTCGTTGTCGCGCTGATGCAAGCCGATCGACGGTTCATCCAGTACATACATGACGCCGGTCAGCCCGGAGCCGATTTGCGAGGCGAGGCGTATGCGCTGCGCTTCGCCGCCGGACAGCGTATCGGCGCTGCGTTCCAGCGACAGGTAATCGAGGCCGACGTTGTTCAGGAACTTCAGGCGCGAAATGATTTCCTTGACGATGCGATCGGCGATTTCCTTCTTCGCGCCGGTCAGCGTCAGGGTTTCAAAAAATTCCAGCGTCTGGCGTAAAGGCGTGGCGGCAACTTCGTAAATGGCGCGTTTCTGTTCGCCGTTGCCGACCAGGACATTGCGTGCTTCGACGCGCAGGCGCGCACCGTGGCAACTCGGGCATTCTTTTTCATTGATGAACTTCGCCAGCTCTTCCTTCACGGCCATTGAATCTGTTTCGCGATAACGGCGCTGCAGATTATTCACGACACCTTCAAATTCGTGTTCGCGTATGACGGTGCGACCTTTTTCATTGACGTAGGTGAACGGGATTTTCTGTTTTCCGGAGCCGAACAACACCGCTTGCTGCGCGACTTCCGGCAGTTTTTCAAACGGGACATCGATATCGAAATCGTAGAATTCCGCCAGATTCGACAGCATCTGGAAATAGAACTGATTGCGTCTGTCCCAGCCTTTGACGGCGCCGCTGGCCAGCGACAGATTGGGGAAGGCGACGATACGTTTCGGATCGAAGAATTCGATATGCCCAAGGCCGTCGCATTCCGGGCAGGCACCCATCGGATTATTGAACGAGAACAGACGCGGTTCCAGCTCCTGCAGCGAGTAGCCGCATACCGGGCAGGCGAATTTATTCGAGTACAGCTGTTCGACGCCAGTATCCATTTCCAGTACCAGTGCACGGCCTTCGGCCAGACGCAGCGCGGTCTCGAAACTTTCCGCCAGCCGCTGCTTGATATCGGGCTTGACCTTGATGCGGTCGATGACGACCGCGATCGTATGTTTTTCTGCCTTCTTCAGTTTTGGCAGCGCATCCACATCGTAGATATGCGCGTTGCCGGTGCCGCTCTGCACGCGAAAGCGCACGAAACCTTGTGCCTGCATTTGCTCGAACAGATCGAGGTGTTCGCCTTTGCGATTGGCGACGACCGGCGCCATGATCATCAGCTTGGTATCTTCCGGCATCGCCAGTACTGCATCGACCATTTGCGATACCGATTGCGCGGCCAGCGGATTTTCCGGATGGTCGGGGCAATACGGGGTGCCGACGCGTGCGTACAGCAGGCGCAGGTAATCGTGGATTTCTGTCACGGTGCCGACCGTCGAGCGCGGATTATGCGAGGTCGCTTTTTGCTCGATGGAAATCGCCGGCGACAGACCTTCGATCAAATCGACATCGGGCTTTTCCATCAGCTGCAGAAACTGGCGCGCGTAGGCCGACAGCGATTCGACGTAGCGGCGCTGTCCTTCAGCGTACAGCGTATCGAAGGCGAGCGAAGACTTGCCTGAGCCCGACAGGCCGGTGATCACGATCAGTTTGTTGCGCGGCAAATCAAGATTGATGTTTTTGAGGTTGTGCGTACGCGCACCTCGGATACGAATTTCGTCCATTCACTCTTTCAGCTAGGCTTTTCCGGCGCCTGCGCCCTTTTTTGAAGGCCGCAGGAAGGTTAAAACGGGTCAACCTGCTACTATAGCGGGTTTTAAAGCTGGTCGTAAAACCACGTTTCCGGTTCTTCCTTGCTCTATTTCCTCTTTGCCATGTCATCCACTTCCTCCAACGACGTCAGCACCCGCATGACCAGCAACGAAATCCGCGCCAGCACGTCGCTGGCATCGATTTTTGCCTTGCGCATGCTCGGCCTGTTCCTGATCCTGCCGGTGTTCTCGGTGCACGCCAAAGGCTTGCCGGGCGGCGAGAGCGCCACGCTGGTCGGCCTGGCGCTGGGGATTTACGGCCTGACGCAGTCGTTCGGACAAATTCCATTCGGTATTGCATCGGATAAATACGGCCGCAAACGCGTGATTGTGATCGGCCTCATCCTGTTTGCACTGGGTTCGTTCATCGCCGCTGCTGCCGACGATATCGTCTGGGTCATCGTGGGTCGTGCAGTGCAGGGCGCCGGCGCGATCTCGGCCGCGGTCACCGCCTTTATTGCCGACTCAACCAGAGAGGAGCACCGCACCAAGGCGATGGCCATGGTAGGCGCTTCCATCGGCGTGACCTTTGCCGGTTCGCTGGTGCTGTCGCCGCTGCTGTACCAAGCCATCGGCATGGGCGGCATATTCGCGCTGACCGGCATTTTGTCGGTGCTGGCGATTCTGGTGGTCTTGTATATCGTTCCGGCGGCACCGGCCTTGCCGCCAGGACGCGTATCGATACGCGAGGTGCTGGCCAATGGCGAGCTGATGCGTCTGAATTACGGTGTGTTTGCGCTGCATGTGACGCAAATGGCGATGTTTGT
This sequence comes from Herminiimonas arsenicoxydans, assembly GCA_000026125.1. Lineage (GTDB taxonomy): Bacteria > Pseudomonadota > Gammaproteobacteria > Burkholderiales > Burkholderiaceae_D > Oxalicibacterium > Oxalicibacterium arsenicoxydans. The sequence continues at coordinate 3,054,947 of CU207211.1, read as the reverse complement.
CGTGATGCCGTCGGCGCTGATTCGCTTCGGTCATCTGCCGCTAGGTGAGCACTGGAAAATCTATTTGCCGGTAGTGCTGGCTTCTTTTATCCTGATGTTGCCGCCGATTTTCATTGCCGAGAGGCGCGGCAAGTCGAAACAGGTTTTTGTCGCCGCCATTGCATTATTATTGGCGGTTCAAGTCGGCATGTGGCTGGTGTTTGCGCAGACTCAGTTGCACTGGGCCTGGCTGGTCGCCTTGTTGCTGGTTTTTTTTATTGCTTTCAATATCCTGGAAGCCAGCCAGCCGTCGCTGGTGTCGCGCATCGCACCGCCCGCTGCCAAAGGTGCGGCTTTGGGCGTGTACAACACTTTGCAGGCGCTGGGCCTGTTTTGCGGCGGCGCCTTGGGCGGCTGGCTGACGCAGCATACTGGCGGTGCATCGGTATTTGTTTTGGGCGCAGTGTTGACGGTGGCCTGGCTTATAATTGCCGCCAATATGAAAAACTTACCACGTCGCGGCCAGGTTCAGGCCGCGGTAGTTTAATCGGAGAAATATCTAATGGCATCAGTCAATAAAGTCATCATCGTCGGCAATCTGGGTCGCGATCCTGAAACCCGCTACATGCCTAACGGTGAAGCCGTTACCAACGTGGCTGTTGCCACAACGGAAAGCTGGAAAGACAAGACCAGCGGCGATAAAAAAGAAGTTACCGAATGGCATCGCATTACCTTTTATCGCAAGCTGGCTGAAATCGCCGGGCAATATCTGAAAAAAGGTTCGTCCGTGTACATCGAAGGCCGTTTGCAAACACGCAAATGGACGGACAAGGATGGCGTCGAGCGTTATACGACGGAAATCATCGCCGACACCATGCAAATGCTGGGCGGTCGTCCCGGTGCCGGTGGCGGCAGTTCGGCCATGGATGATGACTACGGCAGCAGCGCTCCGGCGCCGCGCCAAAGTTCAGCGGGCCAGTCGGCTCGCCCTGCCGCCAAGCCGGCAGCGTCGAACTTCAATGACATGGATGACGATATTCCGTTCTAGGGTCTACCTAAACCAGTAAGCACTAATTCGTAAACAAGGCCTGCAAAATTATATTTGCAGGCCTTTTTCTTTGTCCTTTGATATTTCAAAGGAGTGCCTATACCGGCTTGGCATTTAATTCCGGGTTGCAAAAAATAAGCCATAGCTTCATGTGGCACGGGAGATATTGCTCTGGAGAGCGCTTGCCGTTCTATAGGATTCCCGATACTACCTGGCAAAAATGGATCTCTGCTGTGCTTCAGGAGTTGTGACCGACTAACTGGTATGAATGCCATGGTCCGGATGCTGCGCGCCGTACCGGTATCCAAGTGTAAAGCGGCTGATTGGATGGGGGTGCAACAAATTTGACAATAAATAGTACGCCCCCAAACAAGAATCAAAATTCCCGCACTCATATTATCTGAGCAAGGCCACGATCAAGTGGCGTTTTAAAAAATTAGGAGACATATGTCAGATCATATTTGCAGCACGGGATGTAATCACTTCTCTCACCTGAACGATCCCGACCTGCTCGCGGAGTTCGCGGAAGCGCGTCACAGTCTGCGTGCAAACATCAGCGGCACAAAAGCCAGCGGTAAAGCAGGCTTGGGTGGTGTCACGTATCGTCCCCTGCCTTCGAAGAAGGCCGGGGAAAATGTCAGCCACTACTATATTCCAGCCAATAAAGACACCGTCCACTGGGGTTACTTCAGCAAGTCCATGGAGCCTCTGGTGAAGCTGGAATCTGGTGATTACGCCACGATGGAAGCCGTTACGCATCACTCTTTCGACGATTATGAAAGAATGATCCAGGGCGACCCCGGTGTAGAGGGCATTTTCCAATGGGATGCCAATAACAAGGCGATCGATCGTCGCGGCGCAGGCCCAATGGATCACCCGGTGGGAGCTGGCGGCGGCATGGGCGTACACGTATGTACCGGTCCCATCTATGTCAACGGCGCAGAGCCGGGCGATGTGCTGGAAGTGCGCATCATCGACACGATGCAGCGACCATCCGCCAATCCCGATTATCGTGGCAAGTCGTTTGGGGTTAATGTGGCGGCCAACTGGGGTCTCCAGTATAACAACCTGCTCACCGAACCAAAAATGCGCGAAGTCATCACCCTCTACGAGGTGGATGCAACTGGCGCGCAAACCACAGCCAAGGCAGTTTACAACTATCGCTGGGCGCCACAAACTGATCCTTGGGGCAGAGCGCACCCAACCATCGATTACCCCGGTATTCCGGTGGACCGTAGCAAGATCAAGCTCAACTATGATGTGCTGAAGGGTTATGAAATCCCTGTTCGCCCGCACTTTGGCATGATTACCGTGGCTCCTGCAGAAGCGGACATGGTCTCGTCGAACCCGCCAAGTTATACCGGCGGCAACTTCGACAACTGGCGCACGGGCAAAGGCTCGACATGCTTCTTCCCGGTCGCGGTGCCGGGTGCGATGTTCTCGATCGGCGATCCGCACGCCTCGCAAGGCGATGCGGAACTTTGCGGTACCGCGATCGAATGCTCTCTGACAGGCCTGTTCCAGTTCGTTCTGCATAAAAAAGCGGATCTGCCGGGCACCAAGCTGTACGGACTCGATTATCCCTTACTCGAAACCGAAAGCGAACTGGTTGTGCATGGATTCAGCAGCCCGAACTACCTCAAGGAGTTCGCGGGCGCTGCAGATCCTGCCGCAGCGATTAAAGGTTCCCTTGACACGGCAATGACCGATGCCTTCAACAAGACGCGCCGCTTCTTCATGGATACGCGCAATCTGTCTGAAGACGAGGCCATCTCGCTGATTTCCATCTCGGTGGATTTCGGCGTCACGCAGGTGGTGGACGGCAACTGGGGCGTACACGCAATCATCCAGAAGGATATCTTCCCCAAAAAATAGCGTCGTGCGTTGTGCCGACGGGAAAACCGTCGGCACATTTTCAAAATCGAGAGGAAGAAATTTGCCGAAAGGCTTTTATCAGGAGGAGCAAAAATGAAACCGGAACACGTTTATGTAGGTAGAAATGAAATCGTGGCGCTGATCGTCGGCCTTATTACGGGTGGACTGTACACGTGGTTGAGCTTGCCGATTCCGGCGCCACCGGTCCTCGGCGGCATTATGGCCATCATCTTTACGTACGTCGGTTACCTGATCGTACAGGTGGTTCGCAAGGCTGTCGTATTTGGTCCACCGAAAGAGTGATCTGTCTTTCGAAACCATCATTCCATAAAAAAACAGGAGACACGCATGATCGAAATTGGTTTTGGTTCAACTGAATTGCTGGCGTCTGGCGTCGGCCTTGTTACCGGCTTGCTCTATACATCGGTGCGCGCACCGATTCCGGCGCCCAACGTGCTGGGCGGCATCTTCGCCATTGTGGGCACTTTTATCGGCTATCTTGCCGTTGCAGCGATGCGCGGCCAACTGGTTTTTGTAGGCTAGATGCCTCCTTTTGGCGGGTTCCCGTCATTTTTTATAAGCAGGATTTTGCACGCTGTGCAAAAAACCTGCCGATAGGGTGTCACTTCCGGAAAAAGACGAAAAAAGGACTTGAAGATCATGCGATCATGACGGTCTTGAAAACAGTCAGCTGAAAATTCCGGAAGTCCCCTTCGCTTTCCATCAAAAATGTGTCACCTCGCATGATAAAGCTGGATTCTCCGGTTTCAGTTGCCCTAGTATCGGTAAGGGAGATTGATAACGAAAGGTCCAGACATGCATGATGATTCTCATACATTTTCCACCGATGCATTTCCAGTCGAGTTGCGTGAAGCTGCGTGGCAGAATGCACTTGCCAGTCTTGCATTGAAGTCGGAGATCGCAAGCAAGAACAAGGCGTCCCTGATAGGTTATGTCACCTTCGGCGTTTCTCAGCCGGGTTCCGTATTCAGCACGCTCAACGCATCTCCCCAGGCTTTTTCGGCGCGTGATCCTGCGATGCTCACGCGAACAAATTCTGTCATTGTCTTTGTGCTCTTTGAGGGCGTCGGACAAATCGACGTCGGAGCTGAAACTGCTGCAGTTTCAGCTGGAGATATCTATCTTCTGGATTCATCTCGTCAATGGAAATTGGCGCTGACTTCCGCATTTCGTGCCTCTGTTATCCGGTTGGAGAAGGCCAACTTTATATCCAGGCTAATGCATACGGGAAAAACGGACATTTGCAAAATATCTTCGGCATCGGGTGTCGGGAACATCGCGTTGGAGTTTGTAAATGCGATAACGTGTCAGCTCGCTTCGCTTGGCTCGGGAGATCTGGAGCAAATGGAAGACGCGCTTAGCACGATGCTGGTTGCGAGCCTGGCTCACAAGGAAGAAGAGGATGTGAGCCATTCGACTTCGATGCAGCTCAGTCATCTAAGACGCATCTGTAGAACGATTGAGGCCAGGCTGACCGATCCGGAGCTTTCCGCGATTGACATTGCGCGATCCGAACAGTTATCTGCCCGCTATCTTCAAAAGCTGTTTGCATCTGCGGGCACAACCTTCGGAGAGTATGTAAAGAAGAGGCGGCTGGACAGATGTCGTATTGATTTGTCCAACCTGAGTCTGAAGCACTTAACAATCTCCGAGCTTTGCTTTCGATGGGGATTCAATGATGCCGCCAACTTCAGTCGAGCGTTTCATTTGGAGTTTGGCATCTCTCCCAAGGGATATAGGTCACAGCCCAAATCGGTAACGAAGAGATATGAGCTGCGTGGCCGGCCTGGGCCCTCTGCTACTGAACATACAAAGAATGTCTTGTTGCAGAATGATGAGTTGCCGTGGAGTGCGCGCTTTGCCGAGGTCTTGGTGGAGGCAGCACTTCTCGAGTCGGCCATTGCGCTGATGCCAAATCAATCCTCTGATTCGCATAAGACTGAGGATGCAGATGATGAAGAATATGTTGGTGCGCATTACTACATTCCGGCCAACTCGAAGACGGTTCATTGGGGCTACTTCAGCAGCCTTATCAAGCCCATCCTGGCCATCAATTCCGGAGACTATGTGACGATCGAGACGATCACTCAACATGCCTACGATGATTATGAAAGAATGATCCAGGGAGATGCCGGTGCTGAAAGCATATTCTTTTGGGATAAAGATAAAAAGGCGATTGATCGAAGAGGGGCGGGTCCTATCGATGCTTCAATATTCGGACGTGGAGCAGGCGAAGGCTTTGGTGTGCATATATGTACCGGACCAGTCTATGTAAATAATGCCGAACCTGGGGATGTATTGGAAATTCGCATTCTCGACGTGATGCCGAGGCCGGCGGCAAATCCGAAGTTTGCAGGCCAGTCGTTTGGCAGCAATGTTGCATCCTGGTGGGGTTTTCATTATCACGATCTGTTGACGGAGCCGAAGCCGCGAGAGGTCGTAACCATTTACGAAATCCTGGATGCCGACCATGGTAGTTGCGCCAAGGCGGTTTATAACTATCGCTGGACTCCGCAAACAGATCCATTTGGTGTTGTCCATGAAACCATCGATTATCCCGGAGTGCCGGTGGATCACGACAGTATCGTCAAGAACTTCGAGGTTCTAAAAAACGTTCGTATTCCTGTGCGTCCACATTTCGGTGTTCTTGCGGTCGCGCCTGCGCACGAAGATCCCATTGATTCCGTTCCGCCGAGCTACTTTGGCGGCAATCTTGATAACTGGCGCGCAACCAAAGGCGCAAAGCTTTATTTGCCGGTGGCAGTTGATGGTGCGCTTTTCTCTGTGGGGGATTCCCATGCATCACAAGGAGATTCTGAATTATGCGGTACCGCAATAGAGTGTTCAATGAGTGGAAAATTCCAGCTCGTGCTGCATAAGAAGAAGGACTTGGAAGGTGGCTTTTTCGCAGACCTGGATTATCCATTTCTCGAGACGGAAACAGAATGGTTGATACAAGGATTCAGTTATGCAAATCACCTGACTCAACTAGGGCCGCATTCGCAAACAGACGTCTATAAAAAGGCGACATTGGATTTGGCAATGCGGGACGCGTTCCGCAAAACGCGTCGCTATTTGATGACGGCGCACAAGTTGACGGAAGATGAGGCCATTTCCGTCATTTCGGTCGGAGTGGATTTTGGCATTACGCAAGTAGTGAATGGTAACTGGGGTGTACACGCCGTCATTCGCAAGTCAATTTTCCCGGACATTTCATGAACACCATTTTTTTCAACACATCACTGCTTTTTAATGTTGTGAGTATCGTCGGTTTTTTATCCGGCCTGTCCGAGAAATATAAAAAATTGACATTTGACGTCCCGAAAAGCGCAGGCAAGATCCGATCTGTTCAGATCGCTGACAGTATTGGTAACTAGTATGCAGTGCTTATTGAAGCGGTTGAAATTTGATGAAAACACGAATTCAGTACTGACACTAAATACGACCTTGGGATTTTTGGCCGGTTATGTTGATGCACTCGGATTTATCGCGCTGTTTGGTTTATTCACCGCACACATCACCGGCAATCTTGTTCTCATAGGCGCTGAGCTGGCGGAACCAGGACATCATTTTTCGATTTTGAAAATATTGGTTTTTCCTGCTTTTATGATTGGTGTGGCGCTCGCCAAAATTATCGCTTTTCAATGTCAAAAAAACGCGCGTAATGCGCTCCTTTTTTTGTACATGGTAGAGATGGTTCTTCTTGTTGCGTTCATGCTTGCGGGCATGATGGCCGAACCACTCGACGAAGACCATGTATCTGAACTCGTCATGCTGACAGGCATCGTTGCAGCAATCGCTATGGGAGTACATAGCGGCTGCGGACGAATTTTGCTGACCGACCTTACCCCGACAGGCATGATGACTGGGAATGTAACGCAACTCGTCATCGAGTTTGTCGAACTCATCTTGGAAAAAGCGGACAATCGTGCGCGCCGTGATTTTGCACGATATTTTTGGCCGATTATCGCCTTTGGCCTGGGGGCGCTGCTCGCCGCATTTGCCTACGTCCGTTTTGGATTTCAGGCATTGATGTTGCCGATTGCGATGTTGTTTGTTCTGGTTTGTGTAGAAAAATGGGTAAGGTGTGAGGCCAAGAAACTCGCATGAAGCGCAAGAATGCATGCTGTGATGCTAAACGCGGGACGCGGCTCGCATCCAGTATGCGAAATAGATGAAATAAAAAGCGTTTGAAAAGAGTAGTGGTGCCACGAGTTCCGAATTCAGCCCCAAGTGAAGTATTTTTTGCCTGCTCCATCAATGCTCGGTATATTGCGAGCAATTTTTGGCAAGCCTCAAATGCCGATCTTCGACAATGACTTGTTCGTTGTAAGACAAGATCGCACAAGACTTCTCTCCTAGTATTGCCACATCAAATCAGTGATTGATATGTTGATTTGGCAAAGAGCGCGTTCAAGCGCATAAAAACATAGGAGAAGAGACAATGAAGGCAGTTACACGGTTATCCTTAAAAAGGAAGTTGTCAAAAAAATTGGCAGTGCATCACGTTGTTGCTAGCGCACTGGTTCTTGCTGCGTCGGCATTTTCACTCAATGCGCTTGCGCAGAGCTCGGTACAGTTTGTTGGAACGGTCGATGCTTTTGCTGGTTCTCTCAAGAATAGCGGCGATGCCGGAAGCAAATCGGTTGTCAACAGCAGCGGTATGGAAACATCGTGGTGGGGGGTAAAGGGCACAGAAAACCTCGGCGGCGGCTTGCAGGCACAATTCGCGCTAAGCAGTTTCTTCCGTCCGGATACCGGCGCTCAGGGCCGATTCGATTCTGACACCATGTTTTCTCGAGATGCCCACGTGGGACTGTCAGGATCTTTTGGTCGCGTGTCTGTGGGACGCGACTTGGCACCCAACTTTATTCCCACACTGACGTTCAGCCCATTCGGAGGTTCATTCGCATTCTCCCCGCTTGAGCTGCATACGCAGACACCCTCAGGCAGCTATCGCGGTCAAGTCTGGTCGCCAACCGTGGCTGGCGATACGGGCTGGAGCAACGAGATCATGTATGTCATGCCGAAACTCGGCGGATTTACCACCAGCCTGTTCTTCCAATTTGGCGAGCAGGCCGGGAAACCGGGCAAGAACAACTATGGTGCGAATACCATGTATGAGCAGGGGCCGCTTTCTTTCGGTGCTTACTTTCAATCTGTAAAAGTCAACAACCCGCTCGATTCCGTGACCAGCGGAGATTCGCGGGTTTTCACGTTTACGCCTTACAACCAGGCAACCGGAGCGACCTATACGCTGGCTGCTTCGAGGAATGACACCTGGTTTGTAGGCGGTGCCTATGACCTGCAATTCATGAAGCTCTTCGGAACATTGAATTATTCGACAAACCGCTTGATCGGGATTGCCAACGACAGCCAATACGATCTGAAATCGAATACGGTTCAACTGGGTACCAGCGTGCCTGTAGGTAAAGGTTCTGTGCTGTTCTCCTGGGCGCGAACCAATGTGAAGGCCGATGGTGATTTCAGTGCCGTGTTGGGCGGCGCGGGCGGAAAATCGTCAATCATCCGCAATACAGCCTCGCTGGGCTATGACTACTTCCTCTCCAAACGTACCGATGTTTATAGCGTGGTCAGTTACGACAAGCTGACAGATCAATCCACCGGCATCAGCTTGGGCGTGGGCATTCGTCAGCGCTTCTGATGCATACATCAGGATAGTTCGACTATTCTGACATGACGATCCTCCTCCCTGATTCATAAAAAAAGCGGTGCCTCATGGTGAGGCGCCGCTTTTTTTTTATGAATCAGAGGCTGCAGGGCTTTGGCGACATGTTGATAAATTTGATATTTTTCGGTGAATCGTAAAATATTGTTTAATTTCCGTGTGGAAATTAAAGTTTGGTGACGCGAGTGCCGTTATGCATCGATGTAGTAATCTTTTTATGTGGAATTGGCGGCAAATTTTCCCCATCCCCCTTACCTATTGCGCATCCCTTGCTTTTACAGGAGGTGCGTAAGCATTCTGGATAGCTCCCATGCAAGACAAGCAACAATCCTTAAGCGGGAACGAAGTATTGGCTTTTACCCTGGGCCGGGAAGAGTACGGCATCGATATTCTGAAGGTGCAGGAAATTCGCGGTTACGACGCAGTGACCAAGATTGCCAATGCCCCTGAATTCATCAAGGGCGTAATCAATCTGCGCGGCGTGATCGTGCCCATCGTGGACATGCGCATCATGTTCAATCTGGGCGAGCCCAGCTACGATCAATTCACCGTTGTCATCATTCTCAATATCGGCACGCGCGTGGTAGGAATGGTGGTCGACAGTGTTTCCGATGTGATTACGCTCAGTGCAGAGCAAATCAAGCCGGCACCGGAAATGGGTTCAACGATGAAATCGGATTATCTGCTCGGTCTGGGCACGATAGAAGAGCGCATGCTGATTCTGGTCGATATCGATTTGTTGATGTCCTCGTCGGAGATGGGGCTGATCGAAAAAATCGCAGCCTGATGTTACTGGCCGTGGCGCGCTTTTTGCGCCGGCTACTTTTTAATACCGCAATAATTAATACGATCGAGTAAAAATGCAATTCAAGAATTTGAAAATAGGCGTGCGACTGGGCATGGCCTTTGGCTTGTTGTTGGTGCTGATGGCATTCATGACGGTAATGGGTGTTTTGCGCTTGCAGGACGTGGCGAAAGCCACAGTGCTGATGGAAGAGGCAACCATCAAAGAGCGTTTGGCGCAACAGTGGATCAAAGGCATTGAAACGAATACCGTGCGTACTTTTGCACGAGTGAGAACTAGTGATCCGGAACAAGACAAGATTTTGCAGCAGGAAATGTCTGCAATCAGTGCTGCAGTGAGCAAGCAGCAAGATGAGTTGGAGACGCTGGTTGTAAGCGCTGAAGGCAAGAAGCTGTTGGCAACCGTTGCCGAAAAACGCGCAACATATACGGCGATACGAGATGATGTCATGAATTTGAGAGAGGCGCGCGGTGCAGAGCTGCAAAATGCCATCGCAAACAAAATGAAACCAGCAGCGGATGCCTATATTCAATCCGTTGAGGCTGTGGTCAATGCTCAAATAAATAATTTTGAAGATGCAAAAGGCCGTGTCGACACGATTTATCAATCCGCTCGCATGTTGTTGATTGTGCTGGGCTTGGTTGCGTTGACGCTGGGCATTGTGCTGGCCTGGATGTTAACCCGTAGCATCACCAAGCCGCTGGACTATGCGGTAAGTGTGGCGCGCCTGGTTGCTTCCGGTGATCTGACCGGCCGCATCACAGTAGATTCGAAGGATGAAACAGGTCAGTTGCTGCAGGCATTGAAGGATATGAACGATAGCCTGACCGCCAGCATCACGCAGGTTCGCTCAGGTGTCGATACCATTGCCACTGCTTCGAACCAGATCGCATCCGGCAACCTGGATCTGTCGTCGCGCACTGAAGAACAGGCCAGCTCGCTGGAAGAAACCGCATCGTCGATGGAAGAGTTGACTTCTACCGTCAAGCAGAATGCCGACAATGCACGACAAGCCAATCAGCTCGCCGTCACTGCTTCCGGTGTGGCGGAAAAAGGCGGTACTGTCGTGTCGAAAGTAGTGGATACGATGGATGGCATCAATACATCGGCGAGAAAAATCGTCGATATCATTGGCGTGATCGATGGCATCGCTTTCCAGACCAACATCCTGGCGCTGAATGCGGCGGTGGAAGCTGCGCGTGCCGGCGAGCAAGGCCGCGGTTTTGCCGTGGTCGCATCGGAAGTGCGCAGTCTGGCGCAGCGTTCAGCTGCTGCAGCGAAGGAAATCAAGACATTGATCGACGATTCGGTTGATAAAGTCGATACCGGCAGCAAACTGGTGGCAGAAGCAGGCACGACCATGGTGGAAGTGGTTGATAGCGTCAAGCGCGTGACCGATATCATGGCCGAGATCATGGCTGCCAGCCAGGAACAAAGCGCAGGGATTGAGCAGGTCAATCAGGCCATCGGCCAGATGGATCAGGTCACCCAGCAAAATGCGGCCCTGGTGGAAGAGGCTGCTGCTGCTGCGGAATCCCTGAACGAACAGGCAGCGAATCTGGCGCAAGCGGTAAGCATATTCAAACTGGATGGCGTAGCGAACAGCAGCAGAGTTGCGACACGCTTGCCGGTTGCGGCAAGCAATGCGCCGGCAACGCGCCAGTTTGCAGCCAGCCCGGCGCCGAAGAAAATCGCCAATGAAACACGCCCGGTTAGCGGCGACGATTGGGAAGAGTTTTAAGTCAAGCGGCACTGCCGGCATGCACAAAAAGCCCGCTGTTTTCAGCGGGCTTTTTTATGCACATGCGATTTTTTGCGGGAACGCCTTTTCCTTTGCCGACATCCATATCACGATATGTACTGCAGTGACTTTTCTGCACGTGTTGGTTTTTATTTGCTTGCATGTATTTGTTGCCCGGCGCACGGAGCGATCAGGCAAGCTGGTATACATTTTCATCGCGAAGCGAGATGTGTGATCATTCGCCTGGCATACACAACGCGATTTTCCTTCTGCCGATAACAATTTAAAAAGAAATTCCGATGACACCATCTTTCTTCCTGCGCGCTGCAACTGCCAAACAATACTTTTCCCCTGTGAGAAAAACGGTTTTGCATTGTGCGCTGCTGGCCTGTGCTTTTCCTGCTGCATGGACGGCGCATGCGCAGACTGCATCCAGTCCCTTCAATGAATTCATGACGGCGCCGGGGAGTGCCGGCCTTGGATTTGTCACGCGTGTCGAGCGTTCGCCATATGTGGGGGGCGGCAATCGCAAGGATTTGCTGCCCTTGTATCTGTATGAAGGCGAGCGTTTTTTCCTGCATGCCAATCGCATAGGCGTCAAGTTCGCGCCGGATGAGGATCATCGCGTGGACGTTTTCTTGCGTCGGCGTCTGGAAGGGTTCCCTGAAGATGAGCAGCCTGCAGCATTGAGCGGGATGGCAGCACGCAGTACCGGCGTTGATCTGGGCGTGACATATCGCTACAACCAGCCCTGGGGCACGCTGCATGCATCCTTGCTGCACGACGTCAGTTCAGTATCGGACGGCAATGAACTGGCCTTGGAGTATTCGTATGACTGGCGCTCGGGGCGTTGGGCTTTGCGCCCCAGCGTCAGCGTATCGATGCGCGATAGCAAGCTGAATAATTATTACTATGGTGTGCTGGCGGGGGAGGCGACGGCAGCGCGACCGGCTTATGCGCCGGGCTCCGGCACCAATGTGGCGCTGAATCTGTACGGTTCGTACAACCTGACCGAGCGGTGGCGTTTGCTGGGCGGCGTTTCCGTTACGGCGCTGGATAGCCGGATCAAGGATAGCCCGATAGTGCGCAAAGGTTTGCAGCCATCATTCTTTGTCGGTGCATCGTATGATTTCGGCAGTTACAAAGAGCAGTTGTGGGCCGATGAGAAGTCGCCGACTTATGTGCGCGTACTGTATGGCCGGGCGGGGGCCGATAGCTGTCATCTGGCGAAAATCCTTACTTTCAAATGTGCCGATCTCGACAAGACGACGCCTACCAGTATCGCCGGCGTGCATGTCGGTAAACCGTTTGTCGAAAAACTCAATGGCTGGCCGCTGGATTTTGTCGGCTATGCCGGACTGGTGCATCACAATGACCGGAATCTGCAGGCCAATGGCATGCAGGTCGATTTGTTCATGAAGGCTTTTTACTATGGCTTCCCGTGGAGCCACAAGGTCAAGACGCGACTGGGCTGGGGTTTGGGTGTTTCCTATGCAAATCGGGTGCCGTACACGGAAGCGAGCAGCCAGGCTGCGCGCAATCGTCCGACATCGCGTTTGCTGAATTATCTGGACCCAACCATTGATGTCAGCCTGGGTGATTTGATCGGTTCGCGCAATCTGAAGGAAACCTATGTCGGCGTGGGCGTGTCGCATCGCTCCGGTATTTTCGGTTCATCGCGTTTGCTGGGCGATGTGAATGGTGGCTCGAATTACATCTATACCTATCTCGAAATGAAAATATGAGATGTCGCTGAAGTGAGGTTTTCTGCCTAGCTTCAGCAGGTCTCCATATGGGAAATTTTGTGTGCAGCGACCCTTGAGCGGGAAAACGTCGTTAAAAAACAGGATTTAATTTTTTCAGTGCAATCTTTTCTATTCTTTTCTATTCTTTTCTATTGCTCTGCATTAAGATTTGACACTTGCGTTTGCATATTTTTACATTTGCAGCTGGTGAAATTTATCATTTGTTCAGCCAAGCAGGGCATTTAGTGTCACGATGGCAATGATGGGCAGATAAAAACATGGACCTCTATTTTCAATTCAGCTGCTTTAAGTATGTTCTCAAAGCGTAACGATACGACCAATAATCAATTAGTCAGCCTGATGGAAGTGGCTGGAGAGGTTGTGCTGCGGCTCAACAGGCAGGGCGAAATTCTGTATGCCAGTCGTCGTGCCGCCGAGGTGATCGGCTCCGATGCGCAACTGGTGGGCATGAATCTGTTTGAGCTGGTGCGCTTGTCGGATCGACATGCAATCGAAGCGTCTTTGCGTCAGGCGCTTCTGTCCATGCAAATTACCCAGGTCCGCGTGCACATGGCGACGCATACTGCAGTATTGCAGTTCGAGTTGCAAATGATTGCCTACGAGACAGGAAGCGCTCTGGAGTTGCTGCTGGTGGGGCGCGACATTTCCCATCGGCAAAAAACAGAAGAGCGTTTGCGCCACATGGCGACGCACGATGAGCTGACCAATTTGCCCAATCGCGCCTTGCTGGCCGATCGTTTGAGCATGGGCATGGCGCAAGCGCGCCGTACCAATATCGGATTTTCCGTCATCGCGCTGGATCTCGACGGTTTCAAGAAGGTGAATGATGCCTTGGGCCATGCAGTTGGCGACGCATTGCTGCGGATTGCGGCTGGCCGTCTGCGTGAAACCCTGCGCGATGTCGATACCCTGGCCAGAGTCGGCGGCGATGAGTTTGTCGCGGTACTTCCCGGCGCCATCGATGAAGCGGAAATTCAAAACGTGGCGCGCCGGATGATTTCTGCCCTCCAGCTGCCCTTTGAAATCAATGACGATACCTTGTATGTGAGCGCCTCGATCGGCGTGGCAATCTATCCGATACACGGCGACAGCGAAGTCAAATTGCTGGCGCACGCCGATGCGGCAATGTATCGGGCCAAGGAAACCGGCAAGGCGCGCTGCATTATTTATAACGAGCTTGCCTTTAACCGGATCGAACATGATGTGTCGATGGAGGCGGCGATGTTCGAGGCCGTCAGGAACGGTGAATTCCTGTTGCACTATCAGCCTATCGTCGATGCGCAAACACGCCAGATCATGGGGTTTGAAGCCTTGATGCGCTGGATGCGTCCGGATATCGGTCTGGTTCCGCCGAATCAATTCATCCCGATGGCGGAAGACAATGGATTGATCAATCTGCTCGGTGCATGGGCATTGAAATCCGCATGCGTGCAGTTGAAGCGATTCGAGGAAGCGGCCGGGCGGCAGCTTTATGTTTCAGTCAATGTCAGTCCGCGTCAATTCCGCAATGACCAGTTTCTCGGCATGATGGATGAGGCCCTCAAACTGTCCGGGTTGGAAGGGCATCAATTGATGCTGGAGATTACCGAGGGCATCCTGATGTCGGATCCTGAGCACGCGGAAGTACTGTTGAACAAGATTGCGGAACGTGGTGTCAGGATCGCGATTGACGATTTCGGCACCGGATATTCCTCGCTGATTTACCTGAAGCGCTTTCCGATTGCGGCGCTCAAGATCGATCGCACCTTCATTAAGGATTTGCCCGCATCCGTCAAGGACGCTGCGATCTGTAATGTGATTCTCAATCTGGCCGGCAGTCTGAATTTGCAGACGGTGGCTGAGGGGGTGGAAAATGAACAGCAACTGGCCTTCCTGTCCACTCAGGGGTGCTCGCTGATTCAGGGTTTTCATACCGGCTACCCTTCCTTGCCTGATTCACTGATCGATATTTTGGAAGCAGAGACACTTGCTCTGCACAACTAGTTTGCCAGGATGTAAAAACTGATTCATGAAGAAACCAATCAACCCATTGATCGATCCTGATAAAACACTGGATTTGCTGTGGACGCGTGTGCGCCAGCGTGGTGACCTGCCGGGATTTTCCCGCGTGGTCAGTGCGATAGTCGGTGCCATGCACGGCGATAACGATCGCGAATTCAACATGACCAAAACGGTCTTGTCCGATCCTACTTTGACGCAACGTGTTTTGCGTCTGGCGAACAGTGCGATGTACTCGGCTTTTGGCCAGGGCATTAATACGGTGTCCAAGGCCGTGATCGTGCTGGGCACGGAAACCATCGGCCATCTCGCTCTGGGTTTGAAGCTGATAGATGGTTTGTCTGCCGCATCGCTGGCGACCTCGCATACCCGTAATGAAATGGAAAAGGCGGTGCTGGCGGGCCAGATTGCGCGCCAGGTTGCGTCATCATCGACCCGGCGCGATACGGAGGAGGCGGTAGTCTGTTCGATACTGCATTCGCTGGGGCGTCTGATGGTGTCGTTTTACCTGCCTGAACAATGGACGCAGGTGCAGGCGGTAGCGGCCGAGAAAAATATTGCCGAAAATGAAGCTGCGCAGGAAGTTCTGGGCATAGGCCTGGATGAAATCGGCAGCCTGATTGGCAAGCGCTGGGGTTTTCCGTATTCGCTGGTGGCCAGCCTGAAAGAGATGCCGCCGCGTATCGATACAGATGTTGCGCATGAGCCGCTGATGCATTCGGAATGGCTGGCTGCCATCTCGACGATGGCGACGCACTGTGCCGGTGTAGTGTGCAAGGGCGAGGATGCCGCGGCCGCAGGTCTGACTAAAATTGCGGAAAATTATGCAGAGATGCTGGGACTGAATGTTCCCGACATCCTGTTGGCCGTCGATACGGCACAAAAAGTCGCGAAGGAAGATGAGTTGCTGATCGGCCAGGAAAAACGATCCGACGAACCGGAGGCGCAACTGCTGCTGCCTTTGGGCAAGTCTGCCGATGCGATTGAGATTATCCGGCGCGGTGTCGGCGATATGCGCGATGACATCGTGACGGCCAGTACCGGCCAATTGATGACGGTAGCGTTGGAGACTGTTTATCAAGGACTGGGTTTGAGCCGCGCCATCACGTTCCTGCGTAACCATGATGAAGCCAAATATGTTGCACGCATGTGCTTCGGCGAATGTACGGAAGATATTTTGCCGCGCCTGATGTTTAACGATGCGTATCAGCCGGACGTTTTTCATGCGGCACTGGCGAACGATAAAATGATACTGGTGGATGATGCGCTGGCACCGGGTTTCATCAACAAGTTGCCGCGCTGGTGGCGTGATGAACTGGGCAGTTCGCGCAGCTTCATGATTCTGCCCTTGATGCTGAATTTTCATCCGGTAGGCTTTATTTACGGTGACTGGAATGCAGCCTTGCCCACCTCCAGAATCACGCCGAACGAAGTGGTGTTGCTGGATGAGTTGCGCGCGCTGGTGGTCAAGGCGATAGAACATCGCTGCCATTCGGAGCCGGGCTGGGCGCGCGCCATGTACTAATTTCCCCGTCGGCAGCGTAGTCGAATTACCATAGCTGGCATTATTCAGCTTTCATCCAGACCATGGCTCGACTTCCCCGGCTCGTCATACCCAATCAGGCACATCACGTCATTCAATCCGGCAACAATGGGCAGGTGGTTTTTCGCGAGAGTGCCGATTACCGCTTTTTCCTGAGTTGCTTGAAAGAGGCCGCGAAGCAATTCAAGGTCGCCATTCACGCTTATGTGCTGATGCCCACGCATTTCCATCTGCTTGCTACGCCCACCGATCTGGAAGGATTGAGTCGGCTGATGCAATGGCTGGGACGCCATTACGTCCCGTATTTCAATCGCAAGTACGCACGCACGGGCACTTTGTGGCAGGGTCGCTACAAGGCGACGGTGCTGGATGCCGAACGCTACTTCATGACCTGTTGCGCCTATATCGAGCTGAATCCGGTGCGATGCGAACTCGCGCATGCAGCAGACTATCCATGGTCCAGCTATGCGCATCACATTGGCATTAACTCTGACCCCATTATTTCGGATCATCCGCTGTACTGGTCTTTGGGCAATACGCCTTTCGAGCGCGAAGCGGCTTACCGGGCGCTGGTCGAGCAGGGCGTCAAGGAAGACGACGTGCGCATGCTCACCGAGGCGACCTTGAAAGGCTGGGCCTTGGGTTCGGAGCAATTCCAGATATCTCTTGAAAAACAGGGGGCTCGACGCGTGCGGCCGGCAAAGCGCGGCCGGCCTGTACGCAAAGCTCTGGAATTCGCACCAAAATAGCGCGACTTTTGCAGATTTGTTTCAGTTTGGTGCAAATATCTTCTACTATGTCCCCATTAATTAAAAATTCAAACTTTAATTTAATTTAAGTTGCTCCGACCCTATTTATTTGACTTGAACTTGCTGTTGCGCTGCACTATTCTTCATCCTCAAACTTGAAAAGTAGTGGAGAAGGTTATGCGCGCACAAGGTTTATATGATCCGGCTAACGAACATGATGCATGCGGCGTTGGTTTTGTCGCTCACATCAAAGGCAAGAAAAGCCATTCCATTGTTGAGCAGGGTTTGCTCATACTGAAAAACATCGATCATCGCGGCGCAGTTGGCGCTGACAAGCTGATGGGCGATGGTGCAGGCATACTGATCCAGATCCCGGATCAGTATTACCGTGAAGAAATGGCGAAGCAGGGTATTAACTTGCCGCCCGCCGGCGAATATGGCGTCGGCATGGTTTTCCTGCCGAAAGAACACGCTTCCCGCATCGCTTGCGAGCAGGAGCTGGAACGCTCGGTATTGGCTGAAGGCCAGGTTGTGCTGGGCTGGCGCGACGTGCTGGTCGATAAAGACATGCCGATGTCGCCTACCGTGCGCGAAAAAGAACCGGTCATCCGCCAGATCTTCATCGGTCGCGGTCAGGACATCATGGTGACCGATGCGCTGGAGCGCAAACTGTATGTGATCCGTAAATCATCCGGTCATGCGATTCAGGCTTTGCATCTGTTGCACGGTCAGGAATTCTTTGTCCCATCGATGTCGGCACGCACAGTTGTCTATAAAGGTCTGCTGCTGGCGGATCAAGTCGGCGAATACTATAAAGACCTGCAGGATCCGCGTTGTGTCTCTGCGCTGGCGCTGGTGCATCAACGCTTCTCCACCAATACTTTCCCGGAATGGCCGCTGGCTCATCCCTACCGTCTGATCGCGCATAACGGCGAAATCAATACCGTCAAAGGCAATTTCAACTGGATGCGCGCACGCGAAGGCGTGATGAAGTCGGCTGTGCTGGGCGACGACCTGAAAAAACTGTTCCCGCTGATCTATGAGGGCCAGTCTGATACAGCATGCTTCGACAATGCGCTCGAATTGCTGGTGATGGCCGGTTACCCGATTGCGCAGGCCATGATGATGATGATTCCGGAGGCATGGGAAAACCATACGCTGATGGATGCCAATCGCCGCGCCTTCTACGAATACCATGCCGCGATGATGGAGCCGTGGGATGGTCCGGCCGCGATGGCATTTACCGATGGTCGTCATATCGGCGGCACGCTGGATCGCAACGGTTTGCGTCCTGCGCGCTACATCGTGACCGACGACGATCTGGTGGTGATGGCATCCGAATCCGGCGTGCTGCCGATTCCTGAATCGAAGATCATCCAGAAATGGCGCTTGCAGCCGGGCAAGATGTTCCTGATTGATCTGGATGCGGGCCGCATCATCGACGACAAGGAATTGAAAGATACCTACGCCAATGCCAAACCGTACAAGCAGTGGATCCAATCGGTGCGCATCAAGCTCAAT
This sequence comes from Herminiimonas arsenicoxydans, assembly GCA_000026125.1. Taxonomy (GTDB): domain Bacteria; phylum Pseudomonadota; class Gammaproteobacteria; order Burkholderiales; family Burkholderiaceae_D; genus Oxalicibacterium; species Oxalicibacterium arsenicoxydans. Next base: position 3,036,212 of record CU207211.1, on the reverse strand, counting down.
GAGTTGAAGCCGGAGCCGGCTGAAGCCAAGCCGACTACCGCGCTGCTCGATCTGCAACAGGCATTCGGTTATACGCAGGAAGACTTGAAATTCCTGATGTCGCCGATGGCGATCACGGCAGAAGAAGCGACCGGTTCCATGGGTAACGATTCGCCGCTGGCCGTGATGTCGAACAAGGACAAGACGCTGTACAACTATTTCCGCCAGTTGTTTGCGCAAGTCACCAATCCGCCTATCGATCCGATACGCGAAGCGATGGTGATGTCGCTGGTCAGTTTTATTGGCCCGAAACCGAATCTGCTGGATACCAACAACATCAATCCACCGATGCGACTGGAAGTGTCGCAGCCGGTGCTCGACTATGCCGATATCGCCAGGTTGCGCAACATCAGCGCACACACCGGCGGCAAGTTCAAATCGCATGAATTAAATATCTGTTATCCGGTTGCCTGGGGCAAAGACGGCATCGAAGCGCGTCTGGCGTCGTTGTGCGCACAAGCTGTCGATGCAGTGGCTTCCGGTCACAATATCCTGATCATCTCGGATCGCAGGATCGATGAAAATCAGGTGGCGATTCCAGCCCTGCTGGCTACCTCGGCAATCCACTTGCATCTGGTCAGCAAGGGCTTGCGTACGTCGACCGGCCTGGTGGTGGAAACCGGTTCCGCACGTGAAACGCATCATTTCGCACTGCTGGCCGGTTACGGCGCAGAGGCCATCCATCCTTATCTCGCGATGGATACGCTGAGTCATATGGCGAAAGATCTGTCGGGCGACTTGTCGCCGGAAAAAGCCATCGCCAACTTCCAGAAAGCAGTCGGCAAGGGCTTGATGAAAGTCATGTCGAAGATGGGTATTTCGACATACATGTCTTACTGCGGTGCGCAGATTTTCGAAGCCATCGGTTTGAACAAATCGCTGATCGAAAAGTATTTCAAGGGCACGTCTTCGAATGTGGAAGGCATAGGCGTATTTGAAGTGGCCGAAGAAGCGCTGCGCCTGCACAAGGCGGCATTCAGCGCCGATCCGGTATTGGCGCATGCGCTCGACGCTGGCGGCGAATACGCCTATCGCGTACGTGGCGAAGAACATATGTGGACGCCGGATGCGATTGCAAAACTGCAGCACTCGACGCGCGCCAACAATTTCAGCACATATAAAGAGTATGCGCAGATCATCAACGATCAGTCCAAGCGCCACATGACCTTGCGCGGTTTGTTCGAATTCAAGTTGGATCCGGCCAGTGCCATTCCGCTGGACGAAGTCGAGCCGGCAAAAGAAATCGTCAAGCGTTTTGCTACCGGCGCGATGTCGCTCGGTTCGATCTCGACCGAAGCGCATGCCACATTGGCGATTGCGATGAACCGCATCGGCGGCAAATCGAATACCGGTGAAGGCGGCGAAGATACCAAGCGCTATCGCAACGAACTGCGCGGGATTCCTATCAAGGATGGTTCAACACTGGCATCGGTCATCGGCCACGATGTGGTTGAAGTCGACACTCCCCTGTTGCCGGGCGATTCGCTGCGTTCGAAAATCAAGCAGGTTGCGTCGGGCCGCTTCGGTGTGACCACCGAATATCTGACCTCGGCGGAACAGATCCAGATCAAGATGGCGCAGGGTGCGAAGCCTGGCGAAGGCGGCCAGCTGCCCGGCCATAAAGTGTCCGAATACATCGCCCACCTGCGTTTCTCGGTACCTGGCGTCGGTTTGATTTCACCGCCACCGCATCATGATATTTACTCGATCGAAGATCTGGCGCAGTTGATCCATGATCTGAAAAACGTCAATCCGGCAGCATCGATCTCGGTCAAGCTGGTGGCTGAAGTCGGTGTCGGCACAGTTGCCACCGGTGTTGCCAAAGCCAAGGCCGATCACGTTGTGATCGCCGGTCATGACGGTGGCACCGGCGCTTCGCCGCTGTCGTCGGTCAAATATGCCGGCTCACCGTGGGAACTCGGCCTGGCGGAAACACAGCAAACGCTGATCCTGAACGGCTTGCGCACCCGTATTCGCGTGCAGGCTGACGGCCAGATGAAAACCGGACGCGACGTGGTCATCGCTGCCTTGCTGGGTGCGGATGAAATGGGCTTCTCGACTGCACCGCTGGTGGTTGAAGGCTGCATCATGATGCGCAAATGCCATCTGAACACCTGTCCGGTCGGCGTCGCGACGCAAGATCCTGTCTTGCGCGCCAAGTTCTCCGGCAAACCTGAGCATGTGGTTAACTACTTCTTCTTCATCGCAGAAGAAGCGCGTCAAATCATGGCGCAACTGGGCATTCGTACATTCGACGAACTGATCGGCCGCGCCGATTTGCTCGACAAATCGAAAGCGATCACACACTGGAAAGCCAAGGGCCTGGATTTCAGTCGCATGTTCTATCAGCCGGCAGTGGCGGAAGGCGTGGCGCGCTATCAGACCGAAGAGCAGGATCACGCGCTCGAAAAAGCGCTGGATAACAAACTGATCGTACAGGCGAAAGCAGCCATCGAGCACGGCGAAAAAGTTTCGTTCATTTCGCCCATCAAGAACGTCAACCGTACCGTTGGTGCAATGCTGTCAGGCGAGGTGGCAAAGAAATACGGTCACGAAGGTTTGCCTGATGACACGATCCACATCCAGTTGCAAGGTACTGCCGGTCAATCGGCGGGCGCCTTCCTTGCGCACGGCATCACGCTGGATCTGGTTGGCGAAGGCAACGATTATGTCGGCAAGGGCTTGTCGGGTGGACGCATCATCGTGCGACCGAACACCGAGTTCCGCGGTCGCGCAGTAGAGAACATCATCGCCGGCAACACCTTGTTGTACGGCGCAGTTGCCGGTGAAGCATTCTTCAATGGCGTCGCAGGCGAACGTTTTGCCGTGCGTAATTCGGGTGCGATCGCAGTGGTAGAAGGAACCGGCGACCATGGTTGCGAATACATGACCGGCGGTACGGTCGTTGTGCTCGGCGAAACCGGCCGCAACTTTGCCGCCGGCATGTCGGGCGGTATCGCCTACGTCTACGATCCGAAAGGCGAGTTTGCCGGCAAATGCAATATGGCGATGGTGTCGCTGGAACATGTGCAAACGACTGCCGAGCAGGAAAGCAAGGCTGAGCATGGAACCTGGCACAGTCATAAGCGCGGCACCGAGGCGCAGACCGATGAAGCAATTCTGAAAAACCTGATCGAGCGTCACTTCAAGTACACCGGCAGCACGCGTGCGCGCGCCTTGCTGGATGAGTGGAACACGGCGCGCAGCAAGTTCGTCAAGGTCTTCCCGTCAGAATACAAGCGCGCATTGACCGAGATGCATGCAAACCAGGCGGAACAGGCTGTGTCGACCAAAGTTGCAGTGTAAGACTTTACAGACGCAATCCAGTACGAAGTCATGGGCCAGATCGCAAATCGGTCGGGCTGAAACGTATGATTTAGAAGGCGAGAAAAATATGGGAAAGATTACCGGCTTTATGGAGTTCCAGCGTTTGCAGGAAGCAAGCGAAGAGCCGAAAAAGCGTACCAAGCACTATAAAGAATTCACTGTGCACTTGAGCGATGCGGAAGCCAAGGTGCAGGCAACGCGTTGCATGGATTGCGGCATTCCGTTTTGCAATAACGGCTGCCCGGTCAACAACATCATCCCCGACTGGAACGATCTGGTTTATTCGGGTGCCTACAAGCAGGCGCTCGATACACTGCATTCGACCAATAACTTCCCTGAATTTACCGGCCGCATCTGTCCGGCGCCATGTGAATCCGCCTGCACGCTCGGCATCAACAGCGATCCGGTAGGTATCAAATCGATCGAGCATTTCATCATCGACAAAGGCTGGGAAAGCGGCTGGGTTGTGCCGCAGCCGCCTAGCATCAAGACCGGCAAGAAAGTCGCCATCGTCGGTTCCGGCCCGGCAGGCATGGCAGCTGCACAGCAACTGGCGCGCGTCGGTCACGACGTGACCCTGTTCGAGAAGAACGATCGCATCGGCGGTTTGCTGCGTTACGGGATTCCCGACTTCAAGATGGAAAAATCGCACATCGACTTGCGCGTCAAGCAGATGGAAGCAGAAGGCGTGACTTTCCGCACCGGCGTGCTGGTTGGCAAGGACTTCCCGGCCAACATCATCAACTGGGCGAAGGAAACGATTTCGCCTGAACAGCTGGATAAGGATTTCGACGCCGTTATCCTCACCGGTGGTGCCGAGCAGCCGCGCGATTTGCCGGTACCAGGCCGCGAGTTGAGGGGCGTGCATTTTGCGATGGACTTCCTGCCTTTGCAAAACAAGGTCAATGCAGGCGACAAGGTCAAGGATCAAATCCTGGCGACCGGCAAGCATGTGATCGTGATCGGCGGCGGCGATACCGGTTCTGATTGTGTCGGCACTTCGAATCGCCATGGTGCTGCATCGATTGTGCAATTCGAGTTGCTGCCGCAACCGCCGGAAACGGAAAACAAGCCGATGGTCTGGCCTTACTGGCCAACCAAGCTGCGCACTTCGTCTTCGCATGAAGAGGGTTGCGAACGCGACTGGGCGGTTGCCACCAAGCGCCTGGAAGGCAAAAACGGCAAGGTTGAAAAGCTGATTGCCGCACGCGTCGAATGGAAAGACGGCCGCATGCAGGAAGTGCCGGATTCGGAATTTGAAATGAAAGCCGATCTGGTGCTGCTGGCGATGGGTTTCGTGTCGCCGGTCGCGCAAGTGCTGGATGCCTTCAGTATCGACAAGGATGCACGCGGCAATGCCAAGGCGACAACGGACGGTGATGGTTGCTACCGTACTTCGGTCGACAAAGTATTTGCGGCCGGCGATATGCGCCGCGGGCAGTCCCTGGTAGTGTGGGCGATCCGCGAAGGACGCCAATGCGCGCGCGAAGTCGATGCCTTCCTGATGGGCGAATCGGTCTTGCCACGGTAATGGATCGCGCTGCTTCAGCTTGCAGGTCGAAGCAGCGCTCGTCGAGTTGGGCAGGGGCAGGCCTGCTCAACTAATCCGTCTCCCGTAGGTAAAGGACGCCAATGCGCACGAGCAGTCGATCTCTTCCTGAATAGGTAAATCGGCGCTGCCACGCTGAACGGAAACTGTCTTGATCACAGCCCGTTGCCTGATTTTGATGCAGCGGGTTTTTTTACAACGTTTTTACTGCCATGGCTCATGGTAATAGAGACGTGTCCAGAAGCGTTACGCGTTTCTGAACTACAATTACGGGATTGCAACAGAAATACATTGCTGTGCCTAATCTCGTTGAAATCCGTAACCTCCATTTTGCTTATGGCGAGCGCCCGATACTGTCGGAGCTCACCATGGATTTCCCGCGCGGCAAAGTCATTGCCGTCATGGGCGGCTCCGGCTCGGGCAAGACGACCGTTCTGCGTTTGATCGGCGGCCAATTGCTGCCGCAAGCGGGAAATGTAGTGGTAGACGGGCAGGTCGTGAGCGAGATGGACACGAAAGCGCTGTATCGGATGCGCCGCAAGATGGGCATGCTGTTCCAGCACGGCGCATTGTTTACCGATATGTCGGTTTTCGATAATGTGGCTTTCCCGCTGCGCGAACATACCGATTTGCCGGAGCAGTTGATACACGATCTGGTCTTGATGAAGTTGCAGGCGGTTGGCTTGCGCAATGCTGCGCAATTGAAGCCGGCTGAAATTTCCGGCGGCATGGCACGCCGGGTTGCACTGGCACGGGCGATTGCGCTCGACCCGCAACTGATCATGTATGACGAACCGTTCGCCGGACTCGATCCTATTTCGATGGGCATGACTGCCAATTTGATTCGCAAACTGAACGACGCGCTGGGTTCGACCACGATCCTGGTCTCGCACGATGTGCATGAATCGTTCCTGATTGCCGACTATGTATATTTCCTGTCGAACGGCAAGGTGGTCGCGCAAGGCACGCCGGCTGAAATGATGGCGTCGACCGATCCGTACGTGAAGCAGTTCGTCCATGCCGAGCCAGATGGTCCGGTGCCGTTTCACTATCCTGGTAAATCGCTGGCCGCAGATCTCGGTCTTGGAGAAGGCAAATGATCGCCGCGGTTTTGACGGCAATCGGGCGTGGCGTACGTGAATTCGTCACGAACCTCGGTTTTGCCACGCGCATTTTTTTCAAGATCATAGGCGTCTCCGGCGGCCTGCTGCGCAGACCGCAACTGGTGATCAGTCAGATTCATTTTATTGGCAACTATTCACTGGTGCTGATTGCAGTTTCCGGTTTGTTTGTCGGCTTTGTGCTGGGCCTGCAAGGTTATTACACACTGAATAAATACGGCTCGGAGCAGGCGCTGGGCCTGTTGGTGGCATTGTCGCTGACGCGCGAACTCGGGCCGGTCGTTACTGCACTGTTATTCGCCGGTCGCGCAGGAACGTCGCTGACGGCGGAAATCGGCTTGATGAAAGCCGGCGAGCAATTGTCGGCAATGGAAATGATGGCGGTCAATCCGCTGCAACGCGTGCTGGCGCCGCGCTTCTGGGCGGGCGTGGTCGCGATGCCGGTGCTGGCGGCTATTTTCAGTGCGATCGGCATCATAGGCGGTTATATCGTTGGCGTGAAAATGATAGGCGTAGATGAGGGCGCGTTCTGGTCGCAGATGCAAGGTGGCGTTGATGTCTGGGATGATGTCTTGAACGGCGTGATCAAAAGTGTCGTGTTTGGATTTGCGGTCACGTTTGTCGCCTTGTATCAGGGATATCAGGCGCAGCCGACGCCGGAGGGCGTGGCGCGTGCCACTACGCGCACGGTGGTGATCGCCTCCTTGTCGGTATTGTGGCTGGATTTCCTGCTGACGGCATTGATGTTCAGTTAAGGGATGCGCGGAGCGGTGATCGTGCTTTTCGATTAAAATATGCGACCCCTCTTGCGCTTTGATCGTGTAAATGGCGAGGATGATTCAAGTGATCAACAGCTTGGTCAATAAGGCATTCTCCCATATTTGAGGTATCTGTTTATGCAACGAAAATCATTAGACTTATGGGTTGGCCTGTTTGTGGTGCTGGGTGCTGTGGCCCTGCTTTTTCTGGCGCTGAAGGCCGGGAACATGAGTTCTTTTTCATTCGAGAAAAATTACACGGTGATCACCCGTTTTGACAATATCGGCGGCTTGAAGCCACGCGCACCGGTTAAAAGCGCCGGCGTGGTCGTTGGGCGCGTTGCCGATATCAAGTTCGATGACAAACATTACCAGGCATCCGTGACGCTGGATATTGAAAGCCGCTATCAATTTCCAAAAGACACGTCGGCCAAGATTTTGACCTCGGGTCTGCTGGGCGAGCAATATATCGGACTTGAGGCAGGCGGCGATACCGTCAATCTGGCCGCAGGCGACAGAATTACAATGACACAATCGGCGATGGTGCTGGAGAATTTGATCAGTCAATTCCTCTTCAGCAAGGCAGCCGAAGGGAAAGAAGAATGAAAACTACAACCAAAGCCATTTTCCTGGTCTCCGCATTACTCCTCGGCGGATGCGCGACCAGCAGCAACAATGCGAATGATCCTTTCGAGGGTTTCAATCGCACCATGTTCGAGTTCAATGACACGGTAGACCGTGTTGCGTTGAAGCCGGCAGCGACAGCCTATCAGGAAGTGCTGCCATCGTTTGCGCAAACGGCAGTCGGCAATTTCTTCGGCAACCTCGGCGATATCTGGACGATGGTCAACAATTTCCTGCAGGGTAACGTTGAAAACGGCCTGTCGGATGGGATGCGCGTTGCTTTCAACAGCACGATCGGTTTTGGCGGTTTGCTCGATATCGCGTCGGAAGCCGGCATTACCAAACACAAGGAAGATTTCGGGCAGACCCTGGGCGTATGGGGGGTTGAATCAGGCCCGTACGTTGTGTTGCCGTTCTTCGGCCCATCGACCATGCGTGACACCGTAGCATTGCCGGTCGATATCTATGGTGACGTGTGGACTTATTCAACGCCGGTTGACAGGCGTAACGTCGGCATCCTCGTGCGCACTGTCGATCTGCGCGCATCGGCCCTGAGCGCGACCAATTTGCTGGAAGATGCCGCGCTGGACCGCTATACCTTCGTGCGCGGTGCCTACTTGCAGCGTCGTGAAAGCCTGATCCACAAGGGTGAAGAGCCAGCGACAAAACCGCAGTCAGACAAGATTGTGGATCCCCAAAGCGACGCGGATCACATCTTGTTACCAATTACCGATGCAGTTGTCGGCGTGGATGGGGCGGCAGTTGAACCACCATTGCCGGAAGCAGTCGAAAACCTTGCAAATGAGTCAGTCGTACTCATGTGAGTGTGGCGGCGGATTCGGACGTGGGTCTTGCTTGGTCAAAACTTGCCTGAATCGTGATCCGTTGCGGCAACTGTAAAAAGTCAACTCGGGAAAATATGAATATTTTGAAAAAATTGTCACTGGCTCTTGTTGCAATGACTTTTGCTGCACATGCAGCCGTGCAGGAAGCGCCGGACGTATTGATCAAGCGCATCAGTGAAGAAGTGATGTCGATTGCCAAAACCGACAAGGATATCCAAAGCGGAAATCCGCAGCGCATACAGCAAATCGTCGATGAAAAAATTCTGCCGAATGTTGATTTTCAGCGCATGACGGCCCTGGCTGCCGGACGCCACTGGCGTGAAGCGACACCTGAGCAGCAAAAACAGTTAACGACGGAATTTCGCAGCCTGTTGATGTATACCTATTCCGGTGCTATTTCGCAGATCCGCGATCAGAAACTGGAATATCGTCCGCTGCGCGCCGATCCGACGGATACGGAAGTGATTGTGAACACGCAAGTGATACAACCGCGTGGCGAACCGCTGCAACTCAGTTATCGCCTGGCAAAATCGCCTGCCGGCTGGAAAATTTACGACGTCAATGTGCTCGGCGCATGGCTGGTTGAAACCTATAAAGGCAGCTTTGCGGCAGAAATCAGTAAATCAGGCATCGAGGGTTTGATCAAAACCCTGGTGGAAAAAAACAAAAAGCTCGCTGGCAGCATGGCCAAGACGGGCAAGGCTTCCTGATCATGTTCCAGCCCGGCGCATCGCTTACCTTCGACAATGCCAAAACGACATTGAATGCGGGCTTGCAGGCGATCGCCGAGGGGCAGAATGAAATTGACTTTTCCGGTCTGATCACCGTCGATTCTGCCGCTGTTGCAACCATGCTCGCATGGCGCCGCCTTGCTGTGGCGCGCGCAGTGCCGCTGGTTTTCCATCATGTCCCGGAAAATCTGCACAGTCTGATCTCTCTTTACGATGTGGCAGCACTGGTCGATGCCGATATGGTGCGCAACGATCTGCCGCATCGTTGAGTTTTCCCGGCTCTTCTCCTCATTCGCGAGGATAGTCAGTAGCTGCTCAGGCGCTTCATCGCGAAAATCCAATATAATCAAGGGTTACGCCAGTCGGCAAGCGCATTGCGCATCGATCAGCGCTTCTTTTCCGTAAAGTGTCATTAGCCACCATGGCTGCAATTCAAATTAATCAGGTCGAAAAAAGCTATCGCGCGCTGAAAGCGCTGAATGGCGTTTCGCTTGCCATAGAAGAAGGCGAGTTTTTCGGCCTGCTCGGGCCTAACGGCGCCGGCAAAACGACATTGATTTCAATTCTTGCCGGCTTGAACAGGGCCGATGCGGGCAGCATCAAGGTGCACGGTTACGATGTCGTGACCGATTATCGGCAAACGCGCAAATTGCTGGGTGTGGTGCCGCAGGAGCTGGTGTTCGATCCTTTTTTCACCGTACGTGAAACCCTGCGCATGCAGTCCGGTTACTACGGCCTGAAAAACAACGATGCGTGGATAGATGAGGTCATGCATCACCTTGATCTGACCGGCAAGGCCGATGCCAATATGCGTGCGCTGTCGGGTGGCATGAAGCGTCGCGTATTGGTAGCGCAGGCGCTGGTGCACAAGCCGCCGGTGATCGTGCTGGATGAACCGACTGCGGGCGTCGATGTGGAGTTGCGTCAAACCTTGTGGAAATTCATTTCGCGCCTCAATCGCGAAGGCCATACAGTCGTCTTGACGACGCATTATCTGGAAGAAGCGCAGGCGCTGTGCAATCGTGTCGCGATGCTGAAGGCGGGGCAGGTGGTGGCGCTGGATGCGACCTCGACCCTGATCAAACGCATTGCGGGATCGCAAATGGTGTTGCGGATTGCCTCCGGCACCTTTCCCGATGAGTTGAAAAATCTGCTGTTGCATCCGGAAGAACCGGCATTCGGTAATCAATATACCTTGCGCGTGAATGAATACAGTGATGTGGAACCCATACTCGCCAAATTGCGCTTGTCCGGCGTGGTGATCGAAGACATGCAATTGCAGCAGGCAGATCTGGAAGATGTCTTTATCCAGATCATGGAAGGTGAGAAATGAGCGGCTTCCAGACTTTGCTCTACAAGGAAGTACTGCGTTTCTGGAAAGTGGCAACGCAAACCGTGGCAGCGCCTATCCTGACCGCGGTGTTGTATCTGCTGATCTTCGGCCATGTGTTGAAAAATCATGTGCAGGTTTATCCCGGCGTGAATTACACAACCTTTCTGGTGCCTGGCCTCGTAATGATGAGTGTGCTGCAGAATGCATTTGCGAATGCGTCGTCGTCGCTGATTCAATCGAAGATCACCGGTAATCTGGTGTTCGTGCTGCTGACGCCGCTGTCGCATTGGGAGTTTTTTGGCGCCTATGTGCTGGCTGCCATGGTGCGCGGGTTGGCAGTCGGCTGCGGCGTATTTTTGGTGACAGCCTGGTTTGCCGACATGTCCTTTGTTGCGCCGTGGTGGATAGCGATATTTGTGATTCTTGGTGCTGCCCTGCTCGGTACGCTGGGTTTGATTGCCGGCATGTGGGCGGAAAAATTCGATCAGTTGGCGGCCTTCCAGAATTTCGTTATTGTGCCGGCGACTTTCCTGTCCGGCGTATTTTATTCGATACATTCGCTGCCGCCGGTGTGGCAAACAGTATCGCATTTCAATCCGTTCTTTTACATGATTGATGGTTTCCGTTATGGATTTTTCGGTCAGTCGGATGTCAATCCGCTGACTAGTTGTCTTGCTGTTGCCGGCTTTCTGCTTTTGCTTTCCGGCTTTGCCGTGTATTTGCTGAAAAGCGGCTACAAGTTGCGCCATTGATTATTCATTCGGCACTATTATTTATTCATCGCATCATTAAACATTAAAGGCAGAAACATGTTGCCCACACCAGAATTAGTTAAAAGTTATATCGCTGCAGGAATGAATTGCACGCACCTCGAAGTCAGCGGCGACGGCGCACATTTTGAAGCCGTCATCGTGTCGGATGCATTTGCCGGCAAGCGTTTGATCCAGCGTCACCAATTGGTGTACGCAGCTCTGGGTGATCGCATGCGCGAAGAAATTCATGCGCTGTCGATGAAGACGCTGACGCCGGAAGAATTCCAGAAATAAGGCGTCATGATTGCATGGGCCTAGTGTGAACAGGCCCGGTTTCAGTTGATAAAATCCTGAACGAATCATTTTTTACATGAATCAGTTCTTCAATGAGCAAGCTTTTAAATGGATAAGCTTTTAAATGGATAAGCTTTTAATACAGGGCGGTCATCGTCTCTCTGGCGAAATTGCCATCTCTGGCGCCAAGAACGCTGCCTTGCCTATCCTGTGCGCGGGCCTGCTGACGGCAGATGCCCTGCAGTTGAGCAATGTGCCGCATCTGCAGGATGTGGCGACGATGCTGAAGCTGCTGCGTCAAATGGGTTTGCAAATCGAGCAGGATGGCGATCAGGTCACGCTGAACGGCAGCGGCGTCGACAAGCTGGAAGCGCCGTACGAGATGGTCAAAACCATGCGTGCATCCATCCTGGTGCTGGGGCCCTTGCTGACGCGTTTCGGCGAAGCGCGCGTATCGCTGCCCGGTGGCTGCGCGATCGGTACGCGCCCGGTGGATCAGCACATCAAGGGCTTGCAGGCCATGGGTGCCGAGATCACGATCGAAGCCGGCTACATCCATGCGAAGGCGAAGCGCCTGAAGGGGGCGCGCATCGTCACCGACATGATTACCGTCACCGGCACTGAAAACCTGCTGATGGCGGCGGTGCTGGCAGACGGCGAAACGATACTGGAAAATGCCGCACGTGAACCGGAAGTCACCGACCTGGCGAATCTGCTGGTCGCGATGGGGGCGCAGATCGCCGGCATCGGCACCGATCGTCTGGTGATTCAGGGTGTCGAGCGCTTGCACGGCGCCTCGCATGCAGTGATTGCCGATCGTATCGAAACCGCCACCTTCCTGTGTGCGGTGGCGGCGGTAGGCGGTGACGTTACCTTGCGCAAGGCGCGCACCGATACGCTGGACGTGGCATTCGACAAATTGCGCGAAGCCGGCGCCATCCTGACGGCAGGCGATGACTGGATACGCGTGCAGATGTCGTCGCGGCCCAAGGCGGTCAGTTTTCGCACTACCGAATATCCGGGTTTCCCGACCGACATGCAGGCGCAATTCATGGCGATGAATTGCATCGCCGAAGGCAGCAGCCAGGTAGTCGAAACCATATTTGAAAATCGTTTCATGCATGTGCAGGAAATGAATCGCCTGGGTGCGGCTATCACGATTGAAGGGCATACCGCGATCGTCAACGGCGTGGACAAACTGGTAGGTGCGCCGGTGATGGCGACCGATTTGCGCGCCTCGGCATCGCTGGTGATTGCCGCACTGGCAGCTGAAGGTGAAACATTGATCGATCGCATTTATCATCTGGATCGCGGTTACGACCGCATGGAAGTCAAACTGTCCGCCGTCGGCGCCCACATTCAGCGAGTGAAATAATGATGCAAGTACGCATGCAGGCAGAGCCGCAACAACTGACGCTGGCGCTTTCAAAAGGCCGCATCTTTGAGGAAACCCTGCCTTTGCTGGAAGCCGCAGGCATCAAGGTCACCGAAGATCCGGAAACCTCGCGCAAGCTGATTTTGCAAACCAGTGATGCCAATGTGCGCGTGATCATCGTGCGTGCATCGGACGTGCCGACGTATGTGCAATACGGCGCCGCCGATTTTGGCGTGGCCGGCAAGGATGTGTTGCTGGAGCATGGCGGCGAAGGGCTGTATCAGCCTATCGATTTGCATATTGCCAAATGCCGTATGTCGGTGGCGGTCAAGGATGGTTTCGATTACGCCAGCGCAGTGCAGCAGGGTGCGCGCCTGCGCGTAGTGACCAAATATGTACAGACTGCGCGCGAGCATTTTGCCGCTAAAGGTGTACACGTCGATCTGATCAAATTGTATGGTTCGATGGAGCTGGGGCCGCTGGTTGGCCTGGCTGATGCGATCGTCGATCTGGTCAGTACCGGCAGCACGCTGCGCGCGAATCAGCTGGTCGAAGTCGAACACATCATGGAAATTTCATCGCGCCTGGTTGTTAACAAGGCCGCGCTGAAGCTGAAGCGTGAGCGTTTGCAGCCTATACTTGAAGCATTTGAAAAAGCATCGAAACGTTCGTCTTGATGTTGCAACCACAGGATACGATTCCTACATGGCTTGATTGAGAAAAATGATGTCCATACAGATACGCAAATTTGATTCCACCCATCCCGACTTCAAGCAACAGCTTGCCGACGTACTGGCTTTCGAGGCGAGTGAAGACGAAGCGATTGATCGTGCGGTACTGCGCATCCTCGAAGATGTAAAAAAACGCGGCGATGTGGCAGTGCTGGAATACACAAAGCAGTTTGACCATGTAAGCGCGGACAGCCTGCAAGCACTGGAAATCAAGAGTGACGACCTGCAAGCCGCATTGGCGCAATTGTCACCCGTCCGTCGTGCCGCCTTGCAGACCGCTGCAGATCGCGTGCGCGTTTATCACGAACGTCAAAAAGCGGAAATCGGCTCTCACGGTTTTTCCTATACCGAAACCGATGGCACCATACTCGGCCAAAAAGTCACGCCACTGGATCGCGTGGGCATTTATGTGCCTGGCGGCAAGGCGGCTTACCCATCATCGGTGTTGATGAATGCCATTCCGGCCAAAGTGGCTGGCGTGCAGGAAGTCATCATGGTGGTGCCGACCCCGAATGGCGTGCAGAACGAACTGGTGCTGGCTGCGGCGGCGATGTCCGGTGTGGATCGCGTCTTCACCATAGGTGGCGCGCAGGCGGTTGCCGCGCTAGCTTACGGTACTGCGACGATCCCGCAAGTCGATAAAATCGTCGGCCCCGGCAATGCCTACGTTGCTGCAGCCAAGCGTCGCGTGTTCGGCACAGTCGGTATCGACATGATCGCCGGACCGTCAGAAATTCTGGTGATCTGTGATGGCACGACCGATCCGGACTGGATTGCGATGGACCTGTTTTCGCAAGCGGAGCATGACGAGCTGGCGCAGTCCATTCTGATTTGCCCGGATGCCGCTTACCTGGAAGCAGTCGCCGCCAGCATCAATCGTCAACTGGATGCGATGCCGCGCAAGGAAGTGATCGCCACCTCGCTGACGAATCGTGGTGCGATGATCAAGGTGCGCGACATGGATGAGGCGTGTGAGATCGCCAACCTGATCGCCGCCGAACATCTGGAAATCTCAACCGAAAATCCGCAGCAGTGGGCAGACAAGATCCGCCATGCCGGCGCGATGTTCCTCGGTCGCTTTTCTTCCGAATCGCTGGGCGACTATTGTGCCGGCCCGAATCACGTGCTGCCGACTTCGCGCACCGCACGTTTTTCTTCGCCGCTGGGCGTATACGATTTCCAGAAGCGCTCCAGCATGCTGCAGGTGAGCGAAGGCGGTGCACACACGCTGGGTCAGGTTGCGGCAGAACTCGCCTACGGTGAAGGCTTGCAGGCGCACGCGCGCTCGGCAGAATATCGGTTTAAAAAATGACGCGCTTGCGGACAGTGCAATGAGCGACTGGCGCAATCGCGTTTTTTGCGAAGATGCGCTGGCCGGTCTGGCGCGTATTCCCGATGCCGCCGTCGATTTGATCATTGCCGATCCGCCTTACGGCCTGGGCAAGGATTACGGCAACGATTCCGACAAGCTGGCCGCCGAGGCCTATCTGCAATGGATGGAACAGTGGATAGACGCCGCGCTCCCCAAGCTCAAGCCGAATGGCAGTCTTTATATTTTCCTGACCTGGCGTTATTCGCCGGAAGTATTTGTCATGCTGAAAAAGCGCATGACGATGATCAATGAAATCATCTGGGATAGGCGAGTTCCGTCGATGGGCGGCAGCACGCGCAGGTTTTCATCGGTACATGACACGGTAGGATTTTTTGCCGGGGCGAAGGATTACTACTTCGATCTGGATGCGATACGGGTTCCCTACGATGCAGTAACCAAGAAGGCGCGTTCGCGCTCCATCTTTGTCGGCGCCAAATGGCTGGAGCTGGGTTACAACCCGAAAGACGTATGGAGTGTGTCGCGCCTGCATCGGGAACATCGGGAACGGGCCGATCATCCAACCCAAAAACCGCTGGAAATCATCGAGCGCATGTTGAAAGCATCCTGTCCGCCCGATGGCGTGGTGCTCGATCCCTTCATGGGCAGCGGCACCACTGCAGTTGCGGCCAAACGCTGCGGCCGTCATTTTGTCGGCTTTGAACTGAATGCCGAATACTGCGCATTGATAGAAAAGCGGCTGGCTGCGCTGGTTCCCCTGGAAACTGTGGATGCAGAAACTGCCGGCAGCGCCATAGTCGAAAGCATCTGATATCGGCTGATTTGCAATTTAAAGCGGCAAAAATCGCACGTATGCAGCAATCGGCAGGCGGAACCCAAGTGCTTGCTGAAAATATGGGTAAAATGCCCGTATTGCCGGGAAACAGCTAGTCTTTGCCTAGCCACGGCAGGAAACACCTTTACTGCGACATGTTAAAACGTCGCTCTCATTGTCTTTACTGGTTGTCACTTGAATATGTCTACGTCACGCACTGCAGAAATCACGCGCAATACCAACGAAACGCAAATCCGCGTCGCGATCAATATTGACGGCACCGGCCAGCAAAAGCTGAATACCGGCGTGCCTTTCCTCGATCACATGCTGGATCAGATTGCACGTCACGGCCTGATCGATCTGGATATCGAAGCCAAGGGCGATTTGCACATCGATGCGCACCACACGGTGGAAGACGTCGGCATCACGCTCGGCCAGGCCTTCGCCAAGGCCATCGGTGACAAAAAGGGCATCCGTCGCTATGGTCATTCCTATGTGCCGCTGGATGAAGCGCTGTCACGTGTGGTCATCGATTTCTCCGGTCGTCCCGGGCTGGAATTCCATGTGCCGTTCACGCGTTCGATGATAGGTGCCTTTGACGTCGATCTGACGCGCGAGTTTTTTCAGGGTTTCGTCAATCACGCGCTGGTGTCTATGCATATCGATAATCTGCGCGGTGCGAATGCCCATCATCAGTGCGAAACCGTATTCAAGGCCTTTGGCCGTGCATTGCGCATGGCCATTGAGCTGGACCCGCGTTCTGCTGGCACCATCCCGTCGACCAAGGGCAGCCTGTAAGCTGTTTGTTCGATAGGGCAAGACGCTTCAATTCACTGAAACCAGAATCACCAGTATGAACAAAATAGTAGTAGTGGATTACGGCATGGGTAATTTGCGCTCGGTTGCGCAGGCCTTGCGCAAGGTCGCGCCGGAAGCGGATGTACGCATTTCCGGCGAATTGGCTGATATTCGCGCCGCCGACAGGCTGGTACTGCCGGGTCAGGGCGCGATTCCCGATTGCATGCGCTCACTGCAGGAGTCCGGTTTGCAGGATGCGCTGCTTGACGCTGCGCGCAACAAGCCCTTGTTCGGCGTGTGTGTCGGCGAGCAATTGATGTTTGACTGGAGCGAGGAAGGCGATACCGCCGGCCTCGGCTTGTTTCCTGGCAAGGTGGTGAAGTTCCGCCTCGACAATCAATTGCAGGAAGATGGTTCCCGCTTCAAGGTGCCGCAAATGGGCTGGAACCGCGTGCATCAATCCTTGTCTCATCCGCTGTGGAACGGAATTGCCGACGACAGCTACTTTTATTTCGTGCATAGTTACTATGCAGTACCGGCGCAACGCGCGCATATCGCAGGTGAAACATCATATGGCGCGTTGTTTTGCAGCGCGATTGCGCGTGATAATATTTTTGCGACGCAGTTTCATCCGGAAAAAAGCGCCGCAGCCGGTTTGCAGCTGTATAAAAATTTCGTTCACTGGAATCCGTAAGCAATTCGCGTAACCGGTTTCTTTCTCATTTAAAACATCACACTCCAAACGTATCCATGCTGCTCATACCTGCCATCGATCTCAAAGACGGTCACTGCGTTCGCCTGAAGCAAGGCGATATGGACCAGGCCACCGTATTTTCCGAAGACCCAGCCGATATGGCGCGTCACTGGTTGGAACAAGGTGCGCGACGCCTGCATCTGGTCGACTTGAACGGCGCTTTCGCCGGCAAGCCGAAGAATGAACCCGCCGTCAAAGCCATCCTGCAAGCAGTGCGTGAATACGCAGAGAAAAATGGTATCGAAGAAATTCCTGTCCAGCTCGGCGGCGGGATACGCGATCTGGATACCATCGAGCGTTATCTCGACGATGGCTTGAGCTACATCATCATCGGTACTGCAGCGGTCAAGAATCCGGGTTTTTTGCACGATGCCTGTAGCGCATTTCCAGGACAGATCATTGTCGGTCTCGATGCCAAGGATGGCAAGGTGGCGACTGACGGCTGGAGCAAGCTGTCCGGCCACGAAGTGATCGATCTGGCGAAGAAATTTGAAGACTACGGTTGCGAATCGATTATTTATACCGACATCGGCCGCGACGGCATGATGGGCGGTGTCAACATCGAGGCGACCGTCAAGCTGGCGCAAAGCATGACGATTCCGGTCATCGCTTCCGGCGGCGTGCACAACATCAAGGATGTCGAAGCCTTGTGCGCCGTGCAGGAAGAAGGTATCGAAGGCGTGATTTGCGGCCGCTCGATTTACGAAGGCACGCTCGATTTGCGTTCGGCGCAGGACCGGGCAGATGAATTGAGCGGCGTTGGTCCGGAAACGGAAGCGGAAGCAGGCGAATGACTCTGGCAAAACGCATCATCCCTTGTCTCGATGTCACTGCAGGTCGCGTCGTCAAGGGCGTTAATTTTCTTGAATTGCGCGATGCCGGCGATCCGGTGGAAATCGCCAGGCGCTATGACGACCAGGGGGCGGACGAGCTCACGTTCCTGGACATTACCGCGACCTCGGATGGCCGCGATCTGATTCTCGATATTATCGAAGCGGTTGCCTCGCAGGTATTCATTCCCCTGACCGTTGGTGGCGGAGTGCGTGCGGTGGACGATGTGCGCCGCCTGCTGAACGCCGGTGCAGACAAGGTGGGTATCAACAGCTCGGCCATCAGCAATCCGCAACTGGTATTCGATGCGTCGCAAAAATACGGCTCGCAATGCATAGTCGTCGCGATCGATGCGAAGAAGGCGGCGGATGGCCGCTGGGAAGTATTTACGCACGGCGGCCGCAAGGCAACCGGGCTGGATGCCATCGAATGGGCGAAGAAAATGGAAAGCCTGGGCGCCGGTGAAATTTTGCTGACCAGCATGGACAGGGATGGTACCAAGGTCGGTTTTGATCTCGATCTGACGCGCTCGGTGTCGGATGCCATCAGCATTCCGGTGATTGCTTCGGGCGGCGTTGGCGGCCTGCAGGATCTGGTCGATGGCGTGAAAATAGGGCGTGCAGATGCCGTGCTGGCAGCCAGCATCTTTCATTACGGGCAGCACACAGTGCAGGAAGCCAAGCGCTTCATGTCCGAACAAGGTATTGCCATGAGGTTGACATGAGCAGCAACGCAAAGTGGTTGAACAAGGTGAAATGGGATGAGCATGGTCTGGTGCCGGTCATCGCGCAGGAAGTGGGTAGCAATGATGTGTTGATGTTTGCGTGGATGAACCGTGATGCCTTGGCAAAAACCATCGAATCGGGCGAAGCGATTTACTGGAGCCGCTCACGCAAGAAGTTGTGGCACAAAGGCGAAGAATCCGGCCACACGCAAAAAGTGCATGAAGTGCGCCTTGATTGCGATGAAGACGTGGTCTTGCTGAAGGTTGAGCAAGTTGGTGCTATCGCCTGCCATACCGGACGTCATTCCTGCTTCTTCCAGAAATTTGAAGGCGACGCGAAAGAGGGCGATTGGGAAACAGTAGAGCCTGTGCTGAAAAATCCGGAAACGATATACAAGTGAAGGCAAGTCAGCAATGAGTGAAACCTTGAAGCGTCTGTCGGAAGTGATCGAATCGCGCAAACCGGCAAACGGTGGCGATCCGGAGAAATCGTATGTCGCGCGCTTGTTTGTCAAAGGCGACGATGCAATTCTGAAGAAAATCGGCGAAGAAGCAACCGAACTCGTGATGGCTGCCAAGGATGCGCGCGTCAGTGCTGATAAATCCAAAGTGCTGTATGAGTGCGCCGACTTGTGGTTTCACTCGATGGTTCTGCTGGCGCAATTCGATTTGACGCCGCAGGATGTGCTTGATGAGCTGGCGCGCCGCGAAGGTATTTCGGGCATAGAAGAAAAAGCCAGCCGCACAGCCGATTGATTGCGTCGTGTCATATCTTATCTGATACGCTAGCCTTGATAATCGACCACGATGGAGTCTTAATTGGATAATTGTATTTTCTGTAAAATTGCCGCCAAACAAATTCCGGCGCAGATTATTTATGAAGACGACGATTTGCTCGCATTCAACGATATCAATCCGGCAGCGCCTGTTCATTTTCTGATTGTGCCGAAAAAACATCTGGCAACATTGGCGGATTGCACTGTGAGCGATACGGCTTTGTTAGGTAGAATATCCTTGCTCGCACCAAAATTGGCGCAAGAGCTGGGCTGCGGTTACAGCGTGGATGCAAGTGGTACTGGTCAGGGTGGCTTTAAAACCCTGTTCAATACCGGGCCCGACGGAGGGCAAGAGGTGTACCATCTGCATATGCATGTGATCGGCGGGCCACGCCCGTGGCGTCGCTCATTGGCTTGACGAATAATTAGGAATTCCGGGCGGAGACGTCCTTTGAGGAGAAAATAATGGGTTCATTTAGTATCTGGCATTGGCTGATTGTACTGGTTATTGTGGCGCTGGTTTTCGGCACCAAAAAAATCGGCAGTATGGGTACGGACGTCGGCAAGGCAGTCAAGGGCTTCAAGGATGGCATGAAGGGCGAAGACGACAAGCCTGCGGCCCAGAATGCTGCACCGTCGCAAGTTGCAGACAAGGGTACAGTTGACGTCGAAGTGAAAGAGAAGTCGAACAGCTGATGTCTTGCGCGTTGCGTCACGGTCATTGTCGTGACGTTGCGTGCAATATGCTCAGCCTATCGTCCATCCTATGATCGATATTGCCTTCTCCAAACTTGCGATCATTGGTGTTGCTGCACTGGTGTTCATCGGCCCGGAAAAACTGCCTACAGTAGCGCGCATGGCCGGCACCTTGTTTGGCCGTGCGCAGCGCTATATCAATGATGTTAAATCCGAAGTCAGTCGCGAGATGGAGCTGGATGAGCTGCGCAAGATGCACAAGGATGTGCAGGACGCTGCTACCGATGTCGAGCGTAGTATTGCGCAAAATATATCTGCAGCGGACAGCAGTTTGCATTCCGCCTGGGATGAGTCTGATACAGACACGAACCCCTTGATGGAACCGCCGACCTTAGACCAATCTTCAGACAAGTCGAAAAATTTCCGCAAGAAGAAGCTGGCCGCCACTTCAGCAGTGCCGTCCTGGTACAAGCGTCAAAGTGGACAAAAATCGCGGGTGATTTCCGGTGCGGCACGCATGGCAAAATTCCGCCCGGCGAGTGCCCGCAAGTCGACGCCTTTTTTCCATTGATAAAGTAGCAGCAGGGTGGATGCTTGCGTGCTGCGATTTTATTCCCTGCTGATTATTGATAGTTCTCTCTGGCGCTTGCAACGGCCTTTGTTGCAGCACACTGAATGAAGAAAAAAGACATGCTAGGTAACGAAGATTCATTCATTTCACATTTAATCGAATTGCGCAGCCGCTTGATGAAAGCGTCTATCGTCGTGATCGTGATTTTTCTTTGCCTGATGCCCTGGGCCGGCACCATTTACGATTTTCTCGCGCGTCCTATGATGCTGGCGCTGCCTGAGGGCAGCAAGATGATCGCGACCGGCGTGATCACGCCCTTCCTGATTCCGGTCAAGGTCACCATGCTTGTGGCCTTTATTATTTCGCTGCCTTGGGTGCTGTATCAAATGTGGGCCTTCATCGCCCCCGGTTTGTATACGCATGAAAAAAAACTGATTGCGCCGCTGGTGGTGTCTTCATCGGCATTGTTTATTGCCGGCATCGCGTTTTGCTATTTCCTGGTATTCGGCGTCATTTTCCACTTCATCAATAATTTTGCGCCGAAGTCGATTTCAGTCGCGCCGGATATCGACAGCTACTTCGGTTTTGTGATGACGATGTTCATCGCTTTTGGTCTGACGTTTGAAGTGCCGGTCATCGTGATCGTGCTGGTGCGCATGGGACTGGTTTCGGTTGAAAAGCTCAAACAGATCCGCCCTTATGTGATCGTCGGTGCGTTTGTCATCGCTGCGGTGGTGACGCCGCCGGATGTGATGAGCCAGCTGCTGCTGGCAGTGCCGCTGTGCCTGCTGTACGAAGTGGGCTTGCTGCTGGCGCCGCTGTTCGTGAAAATCACGCAGGCACCGAAGGAGTCGGAATCGGTGTAGGATGGCTATGCCTGACGCAACCAGGCGATGAGCGGCCATGCATCCTTGAATCCTGAAGCCAGGATTTTTTGCAGATCAGTGACCTGCCTGACGTCGCGCTCATTCCACACAATAAAATTTTTCAGCTTGATATATTCAAGATGCACTGTATCAGCGTCAAAGCCTTTGGGCGGACGCGTCAATTTCCCTTCCTGCTGCAAATCACCGTAAGTTTCTTTCAGTTTTTTATTTTTCAATACTTTGGAAAATCCGGCCGCATCTGCAATCACATGCTGCCGGATGGTGCGCAGACGATCTGCCGGCGGCATCCATTCGCCACCTGCTATCAGCAGCGTGCCGGTTTCATCGATATGAAAATAATAGGTAGGGCCGCCGCCCTGACTGGGCTTCTTTAATCCGCTGGCGTTGATGGCGGCAGAAAAATGCGTTTTGTACGGGATTTTTTCGCGCGAAAAACGCATGTCGCGGTTGATGCGAAATAGCGCTTTCTTCGGATTGCAGCCGGCGACTGCCGGATCGAATTTGCTGATGTCGGCAATCAGCGTCGTGACCAGCTCCAGAAATTCGGCGCGCAGAATATCGTAACGCGGCTTGTTCATGACAAACCACGCACGATTGTTATTCTCCGACAGTTCGGCGAGGAATTGTGTGAGATCGCGGATATGCATGCGCTGCGTCTACCTTGCCGGCAATACTATTCGGAGGCCCGTGACGGCGCCTTCGGACGTAAGCCTATCGTGACATTCAGGGTGTTTTCCTGATTCCGTCGCAAGACGATAAATTTGGCCTTTGTGCCGGGCGACAGTTGCGCGATCTGATTCAGCATGTCGGCCATATCCACCACTGCCTTGCCTTCCACCGAAACCAGAATGTCTCCAGGCTGCATGCCCGCCTTGTCTGCCGGCCCGCCTTTCAGCACGCCGGCGATAATGGCGCCCTTGCTTTTTTTCAAGCCGAAGCTTTCCGCCAGTTCGGGAGTGATGTCCTGCGGTTCGACGCCGATGTAGCCGCGTACCACCTGGCCATTCTTGATGATAGCGTCCATCACGGATTTGACTGTCGTCACCGGAATGGCGAAACCGATCCCGAGCGAGCCGCCACTACGCGAATAAATCGCAGTGTTGATGCCGAGCAGATTGCCATTGGCATCGATCAGGGCGCCGCCGGAATTGCCGGGATTGATGGCGGCATCGGTCTGGATGAAATTCTCAAATGCATCCAGGATGCCAAGATGATTGCGGCCGAGCGCGGAGATGATCCCCATCGTGACGGTCTGGCCGACGCCGAAGGGATTGCCAATTGCCAGCACGACGTCGCCCACCCTGGCCTCTTCCACATGGCCCAGCGTAATGGCAGGCAGGTTATCGAGATCGATCTTGACCACGGCCAGGTCGGTTTCAGGGTCGGCACCGACTACCTTGGCAATTGCCTTGCGGCCGTCGGCGAGTGCGACTTCGATTTCATCCGCAGCTTCGACCACATGGTTGTTGGTGAGGATGTAGCCTTGTGCGCTAACGATCACGCCGGAGCCCAGACTGACCTGTTTTTCCTGCTGGTCGTCAAAACGATCGCCGAAGAATTTCCGGAAGAAGGGATCGTCCATGAACGGATTTTGCGATGGCGTGGCGGTTTTGCTGGTGAAAATGTTGACGACCGATGGCATGGCCAGCTTGGCAGCATCGCGAAACGAGCCTTGTGTCGGCGCTGTATTCAGTGGCGCTTCCAGCATCGGTATCGACGTGGCGCTACGTACCTTTTGCGTGCCGCCGAATACGCCGCTGGCCCACTCGGGCTTCAAGGTCGTTACAATAAACAAGATAGCCAAACCGACAGTTACGGTTTGCGCAAACAACAGCCAGAGACGTCGCATAAAGGGCAGTAAGAATGAGTCAAAAAACAATAGGTGGAGACGCGATAGATAGGGATGATCTCGCCAAATATCTAGCCACAGCACTTGATATTACCCGTTTTCGGGATTTTTGCCCAAACGGCTTGCAAGTTGAAGGGCGTCGTGAAATTAAAAAACTGGTGACTGGCGTGACGGCCAGCCTGGCCTTGCTGGAGGCGGCGATCGCAAAAGGCGCCGATGCGATTCTGGTGCATCACGGTTATTTCTGGCGCGGCGAGGATGCGCGCGTCATCGGGCAAAAGCACGGGCGCTTGAAATTGCTGCTGGCGCATGATGTCAATTTGTTCGCATATCATTTGCCGCTCGATATGCATGCCGAGTTTGGCAACAATGCGCAATTGGCGCAGCGTCTTGGCTTGCTGGCGGAAGCCCGCTTTGGCGAAGATGATCTGGGCTGGCTCGGTACGGTGGCTGATGCCTCGATTGCGACGGTGGGTGATCTGGCGCTGCTGATCGAGCGGCAATTGGGTCGGGTACCGCTGCTCATCGGCGACCCGGCGCAAAAACTGGGCAAGGCGGGCTGGTGCACGGGTGCTGCACAAAGCTTGCTCGGCGATGCGATTGCAGCGGGGGCGAATGTGTATCTGAGCGGCGAAATCTCCGAGCCGACAGTGCATCTGGCGCGTGAGAGCGGTGTCGCCTACCTTGCGTGCGGGCATCATGCAACCGAACGCTATGGCGTTCAGGCACTGGGTACGCACCTGGCCGCACAATTCGGTATCGCGCAC
Source organism: Herminiimonas arsenicoxydans (assembly GCA_000026125.1). Lineage (GTDB taxonomy): Bacteria > Pseudomonadota > Gammaproteobacteria > Burkholderiales > Burkholderiaceae_D > Oxalicibacterium > Oxalicibacterium arsenicoxydans. The sequence goes on along the minus strand of CU207211.1, from coordinate 3,011,936 downwards.
GATTTTATTGATATTGATAATCCTGTTTAAAAAGCTGACGCATTTCGACCGGTAGAAAGTGCAGATGACAAAATTACAATTATTTATGGTATAAACAACAAATCGAAAAATAGACAGAGTGCGTATCGCAATGCGCGCCAGAGACAGGGACGATGACCAATGATGTCGCAACCGTTAGCGGATGGGCCTATCACTGTATTGGTGGTTGAGGACGATGTCGCAACGCGACGTGCATTGTGTCTGGGAATTAAAAAGGAGCCGGCGCTCAAGTTGCTGGCTGCGCTTGATTGCGTGAAGTCGGCACTGGACTGGTTGTTGCATCAGCCGGTAGATGTCTTGCTGGTGGATCTGGGTTTGCCGGACGGTTCCGGCATCGACATCATCCGCTTTTGCGCGGATCGTCATCCCTCCTGCAACATCATGGTGATCACGACTTCCAGCGATCAGGGGAGCGTGGTTGACAGTATAGAAGCAGGCGCCTCCGGTTATGTATTGAAAGATGCCGGTCCACTGGATATAGGGCGTGCACTGATGGAGCTGCATGCCGGCGGTTCGCCTATCAGCCCGGTAATTGCGCGCAAGGTGCTGGCCAGAATGCGCGATGGGAACAAAGCGGATGGTGCGGTGCGTGCAGAGAATGCGCCGGGAGGCCAAAAGGTATTTCTGACCAGGCGCGAAGCGACTATTCTCGATCTGATCGCACGCGGCGACAGTTACTGCGAGGTTGCCAGAGAGTTGGCATTGTCAGTGGGCACTGTGCAAACGCATATCAAGAATATTTACGATAAATTGTCTGTGCATTCGCGCGGCGCAGCCGTGTATGAGGCGCATCGTCGCGGTTTGCTGCAGATGGATCAACTCAAATCCAGACCCTGAGAGCGACTTGGCTCTTGCTTTGCATTTATCTTCCCTGTGCAATATAAAAAAGCCGCCCTGCTGGCGGCTTTTTTATATCTGCTTCTCTTGACGCTTACTTCTTCAGTGCGTCGCGAATTTCTCGCAGCAGTACCACTTCTTCGGGTGTGGCTGGAGCTTCTGCCGGCGGCTCGCTTCTTTTTAATTTGCTTAACATGCGCACCATCTGAAAAATAATGAAGGCCAGAATCAGGAAATTGATCAAAATCGTGATGAAACTGCCGTAGGCGAAGACCGCACCAAGTTTTTTAGCCTCGACCAGAGTCAGGCTTATATCCTGATTGTTAAGCGGCAGGTAGTAATTGCTGAAATCTAGTCCGCCAAATATTTTGCCGACGACCGGCATGATGATGTCCTGAACCAGTGAGTCGACGATTTTGCCGAATGCGCCGCCGATAATGACAGCGACTGCGAGATCGACAACATTCCCCTTTACCGCAAACGCCTTGAATTCCTGCATCATGCCCATGGCATTTCTCCATTAAACGAGTTTATAAAAGTGCAATGCGCACGTCATCCTAGTTTTTGGCACTGTAAACGTCAAATTAAATTCCTCTTTTTCAGGCAAATTCGATAGATAATGCGTCGCAAACAAGGCGAAGGAACAACAGAGTTGTTGGAAAAGTTCCGCAAAATTTGCGTTATCACATCTATTCGCTTTAAAACAGACCTTGCCTCCGTTATAATCTAAGGTTGCTAGAAGTTTCGTACAGATTTCGCATTTTGACGATTGGGGTTGGTATGAGTAACGAAAAGCAGGTCGATTCTGGTCGACGTGGCTTACTTGTCGCTACATGTGCGGCAGGTGGCGTGGCTGGATTGGCCACAACAGGAGTACTGGTGTCCACGTTTCAGCCGTCGGAGCGTGCGAAAGCTGCTGGCGCACCGGTCGAGGTCGATATCGCCGGTTTGGTGCCGGGCGAAATGAAAACAGTGGAATGGCGCGGCAAGCCGGTCTGGATCTTGAAGCGTTCGCCTGAAATGATTGCGACTCTCAAGCAGACCGACGCTGAAGTGGCCGACCCCAACTCGGAACGCAAGCCGGATGAATTGACGCCGGAATACGCGCGCAATGAATACCGTTCGATCAAGCCGGAAATTCTGGTCGCTGTCGGTATCTGTACTCATCTGGGCTGCTCCCCTGTAACCCGCTTTCAGACTGGCGCACAGCCATCGTTGCCGGATGACTGGCATGGCGGCTTCCTGTGCCCGTGCCACGGCTCGACCTTCGATCTGGCCGGCCGCGTATTCAAGAACAAGCCGGCGCCGGACAATCTGGAAGTGCCGCGTCATATGTTCCTCAGCGACTCCAAACTGGTCATCGGTAAAGACGAGAAAGGCGAGGCGTAATCATGGCTTTCCACGAAAAACAACTTCCTGCCGACGCGCCTATCGCAGACAAGGCATTGAACTGGGTCGATGCTCGCTTCCCGTTGTCAGCGACATGGAAAGCGCATCTGTCCGAGTACTACGCACCAAAAAATTTCAACTTCCTGTACGTATTCGGTTCACTGGCGCTGCTGGTGCTGGTGATCCAGATTGTCACCGGTATTTTCCTCGTGATGCATTACAAACCGGACGCCGCACTGGCATTTGCTTCGGTTGAGTACATCATGCGCGATGTGCCTTGGGGCTGGCTGGTGCGTTATATGCACTCGACCGGCGCTTCGGCGTTCTTCGTCGTTGTCTACATTCATATGTTGCGTGGTCTGCTGTACGGTTCGTATCGCAAGCCGCGTGAACTGGTGTGGTTGTTCGGTGTCGGCATTTTCCTGTGCCTGATGGCTGAAGCGTTCTTCGGCTACCTGCTGCCATGGGGTCAGATGTCGTACTGGGGCGCGCAGGTCATTGTTAACCTGTTTGGTGCCATTCCTTTCATCGGCCCTGACTTGTCGTTGTGGATACGCGGTGATTACGTGGTGTCGGATGCGACCCTGAACCGCTTCTTCGCTTTCCACGTGATCGCCATTCCGCTGGTATTGATCGGCCTGGTTGTGGCGCACATTGTGGCTCTGCACGAAGTGGGTTCAAGCAATCCTGATGGCGTTGAAATCAAGGAAAAGCTGGATGCAAAAGGTATCCCTCTCGACGGCATTCCATTCCATCCTTACTACTCGGTGCACGATATTTTCATCGTGACGATTTTCCTGTTTGTGTTCACCGCTGTTGTGTTCTTCGCGCCGGAAATGGGCGGTTACTTCCTCGAGTACAACAACTTCGTTCCAGCTGATCCGCTGAAAACGCCGCCGCACATTGCGCCGGTCTGGTACTTTACGCCGTTCTATTCGATCTTGCGTGCAGTTACTTCAGACTTCATGGTCTGGCTGGCTGCAGGTGTTGCCGCATACGTCGCTTTGATCATTCTGAAAACACGTCTGGCAAGCAAGTTCAAGGTTGCCGCTGCGGTAATCGGGCTGCTTGTCATCGTAACGATGTTTGTTACCGATGCGAAATTCTGGGGCGTGGTGCTGATGGGCGTATCGGTGATGATCATGTTCGGTTTGCCATGGTTAGACGTATCTCCGGTCAAGTCGATACGTTATCGCCCTGACTGGCACAAATATGTCTATATCGTGTTCGGCATTATGTTCGTCGTTCTCGGTTATCTGGGCGTGCAAGCTCCTACTCCTATCGGTACTGCGGTTTCGCAGATCGGGACCTTCATCTACTTCGGCTTCTTCCTGCTGATGCCATGGTGGAGTGCAATGGGTACATTCAAGCCTGTGCCGGATCGCGTTGTTTTCCATCCGCACTAAGCCGCAAAGGGATAAGAGAATCATGAAATTGCTGAAAAAACTGATTGCGGCTCTGGTACTTTTGCCAGGGCTGGCTCTGGCTGCCGGTGGTGAATTTCCACTGGATCGTGCGCCTGACCATACCAAAGACCTTGCAGCATTGCAGAATGGCGCAAGACTTTTTGTGAATTACTGCCTGAGCTGTCACTCTGCATCGGCAATGCGTTACAACAAGCTGCAGGACATTGGCCTGACCGAAGAGCAAATCAAGAACAATCTGCTCTTCACGTCGGACAAGGTCGGCAGCATGATGACGATTGCCATGGCGCCGAAAGATGCGAAAGAATGGTTTGGGGCCACACCACCGGATCTGTCGGTGATCGCACGCGCCAAGGCATCCAGCGCGGGTTCGGGACCTGACTGGCTCTACACGTATCTGCGTACTTACTATAAAGACGATACGCGTGCGACTGGCTGGAACAACCTGACTTTCCCTAACGTTGGCATGCCGCACGTGTTGTGGGAACTGCAAGGTGTGCGTGAAGCCAAGTTCGTCGAAGAAAAAGATCCGCATGATGCAAGCAAGGTGGTGCACAAGTTTGCCGGTTTCGAGCAGGTCACGCCAGGCAAGATGACGGCACTTGAGTACGACAAGTCGGTTGCCGATCTGGTGTCGTTCATGACCTGGATGGCGGAACCGGCACAAAATACCCGTAAACGTCTCGGCGTTTGGGTATTGCTGTTCCTGGGTGTATGCATAGTACTCACCTGGCGCTTGAACGCTTCCTACTGGAAAGACATCAAGTAAATTTTCTGCCCGCATGTTGCGGGCATTTGTATCAGGGTGAGCCGTGCTGCGTCTCACCCTTTTGTTTCTAAGGAACTATAAAAATGATGGTTCTCTATTCGGGCACTACCTGCCCATTTTCCCAACGCTGCCGACTGGTCCTGTTTGAAAAAGGCATGGACTTTGAAGTTCGCGATGTGGATCTGTTCAACAAACCGGAAGATATTTCGACGATGAACCCGTACGGCCAGGTGCCGATTCTGGTTGAGCGCGATTTGATCCTGTACGAATCCAACATCATCAATGAATACATCGATGAGCGCTTTCCGCATCCGCAGTTGATGCCGGCCGATCCTCTGATGCGCGCGCGCGCGCGTCTGATGCTGTTCAATTTTGAAAAAGAATTGTTCATTCACGTGCACGTGCTCGAAAATGACAAGGGTCGCAGCGGTGAAAAAGCGCAGGAAAAAGCACGCAACGAAATTCGCGATCGCCTGACCACGCTGGCCCCGCTGTTCCTGAAAAACAAGTACATGCTGGGCGATGAATTCTCGATGCTGGACGTGGCGATTGCACCGTTGCTGTGGCGTCTGGATCATTACGGCATTGAACTGTCGAAAACAGCTGCACCGCTGATGAAATATGCAGAGCGCATCTTTTCGCGTCCTGCCTATATCGAAGCACTGACTCCTTCTGAGAAGGTCATGCGCCGCTAAAAGTCAGCTCATGTATCAAAAGATGTTGTTGCGTGAAAGCTTGTATTTTATTCAACGACATCTTTTGAGTTTCATGTCACACTTTTTGCATGCATGGAATCTGCCATCATCATGTCTGAAACATCTACCAAACCTTATCTGTTGCGCGCCATATACGAGTGGTGCACCGACAACGGGTACACACCCTACATGGCCGCAGTAGTCGACGCCGGCACCAGAGTGCCGATGGAGTTCGTCAAGAATGGCGAGATCGTCCTCAATATCAGCTTTAGCGCCACCAGCGGCTTGAAGATGGAAAACGACTTGATCCGCTTCAGTGCACGTTTCGGCGGCGTATCGCGTGACATTTCAGTTCCAGTCGATAATGTGACGGCGATATATGCACGCGAAAACGGGCAAGGCATGGCGTTTGAAGCGATCGATCGCAATACTGACGCGCAGGCTGTCGATGAATTGGCGGATGATTTTTCCGCCGACGAACAGGGCGGCACAACATCTTCTGCGCCGATGCTGACTTCGGTGCCTACCATGCACAATCAGCATGGTGAAAAAGATGGCGCTGATCACTCGGATAATGAACCGGATCCGCCAAAAAAAGGTGGACGTCCTACACTTACACGCATTAAATAGCGTAGAATACGCGCTGCGAAAAGTTTTGCCGACTTAGCTCATTTGGTAGAGCAGTTGATTTGTAATCATCAGGTGGCCAGTTCGAAACCGGCAGTCGGCACCAGTACTTAAAAGGGTTAGCACCGTAGTGGTCGCTAACCCTTTTTCCATTTCCGCGTCTGAGAGCTGGTTGTGTAACCACTGTGTAACCCCATTTCATCAACGTTCTGCTCAGCAGCCACCATCAAGCAAGCGCTTAATATCTGCCACTGCCCAAGCAAGACGTCCATTAATGCGAGTTGGTCGAATCGGTCCCGATTCTAAGCAAGCATAAGCGCGCATTGTCTGCGGCTTGCGCATCAAATGAAAAGCCGCGCAGGCCGTTTCTACATGGCTGCGTGTTTCAAATTCAATCGGTGGGAAATTTTGGTTGGCTTGCATACTGAACACCTTTCCGCATCACTGCGTGTTGTAGATGTTCAGTACAGAAATCAGTATTTAAACGTCGATGACCCAGGGCCGAAGCTGACAGCGATGCGATGAAGGGCTCAATCAATACCTGGGTATTGCTGCTTCAGATTGAACAGCGGGTGGGAGATGTCAATTTTTACGCCGTAAAGGCATGCAACCCAATTCGAGGTTATAGGGTTTGAGTTCGTGGCAACGGTGAAGTTGGCAGAAGCAGATCGCAACGCAGGCTCAAAGTAACAACGCTCAATGTCGGTTTGCGGCAGGCGATCATCATTGACCTTCATACGCTTTGCCGAAGCTTTGATGTCGGCCTTGAGGGGCGTGATTATCTCTCTCAATCGCTCCCGTTCCGGTGGGCTGAAATAGCGCTTTTCTGATATTTCATCGATAAGAGATTCAAGGCGTCGTTCGAAATCTGCAAGAGCCGACATGACAGTGCGAACATCGTTTGGTATGTCCATCTCGTTCATATTTTAGTTGCCGAAGAATAAACGCCAATTAAACCGTAAACATTGCAACGCGGGCGAAAAAATACCCGCCTCATGGACGGGTAAAGGGAAGGATCGCCCCCATGCAAGGGCATAAGCATTAAAGCAGGTTCTAATTGAAGCAGCTATCCCATGAATATGGCTTGCGAAGACTAAGCTGCCCGTCTATGTTGAGAGAGTCGCCGCTTGGGCGATAACAATTCTGGAGAGCAATATGGCTGGCACTACACCAAACAATGCACCTAGCAAGACAGGCAATCCATCAGGCGGTGGTAGAGGAAACAATCCGCCAGGTAAGGGCAAGTAGAAATAGCAGAAACGACAAAGCGGCCATAGAGCCGCTTTTTGTTTGTGTTGATCAGTTAATAGGCGTCGTAATCATCATCCATGTACGCGTCACCACAAATGTGGTCACGGTAAAAACGCCAGCCTGATAAGCCGACACCGACAACGATTGCCGCGGAAATAGCATACCAAGCGAAGGATGGCACCATAGGCGCGCAGATGGTGGCAGGTGCTTGAGAATGCAGTAACTTGCAAATGGCATCTTCGATCATCGGCAATGCAATCATAAACACCAGCGCTGGCGCGGCGAATTGAAAAAACGGTAGCAGAAAGCGCCTTTGTCTTCTCTCAATTGAATCTTTTCTCCGTGCCATCATTTCCCCCTTGGTTGTTTTATCGAGTGTGGCACATTAGGTTACGACTTAGAAAGTGCGGTGTGGAGTGGGCGCAACAAGGGGGCGTAAAAATACCTATTAAGTATGGGTTGCTAAAGAAGCGGATCGATCCATCCTCTTACCCCTATGCGCAAACCTCTCATTTTATTTTTACGGAACAGAGTTGTGTCAGATGTTGATATTGGCCCGCTGCGGCGCCTGTAAATCACTTTGACGTGACTGAACTGATCTGCGTAACCCAATACAGAGCTGCGAATGTCGGCTAGGAATATGATTTCGGATTTTGCAATTGCCCTGCCGCTATGTCGGGCAACTAGGTTACGACCTTCGTACTTGATAACAATGGTTTCCATATTTTCCCCTTTTTAATGATCTTGAAATCCATTTTGGCATGAGGTTAAGTGGCCGCTGGATATTTGTCTCAATAGAAGTGGGGGGCAGCGGTATCCAATAGATATGAGAGGGCGTAAAAAAGCCCCGGTTAAGGGGCTTCTTCTAAATTGGTTGCAACTTAATGTTTGAGTGCATTTGCGTTTTCGCGGGGTTCTACTAAAACTTTGTAGCCTTCAAATACACTGGGGGCCTTGACGACGTGCAGGTACTCACGGCTCACCATAACGTGCATTACTACTTTGCCTGCTTTCTGCCATGGCAAAATTGATACTGCCCCCTTAGGTAAGCCAAGAGAGGCGAGTAACCCGCGCGCTGCATCATTAGGTTTCATATCAAATATTATGGCCGCTGACGATTTGTACATTTAGATTAGCCAATATAGGTATTAAAGGCAAGGCAAAGGACATGCCCTGATTATTGCCTGCGAAAACAATACCAATAGCGTATCGATCCCCATTCATCTCGGTTGTTACCAGTGAGCCTGAATCGCCTGGTTGACTAAACGGCGTATCTGGATCGTTTGAGTGAATGGCAAATACTCTTTCAAAAAAGGAAACATGGTTTCCAAATCCTGGAACCGAGTAGCTCACAGGATGGGGGGCTATTATCTCACCAATTATCTGACCATGAGTTAAGCCGGTAGTTCGCCCCACTTTTTGAACGCTAAACCCAGCCTGCATTTCAAAGGTTAACGATGGCGTATCGTATGATTGCCCCTGCATTGAACAAACCAGATTGCTATCAGATAACTTCAGTAAAGCTGCGTCGTTGTTGGTGGCAATATCAACATTATCGGGGAGGCCGTGAACCATTGGCAAAGAGCGCGAGTGATAGCCAATTGTAAATGGGTCTATTCCATTTGCGATAATGTCTGGGTGCCCAGGGGCAATGATCTTTTCACCATTGCTGGCATAGTTACACATTCCGCTCACGTGGTTGTTGGTAAGCGCAAATATATCGCCACTCGGATCTCGGACAAGGCACCCCAGCGTCCCAGCGCCGAGCACCTTAGCTGGATGGATTGAACTCCCGCAAGCGTAACGTCCATTGTGAATACTGAATGGGGCAGGGACGGCACTATTTGCTGGTACGCCAGCTTGCGCGGTGCCGCTATGCATGTAGTTAATTTCGACCTGTTGGAGCACTGCTTGAGGAAGAATTTTTTGTTCTTTGGCAGGGACAGATTTATCAGTGAATACGGTGACGGTGTTGTTTGCATTATTAAATGCAATTGCAGTAATGCCACCACGGCTTCTAAGTGTTTTTTCTGCCAAGACTGACATTGCGGCAGAATCAAATAATGAGTCCTTAGCTTCATCTGTTGGATGAAGTTCTATTGGAAATTCCGTTTTATACAAATGATTTTCTTGCGCCCATGCACGGAGTGCCAACGCAACTTCGCTTGCTTCCATACTTTCTTTCTATTTATTATTAATTAGTACCTGCCTCACTCGGGCAAATGAACTGTACCATTAATTCTTTTGATTTGTTGCTTTCTGGCTACTACTTCCTGCGCCACTCCCAAGGCGGCACAGGCGCAACGTCTGCCCATAGTCCCAAGCCGGTGAGCCTAGCAGCTTGTTCCATTGCCGGCAGGGCAGCATCCTTGTTGTACTTCGGGTACACCCACGCCATGCCTAGCTTTACCTGAGCTGCATTAACCTGTGCACCATCGCAATAGACGACCGCAACAGTGCGCTTGTATCGATCGATAGCCTGGGTAACATATTCCGCGTTCTTGCCCCAACAAAGCGAGGATAGGGATTGCTTCGACTTCTGCCCGAATGGTTGCTTCTTTTCCGGTGCGTCAATGTTGGCTAGCCTGATCTTTACCGGCTTTTTATCAACAAGCAAGGTGAGGGTGTCGCCGTCTGCTATGCCGATTACCTGGTGGGCGTGGGCGGGGAGAGTTAGTAGGGACGTTAAAGCGAGTAGTGCCAGCCTCACTGTTGTTCGTCCTTTGTTGCCGCGGCGTCCCGTCTTAATTCGCTAAGCAGGGAGTCTAAGCAAGCGCTGAGGGACGCGAAGTCTTGTGGTTGCAGTTTAGCTTTGAAGGCTATTACATGGTCGTATTCATCCGATTTCCCTCGAATCACAACGTGGGTCAAGTCGCCGTTAGCTATTGACAGTATGGCGGCCCAAGATGCCGCAAGGTCGCCAAATCCAAGTACAAAACCTGATGTTTCAGCCGGAATTAAGTTGGTAGCCATTAACGGGGTTCCCTCCGTAGCATTTGCAACCCAAAATTTAATTGGCGCTGGCGTTACCACTTTCGGCGCGATGTTGTTTTGCGCATCTTTATTTGTCAACTTGAATCGCCCTGCTTTAATAAGTGGCATGAAGCGTTCACGGTAAATTACGATTGAAAAATCGTACACTTCTACACCATCTACCGAAGACATCATCGGCATGGTTCTAATGCCGCAAGACGAAAAGCCGCTCTCATCGCGGCCTATGACAACCTGGATGCCGGCGCGATCAGCAGTGGTGACTGTCTGGCCATAAGATGCTGATGACAGAAGACTGAATAGAAGAATTGCTACTTTATTGACCATACCCGCCTCTTATTTTATTGTTACCAACTAGGTGAGAAAACTTAACTCGCGCAACTTCAACTCAATTTTCAACTGTACGAGCTGTCCGTACAGTTCCAAATTCTTCTTTGTCCGGAGATCTCCAGGATCACCACCGTACATATATCTGATTTTGCTTCGCGGCACATCCAATATTTATGGGATATTTACATCATGCTTATCAACGACCATTATTTTTACTTAAAGATAGATGAAAGCGAAGAGCCGATGCACGCCTCATCGCCTGACGACTTCATTTACACGTTGACTGGAAGAGTCGTCGCAGGAGATCCATCAGATGAAGTAATTACAGTTGGAAAATTCCGAGCATATTACGTTGATGCTAACGCGGCGTTCAATTACAACAAGGTCTCCCTGTACGATATTTTCGACACCTATCAAGAAACCGTCGACTACTATGAGGCCATTTATGACATTAATTCAGAGGAGTTCAGTGAGAAGCTATTGAAGGCGCTTAAGGCCGATTACTTGATTGGCAATGTCCTGATCATAGATCGTCTTGAGATTCTTCCTGCATTTCGTTCGTACAACTTGGGCTTAATAACGATGCGCAGACTTATTCTGCGCTTTGGAATTGGCGCCGGCATAACTGCAATAAAGCCCTTCCCCCTTCAATTCGAAATGGAAATTCATCGTGATGATGACTGGAAGGAGCAATTAGTTCTGACAGCTTTTGATAAGAACAGCCGAAGCGCTACTGCTAGCTTAAAAAAGCATTATCGAAAGCTCGGGTTCGTTCCGTTGCCAGGCACGCCATTTATGTTTTTAGAAAATGATAAAACATTGCCGTCAGTTGCCGATCTGAGGCGCTGAGCGGTGGATCAAGCTTTCGAGATGATGATTTGCTCTAGCTTGTGAGCGTCTGAAATAAGATGGTTTACTTGCCTTTTGTATTCCCGCCATCCCGCCGAGCGCATGCCGTGCTTGGTTGCGTTATTCGCAGACTGTTTCTTACCCTTTTCAGTGCTTGGCCCCGTTGACCGCTCCCACGGCCTCCAGCTTTGAATTAACGCGGCTTGCCGATCTCTTTCTTCCTGCGTCCAACGTCTCATTCTTTTGCTCCGATAATAGTTTGTTCGTCGGGGTTATATCTTTTCCATGCGCGTGCGCGTGCGTACTGGGTGCGGAACCGTTATTCACTTGCTGCTGATTGGCGACGTTCTGCTGCTTAATGAAGGTGGCGGTCTTAGGGTATTTCAGTTCGCCCAATGCCTCGATGGTAGTGCGGCACTGGCTTTGCGCTTTCAAAGCCATGCGCAGATAAGTATCGGTCGCGTGCATGTGGCCAGCTGCCATGTTTTGAGCTGCCCGCTGAGCTAAAGAATTGAAGATGGTATCCAGTGTGTGAGCTTGTGCGACTAGCATAGCCTCTGGCCGGTTCATATTCCCATCGCGAACGGTCTTAGCATGCTCGCCGATCTGCGCTACGAGGTCGGTCACGCTCGCCCCGGTCTTCAAAGGGTGGAATTGGAGCATCGTCATGCCTGCATTAACGCTAGGGCTTGCCACTGCTCTTGAAAGTGCCGCTGCCTCTGTCTCGTCGTCACGCTTTTTGAATTGCAGAGTGTTGGGATTGCCTGCCCTTACGTCATCGGGTATAGCTGGCAGCGCGGCCTTCTTAGCTACTTGTCCTTTGCTTGGCATTACTGTTTTACCTTTCATGTTCTGCGGACTTTCTGGATATACTTCATTCTGGCCAATGGAAAGGCATTAAATGAAACTGCCCGAATACGACAACCGATCATCATCTTCATACGATTCGTCCAGCTCAGAAGCAGAGGATGCCAAGTTCACCATACTCGGGCTTGGCCTTCCTCTAGCGTTAATCGGATGTGGTGGCTTCGTCTTGTTCCTGGTTATTCAAGCCGTATTCAACTGACTTGAAATACTCGTTCACGTCCTGCTGAAACTGCTTATCACCGGTCATGCTAGCGTTCTGTACTAGGCGCTGCGCATGTCGTTGCATGTCCCTCGGATTAACCTTCGGTGCCTTAGCTAGCCAAGACGTGAACTTGGGGTTGAGCAAAAGCCGCTTTGATGTTTGATGGCCCAGCGCTAAGCCAGTAGCCGTCGCACCCGCCAAAACAGGCTGGAAGAATGCCCCTACAGTTAGGGCATATCCCGCTCCCCGTGCCGTAAGTGCCGGAGCCGTTCCGCTTGGGTTTGCCCATAGCTTGCTACTGTCACCTAACATCTCCGAAGCCTTCGCAATGTCGCGCAGACTATCTGCGTGTTGCGCCCCGCCTGGCAATCTCTTGAATAGTTCAGATCGCGTTCCGGTGTCGAGCTTGTTGTAATTCGTTAGGAATGATCTAGGCGACCATGCATCGCCTTCTACTCCTTGCTGCCCTGGCGTTGCCTTGCCCAAATCATCAATCACCGTTGCAACAATCTTCTGCCGACTCTCTGGCGTAATCACGCCGCGCAATCGTTTATAAACGCTAGGCCCCGCATTCAGAGAACTAGAAACGGAATTGAACGCACCTTCTGGCGTCGATCTATTCGATAGCGAGTTCAGTTCATCGGCGCGATTCATTGCTTTGCTGTAGTACGTGTTTGCGCGATTTAAAGCGGTGGTGCCGCTGCCAGCCGTGAATGGATTTGCGCCGGATTTCAGATCAGCATTCAGCACACCATTTTTCATGTCTTGCGACATTGCGCCATACAGTTGCTTGAAGTCTGCTTGCTCGGGCGTACCCATGATCGCGTTCGACTGCGATTCTTTGCCTATCTTTGTGCGCAGATCTTTGAGCGCCGAAAACGGTACGCCTTGCGGTTGAGTGGCAGGGGTAATCGTTTGAAATGCTGGTTTCCCATCTGCGCCAAGAACTTTGCTATTGACCACTTCAGCAGGCTTGCCGCCCGCATCCGAGGTCAGATCATTGTTGATCTTCTTAATGCGTGAATTAATGAAGTTGGATGATGTTGATGCGGCACCTTCGATTGGGGTGGTCAACAGTCCAGATTTCAAAATCGATTCTTCAACAGAAACCGGCGTGTTCGCCCCCACAGCTTTCTCAACTCTGTCATTCAATAATCCGTAGGTGGTGCCAATGCGATCTTTGAATGCACCTTTTAAGTCTTTCTGTATCGCTTCGCCTGATTCAACCGGGCCGTGAGTTGGCGATATGTCGTCGCGTATCTGATGGGCCCTGGCTTTCATGCCCTCGACATTTTTATCCCGGGCTTTTGAATACAGACCAACAGATCCAGGAGTTTGCGAAAGTATATTTTCCAGGCCCATTACAAGCTTGCTATCAGTTGCCAGCCCCAAGCTTGGTTCAGTAATTCCGCCGTTCTTCAAGTCGGTTACGCGTTGTTCCATTTTCTTGCGGCCTGATTCACCACCGCGCGCCGCCGTTCTAACTGCGCTCGATCCACCTGCAATTGCGAGTGATGGAGTCATGCCGGCGAGTCCTGCCCATTCTGGAAACTGCTCGCCTACTGCGCCACTCACCGCACCACCTGCGCCACCAATGCTGGCATTTGCAAGCTGCTGTGCACCGCTGAGTTTGGCGCGTGGATCAGGAATGACTGACGAGCCGGCTAGCAGTCCTGTTGAATAAAGCACTCGGGATGCTTTGTCATCCGGACGAGGATTGTTAATGGGGGAGCCTACGCCCAACTTTTCCGCGCCATCATTAATTTTTTCGCTGATCCAATCCGACGAGCCGGCCACATTCTTTCTGTCGCCGACCTGTAGCCAGTCGGGCGCTACCTTTCCGGTAATTGCCATGTATGGCGCGCCAATAGCCGTCTTGCCCAGGTCGAGCACATTTGCGACGGTATCAACGGGAAGGCCAGCTAAGTTTGTATAGAACGCTTTATTTACGCCTGCGGGAACTGCCATGATGCGTTCCAGCGTGCTCGCTTCTTTCGGTTTTGGCGTGGACTTTGCAGGCGCATCATCGACAACCTCATAGCGGCCAGTTGGCACATCTTCCACTACTTCGTAGCGCGCCATTATTTGACCTCCACCCAGGACATACCATTGCTGCGCAATAGCTTGCCTGTTTGATTGTCTTTGATTGTTTTTCCCTTCAACGATATTGCTTTTGGCAGATGATCGAACACGTTAGCCGCCTGCTGCTTTGGTGCTTCTGGCGCGCTTTTGTTTTTGTTGCCGCGTTCTATGCCCCGCCGAAAGGCATCAGGGTCTTGTTGTTGAAGGAAAGCCGCTTGCTCTGGCGTGAGTTTCGATACATCAAGCCCGCCTGTTTTTTCGTTACCGATCGCATTCTTACGAGCTACGTCAGCGCCGCTCAAATAGCCGTTGTCGGTGAGGTATTTTTCCATGAAGCCCAAGTTTGATTCGGCGTCAGTAAGCTGCTTTTTATAGGCCGCTCTGATTTCCTTGTTGACCGTTCCTGTCTTATCAATGCCTGGCAGTCCTCTTAAGTAAAGGTCTACGTCCCTGTCGGAAGAGCTACCGGCACCGGGGGTGCGCTGCGCTGGAGCTAGGCGAGCAGTAATCGATTCCATTTCCTTCTTTTGGTCGTCTGTCGTCGGCGTCGGCAGGTTATTCCATAAGCCGCCGGTTTCTTGCGCCCTGTTTAGCTGACCGAACCGCTCCAGATCGCTCATGATGGTGCGGCCAACAGACACCTTGCTGCGCAAATCATCAAGGCGTTTGTTATCTTGATCGTAGACGCGACCGCGCATCTGGTCCTGCTCTTTTGGAGAAGTAATCTTTGCCCATGGCGCATTCGTATCGATCTGCGGTTCTGCCGCAGGCGGAGGCATATTTCCAGATGTAGACGATACGTTGCCGCTTGTTCCGGGTGGCGTGAACTGCCCCGCTCGGCGGTCGAATACCCCGGGCGCTTTGTACTCATTGCCAGGTACGAGCTGATAATCTGGCGGCACAGCGGCATCTAGCCAGCGTGTACCGCCGCGCTTGTCCTGGACGAAAAATGCGGTCTTTCCTGTAGTTGGGTTCATGCCGACTTTAGGCTCAAGACCAAAGTCAATTGCGCCATCCGGCATGACGCTTTTAAGTGCAGAACTCTTATCGATTGACGCAAGGTCGGCGAACGAAGGTTGATACTTCGGATCTTTTTCACGCCCCGCAGCAATACGGCTGATAGCGTCACGAGATTGTTGCGACGCCATAGATTCGTTCTTGATTTTCTGCATTTGCATATCGCGTAATTCCTGCACACCCTGCGTTTGTAAAGCATTTGAGTAGCCTTCAACGCCTGCGAGACCGGCCCTACCTAAACTGTTAATTGGTTGGCCTCGTCGCGCACCGGCCAAGCCGCCAGAGAAAGCCGCCAGCAAACCTTGCCCGGCTGGTGTCTTTGCAAAATCTAATAATCCGTTCATGCCGTCCATCATTACCCCCGATCAGCCGACTTCTACTGATGCTTTAGCCGCGTCAATCACGCCCATGACGTACGCCATAAACTCTTTGGCGTGGTCCTCGCCTTTGTAATCCAGCAGTCGCCCATACGACACGCCCAATTGCTTGCCGATGTCGTACAGCGCGCCATACGTCTCAGCTCTTTCCATCTCGTCCTGTGTCGCTTGCCGGATTGCAATGTTGTCGCCTTGAAACAGGGCGGATAGAACGTCTTGCAGTGTCAGCCAGTGCTCTTGTTCTGACTCGAGCAGGAAACTACCCATTACTTCGGGATATTTGTCGCTAAGCTCGGTTCCAAAAAATACGATATTCATGGTTAATCCTTTGTTTGTTAGGCCGCGCAATAGGTGCGCCGATAATTATTTGCAGTCTCTATTTAACTTCTTGCTCGTCCAGTTTTAGGTAAGGTTCTCGGACAATTTGAAGTGCCTTACTGATGTCCTCGTATGCTTGCGATCTTCCGATTCCATAAGTAAGTTGAAGCCTTGCAGAGATGATCGAGCGCGCCTCTCGGAGATCGAGTAACTTTCTCGCCAACTTGATACGCTCTTGGCGCTCGAAGGCGGCGGCACTTCCGTTTTGCTCTGCGTGACATCGGATAAGCGCAGCAAAGAGATCCTTGGACGTAGATGGCGCGTCTATCGTCTCCAAGTCCTCCATTAGTCGTCGGTAGGCAGATGCGCGCATTAATGCCTCGCATTGCTAAGTTCGTAGCGCATTGGCATGCCATCGATCCGTTCTAGGTATTGCATCGACTCGGGATGGAACCAGAAGCCGAGCATCCCCTCCCATTCGCCGTTTCGTTGCTTGTCACAACGAAGCATTGCTGTAGGTGCCTTGGGGTCTTTGGCGTCCCCTCGTTCGGCCTTCTTGTTGCGCCAGACGATAAACACGTTGTCCACCATGTCGGTTATTGCGCCAGCGCCTTTTGCATCGAATTTCCCGGGGATGCGATCTTCATCTTCGCCCTTGCGTATGTGATGGACTAAGTGGATATGAACCTTTCGCGCTTGAGCAAACGCGCACAGCTCGTTCACGAAGTCTTTCTGAGCGTCGTAATCGGTTTCGCCTTTCACGCACTTCATTAAGCTGTCAATGACGAATTGCGTGATACCGAATTTCTCCTGTGCGTAACGCATGACTGCCATTACCTTTTCCCATTTGATCGAGCCGTTGTGGTCGTACATCCAAAGCTTGCCGGTTGTCCAAGCATGGAAGCGATTTAAGAAATCAATTGGAGGCTGATCGTTGGCATAAGCTTGTCTAGCCATACGCTGCATCTGCCGGACCGGTAACATTTCGAACGAAAGGGAGAGTACTTTCTCACCCTGCGTCATCAGGTCGATTTCGATCTGCGACATGAACATACTTTTGCCATGGCCGTTAATGCCGGCCCACAACGAGACCTCACCTGGACGAAAGGCTATCTTCCCGTTTGTTTTGTCCCATAACGGCCGCGGCGGCAATGAGGCACCAGCGGGCGGGTAGAACGCAGCAATCGTTTCAGCGAGGAAGTCGCTGGCAGGACGTACCTTGTGTGTTTCCGGCTCTTCGCGGTAAGCGTTGAAATCAATGTCATCCTTGATTAATTGCATGCGAACTCCCTGTTCTGAAATGGAAGCCACGGCAGGAAATCTAGATGCCAGCGCCACTCACTTCGAGGCTTATGGACGTCTGCTGGATGGGGAAGAAAATAGACATCCGAACCCTCGCAACGGTCTGCGTCCCAGATGGCTAGGTAAGAAGGGCGCTCAGAAGCGATAGAACGCGCTGTGTCCGTCCATTTCACATCCTTGGCGGCATAGATGCAGATTTGCAACCCACGCACCCACGGCCACTCATAGCGAGTTTTAGGATTGGCGTAGACGGTATGGTTGGGCTCGTTGATCCGGCCAATTAACGACACCAGGATCATTTCAGAAGGCTTCAATCCTTTTTGGCGTGCATCAAGGATGGGTTGCGCATTGGAGGCGATCACTCCCATTTTTCACCTCCAGTTGCTCCGCCTTCCGACAACTCACCGACGTACTGAGCAAAGTTCGTAGCGTTGAAGATTGTCTTTGGGCGCAGGTACTTGACCATTTTTGGATCGTTGACCCATTCCTTCACCTTGGCATCAACGACTGCTTTGCACTGGTCCGGAGTCGCGCCTTCTTTTAGCCTTGCGAGAATGAGGTTCAGGTTTGCTTGAACCGCCTGATACGCACGACCGGATTGCTGGTTTAGATGGCCGAGGATTTGCGCAGCATCTTTATTAACCGTAGTTGAAGATGAAGATGAAGATGAAGATGAAGGGGTTGGATTTTGCTTATCCCCAGTGGTTTGCTTTTGGTTAAGCAAAGCAGGATTTCCACCTAGTTTTCCTGCGTTTCTACGTATTTCACACAGCTTTTCATCTGCGACCATGCGCTTGCTATAGATCGCGTTATCGTCCTGCCTGCGCTTTGCTACGCCATAGGTTAGGAGTGTGCTTAGGGTTTGGTTGAATGTTTGGTTATCCAAACCGAGAAGGCGTGCGGTTACTTCTTCAGGCATTGCAGCGTTGTTTAAAAGCAGGACGCCGCGCTCACTCGACTCATGCATAAGGCACAGCATCTCGAACCAAACTCCGCGCTCGAAGTAGCCTAGCGCCTGCACGGCCAGATCCTTGCGCCAATCCGCGGGATAGAATTGCATAGCTGGCATTTTCATACGCCGCACTCCCGAGCAAAGCGCCGCACAGCCGCGTCATACTCTGCAGTTGTTGCTTCGGGATTGCTGGCGATCCAACGCTGCTTTAGCTCGGCAAAACGTGCGTAGTTACCGCAGATGGAGCGATTGTGCGAACTGGATCGACGTAATGCGGACAGGGCTTTGTATTTGAGGCTTTGGGCAACGTGGCTCATTGTTGTTCTCCCAAATCGAGAGAGCTTTGCGGGCTTTGAAACTCGTCGCGTTTGCCGATGAGTACATACCTCGCGATGCCGATGTGGGATAAGCCATCTGCGCCCACGATAGCCTCGCGACACGAAGCTATGAGCCAGCCTGCCGCTTCGAGTTCGAAAATTCTAGTCGCAACTCTGTAGAAACCGCAGCCAACGCTTTCCGGCGTATTGATCCCACGTTCGCCGAGATATTGGAGGACGCGAAGAAGTGTTTGGCACTGTGTAAGTCCGGAGGTGTCCCGAAGTGCTAGGCCGTTGGCTTCTAGCTCACGACGCAGTTTGCTGATATGCTGCACACCACAACGAAATATTTTGTTTTGCCCATTCACGCCGCCCCCCAGCTTTGTGAATTTAGCGCCTCCACTAATGGAGGCGTTTTGCTTTTTCGGATTAGACATTTTCGCCCCCATTCAAAAGGGCTTGTAAGTCCGAGACGCGCCAAGCAAGGCGGCCATTTATACGGATGGGACGAATAGGCCCGCTTTCCAGACATGCCCACTTGCGTAAAGTTTGCGGGGCACGATTGATGGAAGCGGCAGCTTCGTTGGTCGGAAGGACTTCAGGTAGTGATGCTCTTGCAAACAGACGGTTGATGAGTTCCATGGATACCCTTTCAAGCTAGTGGCAGGGAGCATCAAACGATCAACGGTTTGCACCCTGCGGCATCTACTCGGTATTGATTACCGGTGATGCTTGTAGCAAGCTTGAAAGGGAGAAAACTCAGGCTGAGTTATTTCCTTTCGATTTCAGAAACAATGTCTTCCCACTCATTAAGTTTGTCAGTCGCCTTGCAACCCAAGAAAGCATCGCGCGTAACGCGTGTCCAATTTGTATTTTTAGCCTTTTTGTAAGCAGTCTTAATAGCATCTTCTGGGGATGGGCCCAAACTACTACCGTCACGATCCCATGACTCTAAGAATGAAAGCCAAGGTTCCTTTTTTGCTAGCGTTAGTGCAGCGCTATCAATTGTGGCTCCCGTCTCAACAAGCCGCTCTAGCTCTACCGCAAGAACTCCCAATGTAAAGTTATCCCATTTCAGCGGCCTTCCTTCTTTGGGTTTTTCTTGAAAGCATGGCACTAGCTGTTTAGCCAGTTCAAGGGCAAGTAACTTGAATTGATGATCGCCGCTAGCAATCCCAAAATGGGCGCATAACAGACGAAGATTTTGAATATCTTCTTCGGCCCATTTCTCTTTTTCCGCTTGGTTTTCTTCTTCGGTCGCGAGCAGGCTTAAACGTCGAGACTCTCGGAATTTGTTTAGCGGCGGTCTAAATATCAATGCCATGCATGCCCCTTCCGGCATCCTTCATTAAATGGGTCACCAGACAGGCGAATGAAGGTATCCGCTTTTCTCCCCGTCGGGATAGTCTGGCGCTTTAAACGTTGCTGCTAATTAAATCCTAGCTTGCTAGATGACGCAGATCCAGTGTGGGCATCCTCAGCTATGTTCGCTCTGCTTTAACTTAGCAGGAGACCAGCCGACTTTATCCCATGAACCTAGCACCGCAAAATCTTTTGCAGCGGGCCCGCGATCATCGTCAAGTTTTTTAAGGAAATGTGGAGCTGGACAGAACCGCATGCCACCCTTTTCGAAGTCTGTTCTATATCCAAACCACGTTTCGCCATCCAAATTTCTTATCAACTGAATCGGCTCTGTAATGGTGATTATTTTCCCAATGATCTCCGGGAAGTGGTTACTTCTTAAAACGATAGCTTTTTCACCTACTTTAAATGCTTTGCTCATAGCCCCTCCGGCTTTTCGTTTTGTACAAGTGAAAGATCTGATGTAATATTTTTCAGGAAGCGCTGTAGCTGCAGATCCGATTGCGGTTTGGGTGATTTGGTAGGTGCCGACTCCGTCGCGACATCTTGGCTAGCTAGCATTATTTCGCCATTTTTCAACACATCCATAAACTCCTCGGCCGCCTGTTCGAAGGCACAGAGCGTTTCATCATCAAAGCCATAGCCATCTTCGGCGATCAAGCTATCCCTTGCCAAACGAAGACCAAAGCTTAAACTTTGAATGGCTGATGCTTTGAATTTTTCGGCTTGTTCTTTCTGCCTCATGTTTTCCATCTCCGCCCGGACGAGTTCCCAACGTCTATGCGATTCTTCTTTGCTAAAGGCGACATAGACGATGAATACGTTGTCTGTTCTTTTATTAATGCGGACGCGATCAATAAAATCAGCCTTCCAGAATGAGGGAGTCAGCGTGACGCTAGTCTTATTTCGCCCTGGGCGACCTGGAAGCATATGATCTTCAATTAAGCCTACAAGCAACCGCGCCTTGACCGTTCCAGTGTAGCGAGTGCCGTGCCAATGATCTTCTTTAATGATTTCTTTGTCGTTGTGCTTGTGCCTTTGTCGGTATGGCGGACACTCGATGAATGCTACGCCCGTTTCCTTTGTGACCTGTGCATCATTAAATACAAAAAATGACGAGTTAATATGAGCGAAAGCCATATCTGTTACTCCCCAAAAGTAGTAACACCAACGATCTTGAGATGATCTTTTTTCTGCGCTTTCGCGCTCAGGCTTTCTGAAAGGCCTAAAAACATTTCCTTATCAATTTCACTCATTCGCGAAAAATTGGCGATTAAGGCTAGATTCGCTGCTTGCATCTCTGAAGATTGAATATGCGGAACAATAGACAGCTGCATCGAACGTTGTTCGGTCGCTCCGGCGTCTTGTGTAGAATGTTTCTTAGTCATGATTCAAACTCCTCATTAGTTTGTTTTGTGGTCAGGCTGGTTCGGTGCTCTAACACTTTGCCAGCCGTATTTTTGCCTGATACTTTCAGGCGAATGCTTACTACTTTTGCGGCTCTATTAGCTTCGATAAACGCTTGATTTCCTGAGCCATTGCTAGGAACCGTTTAGCCCATCCAGGTATCGGAACGAGGCCATTTACCCATCTGCTCACAGTGTTGCGATGAACATCTGCCAACCTGCAAAAGTCAGCCGGCTTCCATCCGAGCTGCTTCAGAGCAGCATCAAATTCCTCCGGCGTCATACTTGCAACTTCTTCATTTTCACTTTTCATTCGTCACCTTTGCGGGCCTGCGAGTCAATGCCTAAAATATAGTACATATTCCTAATATGTGCAAATAATATTTAAAATGGCACATATTCGTACATTTAGCCGTGGTGGGATGTTATGTAATGACGGTGGGTTTTCGCACATCTACGGGCAAGCCGCATGAAGCAAAAGGAAGGGGGAAGGAAGAGGCGAGATTAAAGCCAAGTGGCAGGACAAAGCGTGATCACGACGCTTTGTCCTGTAAGTTATTAATGATTATTAGGCGCTCACCACTCGCAAGCCGGCTGGCACTGGCACGAACGTTATTCCCGCCTGTTCCAATATCCACACCTCGATGGTGTCATGCCATTTGCGCAGCAGGTCCAAGGGGCGACGGCGGTAATGTTTTTCAGCTAGTGCGCTTGGCTTGTGCCCCATGATTTGCGCGCTGATACCGCTTGGCACTTCTACCCATTCGCATAACGTACCAAACGACCGACGTAGCCCATGCAATGTCACATGAGGCAACGCAGCAGCCGCAAGCGCTTGGTTATGTGCGTGGCGTGGTTCGGCGATTTTGCCATCGGCAGCAGTAGGGCTACTGAAAACCCATTCATTGCGGCGGGGCAAGGAGTGCAGTAGTTGTGCCAAGTAAGGAGTTAGTGGGATTGTCCTTGTGCCCTCTACCTTGTCGCGAATGGTCATGCTCCGCCATTGAAAATCCACGTCTTCCCAGCGTAGTCCGGCCATTTCTTCGCGGCGGGCACCAGTGATTAACAAGGCTTGCAGGTAGTAGCTAATAACGGGGTTGGCCATCTTTCGAACTTCAGCGAACCAAATGGCTAACTGCTCGCGCTGTAAGCTATCACCTTCCTTGGTCGTTGATTTAGGAATAGCTTCGCGAACCTTGCGTGAGTTAAAAGTATCAGCGGGGATAATCCCTTGATGCGCGGGGCTATCGTTAGTCCATCCTGCAAATGCTCGGAGAAGGCGGAATGACAGAGCAGCGGCTGTCGGGCGAGTTTTGGTTTCTAGTTCCAGCCATTCGAGCACCTTTTTCGATGTTAACTCGGATAGCTTCAACGACATAAGGGAGGCCAATGGTCCTGCAACCGTCAATGTGCCAGCTTCCGCTCGTTTCCTTGGGGCTCCACCGAGCGAGGCTAGTGTTAAATGCGATTGATAGTGCACGTCGCCCCATTTGTCCTTTCGAGCTTTCAGGTAGTCATCCCACGCATCGGCAAGAGGTACTGCGGCGCGGCGTGCTTCTGCTTCTAGCAAAGCGGCTTTGGCTGCTTTGGTATCGCGGACAGCCTGTTTCTCAGCGAGTCCTTCGGCTTTGACTTGGCGCGGGTCTTCTCCACTGTCGATTATTACCTTAAGGCGGCGAGCTTCAGCTTGGGCTTCGTTAATGCTCCATATCTTGGGATCGCCAATGGTAATGCGGATGGCTTGCCCGTTTAACTTGGCTTGGAAGATGTAGGACTTACCCCGGCTCTTATCCTTGGTGCCAGGGGGGAATGCTATGGTTGCACGCAGTCCTAAGCCTGGAGCGTCAGAGTCCCATAAGAAGCATTGCTTCTTGCCAGCCTCACATTCATGCGCGGCAATCCGTCCCGCCGTAAATTTTATTTTTGACATCGAATATCCCGCTCATCTAATCTGTGTAACCGTTGTGTAACCCATTTTTGAGTATAGCAATCAATATTGATCAATGCCACGCTATGGGATATTTAGGATAAGTAGCTGTTTTATATGGGGTTTGTATAAAATTCGATATGGCAATCAATGCAGATGAATACTGTTTTGTCCTGATTTGTAATCATCAGGTGGCCAGTTCGAAACCGGCAGTCGGCACCAAAATGAACGCCTCACATATTGCATGTGAGGCGTTTTGGTTTTCAGAGCGCACAGCTTCTTCCTCCCGTATTCCTATTGATATTTCGTTCGCCATTTGAAGGCGGCGAGCGCGCAGATCTGCCTGTCGCGATTCCTATACAGATACTCAGTACTTTTAATGCGGTGGCGCGTAAAACGGAGATTGTCTAAAGTACAATCTGGTACGCATGTGCGGACGCGGCCGGCAACGTTTGCATGTTGCTGAGTTGTCAGGCGAGGGTGACGATCGCTGTCGCTGTCGCGCGTACTTCAACCATCTAACCAGGTACAAATCCATGCATGCGGGAATGAGCACCACCGAGATCTTTTTGATTGCAATGCTGCTTATTTTCAGCGTTCCTTACCTGATCTGGCGATTATTCAAAACCGATTATTATGCGCCGCTCGTCGTGGTGCAGATCATCGCCGGCATTTTGCTTGGGCCTGGCGTGATGGGCGCAATATATCCCGACTACTTTGCATTCGTTTTCAATCCTACCGTCATTCATTCGCTTAACGGCATCGCATGGTGGTCAGTCATGATTTTCGTGATGATTGCCGGCATCGAGCTTGATTTGAAAAAAGCATGGGAACATCGTCGCGAAAGCTTCATTACCGCAAGCCTTGCACTTGGCAGTCCACTGGTGTCCGGTTGCATAGCGGCGGCCGGCTTGCTGCTATACAGCGGCTGGATCGGTCCCAAAGCCCATACGTGGCAATTCGTACTTGGTGTCGGCATGGCCTGCGCGGTTACTGCATTACCCATCCTGATTCTGCTGATGGAAAAGCTGGAAGTGCTGCGCCAGCCTATCGGTCAGCGCATTCTGCGTTATGCCAGCCTGGACGACGTGGCGATCTGGGGTGTGCTCGCTATCATTTTGCTGGACTGGACACGCGTGGGCAGGCAGGCAGCATTTCTGATCGGGTTTGCTGTAGCGACCTTCCTGTTTCGCAAATTAATGATCTGGCTGGAGGAAAAGGACCGCTGGTACGTCAGCCTGATCTGGCTGGCCGCATGCAGTCTTGCTGCCGACTGGGCCGGCTTGCATTTCATGGTAGGTGCATTCCTGGCCGGTGCCGTCATGGACGCCCACTGGTTCAATCAGGAAAAAATGGATTTCCTGCGCCATAACGTCCTGCTGGTCATCATGCCGGTCTATTTCCTCAGCACCGGTTTGAAAACCAACTGGGCCGTGGGCGGCACGGTTGTGTTTGCAGCTGCAGCAGTCCTGCTCGTTGCTTCTATCATCGGCAAGCTGGCGGGCGTCCACATTGCGGGAAAAATCCTTAAATGGGAAAAAGGCGAGGCGTCGATCATAGGCTGGCTGCTGCAAACCAAGGCCCTGATCATGATCATCTTCGTTAATATCCTGCTGGACAAGCAGATCATTACCAGCGAAACCTTCACCGCATTATTGTTGATGGCGATCGCGAGCACCATGTTGACGGTACCTGTCGTTTATCCGAAATTGCAGCGCTTGAAATCGCTGATTTTCAAGACGAAATAATGCGTTCAGTCCGATCCGGTCATACACTGGATCGGGCTGGCAAGTGTATTTGATAGTGTGAGGCATACGCATGCGACTGCATGCGTGCAGTCGCCTAGGATTGAGCTTTCAGGCCATTCCAGCGCGGCGTCAGCGTGTGCTGGATCTCGAATAAATCCAGTACGCGTCCTACCGTGTGATCGACCATTTCGGCTATCGATGCCGGGCGGTGATAAAAGCCGGGCAGCGGCGGGAAGATGATGCCGCCCATTTCCGTCACGGCGGTCATATTGCGCAGGTGCGCCAGATTGAAGGGTGTCTCGCGCACCATCAAGACCAGTCTGCGGCGTTCTTTCAACACCACATCGGCGGCGCGCGTGATCAGATTGTCGGACAGGCCGTGTGCGACCGCCGCCAGGGTTTTCATCGAGCAGGGCGCGATGATCATGCCACCAGATTGAAATGAGCCGCTGGCAATGGAGGCGCCTACATCGCGCACATTGTGAACCACATCGGCCAGCGCTTCGACCTCCTTGCGCTTCATGCCGAGTTCCTGATGCAGATTCAGCATGCCGGCTTCCGAAATCAGCAAATGCGTTTCTACCTCAGGGTTGTCGCGCAGCACCTGCAGCAGGCGTATGCCGTAGATAACGCCGGTGGCGCCCGTGATGGCGATGATGAGTCGTTGCGGGCGCGGCGTCGGGAATGCAACAGCGTCAGCAGACGCCGTCATCTCAGGCTTTCAGCAATGCTTGCAGTTCGCCGGATGCGAACATTTCGTTCATGATGTCGGAACCGCCGATGAATTCACCCTTGACGTACAGTTGCGGTACGGTAGGCCATTGCGAGAAATCCTTGATGCCCTGGCGCACTTCGGCGTCGTCCAGCACATTGACGGTAACCAGATCAGTCACGCCGCTTTCCTTCAGTAATGCGATGGCCTTGCCGGAGAAGCCGCACTGCGGGAATTGGGCTGTGCCCTTCATGAACAAAACAACCGGGTTTTGGGTTACGGTTTCTTTGATCCAGGATTGTACGTCGTCACTCATTACTGCCTCGCTATAGTTGATGCGCTGTATTTGCGCAGGTGATCTTGCATTAATGCGTCATTATAAGAAAATCCGGCCGCTTCTGCCGATTATCCCTTCAGTTTGGCAAAAGCCGCTGCCATCGCGCTGCCGCTATCCGCTGCCGGACGTTGCTGATGCTGTGCCAGACGCTTGCTGTCGTTACGGTCAGCACGTTGTTCCGGTTTGCTGCCGGCAACAGGAGCGGCGTCCGACAGGCGCATGGTCAGCGCAATGCGTTTGCGTTTTTCATCCACTTCCAGCACTTTCACTTTCACTACCTGGCCGGCCTTGACCACCGTATGCGGGTCCTTGACGAAGGTGTTGGAGAGCGCGGAAATATGCACCAGGCCATCCTGATGCACGCCGATATCGACGAAGGCGCCGAAGGCGGCAACGTTGGTCACGACGCCTTCCAGTATCATGTCCGGACGCAAATCCCGGATTTCTTCCACGCCATCCTTGAAGGTAGCCGTCGTGAATTCAGGGCGCGGATCGCGGCCGGGTTTTTCCAGTTCCTTCAGGATATCAGTGATGGTCGGCACACCGAACTTCTCATCTGCATATTTGGCCGGATTCAGCGATTTCAACAGCTTGTCGTCGCCAATGATGCTTTTGACATCCTTCTTGATGTCCGCCAGGATTTTTTCCACCAAAGGATAGGATTCCGGATGCACGGCCGAGGCATCGAGCGGGTTGTCGCCGGCCATTACGCGCAGGAAACCGGCGGCCTGTTCAAAGGTTTTATCGCCCAGGCGCGGCACTGCGCGCAAATCGGCGCGCGAGGTGAACATGCCTTTCGTGTCGCGATAGCTGACGATGCTTTGCGCCACGCTGCTGCTGAGTCCGGACACGCGTGCCAGCAGCGGTGCCGATGCGGTATTGACGTCCACGCCGACCGCATTGACGCAATCCTCGACGACGGCATCCAGCGAGCGCGCCAGCTGGGTCTGGCCGACGTCATGCTGGTACTGGCCGACGCCGATCGATTTCGGATCGATCTTGACCAGCTCCGCCAATGGGTCCTGCAGGCGGCGTGCAATCGATACTGCACCGCGTATCGAGACATCCATATCCGGCAATTCGCGCGAGGCGAATTCGGAGGCTGAATACACCGATGCCCCGGCTTCGGACACGACAATCTTGGTCAGCTTTAATTCAGGGCGCAGCTTGATCAAATCCTGCGCCAGCTTGTCGGTCTCGCGTGAAGCGGTGCCGTTGCCGATCGAGATCAATGCGACCTTGTGCTTCTCTGCCAGTTGCGACAGCGTGTGCAAGGTGCCGTCCCAGTCGTTGCGCGGCTGATGCGGATACACGGTGGCGGTATCGACTACTTTGCCGGTGGCGTCGACCACGGCCACCTTGACGCCGGTACGCAAGCCGGGATCGAGGCCCATCGTGGCGCGCGGGCCGGCCGGTGCGGCCAGCAACAAGGCTTTCAAATTCAGTGCAAACACATTGATGGCTTCGACTTCTGCTTTTTCGCGCAGATTAGTCATCAACTCGGTTTCCAGATGCATGAAGGTTTTCACGCGCCAGGTCCAGCGCACGGTGTCGGCCAGCCATTTGTCGGCAGCGCGGCCCTGATTGCTGATGCCGAAGCGCGCGGCAATGCGGCTTTCGCAAGGATTCAGCGGCGCATCCCATTTCGGCTTTTCTTCTTCGGTATCCAGACGCAGATTCACGTTCAGCATTTCTTCGCGACGACCGCGAAACATTGCGAGTGCGCGGTGCGATGGGATGGTAGCGATGGTTTCCGAGTAATCGAAATAATCGGCGAATTTTTCACCGGCATCCTGCTTGCCTTCCACTACTTTGGATTCGACGATGCCGTGCTCGGTCAGATATTCGCGCAAGGCCTGCAGCAGCGTTGCATCTTCGGCAAAGCGTTCCATCAGAATCTGGCGCGCGCCATCGAGCGCGGCCTTGGTATCGGCGACGCCCGGATTGTCGATGCCCTCTACCGTGAAAGCGGGCTTCAGATATTTCGCCGCTTCTTCTTCCGGATTCAGCGTGGGGTCGGCCAGCAATGCATCGGCCAGCGGCGTCAGGCCGGCTTCGACTGCAATCTGCGCCTTGGTGCGGCGCTTTTGCTTGTACGGCAGGTACAGATCTTCCAGCCGCGTCTTGTCTTCCGCGTGCATGATGGCGTCGAGCAATGTCGGCGTCATTTTGTTTTGCTCTTCAATAGAAGCCACAATCGCAGCGCGCCGGTCTTCCAGCTCGCGCAGATAGCGCAGGCGCTCTTCCAGCAGGCGCAACTGGATGTCGTCGAGGCCGCCGGTTGCTTCCTTGCGGTAGCGGGAGATAAACGGAACGGTGGCACCTTCATCCAGTAGTGTGATTGCGGCAGCAACTTGTGCGGGCTTGGCCGCGAGTTCGACGGCGAGACGTTGTTCTATGGAAGGGAGCATGGGATTTCAGATTAAGTAAAGCGAGCGTAGATGATACGCAATTGACGCGAATGCGCCAGTCTTGACAGTGGGGGAAGCGCCGTGCAAGAAATTTTCGGTGAAGGTATGGCTAGATTTCCATGCAAATGCGGAACTGGATCATCTGTCATTTTCGTGTAGACGGGAATTCAGAGGGGGCCCTTTTTAGTGATAGCTGATGCTGTTTTTTCTTCGATGATGTTCAGTTGCCGGGGGTAGCCCGGCGGCTACTCACTTTTCTTGCTTCGCCAAGAAAAGTAAGCAAAAGAAGGCGACCGCACAGCCGCTGCCCTGCGGGTTCCCGTTTATGTCGCGCAAAAAATGGGAAACGGGCGAAACTCGCCTACGGCTCAGACAACGCCCATTTCTCTTTCCATTTTCTGCACGTCACAAACGGCAGCGTCACAGCGGAAGAACGATTGGTTCGGCTTGCCTTCGGCATTGCCGAACCAAAACCGCGATGGCAATGATTGAAATAAGTGGGAGTGCCATTAGTAAGAACGTACCGTGTCAAATGTTTCAATAATTTTGATTGGGATCTAACGTTGAAGATAAGGGCTCCGGCGCGAGGGATGCTGAGGAAACCAGCCACGCCGGTTCCGCAGTACCTCTGACGAAGGGGCGGGTTTGCTATTGTGCGCGCTGACTGCGCCAAGCCTTCAGAAGTTCCGTGTTGCCGCCAGCGACTTCCAAAAGCATTTGAAGCGACAAAATGGCTCCTGGAACAATACCTTCTTCGTGGACTTCTGTATCTGCGTAGTTTGGGTCGGTTGCCAGTTCAACATTTATAACCCACCAAACCTCAATCTTACGGAGCAGTTCAACTAGGACTTGGAACTGTTCCGTGTGATTGGACTCAGCTTGACCAGTGACGATGTCGAAGAGTTGATGAGCAACAAGATTTCTGGTGCTCTTGAGCTGTTCGAAGGATTGTAAGTCATCGTCATTTATTACTTGATGCTCATGTAACCACTTTAGCGACGCATAGACTGGACTCTTGTCGCGCGATAGAACCTTTGTCCTGTACTCTGGGGATACCGTCGTTTCACCTTCCGACCAACCAATCGAGTAGAAGTCTCGGATGCGATCGATTATCGAGTTCTTAAGAATCTCGAAGGTAGTAATGAACATCGTAGCCATGAAGAGCGATGGCCTAACAACTTCAGGGTCGAGAAAGCGCTCCCACCGTTCTTCGTACGTGCTCATAGACCCCAACTTGTTTTATGCAGCAAAAGTAATGGATAACTTGAAAGGTGCTGTATAACTTGGCGCGTCTTTCTCGTGAAACCCGCATGGTTACTTCATAAAGCAAAGAATGTTGTGCAAACGGTCAGCCATAAACAAAACCTAAAAGCGGTAATACCCAGCCTTTGGTGGCGTTGGCCTTTTTACCGCCGTTATTTCAAAGAAAAATCAACGCGATTCGCCTTGGCTTTTGCCGCATCATCTTTGGCACCTTGATTACCGGACTTCGAGCCCAGTATGAAAATCCGTGTGTCCGGCACTTTGCCTTCGCCGATCAGCCAGTCTTTCACTGCTTGCGCACGGCGATTTCCGAGCGCGGTCAGGTCATCGTCGCTGATGGTGGTGTTGGCGATCATCAGTTTTTCCATTTCCTCCACCGGCAAGTCTTTTTGCAGGCCGACCATATTACGCGGCTTCTTGAAGTCGGCATCCTTGTAGACGCGCTTCAACAACACCGGATATTCCTGTGACGTCACCTTCACGTTGCCGGCATCGGCGGATTCGCCGCGCGCCACCATGTCTTTCAGTTTCAGGGCGCGCACCTTGCGGTCTATCGATGCTTTTTTCAAACCTTCACGATCGGTTTCCGGATCGCTGCGGCCGGTGATTTCGAGTTTCAATGCAGGGCGATCGAGCAGCATTTTTGCCATGCTCTTGAGCTTGGTTTCACCGGCATCGTTGATCGCGGCGCGACCGGCGTCGAATTCCAGATTCGACAATTCTTCACCGCCGCCGAACAGGGAGCCGATCAGCGCGAACGGTGCGGTCACCGCTTTCGTGATCAGGTTGACGATCACTTTGACGATGATGCCGCCGACGGAGAATTGCGGGTCGTCGAGCGAGCCGCCGATGGGCAGGTTGATGTCGATCACGCCGTTGCGATCGCGCAGCAGCGCCAGTGCAAAACTGACCGGCAGATCAGGTATGCCGGGGCCTTCCAGCTTGTTGCCGAGCGTGAGCTGCTCCAGTATCAGGCGGTTCTGTGCGCTGAGTATGCGGTTTTCAACCTGGTAGGCGACTTCAAAAGACAGCTTGCCTTTCTCGATGCCGTAGCCGATGTAGCGGCCGGAATAAGGCGACAGCGGCGCCAGCTCCATGCCGTGCACTTCCGCCTTGATATCCATCGTCAGATCGCCCTTGAGCGGGTTGACCTTGCCGGAGATGGCGAGCGGGGCGCTATTGACCTGGCCTTTCAAATCGACATTTGCGCTGGAGTCGGGATCGGATGACAGGCCGTTGATCGTACCGCCGAATTTCTTCAGGTTGGCCGAGTAATTCGGTTTGATGAAGTTGTCGGTAAAGCGGATGTCGCCACCTTGCAGCGTGAGTTTTTTGATTTTAATCGGGGGAATTTCGCTGGCGGATTTTTTGGGCGGCGGCAGGACTGCGGTGCTCGTCGCCACTGCGGGCGTGGCTGTGGCCGGCTTGTGTTCTTCAGTGACGCTCTTTCGGCCGACGGTTTCACTGCGTTTCACGTCCTGCAGATTGATGCGGCCGGTAGGGTCGATGATGATGCGGGCGAAGAAATCGTTCAGGGCGACCTGATCGATGCTGAGCGAAAGTGGCGCCAGCCTTACATCCATGCCGCCGAAGGTCAGCGATTTCCAGCGCAGGAATTCATTGGTGCTGAGTTTGTCCACCGTCGCCAGATTACCCAGCGTCAGATCGCCCTTGAAGCCGCCCAGCAAGCCATCGTTTTTCCCCTGATCGACTTGCAGCGTTCCCTTGCCGGAAATATCGGCGCGCGTCAGCAGAATATTCACCTGATCGGTGAAGTAGGGCTGCAGCTGCATGATATCGACACTCTTGAAATCCAGCGCCAGATTGGTATGCAGTGGCGCCATGCCGACGCTGCCGTTGACGGCCAGCTGGCCGGTTTTGTTGACTGTCGCTTTCAGGTCGATCTGCCCGCGTGCATTTTCCCTGGTGGACAGGTTTTGCATCGACAGGTTCAGCGGTTCGATCACGGTGACGGCAGGACGTTTCAGGCTGCGGTCTTCCAGTCGCGCCGACCAGTTGCTGATGTCTACCTTGTTGATGTTGACGATGTAGGGCTCATCATTTGCAGCCGCTGTTTTTTTCTTGGCTGCGTTGATGTCGCCTGCCTTGGAGATGACGGCGGCTTCGCGCCCCGCTTTCCCTTGCTGCAGGGCGAAGCCGGCTTGGTTCGATGCCAGTTCATTGACAGTGACGATTTTTTTGCCGGTATCGACTTCTATTTTGCGCACTGTCAGATCGAATTTGTCGATATTGGCCAGCACCGGATGTGCTGCCTCGTCGACGTAGCGCAAGGAGGCATTACGGACATCAAGTTCAGCCAGGGCGAAGATGAATGCGGCGGGAGCTTGGGCTGGTGCAGCGGCTTGTGTCGGACTGGCAGATGCAGCGACCGGTGCTGTTGTCGCTGCAACTGTCTTTGCGGCGGCAGTAGATGGCGCCGGCGGTGTCAGCAGATTGTCAAAATTAAACCGGCCGTTGGCTTTGCGGGTGATATCTGCGGCTATGCCGCTGATGGAAAGTTTGGCGATTTCAAAACGTTCGCTCAAGACGCGGGCTTCGTTCAGCGTGATGCTTAACTCCGGCAGTTTGACGATAGAGTTGCCGCTTTCATCGTTTACCTGCAAGGATTTGAGTTTGATATCGCCGTTCAAGAGCAGCGACGGCGCCTGCTTTTTCGGTTGACTGAATGTGGCCGTCATGTGCAGGTCCAGGCGTGCGCTCGGTATCTTGAAGTGCGGCGTGCCGGGTATGTATTTCAGGTAAGAGGTCAAATCCATATTGTCGAGATTGAGGTCGACTACGGCATCGACGGTATCTGCAAACGGATGGGTTTTGCCCTTGATCAGCAGCGGAGAACCGTTGATGCTGGCGCTCAGCAGGGGTTCGACGTAGACGTCGACCTGGGACGGCAGCGATGACACAAACGGCACGCCGATTTTCAGGTCGGCTATTTTGTGCACGGTTTGTGCCGGCCTGTCATCGAATTCGATACGGCCTTTATCCAGTTCGATATTGAAAACGGAAAAGCGCGCCGGCTCGGGCGAGGGCGGCTGGCTGTTGATCAGTTCAATGATGTCGTCGATGTTGTAGTGCGTCGCATCCTTGCGCACCAGATGGATGTAGGGCGCGCTCAACTGCACTTGCTGCACCACAGGCGCCAGACGGAACAGCGACTGGTAGGAGACATTCACCATCAGCTTTTCAAAACTCGCGAAGACGGCATCGCCTTCCGGTTCCAGCAGCTTCATGTCGTGGATGGTGACTTGCATCGCGTAGGGATTGACTTCGACCTTGCCTATCGTGGTCTGCCGGTGCAATTTCTCGGTGATCAGCTGTTCCGCTTGCGATTTGATGATGCCCGGTAGCGCAAAGTAGCCGAACAGGCCGAGCAGGACCACAAATGCGAACACGCCGATCGCGCTGCGCCGCACTGCTGGCCGGGCTGAAAAATTGCGTAAGGAGGGCGCGAGTCGGGTGCGGATGTTAGTCATGGAAGTTCAGCATGTGCCGCGAGTGGGGGTTCGGGAATTTTACCAGCCGGGCAGAAAGGATGTTGCTAATCTGAACAGAAGATGGCTATGCCGGCTGATGTGCGGCGAGGCAGGCTGTGCGGCAGATGCCACTGCCGCAATTGGCCGCTTATTTCTCTTCGGGGAATGAATAGACTTCGCCGGCATCGGCGTCGGCTTCGTGTTTACCGATCCGTAAATTTCGGTAGACCGCCGCCCGCATGAGCAGCATGGACACCACCGGCGCCGTCATCAGGATGAAGACGGCAATAATGATTTCATGTATCACCGGCCGTGATTGCAGTACGGTGAAATACAGCATGGATGCCAATAGCAGGCAGCCTGCCCCGAGCGTGACGGTGATAGCCGGGCCATGGATGCGCTGATAGAAGCTGGGCAGGCGCATCAGGCCGAGGGCGCCGATCAGGATGATGCTGCCGCCCAGGATCAGCAGCAATGCCATCGGCAGCGCTGCCCATGCAGGTACGTTCTCGAATCCGCTCATTCAATAATCTCCCCGCGCATCAGGAACTTGGTCAGCGCCATGGTTGAGACAAAACCCAGCAGCGCGATCAGCAGCGCAGCCTCGAAGTAGATCAGGTCGCCGAAACGCATGCCCAGCATGAGTGTCAGCAGCATCGCGGACATCCACAGGGTATCCAGCGCAAGCACGCGATCATGCGCAGTCGGTCCGATCAGCAGACGGATCGTGCAGAACAGCATCGCCAGCAGGATGCAGATGAAGGCGAATCCGACCGCCAGCTGCAGCAGTGTCGTCATGCGAGCTTTCTCCTATTTGAAAATTTCGATCAGCGGTTTTTCGTACTGCGTCTTGATGGTGTTGATCCACCATTGTTCATCGTGCAGATCGAACACGTGCAAGGACAGTTCATAGTTGTCGGGCAGGATCTCCACCCACACCGTGCCCGGTGTCGAATTGATCAGGCACGACAGCAGAGCCAGTCCATACGGATTGCGGATGTCGAGCGGAATCCGGATGAACTGCGAGTTCAGCTTGTCGCGCCGGGGAGACAAGATCAGCCAGCTGACATTGAAGCACGAACGGATGATTTCGATCAGCGCCATGACGAGCAAACGCAGCAGCAGGAATGGTTTTGCCACGCGCGGGTAAGCGAGCGGCTGCAGCGGTCGCGTCAGCAGCGGCACCACAACGGCAAGCATGGCGCCCAGTAAAATTTGCGCAGGTTCCAGGCTTTCGTTGAGCAGCAGCCAGAACAGCAGCAGCACGAAAGACATCATCGGTGAAGGCAGCCAGCGTTTCATGGCAGAGTCCCCTCCTGGTTCGGGACTGACACCACAGGTGCGGA
Source organism: Herminiimonas arsenicoxydans (assembly GCA_000026125.1). Taxonomy (GTDB): domain Bacteria; phylum Pseudomonadota; class Gammaproteobacteria; order Burkholderiales; family Burkholderiaceae_D; genus Oxalicibacterium; species Oxalicibacterium arsenicoxydans. The sequence continues at coordinate 2,977,298 of CU207211.1, read as the reverse complement.
TAGTACGCGTTCCATATATTGTGCAGGACGATGCAGATCGGCGCTGGTGCGTCCCAGATAGTCGAAGACAGGACCGGCCTGCACGGTCAGGGCGACACACAGCAAGAGCAGAAAACTGATGGGCAACACTTCCGTGACATGCAGGCGCGGCGAGGTAATCGTGCTCGAGGCCCAGAATGTCCGCACGCCGAAACGCAGCAAGGCAATAATCGCCGCCAGACCCGACAGGACGATCAGCGCCATCAGGGTCCAAGTGGTGGAGGTGACGGCAATATCCATCGTATCCGGGTTCAGCATTGCATGAAACAGTCCGAACTTGGCGACGAATCCCGACAGCGGCGGCAGGCCGGCGATGATCAGCGCACAACCGGAAAAGGCGAGGCCGAGGAAAGCCATGGCGCCCGGAATGCCGACACCGGCCGTTTCCTCCGGTTTTTCTTCAATCGCGAACGCTTCCATGGTCAAGGCCAGCATGCTGGCACCGGCGGAGCGTATGCGGTCTATCAGTTCGATCAGCAGCACGAAGGCGGCGACTGCCAGTGTCGAACCCAGCAGGTAATACAGTCCGGCGGTGATCAATGATGCCTGGCCATAGCCGACTACCGCCAATAGCGTGCCGGATGAAACGATGGCGGCATAACCGGCCATGCGGCCCGGCACTTCGCTTGCGAGCATGCCCGCGCCGCCGAACACGATGGTCGCCATGCCACCCCACAGCAGTGCGTTGAAGCCGAAACCGCTGGCGGCGCCGGCATCGGGGGAAAAGACCAGCAGCCACAGACGCAGAATGATATAGGCGCCGACCTTGGTCATCAGTACCAGCATGGCGGCGACCGGCGGCGAGGCGGCGGCATAGGTGGTCGGCAGCCAAAAGCCGAGCGGCCACATGGCACTTTTCGCCAGGAAGGCAATCGCCAGGATGGCGACGCCTATTTTCAGCAGGATCAAATCCTTTGCGCCGACTTCAGCCATGCGCGCGGCCAGGTCTGCCATGTTCAGCGTGCCGGTGCTGGCGTAGATCAGCGCCACGCCGATCAGAAACAACAGCGACGCGGCCAGATTGACGGCAATGTACTGCATGCCGGCGCGTATCCGGCTGGTGTTGTAGCCGTGCAGCACCAAGCCGTAGGATGCCGCCAGCATCACTTCGAAGAACACAAAGAGATTGAACAGGTCGTGCGTCAGGAAGGCGCCGTTGATGCCCATCAACAGGAACTGGAAGAGGGTGTGGAAATGCACGCCGATGCGGCTCCAGCGCATCATCGAATACCCCAGTGCGGCGGTCGCCAGCAGAGCGGTCAGCACCAGCATCAGTGCAGCCAGGCGGTCGGCGATCAGCGCAATGCCGAAGGGCGCTGACCAGTTGGCCGCCAGATACACGCCTATGTTGTCGTTCCAGTGCGTGCTGTCGGCGAGCTGCATCAGCATCAGCGCAGCCGCGAGTTGCAGCAGCACCGATGACAGATTGATGAGGAACTTGAATTGGTGGCGGGTTTCGTTGACGAGAATCAGCAGCGCGCCGCACAGTAGCGGCAGTATCACCGGCACCAGGATCAGTTGTTGGCTCCACTCCAGTTTCATTATTCGGTTTCCTCGCCATCGACGTGATCGGTGCCGGTCAGGCCGCGCGAACCGATCATGACCACCAGATACAGCGCGGTGGTGGCGAAGCCGATGACGATGGCGGTCAGCACCAGCGCCTGCGGCAGCGGATCGCTGAACATGGCGGGATCAGGCACGCCCGACCCCAGCGTCAGCGGCGGCTTGTTCACCCACAGTCGACCCATGATGAAGATGAACAGGTTGACCGCATAGGACATCAGCATCAGTCCGGTCAGCACCTGAAAGCTGCGCGGCCGCAGTACCAGCCAGATACCGGAACCGAACAGCACGCCGATGGCAAGGGAGATGACAATTTCCATCAGATGATTCCTCGTTTGTTGCTGGCAGGCTCAACTGACGTACCGGCTTGCGGACGACGACTGCGGATGGTTTGATGCGCCAGTGCGACCAGAATCAGCATGGTGGCGCCGACCACGACGACGAACACGCCAAGGTCGAAAAAGAAGGCGCTCGGCACATGAATTTCTCCGAGTAGCGGCAGCGTCAGGTGCGCCGTGTGACTGGTCAGGAACGGATAGCCGAGCACGATCGCGCCGAGGCCGGTTGAACATGCAATGATCAGGCCGAACGAGAGCCAGCGCAGCGGACGCAGATGCAGGTGCGATTCGACCCAGGTGGTGCCTGCCAGCATGTACTGGACGATGATGGCGACCGCGAAGATCAGGCCGGCGACGAAGCCGCCGCCCGGCAGGTTATGCCCGCGCATGAAAAAGTACGCCACGACCATGCCCATGAAGGGCAGCAGAAAACGCAGGTAGACGCCGGGAATCATCAGGTAGCCGCTATCGATCTGTTCCGCTGGCGACTGTTGTGCGGCGAAGTCCCTGTTATTGAGTTGCTGCTCCGGAATGACTATGCTTTCCGGTGCCGGGCGGAAGCGCCGCAACAAGGCATACACCGTCAGTGCCACGATGCTCAGCACGGTGATTTCACCCATCGTATCGAAGCCGCGGAAATCTACCAGCAGCACATTGACGACGTTACTGCCGCCGCCTTCCGACAGCGCGCGCAGCAGGAAAAAATCGCCCATGCTTTCTGGTTGCGGATGCATCAGCACCACATAGCTGACGGCCGCAATACTCAGTCCGCCAGCGATCGCCAGCACCATGTCGCGCGAACGGCGCAACCAGACGGTACGCGGTATGTCCATATCGAGTTCTTTCGGCGCGATGCGGCGCGGCAGCCAGCGCAGGCCGAGCAGGATCAGCACGGTAGTCACGGTTTCCACCATCAGCTGTGTCAGTGCAAGATCCGGTGCGGATAGCCATAGAAAGGTCATGCTGACAACCACGCCGGTACCGCCCACCATGATCAATGCAGCAAGGCGGTGATACTTGGCCTGCCATGCCGCTGCGACTGCGCATGTGCAACCGATCAGCCACATCACTGCAAACAGTGGATCAATGTCGGCCAGCGATACGGTGGCCAATGTCGGCAATGGTCGCACCAGCAACAGAGGCACGGCGATCATCGCGGCGATCATCAGAAACAGCTGCGGTTGCAGACGTCGCGTGCCCAGCCATTTCACCAGCAATGCCGCGCCGACCGACAGGCGCAGCATCGTGCTTTCGTATGCTTGCGCGCCGCTCAATCGATAGAAAACCGGCACGCGATCGCGCGACTGCAGCGTAAAGTATTTGCGCAGGATGACATACAGCAGCACGCCACCGGCGAGTGCGGCAAAGCTCATTGCCAGCGGCAGGTTGAAGCCGTGCCATATCGCCAGATCGTAAACGGGCGCACGCGCGCCAAGTACCGATACCACTGCACTATCGAGAAACGGTTCGATACTCAGGCCCGGAACTATGCCGACGATCAGGCAAAGCAGCACCAGGCATTCAACCGGGAAGCGCATCCAGCGCGGCGGTTCGTGCGGTACTTTCGGCAAATCTGGCGGCAGCCTGCCGAAGAACACACTGATAAAGCGCAACGAATAGGTCACGCTGAAAATACCCATTGCGAGCGCGGCATACGACATCCACCAGCTTTCCGTACCGCCGACCAGGGCGGTTTCGGCAAAGAACATTTCTTTCGAAAGAAAACCGTTGAGCAAAGGCACACCCGCCATGGCGGCGCTGGCGACCACTGCCAGCCGGGCCGTGATCGGCAAGCCATGGCGCAAACCGCGCAACACGCGCATATCGCGGGTACCGGTTTCATGATCGATGATGCCGGCCGCCATGAAGAGCGACGCTTTGAAAATCGCGTGATTCACCGTGTGGAAAATTGCCGCCACCATGCCGAGCGGCGAACCGATGCCCAGCAATACTGTGATCAAGCCCAGATGGCTGATGGTGGAATACGCCAGCAAGCCTTTCAGATCGTGCTGAAAGATCGCGACAAAAGAACCCAGCAGCAAGGTGCAGACGCCGGCGCCGGCAATGATCCAGGCCCATTCTTCCGTGCCGGACAGCACAGGCCAGAAGCGCATCAACAGGAACACGCCGGCTTTGACCATCGTCGCAGAATGCAGATAGGACGATACCGGTGTAGGTGCCGCCATCGCATGCGGCAGCCAGAAGTGGAAGGGAAACTGTGCGCTTTTGGTCAAGGCGCCGAGTGCAACCAGAATCAGCGCGGCCAGATACCAGTCATGCGCGCGGATTTTATCGCCGGCGGCCAGCACCACCTCGAGATCGTAGCTGCCGACGATGTGGCCGATAATCAGCACGCCGCACAACAGACACAGGCCGCCGGTGGCGGTGACGGTGAACGCCATGCGCGCGCCGCGCCGCGCATCAATCCGGTGATGCCAGTAACCGATCAGCAGAAAAGAGGTAATGCTGGTCAGTTCCCAGAACACGACCAGTTGAATCAGATTGCCGGACAGCACGACGCCCAGCATTGAACCCATGAAGGCGAGCAGAAAAGAGAAGAAGCGTGGAACCGGGTCCTGCTCCGACATGTAATAGCGTGCATACAGCACAACCAGCAAGCCCACGCCCAGCACCAGCATCACAAACAACCACGCCAGCCCATCCATGCGCAACACAAAATCCACGCCGAATGCCGGCATCCAGGCGGCCTGGTAGCGCACGATTTCACCGCTGCCCACTTGCTGATACAGATACGCCGATACCAGCAGCCCGAATAAAGCGACACCTCCGGCCAGTATTGATTCGCGATTGCGGGCGTTGGCCGGCATGCATGCGGCGATCACGCTGCCTATGAAGGGCGCAACGACGATGGCGAGTAGCAATAGAGATTCGGGGGTTCTAAGCATGCGCAGTCAATAATTCAGCAAGAACGATCAGCCGGCATCAGCGGCAATGCTCGTATGAGCGCGTGAAGTTCTGATTGATAAAAATATCTCCTCAATATATTCAGAGATGGGCGAACGATATACGTCGGTCACAGTCGATGACTGGATACTACTCTCAACAGCCGGGCCGAAGCTCGACAGGAGGCGTTGAGTGCAATGCGTGTAACGCAAGGCGGTGATCAATGCGCCGTTTTGTGCGCATTGATGTTTGCTTCGATCAATATTATAAGGGCATGCAGAAGTTGTGCGGGCAAAAAAACATTACATTTGCCCTCGCTTCCTGCTTCTGTTACCGCGCCAGCGGGCCCAGCGAGCCGATGACTATCGTCAGCAAACCCAGTATCAGGTTGATGCCGACCAGTTTGCGGATCTGCCCCATTGCGGCACCGCCGGCTTTCCAGTCCTGCGCAGCGACTGCGCGTTTCAAGCGACGGTAGGGGGCAAAAAAGATGTGCGCAAAGATCAGGGCCATGATCACGCCGAGGACGAACATCAGGGTGATATAGACTGGCGGCTTGCCGATCAGCGCCATCATGTACAGGCCGCTGCCGAAGATCAGTGCAACGGAAATCCAGACCCATGTGAAAAATTTGGTGAAGATGCCGGCCAGCAAAGTCAGTCTTTGCGGCGGTTCCAGCGTGACTGCGGCGACGGGCCGTAATGCGTTATGGGCGAAAAACATGCCGCCTACCCAAACGGTGAAGCCGAGAATATGCAAGAATTTCGCGATGATCATGATGTGCTCTTTGCAGAAATGGTGTCGGGAGCCATAGGGTAGCCGATGGTCTGCAGATTACAAAGAAAATTGCAGTCTGCATAAGGGAATCGCCCGTATCATGCGTTCCGCAACAAAAATGAGCGCAGTGCGCGTACCTGCTTGCGCCATGTTATTGCACCAAAAATTCTCTGGAGATGTAAATGCTGGGCTGGTTTGAACGATTGCTGCACCCGTATCAGGATGAAATTCCCGCCACGCCGCCACGCGGCTTCATCGCCTTTGTGTGGGCGTGTACCAAAGGCGCGCGGCGTTATGTGGCGGCGATGACCATATTGACGGCGATGACAGGCGCTTTCGAGGCGCTGCTGTTTGCGATGATGGGTCGCATCGTCGATTGGCTGGCCAGGGTCGAACCCGCCATGCTGTGGACGCAGGAGCGCAATAGTTTGCTATTGCTGGCGGCAGTGGTGATGCTGAGCACGGTGCTGGTGGCCCTGCAGACTTTCTTCAAGCATCAGACGCTGGCGGGCAACTTTCCCATGCAGTTGCGCTGGAATTTCCATCGCATGATGCTCAATCAGAGCATGGGTTTTTATCAGGATGAATTTGCCGGCCGTGTCGCCACCAAGGTGATGCAGACCGCGCTCGCCGTGCGCGACGTGTGCATGATTACCGGCGACATCCTGGTCTTCGTCATCATTTATTTCGTCACGCTAGTAAGCGTGGTCGGCACCTTCAATACCTGGATGATGCTGCCGTTCCTGAGCTGGGCTGCGGTATACGGGCTGGCCTTGCGTTATTTCGTGCCGCGCCTGAGCCACGTTTCGAGAGCGCAGGCGGATGCGCGCTCGCTGATGACAGGCCGCATCACCGATGCCTATACGAATATCAGCACCGTCAAACTGTTTTCGCACGCCGGTCGAGAAGCCGGATATGCGCGCACCGCGATGCAGGAATTCATGTCTGCCGTGCATGGACAAATGCGCCTGGTCAGCGGCTTTGAAATCGTCAATCACCTGCTGAGCATGCTGCTGATACTCAGCACCGCCGGCGTCGCACTGTGGTTATGGACCCAGGGCCAGGTGGGGGTCGGCGCGGTCGCTGCCGCCACCGCGATGGCCTTGCGCCTGAATGGTATTTCGCATTGGGTCATGTGGGAAATGGCAACGCTGTTCGAGCAGGTCGGCACCGTGCAGGATGGCATCAACACACTGGCGCGCGCGCATACGGTTACCGATGCGGCAGATGCGGCGCCGCTGCAGGTGATGCGCGGCGAATTGAAATTTGACCATGTCGGCTTCGCCTACGGTGGCACGCGCGCGGTGATCGATCAATTCAATCTGACCATACGCCCGGGTGAAAAAGTGGGGCTGGTCGGGCGTTCCGGCGCCGGCAAATCGACGATAGTCAATTTGCTGCTGCGCTTCTACGATCTGGAGCAGGGGCGCATCCTGATCGACGGTCAGGATATTGCGCACGTCACGCAAAACAGTTTGCGCGCTCAGGTCGGCATGGTGACGCAGGACACTTCGTTATTGCACCGTTCGGTGCGCGACAACATCCTGTATGGCCGTCCCGATGCCAGCGAGGCCGACATGATCGATGCGGCGAAACGGGCAGAGGCACACGATTTCATACTGACCCTGAGCGATGCCAAGGGACGTACCGCTTACGATGCGCACGTCGGCGAACGCGGCGTCAAGTTATCCGGCGGCCAGCGGCAACGCATTGCGATTGCGCGCGTGATGCTCAAGGATGCGCCGATTCTTTTGCTGGATGAGGCAACCAGCGCACTGGATTCGGAAGTCGAGGCGGCGATTCAAACCAGCCTGTATGAACTGATGGAAGGCAAGACCGTGGTGGCGATTGCGCATCGCCTGTCCACCATTGCGGCGATGGATAGATTGATCGTGCTGGATAAGGGGCGCATCGTCGAACAGGGCTCGCATCGCGAGCTGCTGCAGCAGAATGGATTGTATGCGCGTCTGTGGGCGCATCAGAGCGGCGGATTTTTGGGAGAAGAGGCGGACGACGAGCAGATCGTCGTCAACGGCTGAACTTCTCCCGCGCGTACGTTTTAACCCTTGGCTGCGTGTGATTTTGCTACCAGCAGCAAGGCAGCCAGCGTCAATAGCGAGGCGCCGGAAAGGTAGTAGCCCACGTACTGCAAACCGTAATTGGTCGCCAGCCAGGTAGCCGCGTACGGTGCCAGAGAGGCGCCGAAAATGCCACCCAGATTGAAGGTCAGCGAGACGCCGGTATAACGGATTTCTGCCGGGAAAAGTTCCGACAGCATGGTGCCGAGCGGACCGTACGTCATGCCCATCAAGGCCAGCCCCAGGGACAGGAATATCGCCACGCTGATGATGCTGTTCGCAACAAACATCGGGGCAATCAGCACGCCGAACAGCATCATCGCGACGGAGATGACTATCATCGTGATGCGTCTGCCGTATTTGTCCGCCAGCAAGGCAGAGACCGGAATGGTCAGTGCAAAAAATATGACGGCAAACAATTGCAGAATCAGGAATTGCTGGCGCGAATAGCCGAGCGCGGTGGTGCCCCAGCTGAGTGCAAATACCGTCATCAGGTAAAACAGGACGAAGGTTGCGAGTGCGATGATGGTGCCCAGTACCAGCATGCGGCCATGTTCGCTGAATACCGTTGCGAGCGGAATCTTGACGCGCTCACCCTTGTCCAGCACCTTCTGGAAGGCTGGCGTTTCGGTAATTTTCAGTCGCACATACAAACCGACCAGGACCAGCACCGCGCTGGCGAGGAAAGGGATGCGCCAGCCGTAGCTGAAGAATTGCTCATTCGTCAGCACTTCGCCCAACAGCAGGAAAATCCCGCCGGACAGAAAGAAGCCCAGCGGCGCGCCCAGTTGCGGAAAGCAACCATACCAGGCGATCTTGCCCGGCGGCGCGTTTTCAGTTGCCAGCAATACCGCGCCGCCCCATTCGCCGCCCAGACCCAGCCCTTGTCCGAAGCGGCACAAAGCCAGCAGCAATGGTGCGAAGGTGCCGATGGCGGCATAGGTCGGCAGCAGGCCGATTGCCACGGTCGAAATCCCCATCGTCAGCAGTGCCGCCACTAGCGTTGCCTTGCGGCCGATGCGGTCGCCATAATGGCCGAAGACGGCAGAGCCGATGGGGCGCGCGAAAAAGGCAATCGCGAAGGTCGCCAGCGATTGCAGCATGGCTGCGGTTGGACTGGACGAAGGAAAGAACAGCGTCGGAAACACCAGCACCGCAGCGGTGGCGTAAATGTAGAAATCGAAAAACTCGATCGTGGTGCCGATCAGGCTGGCAAATAATACGGTGCCTGGCTTATTGACCTGTTTGCCATTGGCATGATGACTGCTCATTATTGCTTTTCCTGTTTACTATTTTTATTATTATTTGCGATCAGTCATGCGGTAGTTGGCTGGCTCCGGCTGTTACGCCATGTGCCTGTTGATCCGCGTGGTAACTCGAACGCACCATTGCCCCCACTGCCGCATGTGCGAAGCCCATCTTGTAGGCTTCTTCTTCGTACATCTTGAAGGTGTCGGGATGCACGTAGCGACGCACGGGAAGATGGTCGCCGCTAGGCATCAGGTACTGGCCTATGGTCAGCATGTCGACATCGTGTGCACGCATGTCGCGCATGACTTGCAAAACTTCTTCATCGGTTTCGCCGAGGCCGACCATGATGCCGGATTTGGTCGGCGTGTTCGGATGCAGCGCCTTGAAGCGCTTGAGCAGGTTCAGCGAGTATGCGTAATCGGAGCCGGGACGCGCTTCCTTGTACAGGCGCGGTGCAGTTTCCAGATTGTGATTCATGACATCGGGCGGTGCCAGATTCAGGATCTCGAGTGCGCGGTCCATGCGACCACGGAAATCCGGCACCAGAATTTCTATGCGGGTGTTCGGCGACAGTTCGCGCACGCGGCGTATGCATTCGGCGAAATGGCCGGCACCGCCGTCGCGCAGATCGTCACGGTCCACCGAGGTAATGACGACGTAGTTCAGACGTAATGCAGCGATGGTTTTCGCCAGATTTTCCGGTTCGTTCACGTCGAGCGGATCGGGACGGCCGTGGCCGACGTCGCAGAACGGGCAGCGACGCGTGCACTTGTCGCCCATGATCATGAAGGTCGCGGTGCCTTTGCCGAAGCATTCGCCGATGTTGGGGCAGCTGGCTTCTTCGCACACTGTCACCAGATTGTTGGCGCGCAGGATGTCCTTGATTTCGTAAAAGCGGGTCGATGGCGATCCGGCCTTGACGCGTATCCAGTCCGGTTTCGGCAAGCGTTCCATAGGCACCACCTTGATCGGGATGCGTATGGTTTTGGCCGAACCTTTTTGTTTTTCGCTCGGATTGTAAGCGGGAGCAGAAGGTGTGGAGGATTCTGGATTGGTATCGATCGTCATTGGGCTGGTCGCTCTTCGTCAGGTGTCCTCATGGCAGTGCCGGGTGCGGCGCTGGATAAGGACGCGCGGCGCCGACGTTGGTCTTTGCCGCGTTAAAAAATGGATGTTGCAGGTCATACAAAACAGCAAGGTAAAACGGTAAGGCTGTCGGCAGCGATCTTCTATCCGGACAGATGGCGCGTCAATTTCTCGGCCAGCGTATCTTGCACGGCCGTTAATGTTGTCTGCGCGCCCAGGCTTTGCATGTCGATAGTGACCAAACCTTCGTAACCGCAGGGATTGATCCATGAAAACGGCGTCAAATCCATCGCCACATTCAGCGATACGCCGTGATAAGTGCAACCGTTGCCGCGTATTTTCAAACCGAGGGCGGCGATTTTCGCGCCTTGCAGCGGGCCATCCGACAGATAAATGCCGGGTGCGCCAGCCTTGCGTTCGCAGGCCAGATTATACGCTGCCAGCGTATCGATCACCGCCTGCTCGATTTTGTTGACCAGTTCGCGGGCGAAGATGCGCGCATCGGCATGATTGCGGCGCAAATCCAGCAGCAGGTAAATGACAACCTGGCCGGGGCCGTGATACGTGACTTCGCCGCCGCGGTCGGTTTGCACAACCGGGATGTCGTGCGCATCGAGCACGTGCGTGGGATCAGCCGCCAGGCCGAGTGTAAACACCGGCGGATGCTCGACTATCCACAATTCGTCGGCAGTCTGCGCCGTGCGGGCATCGGTAAATGCGCGCATCGCGGCGTAGGTAATCTCGTAGGATTCGCGTCCGCGCTGCCGGATGAGGGGAGAAGTGCTTGCGCTCATGCGCCGGCTTACAGGACGACTTTGACCATCGGGTGCGACGACAGCGCGCGGTACAGATTGTCCAGCTGTTCGCGGCTGGTAGCGCGTACCGTCACGGTCAGGGCCAGATACTTGCCGGCCGACGATGGGCGCATTTCCATTTTCCCGGCATGGAATTCCGGGTCGTGCAGCGTGACCAGTTCCAGCATGGTTTGGGCGAATTGATCCTGCATCAAACCCATGATCTTGATGGGGAAGTCGCTAGGGTATTCGATCAGGCTTTCGGTAGGTTCAGTCATGATGGGCTATTGTTGATGCTTGCATGCCGGATGCAAGGTAAAAGTTAAAAATTCACGCTGTCTTGGCTGCCTGGTAGGCGGCGTACAGTTTTTTGTATATGGGGCCGGGTTTGCCGTTTGCTATAGGCTGACCGTCAATAGTGGCGACAGCCAGCACTTCTTTCGACGCGGATGACAATAATACTTCGTCGGCGGCAAATACTTCAGCGCGGGCAATGCGCCGGGTCTCGAATGGAATGCGACCGGCGGCGCACAATTCTTCGATCAGCCCGTAGCGTATGCCTTCCAGTATCAGATTATCGCGCGGCGGCCCGATCACGCCGCCATTCTTGACAATCCACACATTGGAGGCCGAGCCTTCCGTCAGAAAGCCGTCGCGGAACTGGATGGATTCGCTGGCTTCGTGCACAACTGCGTTCTGTGCCGCCAGCACGTTGCCGAGCAGCGAGATGGATTTGATTTCGCAATGCAGCCAGCGCTGGTCCTCCATTGATACACAGGCAACGCCGTTTGCGCGTGCTTCATCGGACAGGGGCAGCAGCGGATTGCTCATGATGAAAACGGTCGGTGCCGGCTTGGTGGGCGGGAAGGCATGCATACGTGGGGCGACGCCGCGCGTGACTTGCATATATACCAACTGGTCTTCTGCCGGATGCCGTCGCACCACTTCCTCGATCAGGGCCAGCCAGCCTTGGGCATCGTAGGGGTTGACGATGCTGACTGCAGCCAGGCCGCGAAACAGGCGCTGCAGATGTTGTGCGGAGCGGAACAGCTTGCGTTGATAGACCGGGATGACTTCGTAGATGCCGTCGCCAAAAATGAAGCCGCGATCCAGCACCGGAATTTTTGCCTCGGAGAGAGGGGTCATCGTACCGTTCAGATATACGAAGGGATCGTCCATGGCCGTTCTTGCATCGCTGGTGAAGCGTTAATTCTGGCACAAACGCCATGTGCCCGCGTTGAAATCCTTGCAACAGCGCTTGCAAGTTGCGTGCACCAAAGAAAAACGGCAAGTTCAGCCGGGGAGGGATGAACTTGCCGTCGGGCGTCAGCTAGGCGGCCAGGTCGCCAGGGTTCAGTGTATCCACAGGCGGATCGAATCCAGCGCGCGGCCGAACATGCCTGCCGGACCGACCTGCTCCAGCGCCAGCACCGGCAATTCGGCGATGACTTTGTTTTCAGCCGACATGACCTTGACGGTGCCGACCGGGCTGTTCTTGTCGATAGGCGCGACGAGCGGATCCTTACGCGCCAGCACAGGCTTGATTTTGCCAGCCATGCCTTTAGGCACTGTCACGAAGACATCGCGCGTAAAACCGATCTTGATCTTGTTCTGCGAGCCTTTCCAGACATTAGGCGTGTCGATCGCGACATCTTTTGAATACAGTTTGACTGCATCGAAATTCTGGAAACCCCAGTTCAGCAGCTTCTGGCTTTCCTGCGCACGTGCCTGGTCGGATGCGGTGCCGATCACGACCGAAATCAGGCGACGTTCATTGGCGCCGTTCGGACGCTTTGCCGTGGAAATCAGGCAATAGCCGGCATTCTGCGTGTAGCCGGTTTTCATGCCATCGACTGTCGGGTCCAGCCACAGCAGACGATTGCGGTTGGATTGCTTGATCTTGTTGTAAGTGAAGTCCTTGGTTGAATAGATTTTATAAAATTCGGGGTGATCGCTGACCAGATGCGTGGCCAGCACGGCCAGGTCGCGCGCGGTCGAATAATTGTTCGGGCTGGGCAAGCCATGCGGATTGGCGAAACGCGTGGACTTCATGCCCATGCGTTCTGCCTCACGATTCATCAAGGCAGCAAATGCATCTTCGGTGCCTGCCACTGCTTCTGCCAGCGCTACTGCGGCATCGTTGCCCGACTGCACGATCAAGCCGTACAGCAGATCGTTGACGGAGACAGGAACGCGCGGCTCGATAAACATCTTCGAGCTTTCAGGATCGACCTTCCATGCATTCGTCGATACCGTGATCATTTGATTCAGAGCGATACGCTTGTCCTGGATGGCGGAAAAGGCGACATAAGCGGTCATCAATTTGGTCAGTGATGCCGGCTCGATGCGTACATCGGCCTCGTTTGATGCCAGGATCTGGTTGCTGGTTGCATCCAGCAAGAGCCAGGATTTTGCCGCAATGGTTGGGGCCGGGACAACTTGCGCAAAGGCAGTGGAGAGTGACAGAACGGCAACGGCGAGGGCCGCGAATAATTTTTTCATTTGACTTTAGTGTGAGCGCATGGCGTAACCATGGCTGTGCTGATTGAAGAAAGATCTTAATTATAGGCTTGCGCATCTTGGACGGAGCAACATCCAAACAGTTCCCTCAACGCCGCCACATTGCCACCACGTGATTTTTAATGTGATGTAATTTGCGGCCGAAGAAATGATCGGCGCCGGGTACCACGACTACCGGCAGATCCTGCGGCCGGGCCCAATCGAATACATCGATCAGCGGAATCGTTTCATCCAGCTCGCCGTGGATCAGGATGGTATCGGCCGGCACCGTCTGCAACGGCCATTTGCCTGGTGCAGAACCGACCAGCACCAGACGTTCGGCCGGCGTCCCTTGTTCTTCCAGGCGTTTTTGCAATTGCGTTTGCACAAAGGTGCCGAAGGAAAATCCGGCCAGCGCAAACGGTAGCGCAGGATATTGCTGCTGCATATACGTCAGCAATTGCGCCATGTCGTCGGTTTCACCGGCGCCTTCATCATAGGCGCCGCCGGAAGCGCCGACGCCGCGAAAGTTCATGCGTACTGCGACGTAATCCAGCGCAACGAAGGCGCGTGCGAGCGTGTGGACGACCTTGTTATCCATGGTGCCACCGAACAGCGGATGCGGATGGCCGATCAGCGCGATGCCGCGTGGCGTCGTTGCCGGCAGATCCAGTGCGCATTCGAGTACACCGGCCGCACCTTGCAGGGAGAAACGTTGGGTTTGGGCGTTCATGTATTTATCTGTGAATACGGAGATCAGATTTTCAGGCGTTCGACGATTTTTCCGCCGACCAGGTGTTCATCGATGATTTCATCGATATCGTGATTGTCAACATAGGTATACCAGGTGCCTTGCGGATAAATCACGAGGACCGGACCTTCTTCGCAGCGGCCCAGGCAGCCGGATTGATTGATGCGCACATCGCCGCTGCGGCTTAACCCCAGTTCCTTGACGCGTGCTTTCAGGTGTTTTTGCGCCGCGTGCGCACCTTTTTCAGCGCAACATTCGCGGCCATCGTCACGCTGATTCATGCAAATGAAAAGATGCTGGCCAAAATGTTGTTTGTTTTCGGTCATAGGAATGCTCACTTCAAAGACCGGAATGATACACCTGCATCATGTTCGTTTCACGCGATGCGTCGCATGCAGCAGGAACCACAGCGCTGCCACCGGCCACAACAGCGACAGGAATTGCGCCGCGCCATTGAAGTTGAGGAATTTTCCCTGCATCCAGGTTTCCAGTGTGGCAATGAAGTAGGGATTTGCCGGCGCCAGATTGACAGCAATGAACGCGAGAATCAGCAGTCCGATGGCAGTGCGTCGCTGGGCAGAAGACGGCAGGAATGCCAGGCCGCTCAACAGGCACAGCCCCAGCAGCACGCCGCCCTGAGCGCCGGGAGTCAGCCATGCAAATGCATTGGCCGGTGTAAACAGCAGGGCGGTAGCGAGTGTCTTGACGGCCAGCGCTGCGCTCAGCAAGACCAGCACCAGTATCGCGCGCGGCGCTTTTTCGCGCAGCATGCACAGCAGCGCCAGCAAGACGCCGCTCACGTTCAAGGCTGTAATGATGGCTTCCGCCAGCCAGTATTGTTCAACTGAAAGTTGCACGCCATTGCGCAGCAAACTACCCAGATCGACCGGCGTTTCCAGCAGTATTGACAGCCAGTCAGACAGGATGGGCAGAATTTGTCCATTGCCGAACAAATAGCTTTGCGGATAAATCTGCGCCATCGGCCACAATGCAAAAATGATCAGGCCGCGACTGGCCTGTGCGGTAAGCCACTGGTGGCGCAGATGACGCAAGCGGCTGCGCTCCAGTACCAGATGGCTGCTGATGCTGCCGATCACGGCGCCGATCAGGGTGCCCATGCTATTGGTGATGAAATCCAGGTTGGAAGCGACGCGATTCGGCAGCAGAGTCTGGGTGGCTTCCATCGCACCCGACAGGACTACGCCCAGCAAAAGTGTCAGCACGATGGCGCCTGTGCGGCGGATTTTCGGGTGCAGCGCAAATACCGTCAGGATCCCTAGCGGAATGTAGCCGAGGATGTTGGTGACCACATCGAAACCGGTCCAGTAACGCGGCATGCCGGCGAACAGATAGGTTTGCAGCGGCAGCCCCATGCTTTGCCAGCCGGTGAATGGATACAGGCTGGCATAGATGATGAGCAGCAGGTACGCCAGCAGGGCGCCGCGCGAAAATGCCGACGCTTGCAAGGCCGCGGCAGGCGCGGCGTTTATTTTTTCGCTGGCAGGGTCGCTAACCATACGGCCATTTCATTGATGATTGCATCGCTGGCAAGTGCCAGGGCTGCAGCGCCGCCTTGCGCATCGGCGCTTGCTGCCGGCAACTGTTTAACAAACATTTTTTGCGCCCGCAATGTGCGTCCGTCGAAGAGCGAGGCCCGCATGGCGATATGCGCACTGCTTTGATGTGCGCTGTCGAACACCTGTGAAAAATCGTCTGCTTCGATGCGCAGCACAGGCAGATTGACCGCGCCATCGGAAGCCGGCACGACTACGCCGCCAGCCTGCGACAGGCGCGACTTCAGTCGCAGCAGGAATAATTGTGCCGGCGCCATCGTCCATTTGCTGGTGGCATAGGCGCGCGGCTGCTGGTTGTTGTCGTAGTTGAGCCGGTAAAACATCATCTGGCTATCCAGCCAGACAGGTGCCGTGATTTCCGCGATGCTGATGGCGGGCAGTGGTGTTTCTGTCGCGGCGGAACCTTGCGTGTGCAAGGGGCCGAGATCAAACAGCGAAGCCGATTGCGGCCCGACCGCGCAGCCGGTCAGCAAGATACTGCCGGCAAATGCAAGCATGGCAAAAAAGCGGGTCGTTATTTTCTTCATGAATATCCCAGAGCAATGATCTTGTTATTTGGCCGGTACGCTGAAACCTGCTTCGCCAGGACCGGGTTGTGCTGCGCTGGAGCCAAACAAAATACTTTGCGGTCTTTGGTTGAATGTTTCCAGTGTGCGATTCAGCGCCCGCATCGAGGTTCGCGTTTCGTTTATCAAAGGCACGATTTCATGCTCGACCATGGACGCCGTCGAACCTATATTCGTGACGGCGCTGTTAAAGCCGTTCAAGGGGCCATCCGGCGCGTTGAGTCTGACGGTAAATTCATTCAGATTGCCGGTCAGTATGGTGGCGTCGTCAGATAACTTGTTCAGCGAGACCAATACATTGTCGGCCTTGGCTGCTAGCGCAGGCATTTTATCCAGCGTGGGTTGCAGCTGATCCGGAATTTTCGCAACCTTGTTGGCCGCATTGCTGACATCGGTGAACGCGCCCAGGATCAATTTTTGATTGGCGTCCGAGAGTATGGAATTGACGCGCTTGGCTACTTGCTCGGTTTGTTCGAGTATCGCCAGGCCGCGTATCTGCAAGGTGTCGAGCAGGCCGGGGCGCAAGCCGATGCGCGCGATTTTTTTCGGTGACGATGGCATCAAGGTCGTGTTCGTCTCATCGTCGTCCAGTTGCACGTAGGCGAGGCCGGTGACGCCCTGATAGCTAAGGGTGGCAAAAGTTGAATGCGTGATCGGCGTATCTTTCGAGACGCTGAAGCGGATCAAAATCTGGCCGGGTTTTTGCGGATCGAACAGAACCGCGTCTACGCGGCCGACATCCAGCCCACGATAACGCACACCGGCTTGCGGATTGAGGCCGGGCACCGACAGCGTGGTGGCGATTTCATACGGCACGCGCTCTACCCGGTCGCGATTGAACCAGAGAGCGATCAGTACGGCCGCGATCAACAGTGCGATCGTGAAAATTCCGGCCAGCAATGCATGTGCTTTATTTTCCATAATTGATTTCTAGAGTACTCATTAGGTATCGCCATCCGGATGGTCCGGTAACGCTTCAATCGCGCGTTGCCCGCGTTCGCCCCGGAAAAAAGTTTCGATGAAAGGGTGTTTGAACTCAACCACCTTGCCTGGTTCGCAATACGCGATGATGCGCTTGTCGGCCAGCACGGCAACGCGCGACGACAAGGCAAACAGTGTGTCCAGATCGTGCGTGACCATCACCACGGTCAGCTGCATTTCATCGCGCAGCGTGCGGATCAGGTCTACGAAACTTTCCGATGCATTCGGGTCCAGTCCGGCAGTCGGCTCATCGAGGAACAGCAATTCCGGTTCCAGTGCCAGTGCCCGCGCCAGCGCCACACGCTTGATCATCCCGCCGGATAAATCGGATGGCATTTTCAGTGCATGTTCCGGACCTATGCCGGCCATCTGCAATTTCAGCAGTGCGGCATCGCGTATCAATTGTTTCGGCAATACGCGCAATTCGCGCATCGGTTGCGCCACGTTGTCGAACACCGTAAAGGATGAAAACAGCGCACCATGCTGGAACAGCATACCCCAGCGATTGCGCAACTGCTGCAGTTGTTGCGGCGTAATGCGGTTGATGTCTTCACCAAATACACGCACTGTGCCGCGGGTCGGATGATTCAGGCCCAGCATCTGCCGCAGCAAGACTGTCTTGCCGGAGCCGGAGCCGCCTACCAGTGAAACGATTTCACCCTGATTGATGGTCAGGTTCAGGTTTTCGTGCACGATCACATCGCCGAACTGTGTGCACAGATTCTCGATCTCGATGATGGGTTGCGCGCCGGTTTGCGGTGTTGTCGATGCGCAATCCATCGCATTGTCTGTCACGCTGCTCATCAAAACCCCACTTTGGAGAAGATGATGGCGAACAAGGCGTCGGCCAGTATCACGATGGTGATGGCGCTGACAACTGAAATCGTGGTGCCGGCACCCAGACTTTCGGTATTCGGTTTTATGCGCAAGCCGAAGTGACAGGCGACCAGTGCGATCAGTGCGCCGAACACGACGCCTTTGCCGAGGCCTATCCAGTAATTCGCCAGCGGTACTGCATCCGGCAATTCGCGAATAAAGTATTTATAAGACAAACCCAACTCCAGATTGGCTGCCGCCATGCCGCCTATCAAGGCCATGGCATCGGTCCATACCACCAGCAGTGGCATCGCGATGGCCAGTGCGATGACTTTCGGCATCACCAGCCGGTAGCCGTGCGGCAAGCCCATGACCAGCATGGCATCGAGTTCTTCGGTGACGCGCATGACGCCGAGTTGCGCCGTGATTGACGAGCCGGAACGTCCGGCCACCAGGATCGCTGCCAGCAAGGGGCCGAGTTCCCGAATCACGCTCATGCCGAGAATGTTGACCAGGAAAACATCGCCGCCGAACTGATGCAATTGCTGCGCCGACAGATAAGACAGCACCACACCGATTAAAAATCCCACCAGCGCGGTAATACCCAGCGCCTGATAGCCGGCATGAAAGATATTGGCCGAAATTTCCTTCCACGGCCCGCGTTGCGGTTCCCTGGCAAAACGCCCGATATCCATCGTCAACTGGCCGATCAGGCTGATGAAGCCGAGCAGATGATCCAGTATGTTGTGTTTGAGCTGCAATAGCGATGTCAGCGAGTACCAGTATTTTTGCGGTGGCTTCTTCCACTCCAGCGGGCCGGTTTGTTCCAGCCGCAGGAAAAAATCTGCATGCTGCGGCGCCAGCGTTAATTGGGCCGGGCGTTTTTTGCCCCATGCATTCCACAGTAATTGCGCACCGATGTAATCCAGTGCCGTTATCTGCGAAAGGTCCCAATGCACGGTCTCCGCCTTGCCCGCCGTCTGCAGCACGGCGGTAATGGCCGCCATTGTTTCGGGCGCGGCCAGCGCGCGCACCTGCCACGATCCGGCTGCTGTAGCGGTGGCGTTGTCGTTCGGTGTATAGCTGAGGGTAGGAGAAACAACGTTGAGCATGCACCGAGTGTAAGGGAGAAACGGGCAGGCGTCACGTACGCTGCCATTTCGCCAGTCTGGTCATCCCGTTACAATGCGCACATGACATTGCCAGAACCATCGCTCCCTACCGTGCCACAACTGGCCGCCCTGTGCGGCTCTGAAGTACAGAATATGACGCTCCGTATCGTTACGGAAACCGGCTCGACCAATGCCGATCTGCTGGCCGAGACGACGCAACTGCAGGGGCCTACCCTGTTATGGGCCGGCGTGCAAACTGCCGGCAAGGGACGCGCCGGGCGTCGCTGGCATTCAGCGGCCGATGCGACGCTAACTTTTTCGCTGGCGTGGAAGTTTGCACTGCCGGTGCAGGCGCTGGCGGGTTTGTCGCTGGCGGTTGGTGTGACAGTGGTGGAAACATTGATCTCGTTCGGCGTGGATGCGCAGCTGAAATGGCCTAACGATGTTTTAAGGAATGGCAACAAGCTGGCCGGCATCCTGATTGAAACCGCCATGGATAAAACAGACCGTCAGTCGATATGGGCGATCATAGGCGTAGGCATCAATCTCGCGGATGCACGAAATTTAAGCGCGCAGATCGGACGGACTGTGGCCGATGCATCAGGGCTGGAGCGCGTGCGTCTGATGGCGGCCTTGCTGGATGCGTTCAGCAAGGCTTTGCCCCTGTTTGAGCAACAGGGATTCAAGGCGTTTGCGCCGGCATGGAATGCGCTGGATGCCTATGCAGGACAGGCAGTAAACATCCTGGATCAGGAAAAAATTCTGCAGCATGGAGATGCCGCCGGTGTGGACGAGGCCGGGCGCCTGTTGCTCGATACTGCGCAGGGTCGCATCGCGATCAGCGCCGGCGATGTATCGTTGCGGATAAGAGAAGAATAACCGAGGAATAAAGCGATGCTGTTATTGGTCGATGCAGGAAATACGCGTATTAAATGGGTGCTGGTCGATTGCTCGAGCGGGCAGCAGACGCCCGGCAGCTGGCATGTTGCCGGCAGCGCTGCGCGGGCTGAAACGGCGCAACTGGCGCAGGCATGGAGTAGCTTCAGCATCAGCCGCGTATTACTGTCGAATGTCGCTGGTGCCGAATTGCGCGAGGAACTGGAACGGGCCGTGTTGCATGCTGCCGGCGACATTGAACTGGAATGGTTTGCCTCGACGCCGGCAGCGGGCGGCGTGCGCAATCATTATCTGAATCCGGCGCAACTGGGTAGCGATCGTTTTGCTGCAGCGATAGGCGCGCATGTCTTGTTTCCGAACCGGCCACTGGTGGTGGCGACCTGCGGCACTGCCACCACGATCGATGCGGTGAATGCGGATGGTGCATTTGTCGGCGGAATGATTTTGCCCGGCCTCGCCTTGATGGCCTCGGCGCTGGCAAACAATACCGCGCAGTTGCCGGAAGTGGCCTTGCATGCCAGTTCGACCCAACCGTTTGCCGACAATACGGATGCGGCCATCGTCAGCGGTTGTCTGGCGGCGCAAGCCGGCGCGATCGAGCGCGCGGTGAAGGCGCACGCAGCTGCGCATCCGCAAGGCGAGCTTTACTGTATTCTGGCTGGCGGCGCGGCAGACCTGATTGCACCGCATTTGTCGATTGCATATAAACGCGTCGATAATCTGGTCTTGATCGGTTTGCACACGGTGGCAATTCACACTCTTCCAACATGCTAAAAATCCTGTTCGGCTTCCTGTTATTGATCAACGGCGGCTTGTATGCGTTTCAGCAAGGCTGGCTGGACGCATGGTCGCCGGCCAGTCGCGAACCCTCGCGGCTGGCGCAGCAATTGAATCCGGCTCAACTCAAGCTGATACCGGCACCTGCAGCCAGGCCCGCCGCTGTCGCGCCATCTGCTGTCGCGCCATCTGCTGTCAATGCGCTTGCCGCCGCCACCCCTGAAGAGCCTGAAGCGGAAAAAAATATGGCGCGTGCAGACAAGATTTCGAATGTGCTGGCATGCACCGAGGTCGGTAATTTCGATGCAGTCGAAGCTAAACGCTTTGAAACGCAACTGGCGTCGCTGGCACTCGGCGAGCGCCTGACACGTCGCACGATTCAGGAACATGCGCGGCACATGGTCTACATCCCGCCGCAAGCCAGCAAGGATGCGGCAGAGAAAAAGGCCGGCGAACTCAAGCGTCTGGGCGTGGAAGATTTTTTCGTGATCCAGGACGGTTCGGCACTGCAGTGGGGCATTTCGCTGGGAATATTCAAATCCGAAGAGGCGGCGCGCAATCATCTGAATGCCTTGAATCAAAAAGGCGTGCGCAGTGCGCGCATAGGCACGCATAGTCCGAGCGCCAATAAGGTCGCATTCCAGCTGCGCGGGCTGGATACGGCGGCCAAAAACAGCGTAGTCAAAATCAAGGGAAGTTTCCCGCGCCAGGAATTGCGCGAGTGCGCGGGCACGGCTGCGGGCTAGACGCGGGATTCCATTTTTCCGGACGCTACCGCCTACTCGGCCAGACGCCGTGCCCGCAATGCCGACAGGCAGGGTGCGCACAGGCAGGTTTTCGCGCTGCCGTCCACGTTCCGTAATATCTCGTTCGCTCTCGGCAGTGCCGTGCACCAGCAGCGTACCGTTGTGCTTGTATCAACCATGCCGCATGAAAATTCAGTGCCGCATTGCGAACAATGGCTCATTTGTCATCCTCTTCTGAATCGAGGCGGGGATTCATTTCCAGGGTATTTGTCAATCGGGCAAGGTGCATGTGGGATATTTGTGGAATTAAAACAAAGAGCCGGGAAATGATTCGGCATTCGCTGTAAAATCGCGGTCATCTATTTTCTGAGCTAGCCATGACCGATATGAATGCCGATCTTACTGTAGTTTCGCCGCAAATACAGGCGCAAATCCTGGCCGAGGCGCTGCCGTATATCCGCAAATTCCACGGCAAGACCATCGTCGTCAAATACGGCGGCAACGCCATGACCGAAGAGCGTCTGAAGCACAGCTTCGCACGCGATGTGATCCTGTTGAAGCTGGTCGGTATGAACCCGGTCGTTGTGCACGGCGGCGGTCCGCAGATCGACAACGCGCTGAAAAAAATCGGCAAACAGGGCACCTTCATCCAGGGTATGCGCATCACCGATGAAGAAACGATGGAAGTCGTCGAATGGGTGCTGGGCGGCGAAGTGCAGCAGGATATCGTGATGCTGATCAATCATTACGGCGGCCAGGCAGTCGGCCTGACCGGCAAGGATGGCGGCCTGATACGTGCGCGCAAAATGAATATGCCGGATCGCGAAAATCCGGGCAAGTTCCTCGACATCGGTTTTGTCGGCGATATCGAAGCGATCAATCCTGCCGTCGTGAAAGCGCTGCAGGATGATGCCTTTATCCCGATTATTTCGCCTATCGGTTTCGGCGACGACGGCCAGGCCTACAACATCAATGCCGACGTGGTGGCCGGCAAGATCGCGGAAATTCTGCGAGCGGAAAAGCTGATCATGATGACCAATATTGCCGGCGTACAGGACAAGCAGGGCAATCTGCTGACTGACTTGTCGGCGCGTGAAATCGATGAAATGTTTGAAGACGGCACGATTTCCGGCGGCATGCTGCCGAAGATTTCCTCCGCCCTGGATGCAGCAAAGTCGGGCGTCAATACCGTGCACATCATCGATGGCCGCATCGAGCATTCGCTGCTGCTGGAAGTGCTGACCGAACAGGCATTCGGTACGATGATACGTTCGCACTAGGCAGTATTTCACTCGTTAAAAAGGCGTGCCGGCTTGATAGTCGGCACGCCTTTTTTGCTTCTTGTTATATACGGAATAAATGCATGGCAAGCAGCTTGATTTCTGAAAATTCAATATCGTGAATTCTTGACAGTCTACTTGCTATGGCTGGTTCCAGAAATTGGGGAATACCCTGTTGCGAAAGACGAAAAGGTTTTTTGCCGATGACGCGTTGTCTGATCACACTTGCGCGTACACGGCACTCCCTTTGTATTGCGCCAGCCATTTTTCAAGCTCGGCAGCAGGCAATGGACGAGAAATCATGAAGCCCTGTGCAATATCGCATCCCAGATCTGCCAGCAGTGTGTAGGCACGTTGATTTTCCACTCCTTCGGCGATGGTTCGCATGCCCATTTTATGCGCCAGTGTCACGGCGGCTTCTACGATGTGTATCGCGCCTTTGTCGTCGGGAAGTCTGCGCACAAAGGATTGGTCTATTTTGATGAGGGAGATAGGAAGCTGGTGCAAGTACTGCAATGAGGAATAGCCGGTGCCAAAGTCATCGATGGAAATGGTGATTTTTGCATTTGCCAAACGACTTAGTTCCGATATGGAGTGCGCAATATCGGTCATCAAGGCGCCTTCCGTTACTTCCAGTTCCAGAAATTGACCGCTTACATCGTAGCGTTGCAGCAGCTGCAGTACCAGATCCGAGAAGCCGGGTTGCAGCAGATTGCGCGGCGAGATGTTGACTGCGATCGCAAGATGGATATCGTTTTCCCGCCATTCCACAATTTGCTTCATGGCCTGTTCCAGGGCAAATTCGGTAATGAGATTGATGAGCGTGCTTTGCTCCGCACGCGGGATAAAAATGCCGGGAGGAATGTTGCCGCGTTCCGGATGATTCCATCGCATGAGTGCTTCCACGCCGTGAATTTCACCGGTTTTAATGGAGATCTTCGGTTGGTAATGCATGGACAGTTGTCCTTCTTCGAGGGCGCTCATCAGGTTGCCGAGGATGGATAGGTTTTCCTTGGCAAAATTGCTGATTTCCGGGCTGTAGGCAACGCAGTCCTGCGCTTTCTCATTGGCAGAGGTCAAGGCCGATTCAGCCCGTTGCAGATAGAGCTCGGGTGCTTGTATCACCTTGCTGAAGGTGACATAACCAAGCCGTGAATCCACATGAATCGGAATGGCGTTGAATTGATAGGGTTGCTGTGCGCTTTTGACCAATGCTGCGAGCAGGATATCGATTACCTGCGCATCCCGGCTTTCTATCAGGATGCCTAATTGTTCCGGGTCGATGCGATAGACTCCTGCCTTGTCTTGCAAGATGCCTTGGTAACGATCGGCGGATTGCTGGATCACTGCTTCGGTGATGTCGAAGCCAAATGCTGATTTCAGCTCCGTCGTATTTTGCAGCGAGACCACGACAAGAGCATGCAGATGCGAGGGACTTTTTATTTTCTGGATATCGTATAAGGCCTTCAGCAATGCGTGGCGATTCGGCAGTCGGGTGACCGGGTCATGACGCGCAATCCATTTCAAGTGTCGAAGATAAGACCTCACGCTATCGCTGGCACCGCCGCAGGCCGTCCCGATCAATATGAAGAATCCGGTTCGATAGAGCCAGTTGATGGCGTTCTGCTGTTCTCCGGTACTGACATCGATAGGCATGAGCGGCCCCAGGGTGATGCCGCCCAGCAGTCCCACGATCAATCCGCCTCGTACGCCGAATACAAATCCGGCCAGCAGTATGGCCAGATACATTGAATGTGAATAAACGAATTTGATGCCCCCGGTGGCATACACCAGAACATAAATGCCGGCGATCAGGATGGCGAGCAAGGGGATCATGGCAATCCGTATTGCGCGGATATATACGCTGAGCCATTCGAACAATTGTATGGTGTTCATCAGATATTCCTTCAGAAGGCAACATCATGAATCAGGGCATACCCTTGAATAAAGGCTTGCCGTTTTGCTGAACAGCGTGCTGGAATCGATATGGCTTAAGGCAGTAGCGGAGTGCGTGAGCACATGACAGTGATGAGATTCTCCAATATATGTTGCCATGGGAAAATTATTCTAGCAATGATTACTCCTGTTTTGAAATTTTATGTGCGGCAGCTTGTGCCAGGCTGACATGGCACAAGCCCGGAAAATTGCGTATTCAATATATTCTTTTCACTTCGTAACCGCGCTTTTGCAACAGGCTGGGTACGCCTTGGTCACCCAGCAAGTGCAGCGCGCCAACCGCAACAAAGCTCGTCTTGTCGCTCTTCAGCAATGCTTCCACCTTGTTCGCCATATTCGGATTGCGCTGGTCCAGCAGGACATGCTGCAAGAATCTATCCGAAGCCGTTTCTCCCTTTTGCATTTCAAGCAGGGAATTTTCCAGTGCCTGGGCGTCGGCGTTCTGCCATGCAGCGATTAAAGCCAAAGCTTTTTTCATTGCATCGCCATTGGCGAGTTCGGCAAGATTTTCCTTCAGGTATTCTTCCTGCTCTGCGTCAGTCATGCTGTCGAACAGCGAGAGTTGATAGTCGGCCGTTTCCAGTTCCTGTATCGGTTTGTTCTGTTCTTGTGCAAGCGAGATGAAATATTTTTCGATCCCCTGCTCGGTCGGGAAGCCATGACGTGCCATTTCCTGTATCAGCAGCAGATTGGCGACCATCCACGGCTTCATGCGGGCGATGCTGTCAAATGGAATGCCGGCGCGTTGCAGAGCCTGGCGCAATTGCGCACTGCCGTCAGCGGATAGATGCCGATTGATGGTTTGTCCATCGGGATATATGCCGTGTCGCAGGATGGCGAGACGCATTGCTTCCGTATCGCGGATGTCGACTTCGATCACCAGTTTTTTCGCATCCGATAATGCACGCGTCACTTGCGGCTCGAGTGGGTAGAATGCTGTCTGGCCGACGTGGATGGTGCCGAATAGATAGCTGACATTGCTGCCATAAGTGGCGCGATACAGCGTTCCGCGCTGCGGAACAGCATGTTTCTGTACGATTGCCGATGGCGTGGAAATTTTGTCGGCGTATGCACTTGCTGTGTACAGGCTTAATAATGCGGTGAAAATAAAAACGACATAACGACGCATGCAATTCCTTAACTTGTATTGATAACCCGACGTGGAAAACGATGCCCAAGCTGACCTGGCTGTTCGATCTGGATAACACGCTGCATAACGCATCGCATGCGATTTTTCCGGCGATCAACCTGAACATGAATGCCTACATCGCACAGGTGCTGAACGAGGCCGGAGCAGTTTCGGATGAGGCGGCGGTGAATGCCGCGCGCGTCGCCTACTGGCAACGCTACGGCGCGACCCTGCTCGGTATGGTAAATCATCATCAGGTGCGGCCTGAAGATTTCTTGCGCGAGGCGCATCGTTTCGACGATCTGGCGACGATGATACGCGCCGAGCGCGGACTGGGAAAATTATTGCGCCGTCTGCCGGGTCGCAAAATCCTGCTGACGAATGCGCCGCGCCGTTATTCGCATGAGGTGCTGCGGCATCTGGGTTTGCATAAGCACTTCGCCCGGCATGTGCCGATAGAGGCGATGCGCGTGCATGGCCGCCTGCGGCCCAAGCCGTCGAAGCAGATGCTGCGCAAGCTGCTGGCAAAAGAAGACATCCGGGCAGGGCGCTGCGTACTGGTGGAGGACACGGTCAGTCATTTGAAAGGCGCAAAATCGCTGGGTTTGCGGACCGCCTGGGTCACCCAGTATCTGGCCGCCGATTCGAGCAAAGGCGCAGTAACTGGCAACGGCGCAACAGTGGGGCATATAAAACGCCCTATTTATGTCGATGTCAAAGTAAAATCCGTAGGGCAACTATTCAGGCAGTTGCATCGATTGCGCTAGTCCGATTGCTTACCTACCTATAAATATAAAACCATGGCGACGACCAAACCAGGCGAACGCAAGCTGCAGATACTCCAGACACTGGCAACCATGCTGGAGCAACCCAAGGGTGAAAAAATAACGACGGCAGCGCTGGCTGCGCGCGTGGAAGTGTCGGAGGCGGCGCTGTATCGGCATTTCGCCAGCAAGGCGCAAATGTTTGAAGGCTTGATCGAATTCATCGAGGCCACTGTGTTCGGCCTGATCAACAAGATTGCCGAACAGCAGGAAAACGGCTTGTCGCAAGTGCAGGCAATCATCGTCATGCTGCTCAATTTTGCCGAGCGCAATCCCGGCATGACGCGCGTCATGATAGGCGATGCGCTGGTCAATGAAGACGAGCGTCTGCAGTTGCGCATGAATCAGTTTGTCGACCGCATCGAACTGGCGCTCAAGCAAGCCTTGCGCGTGGCGGTCACGCAAGGGCAGGCGAATGAAGCGGAAGTCACCGCACGTGCACACCTGATTACAGGCGCGGTATTGGGGCACTGGCAGCGTTATGCCAAGACCGGCTTCAAGCAAAATCCTTCGGCGCATGCCGCCGCCCAGATATCAATACTGCTGGCTTGAGTATGGTGCAGTGCTTGTCGATTTCCGCCCGTCGCTGAAAACCGGCGGTTCGCCGCCGCTCTGCGCTTGCCGCTTGGTCGTACAATAGCGTCTTGCCCGCATCGTTTTTCCTGACTTATGTCTCTGTTTGTTCCCGCCGATTCTTCCCATGATTGCTTCGCGCTGCTCGACGATTGCGACGCCAGCGCAGATCAGGCGCGTTCGCGTCTTTATTCTGCGCATGCCGGTACCTTGTCGTGCCGGCGCGCAGATCAATTGCCGGACTTGCTGCAGCAGATGCAGGCGCACTTGCTGCACGGTCGCTTTGCCGTTGTGCTGTTTGCCTATGAATTAGGCGCAGCCCTGCACGGTATTGCGCCGCACGCAGATGATCAGCCGCTGGCTGAAATACTGTTGTTCGACCGTTGCGAAAAACTGTCTGCGCAGCAGGTGACCAGCTGGCTGGCGCAACAGGAATCGCCGACGCCGGCAGGAATCGCCAATGTGCATGCAGACATCGATCAAGCGGACTTCGATGCCGCACTGGCGCGTATCCACGATTACATAGCGGCAGGCGATACCTACCAGGTCAATTACACCTACCGTTTGCGCTTCGACGCTTACGGCTCGCTGCATGCGCTGTATCGCCGCCTGCGCGAGCGCCAGCCGGTTCCATATGGCGCACTGATTGCGTTGCCGGATGGCCGTGCAGTGCTGTCCCTGTCGCCGGAACTGTTTGTCCAGCATGAGCAAGGTCGGCTGACAGTGCGGCCCATGAAGGGCACGGCGGCTGCCAGCGGCGACTCGCAGCAGGATCAAGTGTCGGCACATGCTCTGGCAAGCGACCCGAAAAATCGCGCAGAAAATCTGATGATCGTCGATCTCTTGCGCAACGATCTGGGACGGATTGCCGAAGTTGGTTCTGTGGTGGTCGACAAACTGTTCGACGTGCAGCGCTATAGCAGCGTGCTGCAAATGACCTCGACCGTGCATGCGCAATTGCGCGCCGGCCTGGCATTGCCGGAGATATTCGAGGCCTTGTATCCCTGCGGTTCGATTACCGGCGCACCCAAACACCGGACGATGCAAATCATCCGCGAACTGGAAGCCAGTCCGCGCGGGATTTACACCGGTGCCATCGGCTGGTTCGATCCGCCGCAGGATGCGCAGGCAGTCGGTAATTTCTGTCTGTCGGTGCCCATCCGCACCTTGCAATTACAGTCGCAGTCGCAGAACGGACAGCGTATTCGTCGCGGCGAAATGGGGGTGGGTGCCGGTATCGTGCATGACAGCCAGACACAGGCGGAGTACGAAGAATGCCGGCTCAAGGCGCGCTTCCTGACCGGCATGCCGGGTGAATTTGAATTGTTTGAAACGATATACGCTACGCGTGCTGAAGGATGCCGCCATCTTGAACGCCATCTGCAGCGCTTGCAGCGATCGGCAGACTATTTCGGTTTTGCATGCGATGCGGCCGTGATACGCACACAGTTGCGCGATGCCTGCGCGGGGCTGGCGGAAAACCTTGCCTGCCGCTTGCGCCTGGCCTTGCAGGCGGATGGCAATTGCACGATACACACTGCGCCGCTGGCGGCGCTGGAGCTGCCGGTCAAGATTCTGCTGGCGGAACATCCTACCGATGCCGGCGATATTTTCCTGCGCCACAAGACCACGATCAGAAGCGTTTACGACGCCGCATGGCGTGCGGCGGAACAGCAGGGCGCATTCGACCAATTGTTTTGCAATAGCGCGGGACAGTTGAGCGAAGGCGGGCGCAGCACTGTGTTCGTCAAGCTGGCTGGCCGCTGGTATACGCCGCCCCTGAGCGCGGGTGTGTTGCCGGGCGTCATGCGCGCCGTATTGCTGGACGATCCGGCGTGGCAGGCGCAGGAAAAAATTCTGACACTGGATGACTTGCGCGCAGCAGACGAAGTGATCGTCTGCAATGCCCTGCGCGGCGTATTGCCGGCGCAGATCGTCTGGCCGGACTGAGACCAACACACGCCGACTAAACCTTATGCCGGCAATGTGACCCTGAAGCAGCTGCCCGGTTCATCGCGTGCGACATATACGACGTCGCCGCCATGCCGGCGCGCGATTTGCCGCACCAGGCTCAAGCCGAGACCGACCCCGCCTTCGCGTTCGCTGGCGCCCGCCACGCGATAAAAGGGTTCGAAAATATTTTCCCGTTCTGCCACCGGCACGCCGGGACCGCCATCGCACACCTGCAACAGGACAGTGTTGCCCGGTGCAGCCGCCAGGGTCACGGTAATCGGCGTGTCATTGCCGTAGCGCCTGGCATTTTCCAGCAGATTGCGCACCAGGCGGCGCAGCAGCCGTGCATCGCCGGACAACTCGATGGCCTGTGCATCCAGTTGCGCGCCGATGCGCGCGCATTCTTCCGCGAGCAGTGCAGTCAGATCTATTGTTTCAAATGTCTGTGTAGCGTCAGCGGTAGCATCGAGCCGGCTGGCCAGTAAAATCTCATCGATCAATTGATCCAGCTCGCCGATGTTGCGCTTCAGTTCACTGCGGATTTCCGGCTGTGCTGCCGGACCCATCAATTCAATCGCCATGCGTATGCGCGCCAGCGGCGAGCGCAATTCATGCGAGGCGTTCGCCAGCAAGGCCTTCTGCGCATCGACCAGCGCTTCTATGCGTGCCGCCGAGCGATTGAAGCTGCTTGCCAGACGACCTACTTCATCCTGTCCTTCTACCGCAATGCGTGTCGACAATTGCCCGGCCCCCAGCGCTTCGACACTGGTTTGCAGGCGCTCCAGCCGGCGCGTCAGACGACGCACGATAGGATATGAACCTATGCCTATCGCCAGCCCGATCAGGAGCAGCGTGGTGAAAAAACTGAAGGGCGGTTTGCGCCGCCCCGGATGCTGGCCGACCAGCCAGCGATCGTCCGGCAGTTTGACGGCGAATACCGGCGGCCCGCCGCCCATCCAGCCGCTGACGGTTTGCGCGGCATCCAGCGGCGGCAGCTCACGTCCGGCGGCAGCGATTTTTTCGCGCTTGGCTGAATACAGCGCCAGGTCGGCGCGCATGCGCGATTGCCAGCGCGTAAGCGCCTGCTGCTGTTCTTCGTTGCTGGCTTCGGGAGGAGGCAGGACATCGGAGGCAATGGCGGCAAACGATTCCAGGCTGGGGCCGATCTGCCGCGAATCGGCATTGATGCGCCATGCGGCGGCGAACAGCAGGCCGGCGATGGTGAGGCTGATCAGCATCGCCAGATAAATGCGGATATATAAACGGTGCGACCAGCTGAAACGTCCGCGCGTGCTTGATTCAGACATCCTGCGCCTTTGCAAATACGTAGCCGGCACCGCGTACGGTGATGATGCGTTTGGGTTGTTTGGGATCGTCTTCGATGGCGGCGCGCAGACGGCCGATGTGCACATCGATGGAACGATCGAAGGCTTCCAGCGGTTCGCCCTTGACGGCATCCATCAGTTGTTCGCGCGACAGTACGCGCCCGGCGCGTTCGGCCATGGCCGCCAACAGATTGAATTGATAGGACGTGACCGGCTTGTCCTGATCGTCGAGGCGAATCATGCGTGCATCCAGGTCGATTTCGAGCCGGCCGAAGCGCAGCACGTGTCCGTCGGTAGCTGGTGTGGTGTGCTGGCGTCGCAGCACGGCGCGCAAACGTGCCAGCAATTCGCGCGGTTCAAACGGTTTTGGAATGTAATCGTCGGCGCCGAGTTCAAGCCCGACCACGCGATCCATGGGGTCACCCTTGGCAGTCAGCATGACGATGGGCAGGGTATTCAGCGGTGCCGGAAATGCGCGTATCTGGCGACAGACATCGAGCCCGTCTGCATCCGGCAGCATCAGGTCCAGCAGGACGATGGCGAAAGATTCGCCCGCGCTCGCGTGCTGCAACTGCTGCAGCCCCTCAGCGGCGGTGGCGCTGTGCTGCACATCGAAGCCGTTCTGGCCAAGATAGGTGGCGACCATCGCTGCAAGGCGCTGGTCGTCTTCGATCATGAGTAGGCGTTGGTTCATCTGTCTAGTGTAATTCCATTTCGCAGGCAAAACGACAAGGGCCCGGTGAAACGCTGCTCCGGATCACATTGCAGGGTGACAGCAGAAATGCAGGCGAACTTGCAGCACACTGCCGAGGACAGCGTTTGCCGCGATACCAGGTGTATCACTGCAAACGCTGCGGCGGCAGAATGTCTTACTGCTTAGCTTGGGCTTTTGCTGCTTCGGCTGCCGGCTTGTGCTCATGACCATGATGCGAGCGTGGGCCGTGGCCGAAACCGTGACCAAAACCACGTTTATGTTTCTGCATGGCTTCCACTGCCTTGACACGCTGCGCTGGCGTCAATACTTCTGCAGCATCGGCAAAAGCCTGTGTCACCCGGCGTGAACGCTGGTCGGCCAGTTTCTGCTCGGTCTGGCGCAGTTGTTCAAGCGCGCTGCGATCGATGGTGGCGGCTGACAGTAGCTTGCTGCGTTGTGCATGCAGGTCGCGGCCTTGCTGGCGCAAGGGTTGCAGGTCGGCGAAAGCGGATTTGGCGATGACGCTCAACCTGGCTTTCTGTTCCGTGGTGGCATCCGGCACCAGGCGATGCAGCATGCGGTCGAAACGTTTTTCCGCATGTTCCGGATTCATCTTTCCGTGTTTGCCGCCGTGCCGCTCATGCTTCTCGACCTTGGCCGGTGCAGCCTGATTGTCGGCAGCGTAGCTGACGCCGGCCAGCGAGATGGCACCGACGATGACGGCGCTTGCTCCTGCCATCAACAGGCGACGGCTGCGCGAGCCGGAAGCCGGCGACGATACGGATGGTGTGGTGTACTTGTTCATTGAAACTCCTTTGTCTCGGTTGGCGCCTGCTACTTGTGCAGGCATGTTGTTACTGTAGGTGCGCTCTGTTGAGATACCGCATGCGAGCGGTAAAGTTATGTAAAGGACGGGGCACGCATGGTTGGCGCATGAGCGCGCATCAGTTTGGCTAGCGCTACGGTCCGCTGTGACGCAGGCGGAACTGCGGAAGGTGTGAGGGACATTGCGAAAGCGCATTGACAGGCAATGCGCCGAATCGGCTGGATGCCAGCGCAGCGATGGTGATCAGCGAGGAAGTGCTGGCGCGGGCGTATACGGTCCCCGTGCAACTAAAATCGTCGGGTACGACAGCCGCATATCTGGTTAATATTTCCGCGCGTCAGCGCATGTTGTTGCAACGCATGGCAAGGTTTTACCAGGTCATCAATCGGGGAATGGCAGCGCCAGATGCGCTGATCAATTTGGCCAGGGCGCGCGAGGAATGCCTGCGTGCCGTGAGGTGTGGCGTGCCGGCTAGTGTGCCTGCCCGCATACGCTGCAACTGGCATTGCGTGCGATCTTGATACTGCTCCATTCCATCGTGCGTGCATCCAGCAGGAGCAGGCGGCCGGTCAGCGATGCGCCTATGCCTGCCACCAGTTTCAATGCTTCCGCTGCCTGCGTGCTGCCGATGATGCCGACCAGCGGAGCGAACACGCCCATGGTGCCGCAATTGACTTCTTCAAACTGCTGGTCTTCCGGGAACAGACAGGCATAGCAGGGCGCCTTGTCGCTGCGTGTATCGAACACGCTGACCTGACCGTCGAACTTGATGGCGGCGCCGGAAACCAGGGGTACGCGATTGGCAACACAGGCGCGATTGATGGCATGACGCGTTGCGAAGTTGTCGCAGCAATCCAATACCACTGATGCATTGCGTACCAGTTCATCAAGGCGTTCGCCGGATACACGTTCCTGCAATGCGATGATCTCTATGGTCGGATTGATTTCTGCCAGCGTCTTTTGTCCGGATACAACCTTGGCCTGGCCGACGCGTTCCGTGGTGTGCAGAATTTGCCGCTGCAGATTGGTGAGATCAACCGTGTCGTCATCCACCAGCGTGATGGTGCCTATGCCGGCAGAAGCGAGATAAAACGCTGCCGGCGAACCCAGTCCGCCGGCGCCGATGATCAATGCATGCGCCGCCAACAGTTTTTCCTGTCCTTCGATATCGATTTCATCGAGCAGGATATGGCGTGAATAACGTAGTAGTTGCTGATCGTTCATAAATAATCCGGGCGTAATTCTTGATTCTTGATCCGTCATGCATTTTGTGCGGTAACAGCGCTGCATTTATCAAAAAAGCCGCATCGCTGCGGCTTTTTTGTGTTTGCCTGCGACTACTTCTTGTCGCCGTTCTTTGGTTCGGTTTTTGATTCCGTTTTCGGCTGGTTGATGCCGGCTTCTTTCTTCACCTCGACTTTTACTTTTGAAAGAACAACCGGCAAGCCTTTCAAGTGATTCAAGGCCTGCGTCAGCTGGAAATCATCCTTGCTGCCGAATTCCAGCGGTTTGCGTTTTTTCTCCAACGCGGCGATGCGCTGATCTTCTTCCAGCTCATCGAGGCCGGGGCGAGCGCTTTCTGCTTCCTTGTCCTTGTCGTTGGTCAGGTGCTTTTGCAGATCGGCTTCACGCAGACGCAAACTGTTCAAGCCATCGCCGTCGGCAGTTTCATCCACCATCAGGTCCGGCACGATGCCCTTGGCCTGAATCGAACGGCCGTTCGGCGTGTAATAACGTGCGGTGGTCAGCTTGACGGCGGTATCGGCAGACAGCTGACGTATGGTTTGCACCGAGCCCTTGCCGAAGGTTTGCGTACCCATGATGGTGGCGCGCTTGTAATCCTGCAGTGCGCCAGCCACGATTTCAGAAGCCGATGCGGAACCGGAATTGACCAGCACCACCATAGGGATTTTCTTGATGGCATCCGGCAGTTTCGCCAGCGGGTCGCCGACCGCACGCGCGGCATAGAATTCGCGGCGCGCATAGAAGCTGGCTTTGGAATCCGGCAATTGGCCATTGGTCGAGGTGATCACGACATCTTTCGGCAGGAAGGCAGCCGAGACGCCGATCGCACCCGGCAATACACCGCCCGGATCGTTGCGCAGATCGAGCACCAGGCCTTTCAGGTTCGGTTCCTGAGCGTACAGCGCAGCGATTTTCTTCGCCATGTCATCGACCGTAGGTTCCTGGAATTGTGCCACGCGCAACCACGCATAGCCCGGCTCCACCACTTTCGCCTTCACGCTTTGCACGCGGATTTCCTGACGCGTGATCGTGATGACGACAGGTTTGTCTTCATCCTTGCGCGCAATGGTCAGCGTGATCTTGGTATTTGGTTCGCCGCGCATTTTTTTGACGGCTTCGTCCAGCGTCATGCCTTTGACAGGCGTGGAATCCAGGCGCGTGATCAGATCGCCTGCCTTGATGCCGGCGCGATAGGCGGGTGAATCCTCGATAGGCGAAATGACCTTGACGTAGCCGTCTTCCATCCCGACTTCGATGCCGAGGCCGACAAATTTGCCTTGCGTGCCTTCACGCAATTCCTTGAATGCTTTTTTATCAAGGTAGGCAGAATGCGGGTCGAGCGACGACACCATGCCGGAAATGGCTTCCGTCAGCAGTTTCTTGTCTTCTACCGGTTCGACATAATCCGATTTGATGAGGCCGAACACATCGGCCAGCTGGCGCAATTCCTCGAGCGGCAATGGATTGCCGGTACTTTTCTGCGCTATCGCGTCCAGTTGCGTACCCATGCCGATCGCGCCGGCAACCATGCCCAAACCGATCAATCCGATATTCTTGAGTTTCGTTCCCATGTTCACCTAATAGTTACCCAACCGAGTGGGTCAAACGCGCGACCTTGGTGCCGCATTTCAAAGTATAAACCTGATTGTTCATTGCCGCCGCTATTACCTGTGCTGGCAATGACGTCGCCTGCTTTGACGGCGTCGCCGGCATGTTTCAATACGGATTGATTATTGCCGTAAATAGTCATGTACTGGCTGCCGTGATCGACGATGATCAGATTGCCGAAGCCGCGCAGCCATTCGGCAAAGATAACCCGGCCGGCGGCAATGGCCTTGACTTCCGTGCCTTCGTTTGCGCGTATGAACAAGCCTTTCCAGCTTGGCCCGTCACCGCGTTTGCTGCCGAATTTGGCAATCAGGTCGCCGCGTATCGGCAACCGCAAGCGTCCGCGCAATGCCGCGAAGGCACCATCCTGGACACTGGCGTCGGGGGTGAGTTCATTTCTGGCCAGGGTTTTGGACGGCGGTTCGTCGTCTTCGATCGCATTCGGGTTGCTAATTTTCCCGCTCGACGCCTGCTCGTCCGGCGCGCCACGTTTTTTTGCCTGCGCCAGACGTTTTTCACGTTCTTCGCGCGCCCGCGCTGCACGTTCCTGGCGGCGTTTTTCTGCCGCCGCAGCCTCCGCCTTGCGTTGCTCCTGAATCAACACTGCCAGCTTGTCCACCAGGCTGGCGAGCCGTTGTTCGTCGCGCTCGATGTTGCCGGCTTCCTTGCGCTGCGCGACCAGCTTGTTCGATAGTTGCGCCAACAGCGTGGCGCGCTGGGCTTTTTCCTTTTGCAGGATGGCGTGCTGGTCGCGCGCTTCGGCGGCGATTTCATCCAGCTCTTCCTTGGTGTTTTGCACGGCTGCCTGATTGTCTTCGATCTTTGCCAGATTGGTGCGCAGCGCTTCGATCAGCGCTGCCTGCGCGCGCGAGATGTAGCCCATGTATTGCAGTTCGCGATTGATGCGATTCGGATTGTCGCCGGAGAGCAGCAGCTTGATGCGATCTTCATTGCCGGCGACATATTGTTCGCGTAACAACCTGGCGAGCTGGCTTTGCTGCGCCTCGACAATTTTTTGCAGTGCGGCCTGTTGCTGCGATAACTCGTTCAGTCTGGCCTGGGTTTGCTGCTGTTCTTCGGCGAGATCCCGCAAATTGCGTTGCGCATCCGAGATCGCTTCTTCCGACTTGGCAAGTGCGCTGGCGGCAGAGCTTTTTGCGGTTTCCGTCTTGTCTATGCTGCGTTTGAGCGTCGTCAGTTTTTGCCGCAGATCGGCGCGCTCGCTTTCAGCGATTTTCTTTTGCTTGCTGCGATCGGTGACTTTTTGCGCCTGCGCCTGTAGCGGCACGCCGGTCAGCAACGCCAGCACGATGATTGAGCTCATGATGCGCATCGTCGGCCAGGGTTGCTTGCGTAGCCAGGCGAAGATGCGCGTATTGCGTTTGATGGGTGATGGAAATGGACGCTGCACGGAGTTTATGGCACTGGTCCGTGGCTGGCGGCCGCCTGGACGGCTGCTGCCAGCGATTCCTGATCACCCAGGTAGTAATGACGGATGGGTTTCAGATTGTCATCCAGTTCATACACGATAGGGCGGCCGTTCGGGATGCTCAGCGAAACAATATCCTGATCGCTGATGTCGTCGAGTATCTTGATCAGGGCGCGCAGGCTGTTGCCGTGCGCCGAGATGATGATCTGCCTGCCGGCCCGTATGGATGGCACGATGGTGTCGTTCCAGTACGGTTCCACACGCAGCAGCGTGTCTTTCAGGCATTCGCCAAGCGGAATTTCTTCACGCTTCAGGGTGGCATAGCGCGGATCCTTGTACATGGTGCGCGGATCGTCCTCAGCCAGCAGTTTGGGAGGGGTGTCGTAGCTACGACGCCATTGCAAGACTTGGTCGGCGCCGTATTTGCTGGCGGTTTCAGCCTTGTTCATGCCCTGCAGCGCGCCGTAATGGCGTTCGTTCAGGTGCCAGTCGCAGACGACGGGTATCCACATCAGATCCATTTCGTCCAGCGTGATCCACATGGTGCGGATGGCGCGTTTCAGCACGGATGAATAAGCCAGGTCGAAGGTAAATCCTGCATCGCGCAGCAATTTGCCGGCGTGCTTTGCTTCAGCACAACCTTTTTCAGTCAAATCGACATCGGCCCAGCCGGTAAAGCGATTATCGAGGTTCCATGTGGACTCGCCGTGGCGCATCAATACGATTTTGTACATGAGTCAGATAGGTAAGTAATGGTTTTTTGATGCAAAATGCCGAATCCGAATTGTATTCGGTCTTCTATTTTATAATGCGAACACTCTTTCAACTAATTGGATCACCGTGAAATTCATCATTGATAACATTTTCCTTATCGGCATCGTGCTGGTATCCGGCGGCGCACTGATCGTGCATACCTTGCAACGTACCGGTGCAAAAGTGACTGCCTTGCAGGCAACACAGATCATCAATCAGGGAAAAGTTCTGATTCTCGACGTCCGAAATGCTGCTGATTTTGCGCTCGGCCATATCCGCGATGCGAAAAACATTCCATTGAAGGAATTGAAAACCCGCGTCAGCGAGCTGGAAAAATTCAAGGAGCGGCCGGTGATTGTGGTGTGCACCAAGGGCTTGCAATCGGTCAAAGCAACCGCACAACTGAAGAAGGCCGGCTACGCCAACGCCGCCAGTTTACTCGGTGGGCTGGATGCCTGGCAATCGCAAGGTCTGCCTGTCGTCAAGTAAGGGAGGATAAATATGACTGCGCATGTAGTGATGTATAGCTCTGGTGTCTGTCCGTATTGCACGATGGCGGAACGCCTGTTGACGGCCAAGGGCATCAGCAATATTGAAAAAATTCGTATCGATCTCGATCCCGCGCAACGCGCCGCAATGATGCAGAAAACCGGTCGCCGCACCGTGCCGCAGATTTATGTCGGCGATACGCATGTGGGCGGCTTCGACGATCTGAACGCGCTGGAACGCCTCGGCAAGCTGGATGCATTGCTGCAGGGCGCCTGAAGCGGCGCGTATCTGCGGCATCGCAATGTTCATGTTGTAACCTGCCCGGAGGGCGCGCCCTCCATTTTTAATCTGACTGAAAGTGCTTCATGGCTGACGAAAATCTGCAACCCGTATTCCAGATCCAACGTGTATATCTGAAAGATCTGTCGCTGGAACAACCTAATTCCCCGGCAATTTTCCTTGAGCAGGATGCTCCTGTGATCGAAGTCGCGGTGGATGTCGGCGCAGAACAGCTGGCCGAGGGTTTGTTTGAGTCGACCGTAACGATTACGGTAACGGCAAAAATCAATGACAAGGTTGCCTTCCTGGTGGAAGCCAAGCAGGCAGGTATCTTTGAAGCGCGCAACATTCCGGACGAACAACTCGACCCCTTGATCGGCATCGGTTGCCCAAGCACGATTTATCCTTACCTGCGGGCCAATATCGCCGATGCCATTACGCGCGCCGGTTTCCCGCCTGTGCATCTGTCGGAAATCAACTTCGAAGTGTTTTATCAGCAGCGCCTGGAAGCGTTGGCGCAGCAACATGCTAGCAACGGTTCCGGCATCGTGATGCCTGACGGTTCTGCAGCACAGCACTAAGTCCTGCTTTGCAGATGCATCGTCCGATGCATCTGCAACTCTCCCGATAATGTGTGAAGGTGATCGCATGAAATGGTCTTCCGCTGTTTTTGCAGCCTTGCTGGTTTCTGCGCTGGCCATGAGCGCGGCGCACGCTGCCGAGTTCAAGTCGGTGGGCGCCCATCCGGCGGTGCTGTATAACGCGCCGTCAGACCGGGGTCGTAAAATCTTTGTCGCACCGCGCGGCATGCCGGTGGAAATCGTGTTGACGCAGAATGGCTGGAGCAAGGTGCGTGATGCCGCCGGCGATTTGTCCTGGGTAGAAACCAGCGCGCTGACGTCGAAACGCAACGTGATGGCGACGACCGCCAACCTGAAATTGCATGCAGCGGCGGAAGAGACCTCTGCAGTGGTGGCAACGGTGGACAAGGGTGTGCTGCTTGAGTTGGTGGCGCCGCCGGCGTCGGGCTGGGTCAAATTGAAGCACCGGGATGGACCGATCGGCTTTGCAAAAACCGCTGAAGTGTGGGGCGAATAAGAAACAACTGCGAACCACAGCGGAACTACAACAGAATAGATTGCGTATAAGCGCAAGCAGGGAGTGGCGGCACAGCTTTTCATGCATGTTGCCTCAGATGCAGATTCTGTTGTCCGTCATTGGTGATGCGACATCCTGACGATGTGCATCCCCTGTTAGTATTCTCACTCTTGTCTATCAAATCCAAAGCATGAATATCACAATACTTGGCGCAGGCGCATGGGGTACGGCCTTGGCAATGTCGCTGGCTGACCGGCATTCCGTGATGTTGTGGGGGCGCGATGCTGCTGTGATGCAGGAAGCGGAGCAGCGACGCGAAAATACCGTCTATCTGCCCGGTTTCCGTTTGCCGGACAGTCTGTCCTTGAGCTCCGATTTCTCTGCCGCGATTGCGCATGTCGGAACGGATGGCCTGTTGCTGGTGGCGACATCGTTGGCGGGATTGCGCCCGCTGGCCATGCAATTGCAGCCGTATGCCATTCCAAACATCGTCTGGCTGTGCAAGGGCTTCGAGGCAGACACGCATTTGCTGCCGCATCAGATCGTGCGCGAAGTGCTGGGGAATGACATTCCTGCCGGCGCCTTGTCGGGGCCGTCTTTTGCGCAAGAGGTTGCACAGGGACTGCCTTGCGCATTGGCGATTGCTTCCGATAACGCGGCATTACGCGAACTGGTGGTCAGCGCCGTGCACGGGCCGAGCATGCGTATTTATTCAACCGACGATGTGATCGGCGTCGAAGTTGGCGGTGCGGTAAAAAACATACTGGCGATTGCCACCGGCATCATCGACGGCCTCAAACTCGGCATGAATGCACGCGCGGCTCTGATTACGCGCGGCCTGGTGGAAATTACGCGCTTCGGCGTCGCACTCGGCGGGCGTACGGAAACCTTCATGGGCCTGGCCGGCATGGGTGATCTGATTCTGACCTGTACCGGCGATCTGTCACGCAACCGCAAGGTCGGGCTGGGCCTGGCGCAGGGAAAAAAACTGGAGCAGATCGTGACCGAGCTGGGCCATGTTGCAGAAGGTGTGCGTTGTGCACAGGCAGTGCGTTCACTGGCGGCCGAGCGCGGTATAGATATGCCGATTACCAATGCAGTTGCAGCCGTCCTGTTCGATGGCGATTTGCCGAGGGAAATGGTCGGTCGTTTGCTCGCGCGCGATGCGCGCAATGAAATGGCCTGAAGTCTGCGTCCACCGCATCAGGCGGTGGATGTTTTCAATGCGGCAACAGCAGCAGCGTCAATAAAATCGACGAATCTTCCAGTGCATGCAAGGCATGCGGTTCGCCGCCTGCCAGATACACCAGTTCTCCGGCGTGCAGGATTTGCGTGGTTTGATGTGCGCGCAATTCAATCGCACCTTCCAGGCACTGGATTGTTAATGGGCCGGGAACGGCATGTTCGGGCATGCCTTTGCCGCTTGGCAACACCAGTCGCATCAATTCAAGTTGTGGCGTTTTGAAAAGCGCATTTGAGACGGCAGCGGTGATTCGTTCGCCTAGTGGCCGAATGTCGATTAACTGGCCGGATCGTGCGTGCGGTAGAGCCATCATCTTCTCCTCATCGTTATTCCAGTGCCATCAAGCGCATGAAATTTCTCGCCATGCATTCCTTATAGCAAACAAATCGCGCCGGATCAATTGTCAGCCTACATCTGGCGGAACACGCTTTATTGTTCGTCAGGTTCGGATAATTTTATTTTCAGCAAACGTTTTTGCACCTGGCGCTGGGCTGAAATCGATTTTTGATGTGGTCCGGCAACACGCTGTTTTGCCGCCAGTGCAAGATAATTGCGCGGCTTCAGCGCCTGTTGCGAGGGTTCGATGCGGATGGTGAGTTTTTGCCGTTTGGCGAGCGCTTTGTTGGCCATGATGGTGACGGCGCGCATGCTGTCATGCGCGCCCCTGTCGATGATGATAATCGATCTTACAGCAGGTCATTACAGCACGTAGCGCGACAAATCCTCGTCCACCGACAAGGCGCCCAGTCTTTCATTCACATAGGCGGCGTCGATCGGGAGAGTCTGGTCCGGATTTTCGCTGGCAGAAAATGAAATCTCTTCCAGCAGTTTTTCCATCACCGTATATAAACGGCGCGCGCCGATGTTTTCGGTTTTTTCATTGACCGAATAGGCGATTTCCGCCATCCGCTTGATGCCATCCTGCGCAAATTCAATTTTGACGCCTTCCGTGGCCAGCAAGGCTTGGTACTGCTTGGTCAGGCAGGCGTCGGTGCCGGTCAGAATGCGCTCGAAATCGGCGATCGATAGCGATTCCAGTTCGACGCGAATCGGGAAGCGTCCCTGTAATTCCGGGATCAGATCCGAGGGTTTGGCGAGATGAAATGCGCCCGATGCGATGAACAGGATGTGATCGGTTTTGATCATGCCGTACTTGGTGTTGACGGTAGTGCCTTCCACCAGCGGCAGCAAATCGCGCTGCACGCCGGCGCGCGATACTTCGGCGCCACCCTGTTCGGAACGATTGGCGATCTTGTCGATTTCATCGAGAAAAACGATGCCGTTCTGTTCCACATTGGTGATGGCTTTTTGCTTGAGTTCGTCTTCGTTGACCAGCTTGCCGGCTTCTTCTTCGATCAACAGCTTCATCGCTTCCCGGATCTTGATCTTGCGCGCCTTCTTGCGATTGCCGCCGGCGCCGGAAAACATGGATTTGATCTGTTCAGTCATTTCTTCCATGCCGGGCGGCGCCATGATTTCCATCGTCGGCCCGGCTTCGGCCAGTTCGATCTCGATCTCATTGTCGTCCAGCAGACCTTCACGCAGACGCTTGCGGAAGGTTTGGCGCGTGGCATTGTCGTTGCTGTGGTCGGACGTGCTCGTGGCCGATGGATGAAAACCGAAGTCGCGTGCCGGCGGCACCAGAATGTCGATCACGCGATCTTCCGCCGCATCTTCGGCGCGTGCGCGCACCTTGCGCGTTTCGGCTTCGCGCGTCTGCTTGATGCCGATGTCGATCAGGTCGCGAATGATGGTATCGACGTCGCGGCCGACGTAACCGACTTCGGTGAACTTGGTCGCTTCGATCTTGATGAAAGGCGCGTCGGCCAGCTTGGCCAGGCGGCGCGCGATTTCAGTTTTGCCGACGCCGGTGGGTCCTATCATCAGGATGTTTTTCGGCGTGATTTCATGGCGCAGTGGTTCTGCAACCTGCTGGCGGCGCCAGCGATTACGCAGTGCGATGGCGACCGCGCGTTTGGCATTGCCCTGGCCGACCACATGTTTGTCGAGTTCCGAAACAATTTCCTGAGGTGTCATATTCATGGTGTTTTTCGCAAAAGGGTGCCGGAGCGTTAATCCAGTGTTTCTATCGTGTGCGACAGATTGGTGTAGATACAGAGTTCGCCTGCGATCGTCAGCGATTTCTTGACGATTTCCAGCGGCGACAGCTCGGTGTTTTCCTGCAGGGCTTTGGCGGCCGATTGTGCATAGGTGCCGCCGGAACCGATGGCGCCTATGCCGTCGTTCGGTTCCAGCACATCGCCGTTGCCGGTGATGACCAGTGTGGTTTCATGATCAGCCACCAGCAGCATCGCTTCCAGCCGGCGCAGCATGCGGTCGGTACGCCAGTCCTTTGCCAGTTCGACCGAGGCGCGCATCAGATGGCCTTGATGTTTTTCCAGCTTGGACTCGAAGCGCTCCAGCAAGGTGAATGCATCGGCGGTGCCACCGGCAA
This sequence comes from Herminiimonas arsenicoxydans, assembly GCA_000026125.1. GTDB lineage: Bacteria > Pseudomonadota > Gammaproteobacteria > Burkholderiales > Burkholderiaceae_D > Oxalicibacterium > Oxalicibacterium arsenicoxydans. The sequence continues at coordinate 2,934,590 of CU207211.1, read as the reverse complement.
AACCGACCAGCACCTTGCCGCTATAGACTTTGCGTACCTTGCGCGCGGTACCCTTCATGACGATATTGCCGAGCGTAACCTGGCCGTCGCCGCCGAGCGCAACCACGTTGCCGCGTCGCACCGAGAGTATCGTGGTGCCGTGAAATTGTTCCATGCTTGCCTCTGAAATAGGAGTGGCTTAGGTAGTGAAAAAGGGAGTAAAAATGAAATAACATCGTGCGAAAAGCGCGACATTTCAAAAAAATGGGGGCAGACTTTTCGATTGCAAGTCGAAATTATGCCTTGATTGCAGAGCCTCAGTTTTTACGCGGCACGATGCGTACTAGTTCGGCGACGCCCATCACATGACAGAGCGCGACGATGAAGTGATTGGCATGGTGCAATTCGATGCTTTTGCCGCTGTTGATCAATGGCGTCAGGCCGCCGAACAGGCGGCCCGCAGCATTGAAATCCATGCGTGTCAGACGGCTGCAGTCGAGTATGACCGGATTGTGCGTGTGTGCATGCACGGCGATGTTTTGCACCAGGGTGTCGGTGCGGGCATCGATGACGACCGGCATCATGAAATGATCGCTGGGTATGTCGTCCGGTTCGGTGGATTCTTCCGCGGCGGTGACAACCTTGTTTTGCGGCGAGACGAAGGCCGGCGGCGAAACCTCAAAGGTGACGCAATAATCGATACTGGTTTCTTCGAAATCGGATTCGCGATTCAGCAAACGCAAAATTTCCAGCAGCAATAACCACGGTGCTTCGGTTTCATCGCGGCGGCCGACTTGCAGTATGGAACGGATTTTTTCTGCCAGTTCCGGTGCGCCGACCAGAATCAGGTTGTGGCCGGATTTTTGCAGCCTCTGCAATATGCTGAACAGCAGTCCGCAACCGACCGGATCGACCTCGCTGACGCGGGCAAATTCGAGCTTGATGACATTGCTCATCTCGGCCATGTTCTTGATGCGTTCGAGCTGCTTGATGCTGCCTGCATCGAGCTTGCCGGAAAATGCCACGCTCGGCGTAGTGCTGGCGCGTGGCGCAGTTGCAGCTTCCGGCTTGGCCTCGGCGCTGTTGCCGTCCACCCATGCGGGAGGCGACATTTCAAATTTATTCGCGTATTCGATCGATAGATTCTCGAACGATGTGTGTTGGCCGGTGATCTGATACAGATCGAACAGCATGCCCCAGACGATCAGGGGGGTGCTACCTAGCGCATCTTCTGCAATGGCGTTCAGCAGTATCGGTTCGACCAGGTCGGTCTGACCGTTGGCAAACAGGATGGCGGCTTCTTCAATGGCAGGCGCTGCTTCGGAAGCCGAAATGGCAACCGGCCCTATTACTGTTTCTGCGCCCAGCAGGAAGGCGGTGCTGGCGCCCATGATATCGGGCAGCATGGAGGGCTGTTCAAGCGGCGGGGTGGCGTCGTGGCCGGGTTTGGTGTGGATGCGCGTATCTGCCGCGCGGACGCTGGTGTTCATGAACTGGCTGGGTGGGCCAGGCAGGGTATTGCCGCTGAAAGGCAGCGGCTTGACGAATTCGGACGACATTTCCGACTCGATCGCATCGATCTTCATGGCCGTTGCGTGCGCCGCCTTGCGCTGCACTTGCTGCGTTTGTTCGTTTTCGTTCTTTGCGTTGATGCGGGCTGCCTGGTCGCTGCGTTTTTTCTGCGTAGACTCCTGCTCAGTCGACTTGCGCGCCGGCTGCTGGCTCTTCTTGCCAAATAGCGAAAAAATCCCCACGTCTATCCTGGTGAACAACGGCGTCCACCAGTCAAATAGAGACGGGTGCGCCAAGTTTATAAAATGCCGCGCTCGGGGTATTTCCCCGAGCGCGGCCGTGCCAAAATTTCCGCTTAAAGGTAACACATGCAGGCCGCACATAGCGACCTGCAACCTCCTAGTGTAGCCAAAAATCAGGCAAGCATCCTTAAAAACTTGTACGAACGCCAACGATCAGGTTTCTGCCCGGTAGTGGTGCGACTTCGCGCAGCACCGAGGTTGACAAGCGGATGTCTTCATTCAACAGATTTTTGACAATGGCGAACCAGGTAAGCTGGGTCGAATGGATGTTTTGCGTAAAGGATAAGTTCGCATCGACCCGGGTGTAGGAGGGTGTAGCGAAACTTTCAAAACTCGCCAATCTGTCCTGCTGCTGCGCGTGCAGGACTTTTACGCCCGAACGCCAGGGGCCTTGACGATAACCGACTTCGCCGCCGAAACGAGTGGCCGGTTGCAGCGGCAGATTGTCGAGGCCGGTCAGCTTGCCGCGCGAGGTATCGGCAAAACCGCGCAGCGACCAGCCTTCGCCGCGCAGGTTGTAGCTGACCTCGGCTTCTGCGCCGCGTATCGTGGCGCTGTTCTGGGCCCAGAAGCGTTGGGTAAATTCGCCGCCTGCAACGCCATCTTCATCGACTTTGGTGCCATCAGTGCGGCCATAGATGAAGTTTTTCACGCGGTTCTGGAAGATGTTGGCTTTCCAGCGGACCAGCCCCTCTGTTTTTTGCAGGCTCAGTTCGAAGTTGCGCGAAGTTTCTTTTGTCAGATTGGCGTCGCCTATGTCGAAGGTGGCGGTCGACTCGTGCGGGCCGTGGGAGTACAACTCCTCGATTGCCGGTGCGCGTTGCGCAACGGAGGCGGTAGCGCCAAGACCATAGCCGGGCGTGAATGTCCACAGGCCGCCCAGGGAATACGAACCGAGGTTGAAGTCACGCTGCTTCAGATCCGATACGGCATCGGGTGTGCGTTTGACGGACTCCATGCGTGCACCGGCGCTGGCACGGAAAGGACCGAAATCGCGCTCTTCGACCAGAAAGCCGGCGATCGAATTCGTCTTGGTGATCGGTACGGTTTCGGGTCCGCTGCCGTCGGCGGCCAGCGCGGAGAATTCCGAGTTTTCAGTTTGCAGGCCGAAGGTGCCGCGCCAGCCTGCAAGCGGCTTGTGCGTCAGTTCCAGCCGGCTTTCCAGTGCATTATTCTTGAAGTTGGTTGCCGGCGTGCCGTCTTGCAGGTTTTCCGTGTGCGCGTAATCGGTATGGCCCAGCTTGAAGCGCAGCGACTCGATATTGCCGAACGGTTCCCTGATCAAGCCCTCGAGATCGAAGCGCGTTTGTTTCAGGGTGATGAAGGAGCGCTCAGCGGTTGCAATGCCGTAACGATCGTCATTGACGCCGACCGAGGCGCCTATGTGGCCCCAGTCCTGAATGTAGGATGCGCCGAATCCGATGCTGTTGGCACGCGCAAAGGAATTGGGCAGGCGCCCTGAACCCAGAGCCGGATCGCTCAGGCTGACGTTGCCGGGGATCCTGTAATCGTCGGCATCGCGCAGATTGCCATCGATATGCAGGCCGATATCGCCGGCTGCGCCGTCCACTGACAGCGACATGTTTTTTGTACGATCAACCGTGCCGTAACGCAGTTCCGTTTCGCCGGTCGGCCGGGCATTGAGCACGGTGGGTATGCGATCGTTGATGATATTGACCACGCCGCCGATGGCGCCGGAACCATACAGCAGGGCGGCAGGGCCGCGCAGGATTTCGACCTGGCGTGCAGTCGATGCTTCGCCGCCGACAGCATGATCGTTGGACAGGCTGGATGCATCCATGACCGACATGCCGTTTTGCAGAATCTTGACGCGCGGACCTTCCAGGCCGCGAATGATGGGGCGCGAGGCACCGGCACCAAAGGCGGAAGCGGAGACGCCGAGTTCCTGCGATAGCGTATCGCCGAGCGAATTGCCGAGTTTTTCGCGCAGTTCATCGCCGTACAGAACCTTGGCGGGGGCGAGAATTTGCGCGCCTTCGTCATTGCTGAATGGCGTGGATGTGACGACGACGGCGGACAGGGTTTGTTCTTGCGCTTGCGCAAAAACGGAATGAGGTAAAGAGGCAAGCGCAGATAGAACGGCGCTTGCCAACAGGGTGCGTTGGGCGATCATGAGCTTCCTTGATAAAACGAATGAGGATGGCCATTGCCGGATCGCATGGCGATCGGACACGGCGGCACAAACAGGAAAAATCAGTTACGCAGCAGGCGGTGCGCGGGAAGAGAAGTGACAGAGGAAGGGCGCGTCCCATGAAGCATGGGCAGCCCACAGCGCTAGAACTTGCACGCTGGTTTGCAGGAGAGGAATAAACGGAAGTGCAGGTGCGCTATCGGCCAGTGCCATGCCGTCGAACAAGGTACAGGAGTGTAATTTTTCACCTGCATATTCGGCAGCGGACTCCAGCGTCGAGCCGGAGCTTGATGCGGCAGATGTTGCGCTTATGGTTTGCTGGCTACCTGTTCTGTCGGCATGTTCGATCCGATGCCGCAATCCCATCCATTGCGCGAACAATACGGCGACCACCAGCAATGCGGCGAAGCAGAGTCTGGTTGCGCTTGGTGTGCGTGATGAAAATGCAGGCTTCAAAATAACTCGTTGTTTGTGCGGCGTGTGTGTCGTCAGATCAAGTGCAGGCAAAGACCAGGAGTATGGATCGACATGAACGACCATCACTCGGCAAGATGCCGGCAAAAAATGCCTGTTTCGAAATCGAGGTGCAAAATATTGTATTGCAACAGAATTGCATTCTACGAAAAAACAAAGCGCGCGAATAGGGTGCCGCGCGCTTGTCTGTGAATTTCAGTAGAAATCAATTCCGAATGGAATCAGTCACCATACAGTTTCTGTTTCAATTCGCGACGTTGCTGCGCTTCCAGCGACAGCGTGGCGGTAGGGCGCGCCAGCAAACGCGGTATGCCGATCGGCTCGCCGGTTTCCTCGCACCAGCCGTAATCGCCGGAGTCTATGCTGGCGATCGACTGCTGGACTTTTTTCAGCAGCTTGCGTTCACGATCGCGCGTCCGCAATTCCAGTGCGTGCTCTTCTTCAATCGTGGCGCGATCGGCAGGGTCGGGCACCAGCACGGTTTCGCGCAAATGCTCGGTAGTTTCATCCGCGTTCTTCAGCAAGTCTTTTTCAAGCTGCTGCAGACGGTCTTTGAAAAATGCGAGTTGCGCCGGATTCATGTAATCCTTTTCGCTCATCTTCAGGATTTGCTCTTCGGATAACAGGGTGCCGTCATTAGCGGCGTTCGGGGTTGTTTTGCTTGATTTAGTTGCCACTTCGCGTACTTTCAAAACTACAGGTTGTTCAATGTTATCTGCTAATCGGGAGACGGTCTTTGTGCCGCTGCCTGCTCCCGATCGAGATGCGTCTTTGTTCGGTGTTGCTGCCGCTGCTGTTGCCTTGCGGGGACTTGCGGCAGTTTCCTTTTTAATTGGTTTTGCGACTGTCTTGCTAACCGGCTTTGCTTTGACTGCAGGTTTGACCGCAGGTTTCGTCGCCGGCTTCACAATTTTCTTCGCGACGGATTTTGCCGCAACCGTTTTTGTTTTGGTAGCGACCTTGCCGGATTCTACCGCAGTCTTGGCCGGTGTTTTTTTTGCGACTTTGGATGCTGCTTTAAGCGCGGGCTTGATAGTCTTGGTTAATGCCTTGACGACTTTCCCTGCCAGAGTCTTTGCAGACGATTTCGCTACTGTTTTGCCGGCAGGTTTTGCGCGAGTAGTCGCAGTCGCCTTGGAGGCTGTTTTTTTTGTGCTTTTAGATTTTGTGGCAGTTGCGTTCATAGTCCCTTGTCCTCAATGAACCTTCACACCTCAGATCTTATCGTGCTCCGCGTGCGAATCGCATCTCTCGCATCATCCAGGCCGTTATACCCTGAGCTCAAAACCACGGTAGTTTATACCAAACATTGTTCCAATCCGAGAATAAAAGTTTCTTTTGGCAGATTCTGTCCAATAAACACCATTTTGCTGGAACGGCTTTCATTTTCACCCCATTTGCCGCCTATGTCGGACCCCATGATCTGGTGCACTCCCTGAAATACCACCTTGCGATCGGCGCCGTCCATCCACAGTACGCCTTTGTAACGCAGCATGCGCGGGCCGAATACCTGCACGATGCTGCCGAGGAATTCATCCAGCTTTTCAGTATTGAACGGGCGCTCGCTCTTGAAGACGAAGGCGGCGATATTGTCGCTGTGATGCGAATGATGATGGTCGTGAGTGTGCTCATGATCCTGCGTGCAATGCGTCTCGCAAGCATGATCGTGCTGCGCATGTTCATGCTCTTGCGCAGCAATGAAGTCGGGATCAAGCTCCAGCTTGTCATTCAGGTTGAAGCCGCGCAGATCCAGCACGTCGGCAATTGCCACGCGGCCAAAATCCGCGGTGCTGACAGGCGCGCGCGGATTGATGCGCTTGATGCGTTCGATCAGGATGGCTAATTCATCGGCGCTGACCAGATCGGTTTTGGACAACAGCAACTTGTCGGCAAAGCCGATCTGGCGTTGCGCTTCTTCATAGGTATCCAGCTGGTGCATCGCATGTTTGGCATCGACCACGGTAATGATGGCATCGACCAGATAATCGATGGCGACTTCTTCGTCGATGAAAAAGGTCTGCGCCACCGGCCCCGGATTGGCAAGGCCGGTGGTTTCGATCACGACATGGTCGAACTGCAGTTCGCCGTCGCGGCGGCGTTGCGCTAGTGCAGTCAGTGCGACGATCAGGTCGCCGCGCACGGTGCAGCAGATGCAGCCGTTGTTCATCTCGACTATCTGTTCGGTGCCATCCTGCACCAGGATTTCGTTATCGATATTTTCCTGCCCGAACTCGTTTTCAATCACCGCGATCTTGAAGCCGTGCGGCTCCTGCAGGATGCGATTGAGCAGCGTGGTTTTACCGGCGCCCAGAAAGCCGGTCAGAATGGTAGTGGGGATGAGTGCCATGATGTTTGAATAATGCCTTGATTTAATGTGCGCAATCGGCGCACCATCCCTTGATGGTGAGTTCGATTTCGTGACTTTGAAAACCTTTACCCAGTGTGGCTTGCAGCACTTTTTGCAATTGCTGGCGCAAGGTGACGGCCGATGGGTTGAGTTGCGTCTGGGTATCGGCGGCGAGTAGTTTTTCATCGATGTTATCGATGCAGAAAACCTTGGCGCAGCGCGTGCACTTGAAGTGGCCGTGTTGATGCTGCTGGTGCAGTATCTGGTTTTTACTGCCGGCGGCCAGATGTTCGGCGCCGGCGTTATAGCGGAATACGCGATCGTCACCGGCGATCTTGTGCGCCAGTCCGGCATCGGTCAGCGCGTCCAGTGCACGGTAGAGTGTGACTCTGTCCATGTCAACCAGCGTGTCCTGCACGTCCTGATGCGACAGGGCATACGGTGCCCCTAGCAGTGCAGCCAGTACCTTGATGCGGGCTGCGGTGGAGCGCAGCGAAGTGTCGCGCAACTGGCTTTCGGCGAGGGCCGGATAATCTGGGGTGGCGGATTTCTTCATGATGATGCTGGTAACGATAGTGTGTTGATTATGCCGCAATTTGCAATTCAGTTGCAATTTATCCATTTGGCCCATGCTTTCTTATCGTGCCGTGCAGGGAGTGCGACGGCGTCCTCGCATGCGATCAGGTTTTCTTTTTGGCGCGCGGATGGGCGGCGTCGTAGACCTGTGCCAGACGCTGAAAATCCAGCGAAGTGTAGATCTGTGTGGCGGAGATGGATGCGTGTCCGAGCATTTCCTGTACCGCGCGCAAATCGCCGGATGATTGCAATACATGCGAAGCGAAGGAGTGGCGCAGCACATGCGGATGTACATCCATCGGCAGGCCGACGGCTTGCGCATGCGCTTTCAGGCGCAACTGCAGCACGCGTGCCGAAATACGCGTGCCGCGTTCACTTAAAAACAGCGGGTGCGGATCGAGCTTGAGCAATGTATCGCGCACTGCCAGCCAGGCTTTGAGTGCATCGATTGCCGGCTGGCCGATGGGTGCACTGCGCATCTTGCTGCCTTTGCCGGTGACCATCGCTTCATGGGCATCGAAATCTATCCAGCCTGCCGATGTGTAGCGATTTTCCTGCGCATATTTGAGGTCCAGTCCCACCAGTTCGGAGGCGCGCAAGCCGCTGGAATACAGTAATTCAAACATCGCGCGATTGCATAACTGCATGGTTGCGTCGGCGTTCTTGCCCGGGCTGTTTGAAGATACCAGGCGCACCGCATCATCGGCCGCCAGCGCTTTCGGCAAGGGTTTGTTGCGCTTGGGCGCCTTGATGCCATCCACCGGATTGGAGGCGACGGCATTTTGTTCGGAGAGCCAGGTGAAAAAGCCGCGCCAGGCGGACAGCTTGCGTGCGATCGAACGCGCGTTCAAGCCTTTGGCGTGTAGCTGTGCCGCAAATTTGCGGATCTGGAAGTGGCTGATGGCGCTGAGTGCCGCATTGCCGTCGCTTGCCGTTGCCAGCGCAAGCAACTCCAGCAGGTCGCGCCGATAGCTGGTGATCGTGAGGGGCGACAATTGCCGCTGACTTATCAGGTTATCGAGATAACCATCCAGGTAAGCGTGATTGCCGGCAAGGCTCACGATGACAATTTAGTCGAGCAGGCTCGACAGCGCAGCGCTGGCGGTTTGGCCGATATTGGTCAGGAAATCGGTGGCCATATCGGAGGTGAAGCGATGCGGATCGGACGAGCCGAGTACCAGCAAGCCAAACGCTTCCGGAGCATCGTCCAGCCGCAAGGGGAGCAAGGCCAGCGATTGTATCGAAGGCGCATCTTCCAGCCACGATGCTGCTTCAAAATCGTTGTTGCCGCCGCAAAAAGGCGTCGTCAAGCCATTTGAAAAAATACGCGAATCGGCCGAAACTGGCGCCGCGAACCAGGTGTGCGCAAATTCTTCCGCCACACCCCACAGGCGCAGCGTCACGTGCGGCACGGCGAAGGTGGTTTGCAGTCCTGTCGTCAGCGTATGCGGCAAATCCACATCGTTGCGTGCCAGCAGCAGCGAGCGCGTCCAGGTGTGAAACTTGCGCGTGATCTGGTCGTTTTCCTGGCCGATGCGGATCAATTCCGCCAGACGCAGCTCCATGATCTTGAACTTCTCGCGCATCACATCCATTTGCCGTTCCTGCAGGGATAAGGTGCGGCCGCCTAGCGGGCTCGACAGTTTTACTTGCGCCAACACTTCCGCATGCTCTTCAAAAAAATGCGGGTTGTTCAGCAAATAGTCGGCGACGGCGTTGGAGTCCAGTGGAGAAGTCATGTGGCTAGATAGGATAGAAAAATCGGTGTAGATGAAAGTGAGGCTGCATGCTTGCGCCCTTTGCTCATGATTCTAACCGACATCCGCGGGCAGCAAGCAATTCTGCAGTAGCTGGTCAAAGTTCGATTTCGCCTTCGAACACCGTCACAGCCGGGCCGGTCAGCAGGACCGGCGAGTTATCGCCTGCCCACGCAATCGACAATTCGCCGCCGCGCGTTTGCACCTTGATCGGCGACGCCAGCAAGCCGCGCCGTATGCCTGAGACGACCGCCGCACAGGCACCGGTGCCGCAGGCCAGCGTTTCGCCGGCACCACGCTCGAATACGCGCAACTTGATCTGGTGTGGGTCTATGATTTGCATGAAGCCGGCGTTGACGCGTTTGGGAAAGCGCGGATGATGCTCGATCAACACGCCATCTTCACGCACCGGCGCATGATCTGCATCGGCGACCACTTGCACTGCATGCGGATTGCCCATCGACAAGACGGAAATCCAGTGGGTTTCACCCTTGATATCCAGTGGCCACAAGGTGTCTGCGCCTTCTGCCTTGCACAACAGGCCGCTGACGTCGAACGGAACATCTTCCGGCGTCAGGATGGGCGCGCCCATATCGACGGTAATCTGGCCATTGGCTTCGAGTCGCGGCTCGATCACGCCCGACATGGTTTCCACCCTGATGGCCTGCTTGTCCGTGAGTTTTTTATCGGTCACGAACTTGACGAAGGCGCGCGCGCCGTTGCCGCACTGCTCGACTTCGCCGCCGTCGGCGTTATAGATGCGATAGCGAAAATCGACGCCTGCTGCCTGCGGCTTTTCCACCACCAGCATTTGATCGGCGCCCACGCCAAAGCGGCGGTCTGCCAAATGCTGCCATTGTGCCGGCGTGAAATGGATGGATTGATTGATCGCATCGATGACGACGAAATCGTTACCGGCACCGTGCATCTTTGTGAATTTGATTTTCATGTGGCGATTATATAGTTGCGACAGTCAGATATGGCAGCGCATGATTGCCTGCATCCGAAAGCGGTGTGTCCGGCTGACGTCAGTAAGCTGGCGGCGCTTCATCCGATGTGTTCGCGGCGTAGAAGCTTGCTTCACCGGACGGGCGCGTCTTGAAGCGCTTGTGCGTCCAGAAATATTCGGCTGGCGCTTCGCGTGCGCGATCTTCGATGAAGGCATTCATCGCACGCGTGGCGGCGAGCATATCGTCACCCGGAAAATTTTCCCAGGCCGGATAAAATTTGACGTTCCAGCCGCGATAGTCGGGCAGATAAGTGGCGACGACCGGAATCACCTTGGCTTTGGTGGCGGCAGCGATGCGCGCCGGTGCTGTCAGGGTGGCGGCTGATACGCCGAAAAACGGCACGAACTCGGCATCCTTGGCGCCGAAATCCATATCCGGCAGCATGAAGAAGGGCAGGCCGTCGCGCATCGCACGTATGATGGGTTTGACGCCTTCTTCGCGCGCAAACAGTTTGACTGGACGAAAGCGCGAACGACCTTTGCGCAATACCTGATCGAAGACGGGATTGAGTTGCTGCGTGTAAATGGAACACAACGAAGATTCCAGCATCACGGCCACGCCGGCCACATCCAGGCTGACGAAATGCGGACACAGCAGTATCGTCGGGCTGGCCTTGATGGCGGCCACCGGCACGCCGGGTTCTATCACGATCAGGCGGCGCAGGCGCGCTTCGGAAGCCCACCACAGGATGCCGCGCTCCAGCACGCTGCGCGCATAGTTCTGGAAATGTTTTTTTGCGACGGCATGGCGTTGTTCTTCGCTCCATTCGGGGAAGCACAGGCGCAGATTGATGAGCGTGATGCGACGGCGCGATTTCTTGTAAACAAACAGCAGGCTGCCGATGCCTTCGCCCAGACGCGCGAGCAGCGGCAGTGGCAGCCAGTGCAGCAGCCACATCAAGATGATCAGCAATCTCATTGCGCAACCTTGCCGGCGTCGGCAGCAAGCATTTCGTCCGGAGGCGCTACGCCGGCCGGTATCTTGTAGTGGTTGTAACTCCAGAAATATTGCGCGGGACACATGCGGATCAATTGTTCCATGGCGGCATTGATTGCGCGTACCTGTTGTTCCGGTGTCAAGCCATCTGCCATATTGAAAGACTGGAAGTGCAAGATATATCCCTTGCCGCGCGGCAGCCGTTCGGCGAAGGCCAGTATCATCGTCGCACCGCTCATCTCGCGCAACTTGGCCGGCAGGGTCATCGTATAAGCCGGCTTGCCAAAGAAATCGGCCCACACGCCTTCGCCGTTTTGCGGTACCTGATCGGGCAGCAAGCCGATCGCACCGCTTCTTTTCAATACCTTGAAAAGAGTGCGCACACCGCTCAGATTGGCCGGCGCCAACGCCAGGTTATGCCGCGCACGCGCGTCTTCGATCAGCGGCTTCAAAGCGGCTTGCCGGGGCGGGCGGTACAGCACCGTCAGCGGTATTTGTGCTGCAGCAGCCTGTGCGGAAATTTCAAAACAGCCCAGATGCGGTGTCAGGAAGATAATGCCGCGTTTGTCCGCGTGCGCCTGTTGCACGATGTCCCAGTTTTTGATCTGCACGGTTTTCAATACCCGTTCGGGTGCCGCGCACCAGACGAAGGGTAGTTCCAGTACATTCTTGCCGGATTCCGCAATGGCGGCCGACAAATGATCGCCAAAGCCGGCCTGATGTATGTTCTCCTGCAGGCGACGGCGGTAGGTGGGAGAAGCAAGATAAACGGCCCAGCCGAAGGCGCTGCCCATCGCGTGCAATATGGGCAAGGGCAGGTAAGACAGCAGGCGGAAAAGAAGAACAAGCATTGCGTCGAGCAGTCTCTTTTTACAAGACTTTGCCGAATTTTTTCAAGAGGCGTAAAATAGCACAAAGAATCAACCGCCGAGTTAATGACAACTTGCGAGGCGGTATATAAATTTCGCTAAAGCGTCGCAGGTTCACTGAGTTGACCGCGACATAACCAACTTTAATGAAAGAACCTGCGATGGCTAATGATTTTCTGTTTACCTCCGAATCCGTCTCTGAAGGGCACCCAGACAAGGTTGCCGATCAAATCTCCGACGCGATCCTTGATGCAATTTTCCAGCAGGATCCCAAGGCACGTGTTGCAGCAGAAACGCTGTGCAACACAGGCCTGGTTGTGCTGGCTGGTGAAATCACCACGTTTGCCAACGTCGATTACATCGAAGTAGCGCGCGACACCATCAAACGCATCGGTTACGACAATGCCGACTATGGCATCGATTACAAGAGCTGCTCAGTGCTGGTCGCCTATGACAAGCAATCGCCGGACATCGCGCAAGGCGTGGACGAAGGTGCCGGTATCGACCTCGACCAGGGTGCTGGCGATCAGGGTTTGATGTTCGGTTACGCTTGCGATGAAACTCCGGAACTGATGCCGGCTGCGATTCACTATGCACACCGCATCGTTGAACGCCAATCGGAATTGCGCAAAGACGGCCGTCTGCCTTGGCTGCGTCCGGATGCAAAATCGCAAGTTACGCTGCGTTACGTCGATGGTCGCCCGGTTTCTATTGACACCATCGTGCTGTCGACGCAGCACGCGCCGGAAATGCAGCACAAGGACATCGAAGAAGCTGTCATTGAAAGCATCATCAAGCCTGTCGTTCCAGCCGAATGGTTGAAAGACACGCGCTTCCTGGTGAACCCTACAGGTCGTTTCGTCATCGGCGGTCCGCAAGGCGATTGCGGCTTGACCGGTCGCAAGATCATTGTGGATACCTACGGCGGCGCAGCTCCGCACGGCGGCGGTGCGTTCTCCGGCAAGGATCCTTCGAAGGTCGATCGTTCGGCTGCTTATGCTGGTCGTTATGTTGCTAAAAACATCGTGGCAGCCGGCTTGGCAGAGCGCGCACAAATCCAGATTTCGTACGCCATCGGCGTGGCCAAACCGACCTCGGTAATGGTCACGACTTTCGGCACAGGCAAAATCAGCGATGAGAAAATCGCCCAGCTGGTGCTCGAACATTTCGACCTGCGTCCAAAAGGCATCGTGCAAATGCTGGATCTGCTGCGTCCGATTTATCAAAAAACCGCAGCCTACGGCCATTTCGGTCGCGAAGAGCCGGAATTCACATGGGAACGCACCGATAAGGCCGCAGCATTGCGTGCAGCTGCCAGTCTGTAATTGGCAGTTTGTAACTAAGTTGTAGTTGTACTTTGTGGTCGGATGAAATTCATGCAGAATTCATCCGACCATTTTGTTTCGAGAAGTGAATGTCCATTGTGAATATCGTCAGCCGCATCGCCTTACCTTTGCTGCTATTGCTGGGCTGTACTGCTGCGGCAAACGCCGGCGCAAGCGCTGCGAGCACTGCGCCTGCAGCGGCGGCGCCGACAGAACTTGAGAAGTGGTGCCGGCGTCTGGTAGTGCGCTTGCCCGGCATCACGAACCCGATGTGCAAGCGTAGCGCGCTGGCGCCGACCGGCGTCAATTCACTGCAAGGATTTCCCCTGCTGGCACGTCAGATCCCTGCGGTTAAAAGCGAGGGCCATACTCATCCGCCGCTACGCGTATTGCTGATGGGCGGCATTCATGGCGATGAACTGACTTCTTCCTCTATCGTGTTTCGCTGGCTGGAATGGATGCCGACGCCAGCCGCGCAACATTTTGAATGGAGTGTGGTGCCGGTCGTCAATCCCGACGGTTTGCTGGCGCCGCGCGCCCGGCGCATGAATGCGAATGGCGTCGATTTGAATCGTAATTTTCCGACGCCGGGCTGGCAACAGGATGCGCCGCGTTACTGGGCCGCCAGAACCAAAAGCGATCCGCGCCGTTTCCCCGGACACGCTCCCTTGTCCGAGCCTGAGAGCCGCTGGGTACATGACGAAATGTTGCGTTTCCGGCCGGATGTGATTATTTCCGTACATGCGCCTTTTGGTGTGCTGGATTTCGACGGCCCGGCGCAACCGCCGCGTCGCTTCGGCCGCTTGCTGCTCAATCGCGTCGGCGTATATCCCGGCTCTCTGGGCAACTACAGTGGCGTCCATAAAAATGTGCCGGTGATTACGATCGAATTGCCGAATGCGCAAAAAATGCCATCCGAAGCGGAAGTGAAACGTATCTGGCTGGATATGCTGGGCTGGATACGCGATAACGTCGAGCCGCAGGCGGAAATCGCCAGGGTGCATTCCGTTTCCCTGCCGAATCCGGCGCCGCTGAAAAAATAATTTCCGCTGGCCGAACATGGTCGGCGGCATGTTTTTCGATTAAAATAGCACCCGCATCAAGGAGCGTTGCGACAGATCGTTCGATCTGCCAGGCTTGATGCGGTCAGTAATAGCAACTGCGCTCACGTTTCTTTTTTTCTAACGAAAGGAGGGCGTGATGAACGCCGCAGTAATGACTTCCTCTACCAATTTTTCCGACTACGTAATCGCCGACTTGTCCCTGTCAGTTTGGGGTGACAAGGAAATTCGCATCGCCGAAACCGAAATGCCGGGCCTGATGGCCATCCGCGAAGAATTCGCTGCAGCGCAGCCTTTGAAAGGTGCGCGCATCACCGGTTCTATCCACATGACGATACAAACCGCCGTGTTGATCCAGACACTCGAAGCTTTGGGCGCCAAAGTGCGCTGGGCATCGTGCAACATCTATTCGACCCAGGACCACGCTGCTGCTGCTATCGCTGCTGCCGGCACTCCGGTCTTCGCGGTTAAAGGCGAAACGCTGGATGATTACTGGGAATACACGCACCGCATCTTTGAATGGCCGAACGACGACAAAGGCGCGCCGGTTTATTCGAACATGATCCTCGACGATGGCGGCGATGCAACCCTGTTGCTGCACCTCGGCACCCGTGCTGAAAAAGATGCATCGGTATTGAACAATCCGGGTTCGGAAGAAGAAATCTGCCTGTTCAACTCGATCAAGAAACACTTGGCAGTGGACGCGACCTGGTACTCGAAGCGCTTGCCGCAAATCCTCGGCGTGACCGAAGAAACCACGACCGGCGTGCATCGTTTGTATCAAATGCACAAGGAAGGCAAACTGGCTTTCCCTGCAATCAACGTCAACGATTCCGTTACCAAATCCAAGTTCGACAATCTGTACGGCTGCCGCGAGTCGCTGGTTGACGGCATCAAGCGTGCCACCGACGTCATGATCGCAGGCAAGGTTGCTGTCATCGCCGGTTACGGTGACGTCGGCAAGGGTTCGGCGCAAGCGATGCGTGCCCTGTCGGCACAAGTCTGGGTGACTGAAATCGATCCTATCTGCGCCTTGCAGGCGGCGATGGAAGGTTATCGCGTCGTCACGATGGATTACGCTGCAGAACACGGCGACATCTTCGTTACCTGCACCGGCAACTACCATGTCATCACGCATGACCACATGGCAAAGATGAAAGACCAGGCGATTGTCTGCAACATCGGTCACTTCGACAATGAAATCGAAGTCGCTGCGTTGAAACAATACACATGGGAAAACATCAAGCCGCAAGTCGACCACATTATCTTCCCTGACGGCAAACGCATCATCTTGCTGGCAGAAGGTCGTTTGGTTAACCTCGGTTGCGGTACCGGTCATCCGTCCTACGTGATGAGCTCGTCGTTCGCCAATCAAACGATCGCGCAGATCGAGTTGTACGCCAACACGAAAAACTATCCTGTCGGCGTCTACACCTTGCCCAAGCATCTGGATGAAAAGGTCGCGCGTCTGCAATTGAAGAAACTCAATTCGCAGTTGACGACTCTGACTGACGAGCAAGCCAATTACATTGGCGTGCAGAAAGCCGGCCCTTACAAGCCGGAGCACTATCGTTACTAAGTAGTCGGCGCGTGACAGCGCCGTGGCATATCGAGCTGGTGTTTGACAGAAGTAGCCGGGCCGCTTCATTGTGTATCAGTGAAGCGGCGATTTCCTGTAATTGATTGAAAGGAAAAATCACATGCGCTTATTGTTAATCTGGGCGATCAATGCGGCGGCGCTGTTTGCGCTTCCTTACCTGATGACATCGATCAGGGTCGATAGTGTATGGACTGCGCTCATTGCAGCGCTGGTGCTGGGTCTGGTGAATGCACTGATCCGGCCTGTGCTGGTCTTGCTCACCCTGCCAGTCACCTTGCTGACGCTGGGACTGTTCATCTTTGTGATCAATGCGCTGATGTTCTGGGGCGTATCGCAATTGGTGGGTGGCTTCCATGTCGCCGGTTTCTGGTCGGCATTCGGTGGTGCGATCCTGTACAGTCTCATCTCGTGGATACTGTCCTCGCTCTTACTTCAAGAAACATGACACAACAAAACTTCAGCATAGAATTTTTCCCGCCCAAGACGCCGCTCGGCGTCGAGAAGCTGCGGGTGACGTGCGCCAAGCTGGCTGAGCTGAATCCGAAGTATTTTTCAGTCACCTTCGGTGCGGGCGGTTCGACGCAACACGGTACGCTGGATACGGTACTGGAAATTCGCAGTGCTGGTCACGATGCGGCGCCGCATCTTTCCTGCCTGGGCAGCTCGCGTGAAAATCTGCGTGCGATTTTGCAGGAATACAAATCACACGGGATCAAACGTATCGTCGCCTTGCGCGGCGATCTGCCCAGCGGTTACGGTGCGATGGATGCCTCGTCCAGCGAATTTCATTACGCCAACGAACTGGTGGAATTCATACGCGCAGAAACCGGCGACTGGTTCCATATTGAAGTAGCGGCGTATCCTGAAATGCATCCGCAAGCGAAATCGCCCAGCGATGATATCGCCAGCTACGTACGCAAGGTCAAGGCGGGTGCGGACTCAGCCATCACGCAGTATTTCTACAATGCGGATGCCTATTTCCGCTTTGTCGATGATGCGCGCAAGGCCGGTGCGGATGTGCCGGTGACGGCGGGTGTGATGCCTATCACCAACTATTCGCAACTGATGCGCTTCTCGGATATGTGCGGCGCGGAAATTCCGCGCTGGATACGTTTGAAACTGGCCAGTTATAACGATGATACCGATTCGATACGCGCCTTCGGCCTCGATGTAGTGACGGATCTGTGCGAGCGCTTACTGGCGGGCGGCGCACCCGGGTTGCACTTTTATACGCTGAATCAGGCGGCAGCCACGCATGCAATATGGAGTCGCTTGAATCTGTCGCAGAAGTAAGCCGGAGTTAATTTCGGGACTGAAAAAATGCCGCGTATGCGGCTTTTTTTATGCGTGATCTTGCGCAAGCGTCATCGATGGCGTCATCACCATATCCAGCGCAATGTCATATGGATCTGCAGAAAAAACGGTTTCTGCATGGGCGTAGGCGACGCCTATCGTATGCGGACGTGGGACGGATGCCAAAGTTCTGTCGTAAAAGCCGCCGCCATAACCGAGTCGAAAGCGTTGCGTGTTAAAACCTACGCAGGGGATGATCAGCGCTTGCGGCTGCAGTTCGGTATGTTGATCTGCCGGCACGGCCGCGCCGTATCGGTCTTTGATAACGGGGTCGCCGGGCGTCCACGCACAGAACTTTAACGGTGCGTTATCCCTCACAACCACAGGCAGTGCGAGTTGCACGCCCAGTTCAGCGAGTGTTGCATAGGCGGCATTCAAGTCAGGTTCGCCGCGCATAGGCCAGTAAACGCCTATCGTATGGAGGCGTTTGATGGTCCACCATGCCATGATTTTTTCGACAAGTTGCTTATCCCAAAGCTGTCGTTGCTCGTCGGTGATTGCATTGCGTGATGCAAGCAGGGTTTTGCGTAATTCAGTCTTGTTTTGCATGTATGCAGACACGGATGCGACGGCATCGCGTGCTATTCTAGTTAGCGTTGCGGTTCAGTATAAGCGGGTCAAAAGAAGGGTCACCGAATTCATGTTTTCGAATAAATTATTTTCTCGGATATTGCTGGTCGCGGTATCGGCAGTCTTGCTGTTGCCGGCGGCACATGCGCAAAAGCGGCCTAACGGTTTTGTCAGCGACGACGATGCCTTTCTGGCATTGCGCGATGCCTCGCGGCGTAACGATGCCGCGCGCGCCAGCGATATTGCAGCGAATCTGGGCAATTATCCCATCCCATCCTACGTTGAATATTACCAGTTGAAGCCGCGTCTGAAAGACGCATCGGCAAGCGAGGTGCTGGCTTTCCTGAATCGTTACAGCGGCAGTGCCATTGCGGATCGCCTGCGCAACGACTGGTTGCTCGAACTTGGCAAGCGGCGCGACTGGCTGACTTTCGATGAGCAGTATCCACAGTTTCAATTGAACGACGACACACAGCTGAAATGCTATGCGCTGATGTCGAAGGCTTTAAAGGGCATCAAGGTAGCCGATGAAGCGCGCGCATTGCTGAATGTGCCCAAGGATTTCGGTGAAGGCTGCATGGCGCTGATTACAACCCTGATGGAAACGAAGCAGTTTGACGAGAACGATCTGTGGGCGCAGATCCGCCTCGCGTCGGACACAGGTTCTACCGATTATGTGCGCCGCTTTGTACCGCTGACCGGTATCGAAGACGGTTCGCTGGTCGCCGCCATGGAAAAGCCGGCCTCTATCGTGGCGCGCGGCGTCGGTTTTCGCCGTGTGCGGCATGAGGTATATGTCATTGCGCTGGGACGCATCGCCAGAAGCAATCCGGCGCAGGCGGCCGATACCCTGTCGAATAACACGCTGTTGCTGAGCAAAAAACAGGAAGGGTTTGCCTGGGGGCAGATCGCCTATCAGGCTTCGATGAAGCTGGCGCCGGAGGCAATGCAATACTGGCGCAAGGCCGGCAATGCGCCATTGTCCCTGGAAGCGCATCAATGGAAGATTCGTGCCGCCTTGCGCGCGGGCGACTGGAAACTGGTGAGCGCCGGCATAGAAGCGATGCCGCCGTCCTTGCGTAGCGATGCAACCTGGGTTTACTGGCTCGCACGTGCCCTGCGTGAAGAGGGCAAGATCGAGGCGGCGCATGCAGGCTTCCAGTCGATAGCGCCGCAAACCAGTTTCTACGGCCAGCTGGCGCTGGAAGAACTGGGGCAGAAAATCACGATTCCAGCGCGCGCCTTGCCTGTGACTGAAGAAGAAATCGCGCCGATGACGAGCAATGCCGGTTTCCGTCGTGCCCTCAAGTTCTTCGATCTGGATTTGCGCTTTGAAGGTTATCGCGAGTGGAACTGGGAATTGCGCAAGATGAATGACAGGCAGCTGCTGGCGGCTGCAGAATTCGCGCGTCGCAGCGATGTGCTGGATCGCATGGTCAATACGTCGGATCGGACCAAAACCGAGTTCGATTTTACGCAACGCTTCCCTACGCCGCATCGCGACATCATGCAGGCAACGACACAGCGTCAGGGCATGGAAATGGCCTGGGTCTATGGCTTGATTCGTCAGGAGTCGCGTTTCATCATGAATGCGCGTTCGCACGTGGGCGCTTCGGGCTTGATGCAATTGATGCCGGCGACCGCAAGACATGTCGCCAAGAAAATAGGATTGAGCGATTTCTCGCCAGGCCGGGTCAATGAAATCGAAACCAATATTCTGCTCGGCACCAGTTATCTGAACATGGTGTTGAATGATCTGGAAGGTTCGCAAACCTTGGCAACTGCCGCCTACAATGCAGGGCCGGGACGTCCGCGTAGCTGGCGTTCGACACTGGCGCGTCCGGTGGAAGGGGCGATTTTTGCCGAGTCGATTCCATTTTCGGAAACCCGCGACTACGTGAAAAAAGTATTGTCGAATGCGACTTACTATGCCGCGATGTTTGAGGGCAAACCGCAATCGCTGAAGGCGCGTCTGGGCAATGTGGCACCTGCGTCTTTCGTGCCGACGGATTTGCCGTGATCACCATGCGTTGATCGTCAGGCGCGTACGCTACCGCTGAAACCATCCAATAGAATACTTTCTCTTGACGGGATTTATGCAAACTACAGAACTCGATCCGGCGCTGTCGCAAACACTAGACAGCACCGGGAAAAACGGTTTGAAACTGGTCATCGCCAACAAGAATTATTCATCCTGGTCCATGCGTCCGTGGGTGGCGATGACGGCATTCAACATCCCGTTCCAGGAAGTTTCCCTGCTGCTCGATCGCGCGGATACCGCGATGCAGATTGCGCATTATTCGTCTGCCGGCCGGGTGCCCATCCTGCTTGCCGGCGAAACGACGATCTGGGATTCGCTGGCAATCTGCGAATATCTGGCAGAGCAGTTTCCGGAAAAGAAAATGTGGCCGGAAGATGTGGCGGCACGCGCACTGGCGCGTTCGATTTGCGCAGAAATGCATTCAGGCTTTACCGGTGTGCGCTCCGCGATGTGGATGAACATCCGCGCCAGGTTTCCCGGCAAGGGACGCACCATAGACGCTCAGGCAGACATCGGACGCATCAGCGAGATATGGGAAACCTGTCTTGCCTTGTCCGGTCCCAGCGAATTTCTGTTCGGTGAATTTTCGATCGCCGATGCGTATTTCGCACCGGTTGTCATGCGTTTTCGTACCTATGATGTCGTGCTGGGTCCGGCGCTCGATGCCTACGTCGAACGGGTGGCGGCACATCCTGCGGTAGCGCAATGGATCAGCGGCGCGCTGGCCGAAACCGCGCGCATCCCAAAGTACGATGTCTATCCTGATTGAGTCCGGATTGCGTTCTTCTGAAATGAAAATCTATATCGTAGGCGGCGCGGTGCGCGATGAATTGCTGGGTGTGGCGGTCAAGGATCGCGACTACGTGGTGGTCGGCGCGACGCCCGAACAAATGATCGCGCAGAACTACACGCCGGTCGGCAAGGATTTTCCGGTATTCCTGCACCCGGTCACGCATGAAGAATATGCGCTGGCGCGCACCGAACGCAAGACTGCGCCCGGGTACAAAGGCTTCGTATTTCATACCGATGCCGGCGTCACGCTGGAAGAGGATTTGATCCGGCGCGACCTGACGGTGAATGCGATGGCCAAGGATGCCGATGGCAGGATCATCGATCCTTTCGGCGGTCGGCGCGATCTCGAACAAAAAATCTTTCGGCATGTATCGTCTGCGTTTGCAGAAGATCCGGTGCGCATACTGCGCGTGGCGCGCTTTGCCGCACGCTTTCCGCAATTTTCGGTGGCGGCGGAAACCAATGCATTGATGCAGGCGATGGTCGCGGCGGGCGAAGTCGATGCGCTGGTGCCGGAACGTACCTGGCAGGAGCTGGCGCGCGGTTTGATGGAGGTGCAGCCGTCGCGCATGTTTGCGGTATTACGCGATTGCGGCGCCCTACAAAGAATGCTGCCGGAGCTCGATGCCTTGTGGGGTGTGCCGCAGCCGGAAAAATATCATCCGGAAATCGATACCGGGGTACATGTGATGATGGTGGTCGATCACGCGGCACAGCAGAATCTGGCGCTGCCGATACGCTGCGCCGCGCTATTTCATGATCTGGGCAAGGGTGTAACGCCACCGGAGATGTGGCCGCGTCATCACGGTCACGAGATGCAGAGTGCGAAGCTGGTAGAGACGGTGTGCCAGCGCCTGAAGATACCCAACGATTGCCGCGATCTGTCGGTAATGACGGCGCGTGAACACGGCAATATCGGTCGTGCACTGGAGTTGCGCGCAGCAACCATCGTGACTTTGTTTGAGCGTTGCGATGCCTTTCGCAAGCCACAACGTTTCATCGACATGTTGCAGGCATCGGAATGCGATCATCGCGGTCGTACCGGATTTGCCGATGTGCCGTTTCCGCAGAATGCGTATATGCAAAAGGCATTGGCTGCTGCGCAAACGGTCAATGGCGGCGAGATTGCAGCCCTCATGCAGCAGCGCTGGCCGGATCAGCCGGCACGCATTCCGGAGGCCATCCACGAAGCGCGGGTGAAGGCGGTGGCGCTTGCCATCAATGAAGTGAAAACTCCCGGCTAGCTGCTAGTCAACAGCAGATAGCCGCTTGTTTCCAGTGCATAAATTTTAGCGGATGAAGCGTCCATCCTTGCTGATCATCGTCATTTCAACAAATTCGCTGCCGGTGTGATCGGTAGGTGCATAGCTGACCATCAAGCCGCCCATATCGAATTTCTGGATGGATTCCAGCGCACGCACGAAGCCTTCGCGCGTCAGATTGCGACCTGCACGTTTCAAGCCCTCGACCAATACCTTGGCGGCGACAAAACCCTCCATCGCAGCGTACGACACGGTGGCATTGTTGGCCTTGGCCAGTGCCATGAATTCCTTGCCCAAACCGGTAGTCACCGAATTCGGCGCCGGCGTAATTTGCGACACGATCACGCCAGTGCCGGCAGGGCCCAGCTCCTGCACGAACGACTGCGAAGAATTGTTCGATAGCGTCATGATTTGCACCAGACTGCCCTTGGCGCGGATGGCCTTGATAATTGCAATGGTATGGGCAGAAGAGCTGACGATGATCAGGGCGTTCGGATTCGCCTTGACGATGGCATTGGCGGTTACCTCATAATCCGGTTTGGTGCGGGGGAAAGAGGCAACGATGGCTGGAATCATGTTGCGCTCATTCATCGCGCTGACGAAACCCGCCAGTCCATCCGTGCCAAAGGAATCGTCTACGTGCAGCAGGCCTATGCTGCTTGAGCCTATGGTGGCGAAATGCTCGACGCCTTTCCTCACCTCATCCTGATATTTTGCGCGTACGTTGAACAGCAGCGGATTGACGGGTGCATGAAAAACCATCGCGCCGGTACTGGGGGCAATCAGCGGGATTTTGTTGGCGGCCAGAATGGGAGTGATGGCTTCCGTGAGCGGCGTGCCGCGATTCTGGAACAGGGCAAACACGCGCTCCTTCTTGACCAGCAGCTCTGCATTTGCCGCGGCCAGCTTGGCATCGAACTTGTCGTCCAGCGTGAGCAATTCGATCCTGCGACCATTGACGCCGCCGCGGCTGTTGACGCTGGCGAGATAGGCGTTGGCGCCTTCATTCATTTCTTTTACCGGGCCGGCGATGGTGCCGGTCAGGCCGACTGTCTGGCCGATCAAGATCCTGGTATCGGTCACGCCATCTTCTGCATAAGCAGGGCAGAAAAAATTGACGAAAATCAGACCTGCAATCAATGTACGCAAAGAATAGAACATGCTGTCTCCCCTGAGGCGGCCGTGTGCGCATGGATGCGCTTGTCGGCTCATTATTGTGATGCTCGCGCCAGCATGCCATAGACGCGCGATCTGGCGGCTGATTTTTCAATTATTGGCAACTTGATACGCCATTTGTTGTGGCCGCAGCAAAAAGGGGCGGATGCGGAAATGCAGGGTAATGAAAAGCGGAAAAATCGGGGGTAAGCAGGGGGTATTTTCGGATGGCGGCATGCATGCGCAGATGTGCATCAGGTCATAGGCACATGGCGTCGGGTGGAAAGCGCATACAGGCGTAATTCATGGCGTGTCACGCGTCCATCGCGATTGGCATCTATTTTTTCAAAATTCTCTACCACGCGAAACATTCTGGCAGCCCTGGCTTGCGACTTGGTGATGCTTTCAATGGCGCTTGCATTCTTGTTCGGGGTGGAATGTTGCGTTGCATCCGAGCGCGTCCCTGTGGCCATGGACGGTTGCAAAAATGCGACATTGCCCAGCAGAGCAATTGTTAATGTCATTGCTTTTATATTCATGATTTTCCCCTTGAGTAAGGTGGCCAGACAGGAATGCACGCTGTTTTCGTATTGAAGAGGCATTCGCCATGCTGCACCAATGCATTTACGCCTTGTTACATTTTGGACCTGGGCGGGATATTGGTTTTTTTTCATATACATCAGTCAAAATCTTCGTTGGCGATGATGTGCCTGATGTGTAATCTGAAGCGGCTGGACGAAGAATTCCGCTCTGGCTGCGGAGCAATGATGCAAGGAGGTCTTGCCATGAATTTACTTGATGCGATTACTGCGGCATCGGCTGCCGCAGTGGTGATTGCTGCATTGCTTTATCGTTTGTAGCGCGGATCTTGCCTGCGGCTGTGCTTACAGTTTCGGGATATGCAGCGTCTTGCTGATCATTAAGGTCCCGGACAAGACGAACAGCAAGGCGAATGGGTGCAGTTCCCACGGGCCCAGCATCCAGATGTCGCCGGCAATTGCCGAGCCTATGCGCCCCTGCGATGCCAGCCAGGCCAATATGCCGGTAATCAGCACGCTGGTGGGAATGGGCGTGCCTTCAAAATACGCCACCTTGTCAGCGCCTTCGGACAGGGTTTCTGCAGTGACGTTGTAACGGGCCAGACGGCTGACGCCGCAGCAGACGAAATAAATCATCGCCACCCAATCCCAGCCGCCGGTTAAGCCGGCAGCAAAACCCAGCGTGACCGGCGCGAGGCCGAATGAAATGACATCGGCGAGCGAATCGAGTTCGCGTCCCATCGCTGAGTGCTGGCGACGCCAGCGAGCAATCTTGCCGTCCAGCACATCGAATATAAATGCGGCGGGAGCCATTGCCGCCGCTGCATAAAAATGGGTGAGCGACTGGCTGTTCATATAGAGCATCGCGAAAAATACAGCAGCGACACCGCAAGCCGCATTGCCCAGTGTAAAAAAATCAGCGAGGTGAAAGCCGCGCAACATGGAAAAGTGTTTGCGTGGTGCTTTGGGTGAAGGCATTGCGTATCTCTTGGAAGTTTTTAAATAAATTCATGGCCGGATCGGAAGCAGGATCAGGACTGCGAACGCGATGGGCAATTTTGCCAGGGCAAGTATGTCATTGAATCAAGAAATTGTGCAGGGAAAATAGTCGCGCATATGGCTTATGCAGACAAGTTTGCTTTCATGTTCAGGATTGCGCTATTTTCATTTTTCATAAGTTGGCTAGCGCACATACAAGGCAGTGTTTGCGTTCTAGCCTGAGATTTTTAAGCAGGAGGACAACATGTTATTTGCTCACGATGCATTTTGTAAGGTGCCGCAACGCGCACTTGCCCTAGCCGTTTTTGCGGTGGGCTTGTCATTGGGATCGACTGCTGCACTGGCAGCCGATGCCGCCACCAGCACTTATCAGCAAGAGCGTGCCGCCTGCCTCAAAGGGCAAACCTATGAGGATAAGGCGACTTGTCTGAAAGAGGCTGGCGCAGCACTGAACGACGCCAGGCGTGGTCGCTTGAGTGAGGGTGCGGCCTCGTACGAGCAAAACGCGCTCATGCGCTGCAATGCATTGCCGGCTGCGGACCGCGAGGATTGCGCACGTCGCGTACGCGGCGAAGGAACGGTTTCGGGCAGCGTGGGAACCGGTGGCATTTATCGTGAAACCACCACGGTCATTGTCGGACCGCAGCCGGAACCTGCGCAGCCTATGCCTATGCAAAACCAGCGTTATTGATAGGTATTAATGCTCGTTGAGGGCAGGCTACTGTACCTGTCTTCAACGGAGGCAGGCTTCAAGCCCGGCTTGCGCCGTGCGTGCAGCAAGCTTATCCGGCAATGAAGTCGGCATATCCGCGTGCGCGCAGCTTGCATGCCGGACAGTTCCCGCAGCCATAGCCCCAGTCGTGCAATTCGCCGCGTTCACCAAGGTAGCAGGTGTGCGTTCCTGTGCGAACCAGATTGAGCAAAGGCGTTCCGCCCAGATCCTGCGCCATTTTCCACGTAGCGGCCTTGTCTATCCACATCAACGGCGTTTCGACCTTCAATTTTGTCGCCATGCCGAGATTGAGTGTGACCTGCAGGGCTTTCATGGTGTCGTCACGGCAATCCGGATAACCGGAAAAATCGGTTTCGCACATGCCGCCTACCAGCACATCCAAGCCGCGGCGATACGCCACAGTGGCGGCGACTGTCATGAAGAGTAGATTGCGGCCGGGTACGAAGGTATTGGGCAGGCCGTTTTCCAGCATCGCAATTTCGACATTGCTGGTCAATGCAGTATTGGAAATTTTTGCGATGAGGGAAAGATCGATCATGTGATCTGCGCCCAGCCTGCCATCCCATTCAGGCGAAATCAAACGCATTTTTTCCAGCAGGAATGGACGTACCGCCAATTCGATGGCGTGGCGCTGGCCATAGTCGAAACCTATGGTTTCCACTCGTGCATAGTGCGTGAGCGCCCAGGCCAGGCAGGTGGTGGAATCTTGTCCGCCGCTGAAGAGTACCAATGCGCTATTTGCAGAATTCATCTGTTCCTTGTCAATCTAAAATCGATGGCCGCATTGCATTATATGCGCGGCAACCCTTGCCTGGCTCTGTGGCTCAGGATTGCGGTGTGATCTTGGCGATGGTTTGCTCGATGAAATCGCCTGAGGGCTCGGCAAAGCGTATGCGTACCGGATACCATTCCTTGCCTGGAGCAAACCAGATGTCGATTTTCTGGCTCTTGTCATTGCCTTTGACGAGCTTGCTGACCTTGATTGTTTTCAGGTCGCCCAAAGAAGTTTTAATCGTTTCCGATTTTCCGACCTTGAACGTCCACTGATCTGCATCTTTTTGTCCGGCGACCATCATGGAAATATTGGCGCCGGTCTTGAATTTTGCCGGCGTGCTGCGTGCGATGGTTGCGAGTTGCCATACGACGCTGTTGCGATCCTGTTCGCCTCCCTTGATGGGATAGCTGGCATCGGATGCGCTGAAAGTGATGCTGCGGGTTTCGCGATTGAAGGTAGTGGTGGTCGGGTCCTTGCGCATGCGTTTTTCGGTGGAGGTGAGAGGAGCAAGGCCGTGGGCATCGATAGCCCCTTCGCTTTTTGCTTCAAGAATTTTCCCCAGCAGCATGGCGCGCGTCTCGGTGCTGATCGAATAACGATCCTTGTCCCTGCTCCAATGCAGGGTCGCTGTTCCATTCAATGTCAGGCCGCTCTGATGTGCGTTGATGGTGTAGTTAAGATCGGCGGAGGCGGGCGGATTGACGGTAAATTTTGCTGGCGCTTGTGCGAAAGCGGAAAGCGTCGCTGCGCTCGTCATGCCGGCAAGAATGAAATTGAAAAAAAATCGTGCAAAAAAACGGTTCATTGAATCACCAAAGTAATAAGTGGTTGAAAATATCAGACTAATGTACT
The DNA here is from genome assembly GCA_000026125.1 of Herminiimonas arsenicoxydans. Taxonomy (GTDB): domain Bacteria; phylum Pseudomonadota; class Gammaproteobacteria; order Burkholderiales; family Burkholderiaceae_D; genus Oxalicibacterium; species Oxalicibacterium arsenicoxydans. The sequence goes on along the minus strand of CU207211.1, from coordinate 2,907,619 downwards.
GCGGAAACGTTCAGGCTGGTCAGCGTCATGTCGAGGTAATCGCCATTGCTTTCGGTATAGCGCAAACGCACCGGATACCAGTTTTGTTCGGGTGCGAGCCAGATATCCAGCTTTTGATCATGCGAACCGCTGCGAGGCGCGCGTGCAAGGTGCCAAGCTTGCGTGCTGACGCCATCGATGCTGATCTCTTCCAGACCGATTACCAGAATCTGCCAGGTTTCTGCATTGCGGGTGCCGGCCACGAATAAATCGATGCTGGCGCCGGCGGCAAATTTTCCGCTATCGCCGCGTCCTATGCCGGCCAGTTGCCAGATGATGCTGGCCCGGTCCTGTTCGCCGCCGCTGCGCGGATACGATAGCGTGGAAGATGAAAAGCTGATGGTGTTGCGTTCGCGATGGAAGTGCGTATTGGTCTCCGCCTTGCGGAAGCGTTTTTCGCTATACAGCTCGGGAACTATGCCTGTGTCTTCTATGGTGCCGGTGCTTTGAAAGCGCAGGGCCGTAATGAAGAGTATGCCAAAATCGCCATTCACGCTGTATTTGCTGCCGTCGGTGTGCCAGCTGATGGTGCCGCTGCCATACATCGGCGCACCTTCCTTCGGTATTTTTTGCACGTCGTATTTCAGATCGGCGGAAGGTGGCAGGTCGATGTTGTAGTGCACGCTGTTTGGCTCTGTGTCGGCAGCGGGGATCTCTGTGGCGGCAGACGCTGCAATGTCGCTGCCGCCGTTTGCGCTATCGAGGGAATCTGCCGTTGCTGTTTCGTCGGTGGCCAGTGCAGGCGGTATGTCGTACGGTATTGCGGGCGGTGGTGAGGGACGCGGCCTTGGTGGACGCGGTGTGTGCCTGACGGGTTTGGGCGCGGCTTTTATCACGGGTTTGGGTGGCGGTGCTGTCAGCGTGGCCGTTATCACGGCAGTATTTTCCGGCGCACGCATGGCGGGAAAACGAAACAGTCCGCCTAGCCAGCTGATGGCAAGCAGATGCAAGAGCGCCGCCGCGAGCAACACGAACATGCTACGCGAGCGCCTGCGGCGGTGTTCGGTCGGGGGAGGGGCCATCGTCATGGCGCCAGTGTAAACGCAAGCCAGCGGCTTGGGTGGGCAGGCAAGGCGAGCGAGTGCGCCAAACGTCTCAATATTGCGATGGCCGGCGATGAATTGCACGCGACCAGGAAGCTCAGGAATGCCGCATCCATATCGCAAGGATCAAGGCCGGCGGCGCGATCGCCGCATTGGTATGCCGTTTGCGCATCGTTCTCTGCTAAGCTGGAAGCGAGAATGATGGCGCTGCGTCGCGCCTTTTGCAGACTGTCTTTCCATCCTGGAGGTGCCACATGACTCAACCCAATATGCCCAATCTTCCCGGTTTCGATGCCATGGCCGATACACTGGAGTTCGTCAAGAAAATGTGGGGCGGCGCGCACGCATCAACGGGGATTCCCGGCATGGTGATACCCACCCTGTCGCTGGATGAGCTCAACAAGCAGATCGCCGATCTGAAGGCGGTGGAATCGTGGTTGAACGTGAATATGAATATGCTGCGCGGCACGATACAGGCACTGGAAGTGCAGGCGGCGACGATCTCGACCTTGCAGGCCATGGGAAAAACTATGGGGGCCGCAGCGTTTGGCAGCGATGCACATTCAAACTTGGTACCACCTGCCGGCACAGGTGCCGATCATCCTGCGCCCGATGCGGCGCAAGTCGCGGCAGATTGGTGGAATTTGCTGCAGGAACAGTTTAATCAGGCTGTGAGTGGTGTCATGGCGGAAGAGGGTGGGGCAACGCAAGCCGAGTCGGCAATGCATGCAGGCAAGCCGTCAGCAGCCGCAGCAAAAAAGACTGCCGCGACATCAGAGGCAAAACCGGACAAGAAGCCGCGCAAGAAGCGCGCACCGTCCGAAAAGCCGTAAGGCGTGCTCAGGTGAGTGGTTTGCCGGTTGCGGCAGCCGGTGTGGCTATGCGCAAATGGCGGGCAATCCAGATGGAGGCGATGCCGCAGGCAACGGCGAGATAACCGACCGTATCGTAATGGACGATTTGCCCGTCCGGCGCACGCGTCATGATCAAGCCGGCCACCAGCGTCGCCAGTCCCGAGGACAGCATTTGCACCGAAGATGCCAGACTCATGAAGGTGCCGCGCACATGAGGTACCGGCACCGCGCTCACCATCGCCATGCCCGGCACCATGCGGCCCGGCACGAGAATGAAGAACAGCGTGGAATTGATCAGCACCAGCCACCATGCAATCGGCACCAGATGCGTCGTGATCAGCAGGGGGATGAAGGATGCCAGTGCCACGCGCCGAAAAATTTTCAGTTTGCCGTGCTTGTCCGACATCCTGCCGATCAATTGCGAAGTGAAGAATGTCGCGGCACCGCCGCACAGATAGATCACGGTGATGAATGATTCCGGCAAGCCGACGTTGGTTGTCATATACAAGGCGATATAGGGAATCACTGTAAAGCCAGCCATCATCAGCAACGCAATAAACGCAAACGCAGTCAGATGGCTGGGTTCCTTCGCTACCGTGAAAATCTGCTGGAAAATATTGCCGACCCGTTTGCTGTGCAGATGCGCGGTCAGGCTGGGCAGCAATTTGTATCCGATGAGCCAGAATCCGGCAGCCAGCAAGACGATGAAGAAGAAAGGCGCGCGCCAACCGATGGCAGGGAAGGAGGACGCCAGCAGCAGGCCCAGCGGCACGCCCGCCACGGTCGAGATGGAAAACGCCGTCATCACCGTCCCCATCGCCTTGCCTCGACGCTCGAATGGAATCACGTCTGCCACCATGGTTTGCACCATTGCGCCCAGAATGCCGCCGAACGCGCCGGCCAGTGCGCGCGCAATCAACAGCGTGGTGTAGTCGGGCGCCAAGCCGCAGCACAGCGTTGCGATGATGAACAGTGCGTACAGCGTGAGTATCAGTTTGCGCCTGTCAAAGCGATCGATATAGGAGGCCGCGAGCAAACCGGAGGCGGCAGCGGTAAATGTGTAGGATGACAGCAAGACGCCAAATTGATGCGTATCGATATGCAAGACACGTATCAATTGCGGCCCGAGCGGCATCATGATCATGAAATCAAGTATATGCGTGAACTGTATGCCGGCGATGGTCAGTAAAAACAGGCGTTCATTCTTGACGACAGGTGTGGGTGATGCGGAATGCAAAGATGGTCTGCCGGTTAAGTTGTCGATGGGTAAATGGATGCGACTGCGTGATGCGCAAAACCCGATCTGAATTTTTGTGCAATTCGACAAAGCTGGGTTGATGCAGTCGCCAGTCTAGCGGGTTTTAGCGGTCGGCGTGGGAGGCGGCAATCAGGCTGGGGTGATGCAAATTTCTCCCGCGTGTATCCAGCAAGGCTTTCCCACCAAGGCAGAAGGTCGGTATTGTCATCGGGATATTTTCTTTTCGGAAAACTTTAGCGACGAGTATCGGTATAGTAGAGGCCGTGCCTTCATATTTTTTTAATGCGTTCAGGGCACAATTTATTTATCTTGTCTAATAACAAACAAGGCTGATTGCATGCAATTGATGATGACGAAGTTGTTGAGTGCAACAGTGGCAGATGCAATCATCGAGGTGCATGCATGATGTGGTTTCTTGCATATGTAATGGCAGGTGCGTTTGTCGGCGTATTGGCCGGTTTGCTCGGCATAGGCGGCGGCATGACGCTGGTGCCGATTATTGCTGCCTTGTTCGCTGCCCAGCATTTTGCGCCGGATCACGTGGTGCACATGGCACTGGCGACATGCATGGCATCCATCGCATTCACTTCCGGTTCAAGCGTGCGTGAACACCTCAAGTTCGATGGGGTGGATTTCAATATCGTCAAACGCATGACGCCGGGCCTGGTGATAGGCAGCCTGCTTGCTACTTCGGTTTCGGCCTGGATTCCGCAACGCCATCTGGCCTTGAGTTTTGCCGTCATCGTATTTTTCGGCGCCACGCAAATTATGCTGAATAAAAAACCGCAGGCGGCGCGTCCGTTGCCGGCGGCCGGGCCGCTGTTCCTTGTCGGCATGGTGATCGGCATCATTGCCGGACTGGTTTCTGCCGGTGGCGCTTTCCTGACGATACCCTTCATGCTGTGGTGCGGCGTGCCGATGAAGAAAACCATAGGTACCGGCGCCTTGATGGGGATTCCGCTGGCGGTGGTCGGGACGATCGGTTACATCATTTCCGGCTGGAATGTGCCTGATTTGCCGTCTGACGCAATAGGATTTATTTCCATCACTGCACTGATCGGGATTGTATGCGGCAGTGTGGTCACGGCGCCGTTTGGTGCGCGGCTGGCGCAGCGCTTGCCGGTGCCGATCTTGAAGCGCATTTTTGCCGGCCTGCTGTATGTGCTGGCCGCCAAGATGCTGTGGACTTACTGGTAGCGATAAACTGGCGCACTGACACGATCATGGATCGCGTCAGTGCGAACGTGCTCAATTCTTGCGTGAAAATTTCTCTGCCAGCTGATTCAGCTTTTCGGCGCGCAGACGTTCTGCTTCTTCCAGCTTGCGTTGGGTTTCTTCCGCCAGGCGTTGCGCCTTGCGCTGTTCGGCATTCTTTTTAAAGCGTTCTTTCAGGGTCGTGGTCGCATGTGTGCGATGCACGTCGGTGACCTCATCGGCGTGCGAGCCATCCAGATTGAAACGTATGGTGGCTTTTTCCATGCCCTTCAGATAGCGCAGGGAATTGGTGTGTATGCCGAGCGCAGTACGCAAGGATTTCCGGCTGACATCAGGCGTTAGTGCAATCAGTTGCTTGTCGATGCCGATTGCGAGCGGCAGGAAATCGCCGAACACGGGAAATTTCTCTTGAAGTTCCTTGAGCAGGATGCGCGCGGATTGAAACGGATTAGGGCTTGATTCGGTCGTCATGAACAGCAGTCGAGCAATGGGTGAGCTAGGGCCCGCAGGATATCACGAAGGCGCGGGATTGCCCGCTTTGTGCGGTTTTTATCTGCCGGCCGGCCGAAGAGTGTGGTCGCAACGTGTACAGTGTGCGCACGAATTACTTATTTTTCGATGAGATGTGAATGATGGTCGACGAAGGCGAGAAAAATCAGGACGCGCAGCTAGCGCGTCCCTGGATAGTGTTAAAAACCACCTACGATGTAGAGACGTGGATCGATCATCAAAATCGCTCCATCCAGCAATTGGGCAAAAGCAGCAAGGCCGGCGGCTGGGGAATTTGCTTCGGTTTGAGCGAAGGCGGCGAGATTTTCATGCATACGACAGCGGAGGGTGATGTACTGCTGGATGTGACACCGGAAGCCGATTGGGTTGCGCCATTGATTGCAGCGGCGACGCAGGTTGCGGTGCCAAACACGCAAATATGGGCCCTGCCGGGCGACAGGCTGACGCAATTGGTATTCGGATTGAGCAGCCTGATTGCGACTACCAGACTGGTGGTCGAGCATAACTTCAATCTGCGGAAGTATTAGGGCGATAGCGCCCCTTATGTGGGGTGTCAGAAAAAGAAAAGGGCGAACCGGCCATGCTGGTTCGCCCTTTTTACTAGACTGATGAGCGCCGGATGGTGCTCATCAGTCGGGATTATGCTGCTGCAGCTTTATGGTGACGTTTGCCCAGATAGGTGCCGACGACGACAACGCCGATGGCGAGTACCAAACCTGGAATGCTCAGATGGGTATTGCCGAACAGGTTGAGCTCGTGGTGCGGTACGTTGGCTTCGATCCACGGTACGACTGCGGTGTCGGAGAACAGCATTTCGCCAGCCAGATAGCCAAGCAATGCAGCACCCAGGGTGATGATAATAGGAAATTTTTCCATCAGTTTCAACACCAGCGTGCTGCCGAACACGATCAATGGAACACTGATGGCCAGGCCGATAATCAGCAAACCAACGTGGCCATCGGCTGCGGCAGCGACGCCGAGCACGTTGTCCAGACTCATCACCAGATCGGCGATCAGTATCGTTTTGATCGCGCCCCACAGATTGGACGAGCCTTCGATGTTTTCTTCGCCGCCGTCTTCCGCCAGCAATTGCACGCCGATGTAAAACAGCAGAACGCCACCGATGAGCTTCAGGTATGGCAAGGTCAGCAATTGCAATGCAAAGATGGTCAAAACAATACGCAGGATAATCGCTGCGGCGCTACCCCAGATCACAGCCAGTTTCTTTTGTTTGGGTGGCAGGGATTTGGCGGCCAGTGCGATGACGACCGCATTGTCGCCGGAAAGTACGATGTTGATCAGGATGATGTTGCCGAGTGCAGCCCAGAATGCTGCGGTGCTTATTACGTCCATGTCTTCCTCAAGGTTTATTAAATAATGTGGCGGTCAACGTATGACCATGTTGTTGTCGACTATCAGAAAAATCTGAAAAATCTTTTTTGGCCACTACGTATTCATATGCGCGACACTGCGTTAAAAACGAAATGTCTGCGGCTCCAGATAAAACAACTCAAAAACCGCTAGAAGGAGTTGAATTGCCTAGGCAACGCGACTCCACTGCATAGCCGCAGGTTAACGCTGAGGAACTTAATAAGATGTGAGGAATATGTTACGTTTAAGTTAAACTTGCTTTAAAAACAATTCGGAAATTACTGCCAATTTTTGGATTATTTTCTACGATTAATTTTGCATCCAGATATTCGCAGATGCGCACGACCAAAGCGAGACCCAGACCCGAGCCCGCAGAACCTACCAGCGGCTTGGATGATGGCTTGTTTTGCAGGCGCGCCTGTATCGATGCCGGCAAGCCGGGCCCGGTATCTTCAACGATCACCGTGTGAGCGGCGATTCTGACGGTGACGGAACCTTGCTCTGTATATTGACAGGCGTTGCGGATCAGATTACCGATTGCTGCCGTGAGCAGCTCCTTGCGCGCAGCCACCAGAAAATCTTCGCCTTCTTCAAAATGCAGCGTAACCGGCTTGCCTTCAATAAAATGCTGGCAGCGTGCGATCTCGGCGCGAATGACGGCCGCGACGGATGTTTCCGGCCGATTGATCTGGTCGGGTGCACGTGCCAGCTGCAGCAGTATTTCAACGCACTCGTTTGCTTCCTTGGCCGCGCGCAGGATGCGGTCTGCTGGCGCATGCAGCGCCGGTTGCGCTGCAGTCTGCTCAAGCAGCAGTTCGGCGGCGCCGGTGATGATGGTCAGTGGGGTGCGTAATTCGTGGCTGACATCGCCGGTAAAAAAGCGCTCACGCGCCAGGAATTGCTGCAGTTCGGCGGTATGGGCGGCGAAAGCGCGCGCCAGTACGCCCAGTTCGTCGCGGCTGTTCAGTAGCGGCAAATCGGCCTGACAGCCTTTCTTGCTGACTGCTGCTGCCAGTTCGATGATCGGGTCGACGAAGCCGCGCGCGATAAAGCTGCCGAGAAACAGTGATAACGCTACAAAGCCGAGAAAGCCGGCCATGATCATGGCGTAAATCACATGTTCGATGTTTTTGTATTCACTGGCGCGATCGACCACCACGTAGATGCCGGCATCGTCCTCCCCAACCAGAAGATGAACAGTTTTTCCTTCAAAATTCTTTTTTGTGACACCTGGCGGCAAGTTGCGCAAGTCGGACGGAATGGCGGTGCTGTGATAAAAACTCACATCGTGCGGCATCTCCACCGGCATGCCGCTTGCATGACGCGGTGAAGCCCAGGCAGCAATGCTGCGTAAATGTTCATCAACCAGTAAATCTTCCGTGCCCTCGATGGCAACAGCGGCGACGACACCAAAGAAAGTGCAGATTGCCAGCGCAAAAAAAAGGTAGGCGACGACGATGCGTCGTCGTAGCGAACTAGAGCGCTTCATCCGAACCGACCAGGCGGTAGCCTATGCCTTGAACCGTGCGCAGCATGGCAAACGGATGCGATTTGTCTAGTGCCTGCCGCAGTGCATGGATGTGCGTGCGCAAGGCATCGCTGTCGGGTGGGTGATCGCCCCAGACTTCCAGTTCCAGCGTTTCGCGCGAAACGACTTTAGGCGCTTCCTTCATCAGGCAGCTCAGGATCTTGAAGCCGGTCTTGGTCAGCGCGATCGGTACGCCATCGCGTTTGACCTGATACGTCGAAGTATCGAATATCAGATCGCCGACACTGAGGAAATTCGTGCCCTGATTTTTGCCGCGTGCGCGACGTATCAAGGCCTTCAGGCGGACTTCCACTTCCAGCAGCGAAAACGGTTTGACCAGATAATCATCCGCGCCGCTGTCAAAGCCGGCGACTTTGTCGTCCAGCGTATCGCGCGCAGTCAGCATCAGCACTGGCGTATCGTTTTGCAGTTCGTCGCGCATCTTGCGACATAAGGTCAGGCCGTCTATGCCTGGCAACTTGATGTCGAGAATGACGGCGTCATACTCATGTTGTGCCGCCAGTGCAAAGCCTGCGTATCCGTTGGCGGCGCAGTCGAGCACGTAGCCGCGCGGCTCGAGAAATGCATACAGGTTTGCGACAATATCGGCATTGTCTTCAATAATCAGAATGCGCATGGTCATGGAGGCGATGGTTCGCCTGTTGCCTCTCTAATGTTTGGTTGCTTCTGGAAAATCACAGCGTTACGTCCGGAGGCCGGCCTTGATTGAGGCTGGCCGATTCAATATGCAACGTTATTATGCCTGCGCGGCCGTAATGTTGTATTGCCTATCTTGGGCGCAGCGGCTTGGCGACGCTTGTCAAGACAGGTGCTTATTGTTCGAGTCAGGGCTGCCGCAAGCATGGCTTGCGCTGCATCAATTCGGATTTGCCCTGATAATCGATGCCATGAATGCCGTTTTCGCCGCACTTGATTTTACCTCCCCCTCGTCTGAACTGGCACGCCGCTTGATCGGCGTAACGGTCTTGATTGATGGTGTGGGCGGACGCATAGTCGAAACGGAGGCTTACGATTTTACCGACCCGGCGTCACACTGTTTCGGCGGGCAGACGCCGCGCAATGCTTCCATGTTCGGCCCGCCTGCGCATGCTTACGTTTATCGGTCGTACGGTGTGCACTGGTGCATGAATTTCGTTTGCTGTGAAGAAGGCCACGGTGCCGGGGTATTGATACGTGCGCTGGAGCCGACTACAGGCATGGATATTATGCGTCAGCGGCGCGGAGTGGATGATGTACGTTTGCTGTGTTCCGGGCCCGGGCGTTTATGTCAGGCGCTAGGTGTGACGCATCAACTCAATGGGGTGCCGCTGGATGCGCCGCCGTTCCAGCTGTTGCTGGCGGCGGAGCCGGTATCGGTAGTGAGTGGTCCGCGTATTGGAATTTCGAAAGCGGTTGATGTACCGTGGCGCTTCGGTTTGGCCGGGTCGCGCTTTGTGAGTCGGCCATTCAGCCGCAAGGGGGAATAAATCGTTATCTGCATCGCTGCCGGATGCCTGTGAGGCTGCCGTCCGGCGTATTCAGGAGCGCTTATTTATTTTTTCGCCAGCGCCTGTTCCAGATCGGCAATCATTTTTTTATCATCAGGCCTTATTTTTGACGGATAGCTTGCAATCACCTTTCCGTCGCGCCCCAGCAGGATCTTGTGAAAATTCCATTGCGGCGGCTTTGCGCCGGCTTTCATCAGGGATAGATAAACGGGATTGCTGTTCGGGCCGATGACAGAGGATTTGGCAAACATCGGAAATTTCACGCCATAGGTGTTTTTGCAAAACTCGGCGATTTCCTTGTTCGCGCCCGGTTCCTGCTGGCCAAAATCGTTGGATGCAAAACCCAGCACGACCAGGCCTTGTGGCTGGTATTTGGCATACAGCTGTTCCAGACCTTCATATTGAACCGTGAAGCCGCAATAACTGGCAGTGTTGACCACTAAAACGACTTTGCCTGCGTACTGGCAAAGATTTTGTGGTGCCTCATCCTGCAGGCGCGGGACGACATGATTCAAGGTGGCGGGGCAGGCGGCCGGCGCAGCGGTTTGTGCGGATGCAATATGTGCAGTGCCGAACAAGACCGTCAGCAGTGTGCCGCACACCAGTGTGAAGAGTGATTTTTTCATTTGATGGTTGATGTTGCGGTGAATGCCCCCATCTTGCATCAAGTAGGAATTTTTGTCATGGCGCCTATGCAGCACGAAGATATTTTTTGTGCGGGGGGATGAATTGGATGCAAGGTTGGCGCTTTATATTTCCTGTTTGATCTCCTTGCATTTCATTGTTTGCGCAGTACGGTTGCGGCATGAGGACTGTTTATTGATCTGCAGAAAATAAAATCTGCTGCATTAAACAGCACTGTTACCAGCTTGGTCATGGCCTTTGACTGGGTAAATGATGAATTTCTTGGTAGAATCAAGCACTTAACTCAATTTTTAAGGCGCGTATGCTGTACCCAGAATTGTTTAAATCCTTAGAGCAGGTTCGCTGGAACATGGAAACCGATATTCCGTGGGATCAGTTTGACGGTTCCAAGCTCACCGATGAGCAGGCACAAACCATACGCATGAATGCGATTACGGAATGGTCGGCCTTGCCTGCAACAGAAATGTTCCTGCGAGACAATCGCGATGACAGCGATTTTTGCGCGTTCATGTCGGTGTGGTTTTTTGAAGAGCAGAAGCATTCGCTGGTGCTGATGGAATATCTGCGCCGCTTCAAGCCGGAGTTTGTGCCGACTGAAGAGGAATTGCACAATGTGCGTTTCGAGTTCGATCCTGCGCCTGCGCTGGAAACATTGATGATGCACTTCTGTGGCGAAATTCGCCTGAATCACTGGTATCGCTGTGCATCTGAATGGCATACCGAACCCGTCATCAAGCAGATCTACAAAATCATCAGCCAGGATGAAGCGCGCCACGGTGGCGCCTATCTGCGCTACATGAAAAAAGCATTGATTGAAGTCGGCGACAGCGCACGTGCTGCATTTGCCAAGATCGGTGTATTGATGGCTTCGGCGCGCCGCACTGAAAAGCCTTTGCATCCAACCAATCTGCATGTGAACCAGTCCCTGTTCCCGAACGACACCGTGCAATCGCGTTTGCCTGATCCGGAATGGCTGGAACGCTGGCTCGATGGTCAGATCAAATTTGACGGCGAGTGGGAAAAGAAAGTGGTCGATCGGATTCTGCATAATATGTCGCTGCTATTCGAGCGTACCTTCGGTTCGGTGCAGGAATTGAACCGCTATCGCAAGGAAATCGTGACGCGCTTGGCTGCAACGCAAGCGCAACCGGCCTGAGTTCGCTCGTTCATTAAAGAAAGCCGCAAGCAATTGCGGCTTTTTATTTGTCTGTCATCGCCGGTCCGATGCAAAATCGCTGCGGTGCAAGATCATTCATCTGGAGAAAATAATGCAACGACGTACCTTGCTGCGTGCTGTAGTTCTGCTTGGCGTGCTGCCCGCAATCAGCTTTGCCAAAGTCAGCCAGCCGGTCATCGAAGTTTATAAAACGCCGACTTGCGGCTGCTGTACGGATTGGATAGACCATTTGCGCGCCCATGGCTTCCAGGTCAATGCACACAACGTGCAGGATACTGCACCGTACCGTGCAAAATTCGGGGTGCCTGCATCATTCGGCAGTTGCCATACCGGATTGGTAGGCGGATATGCGCTGGAAGGTCATGTGCCGGCCGGCGATATCAAGCGCATGCTGGCGGAAAAACCAAAGGCCAGGGGTTTGGCTGTGCCGGGTATGCCCATGGGTTCACCTGGTATGGAAGTGCCGGGCCAGGCCGCCGATGCCTATGATGTGCTGTTATTTCAGGCAGATGGAAAATACAAGGTATATCGGCACTACGCAGCGAAGTAAATAAAAAGGACGTTTTTAAACGTCCTTTTTTCATCGGTCATTGCCATCCGTTTTTATCAGTGCTGGTGATGCTCATTGGGCTTTGCTTCAGCCGCTCCGGCCTTGCCGGCTTCCACCGCGACGGTAACGTTTGCTTTCCCTGCCTTCCTGAACGTCAGCGCCAGCGGCAGCTTGTCTCCGGCTTTGAGCGGGGCCGTCAAGCCGATCAGCATGATGTGATAACCCTCGCCCGGCAGCATTTTCACTGTTTCCTGCGCTTTCAACTCGATGCTGTCCACTTCGCGCATGCGCATCACGTGATCGGCGGTCATCGACATGGTATGAATTTCCGCTGATTTGGCGGCCGGCGATTGCACAGCAATCAAGGCATCGCCTTGCCTGCCGGTATTTTCCATTGTGAAATACGCGCTGCCGCTGGTTTGGCCGGCAACCGTGGCGCGCGCATAAGGATGGTCGATGCGAATATCGCCCGCGCGATAATCATGGGCAAGTGCAGCGGAACTCAGCAGCAGCGCCAAAGTCGCGAGAGAAGGTGAGCGTAAATTCATGAAATCCTTCGACATGGAATGTGGCATCTCATCGATGCCGGCGTGAATGAAAAATACGGCGCGCTGCAGTGTGGCATGACTGCAGCTTAAACCCGGCAAGTATTTACTGTCCGCCGGTAAAACCATTTTGCCGCCATGCTTCATAGACCACCACGGCGACGGTATTTGACAGGTTCAGGCTGCGATTGTCCGGTCGCATCGGCAGGCGTATGCGCTGCACTGGCGGAAAAGATTCGCGCAGTGCCGGAGCCAGTCCCTTTGTTTCTGAGCCGAACACAAAGATATCGCCGGGCTGAAATGCCAGCCCGGCAAAAGGCGTGGAGCCATGCGTGGTCAGCGCAAACATGCGCGCCGGGTTCAAGGGCTGATCGGCCGGAAACGAGTCGAGGAATGCCTGCCAGTCGTGGTGCACCTTCATTTGCGCATAATCGTGATAGTCGAGGCCGGCACGGCGCATCTTGGCATCGTCCAGTGGAAAGCCCAATGGTTCGACCAGATGCAATTGCGCCCCTGTATTGGCGCACAGGCGGATGATATTGCCGGTATTCGGCGGGATTTCAGGTTCGACCAGTACAACGTGAAACAAGACTATTCTCCTCGGCTGGCGGTGCGCCAGTGGATTGCGGTATCGCCGTATTGCGAAAACAGAGCGCATTTTAATCCGATTGCAGGCAGCTTTACTTCGGCGGCGTGCGCGCGAAGACAAGATTGGTGACGCGCACTGCGCCATGACGTTTCAGCGTGGCGGCGATTTCGTTCAGGGTAACGCCTGTAGTCATCACATCGTCCACGACGCCTACATGCCGTCCCCGGACAAGTACGTCGGCATTGGCCGGCAAGACAAATGCGTGGCGCATGTTGCGATGACGCTCGGCGGGATGCAGCATCGATTGCATCAGCGTGTCGCGCGTACGCTCCAGCAATTGCGGCGCCAGCGGAATGGCAATTGCCTGCGCCAGGGGCTTGGCAATTTCCAGTGCCTGATTGAAGCCGCGCTCGCTCAGTCTTTTTTCACCCAGCGGTACGGCGGTCAGCAAGGCGGGCATGGCGAAGGCCGGTTCGCGCAATATCGCATCGCGCAACATGCTTGCAAACAGCGGTGCCAGCGCCAGCCGGTTGCCGAATTTGAGGGCCAGCACCAGATGATCGACAGGCGCGGCGTAATCGCCGGCCACGATGGTGGCGTCGAAGGCAGGCGGATCGCCAAGACAGGCGCCGCACCGTTGTGCCAGCGCGCCGGTATGCGGGAGCGGGGATGCGCATTGCAGGCAGCGCGGCGGGGTCTGATGGAAGAAGCGTTGTTCGCAGTCGACGCACAATGCCTGCCTGCTGCTGAAGCCGCACAATGCGCACGACGATGGAAGCGCGGTCGGCAGATGCCGAATGAAATGACGGGACCAGTCGAAAAAACGATGCAGCATCGCGCAGCTCCGCTCTCATGCGTGTAAACTTGCCTGCATTATGTCACTGAACCCTTACGCTCCCGTGTCTTCCCTTCCTGATTCCAAGCTGAGTGCACCCATAGATTTGAACCGCGTACGCAGCCTGTTCGCTAATCCTGCACGCATAGTCGAATCGAATTTCCTGCGCCGCGAAGTGGCGGCCAGAATGCATGAGCGCCTGGCATTGGTCAGGATTGCACCGCAATACGTGCTGGATGCGGGTTGCGGCGAAGGTGCGGATCTGGCGACTTTGCAAAAGCACTTTCCAGAGGCAGCCATGCTGGGCCTCGATGCCGCCCCCGCGATGCTGGCTGCAGCCATGCAGGCGCAGATGGCCGCGCGCTCGACCATGAACCGCTTATTGCAGCAATGGTTGCCGGCTGGAATAGGGAAGGGCAAAAATCCCGCAGCCAGTGTGCTGTGTGGTGATTTCGCACAATTACCGTTGCGCATGGATGCGGTCGATCTGGTGTGGTCGAATCTGGCCTTGCACTGGCATCCGCAACCTGACCGCGTGTTTGCCGAATGGCGGCGCGTATTACGGCAGGACGGCTTGCTGATGTTTTCCTGTTTTGGCCCCGATACCTTCAAGGAGTTGCGCGCAGCCTTTGACGTTGCCGATGGCGCGCCGCATGCATTGCCCTTTGTCGATATGCATGATTTTGGCGACATGCTGGTCAACGCAGGCTTTTCGACGCCGGTGATGGATATGGAAACGCTGACGGTTACGTATGGTTCAGTTGAAAAATTGATGGATGATGTGCGCGCCTGGGGCGGCAATCCGCTGGATACCCGGCGCCGGGGCTTGTTAGGCAGGCGCGCCTGGCAGCGAGTAGTGCAGGTGCTGGAGCAAAGTCGCCAGGCGGATGGAAAAATTCCGCTGACGTTTGAAGTTATTTATGGTCATGCTTTCCGCCCGGCGCCGAAGACGAGAGCAAGCGGTGAATCGATAGTGCGCTTTGACTGGCCAAAAAAATAAAGATGTTTGCTGAAATGATATCGATTTTATGTTGATTAATGCACAGATGTTTTGTGTGACAGATCGCAAAAAGCTGTGCACTTGCTGTATTTGATCTGAAGAAGACGGCCGAAAGCCTTGCAGGGCGTGGGTGTTGTCATTTCTTTTTATGCTTGATAACACCGCCCTTTCCGACTTATACTTCGACGGTTTTGCGTGAGCGCGATTTGCGTCAGCGTGCTCGACCGATGAAGTATCGGACTTGACTTTGGATGGCCCCGGTTGGTACGGTGCAATCGCTTGATGGTCATGGAATTTTCAGCTACACGATATTAAGTGGGGTACTCCTTACGGGAATACAAGAGGCGCATGTTCATCAGGAGCTGCGTCAGGAGCTGGGGCAGGCGGTGGGCCCGGCAGTTAAACAGAATTCTTAATTTGGGCTTTTGAGGAAATCATGAAACATGCGAAGCGCCTTCAATCTTTGATGCTCGGTGCGTCGCTCCTGACGGCAGGTTTGCCGTCGTGGGCGGTGACTGATAGCCCGGGCGGCCCGGCAGTACGTCAGCTGAATTTCCATCAACCTGTGACACAGATCGCTGAACAGATCTATTCGTTGCATACGCTGCTGCTGGTTATCTGTCTGGTGATTTTCCTTGCCGTTTTCGGTGTGATGTTCTATTCGATCGTCAAGCATCGTAAATCGGTTGGCCATAAATCGGCGACTTTCCACGAAAGTACGGCGGTTGAAATCGCATGGACCGTTGTCCCGTTCCTGATCGTTATCGGCATGGCGCTGCCGGCGACCAAAACCGTGGTGGCAATGAAGGACACGTCGAATGCCGACATCACCATTAAAGCCACCGGCATGCAATGGAAATGGGGCTATGACTACCTGGCGGGCGAAGGCCAGGGCATCGGCTTCCTGTCCAATCTGGCTACGCCGCGTGAACAAATTACCGATCCCACTCTGACCAAAAACGAAAATTATCTGATTGAAGTCGATAATCCGGTTGTGGTTCCAGTCAACAAAAAAATCCGTATTGTCCTGACCGCAAACGATGTTATCCACTCGTGGATGATTCCATCGTTCGGTGTCAAGCAGGATGCGATCCCTGGTTTTGTGCGCGATACATGGTTCAAGGCCGAAAAAATCGGTACCTACCGCGGTCAGTGCGCGGAATTGTGCGGCAAGGATCACGCTTTCATGCCTATCGTAGTCAACGTCGTCAGCGATGAAGATTACAAGGTCTGGGTCGATGGCAAGAAAAAGGAAATGGCTGCCAATGCAGACGATCCCAACAAGACATGGACTGTGGATGAGTTGGTACAGCGCGGCGAAAAAGTTTATACCGCCAACTGTATCGCCTGCCATCAGGCAAACGGCAAAGGTGTGCCAGGCAGCTTCCCGGCACTGGATGCTTCGCCTATCGTCACCGGACCGAAAGCGGCAAACATCCATATGGTGATGGAAGGCAAGGGCGCCATGCCGGCCTGGAAGCCTGTATTGTCGGATACCGAAATTGCAGCAGTGATTACCTATACCCGTAATCACTGGTCCAACAAGGCTGCGGAAAACATTGTTCAACCGGCTGAAGTGCTGGCTGCACGCAAGTAACTGAATCAGGAGATTGAGATGAGCACAACCGCAGTCGATCACGCACACGATCACTCGCACGACCACGACCATGCGCACGATCATCCGCATGGCTGGCGTCGTTGGGTATATGCGACGAATCACAAGGATATTGGTACGCTTTACCTGTGGTTCTCTTTCACCATGCTGCTGTCCGGCGGTTTCCTGGCGATGTTGATTCGCGCAGAACTGTTCCAGCCAGGTTTACAATTGATGCAACCTGAGTTTTTCAATCAGCTGACCACGATGCACGGCATCATGATGGTGTTCGGCGCGATCATGCCGGCGTTCGTCGGTTTCGCCAACTGGATGATCCCGTTGCAAATCGGCGCGTCGGATATGGCGTTTGCACGGATGAACAACTTCTCGTTCTGGCTGCTGCCGCCTGCCGCCGTGTTGCTGGTCCTATCATTTTTCGTGCCTGGCGGTGCGACTGCTGCCGGCTGGACGCTGTACGCGCCGCTGTCGACCCAAATGGGACCAGGTATGGACATGGCGATTTTTGCCCTGCATATCATGGGCGCATCGTCGATCATGGGTTCGATCAACATTATCGTCACCGTCCTGAACATGCGCGCTCCTGGCATGACGCTGATGAAGATGCCGATGTTTTGCTGGACCTGGCTGATTACTGCTTACCTGCTGATCGCTGTGATGCCGGTGTTGGCTGGCGCGATCACGATGACATTGACCGATCGTCACTTCGGCACATCGTTCTTTAATGCGGCTGGCGGCGGCGATCCAGTCATGTATCAACACATTTTCTGGTTCTTCGGACATCCAGAGGTGTACATCATGATTCTGCCTGCGTTCGGTATCGTGTCGCATATCATTCCTGCCTTCGCCCGCAAGCAATTGTTCGGCTATGCATCGATGGTCTATGCAACCGCTTCAATCGCGATTCTGTCGTTCATGGTGTGGGCGCATCACATGTTTACCACCGGCATGCCAGTGACAGCACAGCTGTTCTTCATGTACGCAACGATGCTGATTGCAGTGCCGACCGGCGTGAAAATTTTCAACTGGGTTGCAACGATGTGGAGGGGCTCGATGACATTCGAGACGCCTATGCTGTTCGCAATCGGTTTCATCTTCGTGTTTACCATCGGCGGCTTTACCGGCCTGATTCTGGCGGTAACACCGATCGACATCCAGTTGCAGGATACCTACTACGTGGTTGCCCACTTCCACTACGTGCTGGTGGCTGGTTCCCTGTTCGCCCTGTTCGCCGGTTTCTACTACTGGGGGCCGAAGTGGACTGGTTTCATGTACAACGAAACCCGCGGCAAGATCCATTTCTGGGGTTCGCTGATCCTGTTTAACATCACCTTCTTCCCTATGCACTTCCTGGGATTGGCAGGTATGCCGCGTCGTTATGCCGATTATCCGGCGCAGTTCACCGACTTCAACGTGATTGCATCGATTGGCGGCCTCGGTTTCGGCCTGATGCAGGTGTATTTCCTGTTTGCAGTGGTGATTCCATCTATACGTGGCGGTACACCAGCTGCCGCCAAACCTTGGGATGGTGCAGAAGGTCTGGAATGGACTGTGCCTAGCCCGGCGCCGTTCCACACGTTTGAAACACCACCGACTGTTAAATAAATGGAGCGGCGGGCGCAAGCCCGCCTTCATATGACGGATCAAAAAAAGCGTAATTTGCGTACCGGCTTGATTCTGGCTGTCATCGCAGCGGGTTTCATGCTGAGCGTGATCGCAAAGCGCTTGTGGTTTAGTTAGGGCAAGATGGAAAATCAGACAGAATCGACTGGCAAGTTGAATGGCCGTATGTTCGGCAAGCTGGCGGTGATTGCGGTGATGATGTTTGGTTTCGGTTATTTGCTGGTGCCGATCTACAAACAGATTTGCGAACTGACCGGCGTCAATATCCTTACCTCGCAAGAGATGAAGGTAAAGCCGATTGATAATTCGCAAATCGACAAGAGCAGAACCATCACGGTTGAGTTTGATGCGAATACGACGGGGCCATTCCGGTTTCGTCCGACGGTGAGCAGCATGCAGGTACATCCGGGCGAAATGAGCCAGGTGTTGTACGAGGTAGTAAATACGCAGGCGCGCAGTGTGGAAGCACAGGCAATCCCAAGTTATGCACCGCAGCAGGCCGCCGCGCATTTCAAGAAAGTGGAATGTTTCTGTTTTCAGCAGGAAACGCTGGGGCCTAATCAGGCCAAGCAGATGCCGGTAGTGTTTTACCTGGATCCAGCTTTACCCAGGGATGTGAAGACGATTACCTTGTCCTATACTTTCTTTGAAGTTGCCAAGCCTGAAAAACAGGCGACGGTGAAGCCGGCAACGGCAGGATAATGAAACATCGGCATAGCGTGTTAGCCGAAATGATATGTTTATTGTGGTGCTTGTGGCCTGGGGTCGAAGCTGCCGTTGCATCGTAACTATTTGAATTTTGTATTGGGAGATGGAGATGAGTGCTCAACACGCGAATGCGCCCTATTATTTCGTGCCTGGCCCGTCCAGATGGCCGGCGGCGGCGGGTATGTCGCTACTTACACTGATGCTGGGCGCATCCGCCTGGGTCAATGATGCCAGCTGGGGTTCGTATCTTACCTGGGCAGGTCTGCTGGGCTTTCTCTTCGTGCTGTACAAATGGTTTGGTGATGCGATCGGTGAATCCGAAAGCGGCATGTATAACAAACGCATCGATGCATCCTATCGCTGGAGCATGAGCTGGTTTATCTTTTCCGAAATCATGTTCTTTGGCGCATTCTTCGGCGCCTTGTTTTATGCGCGCAGCATCAGCATGCCTTGGCTGGGTGATCTGGATCACAAGATTTTGTGGCCTGATTTTGCTGCACACTGGGGTAATGTCGGTCCTGCCGGGACGGTGGAAGCGTTCACGACCATGGGTCCATTCTGGATTCCAACCATTAATACAGCATTGTTGCTGACTTCTGGCGTGACCTTGACACTCTCGCACCATGCCCTGCGCGAAAATCAACGTGGCAAGACAGCGTTCTGGCTGGCCGCGACGGTGCTGCTGGGTGCGGTGTTCATGGGTTTTCAGGTGTATGAATACATGCACGCTTACAGCGACCTGAACTTGAAGCTGACATCCGGTGTCTATGGTTCGACTTTCTTCCTGTTGACCGGCTTCCATGGTTTCCATGTGACTCTGGGCGCGATCATGCTGAGCGTCGTGTTGTACCGTGTCATGAAAGGTCACTTTACCGCTGACAACCATTTCGCGTTTGAAGGTGCGGCCTGGTACTGGCACTTTGTCGACGTGGTCTGGCTCGGTTTGTACGTGGTTGTCTACTGGTTGTAATTTGCGCTTGCAGTCATTGGCGAGATAAATAAAAAGCCGCACTTCGGTGCGGCTTTTTTACGATTGCAGTGACGTGTTGTCCACCATGCAAAAGTCGGCATTGCTTGGTGCGGAAATCAGCGTATGCCGGTCGGTTGGATGTAGCCCAGCTTGTATGCAACTAGCACCAGGATAAAGAGGGTGATCGAAAAACCGACGCGCATTGCCAGTGCCTTGACGGTACGGTCGCTTTTCCCTTTGTCTTTCATCAGAAAGAACAGAGCTGATCCAAGACTGCCGAGAATCAGGATAAAAGCAATGGCGACAACGATTTTCATGGCGGGAAAGTTGGGGAATTGCATCAGCCTGGCTAACGCAGTATGTATTGAGTGAAGTGATATTGTAATGCGAATCACCTTCCGGTTTAGGCTCATTCCATTTGTTGCTGCGGCGATTGCAGTGGCGATAGGTTTGTCGCTG
Organism: Herminiimonas arsenicoxydans; assembly: GCA_000026125.1. Lineage (GTDB taxonomy): Bacteria > Pseudomonadota > Gammaproteobacteria > Burkholderiales > Burkholderiaceae_D > Oxalicibacterium > Oxalicibacterium arsenicoxydans. The sequence goes on along the minus strand of CU207211.1, from coordinate 2,887,580 downwards.
GCGCAATGGCAGACGCGGCGGGCTGTCGAAAAGCTGACGATAGCGGCACAGTTGCAGGAAAGACAGGCCGCGCCGGCAATACGGCTGGGTGCGTTGCTGCAGAGCCCCGAGGATCTTGAATACCGGCGGGTTCTGGTCAAGGGAGAATTTCTGCGCGATTGGCCTGTCTATCTGGACAATCGTCCGCACAATGGTGTTGCCGGGTTTTATCTGCTGATGCCGTTCAAAATCGCGGCCAGCAATTTGCACGTGCTGGTTGCCCGCGGCTGGATTCCGCGCAACCCGGCGGATCGCACCAAACTGCCGGCCATCGTTACACCGGAAGGCGAGATTGAAATCGAGGGCACGGCGCACCGCTCGATAGGATCCGTGATGCAGTTGGGCGCGCTGGATGCGCCGCAAGCACACGCAATTGTGCAAAATCTCGATATCACCAGCTTTGCGGCAACCAGCAAACTGGCAATGCAGCCGATTTTTCTTGAGCAGCTATCCGATACACACGATGGCCTGGTGCGTGATTGGCCGCAACCATCCAGCGGTGTGGAAAAGCATCGCGGTTATGCGTTCCAGTGGTACGCACTGGCTGCAATGGCATTCATTTTTTTTGTTGTGACAGGAATTCGACGTGGAACAAAATAAACACAAAGGACGCTGGAAATTATTTCTGGTTATTCTTGCATGTGCATCGCCTATCATTCTGTCGTATCTGACTTACTACGTGATCAAGCCGCAAAGCCGCACCAATTACGGTGCTTTCATCGATCCGCGCAATTACCCGATTCCCGAACTTGGCACACGGGGCCTTGACGGCAAGCCGGTCGCGCTGGATGCCTATCAGGGCAAGTGGATCATGTTGCAGGTCGATAGCGGCGAATGTCCGGCAGCATGCGAAAAAAAATTGCATGACATGCGCCAGCTGCGCCTCGCGCAAGGCAAGGAAATGGAGCGTATCGAACGCGTCTGGCTGATTACCGACGACAAGCCGCTGGATACGATATTGATACGTGAGTTCGATGGCACCCATATGCTGCGCGTCAAATCGGAAGCCGTGCGCGCATGGTTGCCGGTGGAAGAGGACAGCACCATGACAGATCACATTTACATGATCGATCCGCTGGGCAATCTGATGATGCGCTTCCCGAAAGATGCTGATCCGAACAAGATCAAGAAAGATATCGTCAAACTATTGAAAGCCTCTTCAATTGGCTGATTCCGGCATGCTGTTTCAACTTGCCAGCAAGGGATTGTTCGTCGCCTTGCTGGCATGCGTGATCGTCTGGTCTTCCCGCGATCCGAACAAATATCGCAAGCTGGTATGGGTGACGATGTTCCTCACCTTTGACGTGATCATGTTCGGCGCCTTCACGCGACTGACGGATTCAGGACTGGGTTGCCCCGACTGGCCGGGCTGTTACGGCCATGCCAATCCCTTGCAGGCGCTGGAGCACATACGCGCTGCCGAAGCTCTGATGCCGGACGGCCCGGTGACTGTCATGAAAGCATGGGTCGAAATGATTCATCGCTACCTTGCGATGGGGATAGGCGTGCTGATCATCGCCATTGTGGTGATTGCATGGCGCTTCTGGCTGCAAAGCGGCCGTACGCTCACGCGTTTTTCGCCGCGTTACCCGATGCTGCTGTTGTTCTTTGTCTGTGTGCAAGGCGCGTTCGGTGCCTGGACCGTGACGATGAAGCTGCAGCCTATCATCGTCACGATACATCTTTTGCTCGGCATGGCCCTGCTTGGCATGCTGACCTGGGTGGGCGCGCGGCAGAAGGATCATCCATTTGTCGATGCGCGTGCGCTGACCTTGCGTACGCCGGCTCTGCTTGCACTGGTGTTGCTGAGCATGCAGATTGCGCTGGGTGGCTGGGTCAGCACCAATTATGCCGCGTTGGCGTGCAGCGATTTTCCGCTCTGCCATGGCGCGCTGGTGCCGCAGATGGATTTCGAACACGGTTTCACGCTGTGGCGTGAGCTCGGCAAGACTGCCGGCGGCGATTATCTGCCCTTCGACGCGCTGACGGCGATTCACTGGACTCATAGAATGTTTGCGCTCGCGGTGGTGGCGGTACTCGGCTGGACAGCATGGAAAGCCTTGTCGATTCCCGGCTTGCGTACCACTGCGCGCGGTGTGCTGGCTGCGCTGGTCTTGCAAATCGTGATCGGCATTGCCACCGTTTCATTGAAGTGGCCGCTCGCACTTGCGGTTGCGCATAATGGTTGCGCGGCTTTACTTGTGCTGCTGCTGGTCATGTTAAACTACAAAGCTAGAATCCCGAGCCCGAGCGGGCAAAATCGTGAGCCTTATCAGATTGATTTGCGCTCATCGGCAGCATCAAAAGATAAAGCATGACAACCTTGATAGTCTCTTCCAATCGCATCGCCCAATACTGGGCACTGACCAAGCCGCGCGTGACGCAGCTGGCAGTTTTTTGCGCCGTGATCGGCATGTTTCTGGCAACACCGGACTTGCCGGACTGGAAAATCGTCATCGCTGCCACGATAGGCATCTGGCTGCTTGCCGGTGCGGCATTTGCCATCAATTGCCTGGTCGAACGTGAAATCGATTCGCGTATGGCGCGCACGGCACGACGTCCGATGGCGCAGGGCGAAATTACCGTGCCGCAAACGCTGGTGTTTTCCGGCGTGATCGGCGGCGCCGGCATGTGGGTGCTGTACAACTTCGTCAATCCGCTGACGATGTGGCTGACCTTTGCCACCTTCGTCGGTTATGCGGTGATTTACACCATCATTCTGAAGCCGGCTACACCGCAAAACATCGTGATCGGCGGCTTGTCCGGTGCGATGCCGCCGGCTCTGGGCTGGGCTGCCGTGGCAAACGATTTGCCTATGCAGGCATGGATCCTGGTCTTGATCATCTTCATCTGGACTCCGCCGCATTTCTGGGCACTGGCATTGTATCGCCGCGATGAATATGCAAAGTCCGGCTTGCCGATGCTGCCGATCACGCATGGCACTGCCTTCACGCAATTCCATATCTGGCTGTACACGATAGCGCTGGTCGCCACCACGATGCTGCCGTTTGCCGTTGGCATGAGCGGCCTGATCTATCTGGTCGTGGCAGCGGTGCTGGACGTCATTTTCATGTGGTACGCGTGGCAGGTGTATCGCCACTATACGGACATGATTGCGCGCAAGATGTTTACCTATTCGATTATCTACCTGTCTCTGCTGTTTGCAGCCTTGCTGGTCGATCACTATTTGAGGTTTTGAGATGCGTTTACGTTTCCTGCTGGCCATGTGCGTTGTCGTACTGGGGTTAAGCGCCTGCAGCGGTAAGGCGCCACCTGCTTTCACCAATACCGATGTGACCGGCCTGGCTTACGGCAAGGATTTTTCCTTGACCGACCATAATGGCAAGCCGCGTACTCTGGCGGATTTCAAGGGCAAGGCTGTCGTTGTGTTTTTCGGTTTTACGCAATGCCCCGATGTATGCCCGACCACCATGCTGGAAATGGCTAATGTCATGAAGGCGCTGGGACCGGATGCCGACAAGGTGCAGGTTCTGTTTGTCACGGTGGACCCGGAACGCGATACGGCAGAATTGCTGAAGCAGTATGTACCTGCCTTCGATCCGCGTTTCCTCGGTTTGCGTGGCGATCTGGCAGAGACTGAAAAAACCGCCAAGGAATTCAAGGTTTTTTATCAGAAAGTGCCGGGTAAAACGCCGGGCAGCTATACGATCGACCATACGGCAGGCAGTTATGTGTTCGATACGCAGGGCCGGATACGTTTGTTCATTCGACACGGGCAGGGCACGGAGCCGATCGTGCATGATTTGAAAATCCTGCTGGCCGAGTAAGCTTTGCAGGCATAAAAAAAGGCGCTCAATCGAGCGCCTTTTTTGTTTGTTGCCGCTGGATCATGCAAAAGCAGCCAGCGAACCTTTCATCTTCTTCAATGCCACGGTTTCGATCTGGCGGATGCGTTCAGCCGAGACGCCGAATTCATTTGCCAGTTCATGCAAGGTTGCGCCGGAGCCATCGTCGTTCGCCAGCCAGCGTGCTTCCACAATGCGACGTGAGCGTGGATCGAGTTTCCCCAGTGCGCTCGACAAGCCTTCGGTTTGCAGGCGATCGTAGCGCTGCGATTCCAGCACCCTGGTCGGCTCCTGCGAATCCGACGATAGATAGGCGATCGGTGCAAACTTGTCGTCTTCATCGTCGGTCGGCGCTTCCAGCGCGATATCCCGGCCGGACAAGCGTGTTTCCATCTCGATGACTTCTTCGCGTTTGACGTTCAGGGTTTTCGCCAGCGCTTCGACTTGATCGGGCGTCATTGCATCTAGGCCGGTTTTGTGGCTGCGCAGATTGAAGAACAACTTGCGTTGTGCTTTCGTCGTCGCCACTTTCACCAGGCGCCAGTTTTTCAAAATGTATTCATGCATTTCCGCCTTGATCCAGTGCATCGAATACGACACCAGACGCACGCCTTGATCCGGATCGAAGCGTTTGACTGCCTTCATCAGGCCGATATTGCCTTCCTGAATCAAATCTGCATGAGGCAGGCCATAACCCAAGTAACCGCGCGCAATCGATACGACCAGGCGCAAATGCGACAGGACGAGCTTTTGCGCTGCGCCCAGATCGTTGTCGTCGCGCAGGCGTTTTGCCAGTGAGATTTCTTCTTCGTGCGTCAGCATAGGAAGGCGATTGACTGCCGAGATGTAAGCGTCAATATTGCCCAGCGCGCCAGAAAATCCCAAGGACATCATGTTGCTTGGTGAAATCATTGCGGTTGATGCAGATGTTGCTTTCATGCGTTCTCCTTGCCTTTATTCAGAATCGACTTGCTTGCACTCTGCAAAATCGTTTACACCATCTATCTTAGCACTCTCCTGGAATGAGTGCTAATGAGGGTTTTGTACCAAGCTCATAGTTACACACTATTGCATTTCCAGTAACAATTGCACTTGCTGCAGGGATTTAGAGCCTGATTCGTGCTTGAAGTTGCGTCCGGCAGCTAACTTTTCAGGTAAAGATTTGTGAATTTCTGGAGCCGGCCATGCGGCAGTATGGAAAGAGCGGCAATGTTGTTGGTGATTTCTCAACATCTTTCCGCTGCTGCGTACTTACTTTAAATAAAGAATTTAATTCTTCCCGGTAGCAAACTGATTGCGGGCCTCATGCAAGGCGCGCCAAATGACGTTGTACCGATAGCAATGCTCCGAGCAGGCCGAGGAAGGCGCTGGCGACGAGCATGATCAGGGTTGTACTCGCATTTAACGGCACCAGCCGGAATTCGGATGCATACAGACGGGCGAAGTCGGCGATGGCGGTATTGAGCGGATGCAAGGCGATAGCGACGGTGATGAGCGCCACCGCACCTGCAATCAGTCCAAGTAATGCACCAGTGTAATAAAAAGGCCGGCATATGAAAGCATCGGTAGCACCGACCAGACGCGAGACTTCGATCTCTTCGCGTTGCGTCATGACTTGCAATCGTATCGTATTGAACACTACGGCAACCACGACCACGCCCAGGGTTGCGCCGAGGAATAACAGAATCAGACGCATCACTTGCAATAATGCCGCCAGGCGCTCAACCCAGGCGGAATCGACCTGTACATATTCGACCCCATTCAATGCCTGCAATTTTCCGCTGATGGCCTTTATTTTGCCGGCGTCACCGTCGTTCTGGAAGCCGGTCATTTTAACGACATAGGCATCCGGCAGAGGGTTGCTCCCGAGCGTGGCGATGGCGTCTTCGAGACCGGTTTTGTCTTTCAGCGTATTCAGCGCTTTTTCGCGCGGGATGAACTCCAGCTTGACCGGATGTTTGGCTTCCTGTGCGATGCGCCTGATCTCCGGCGCGAGGGCCGTTGCGCGTTCGCGGGGTGCATCCATCTGCATGAAAACGCTGATTTCAGGCTCCACCGCCAGTTGCTCTGAAACAGGACGGACGTTTTCCAGCAGGGTCAGACCGGCAAACGGCAAGGCCAGCGCAATCGACACCACCAGCACGTTCAACAGGAAATTGCCTGGCGTCTTGAACAGATGCCGGAATGCATCGCCCAGCGCGAAGCGATGCTGTCTGAACCAGCTATTCATGCCGGCACCTGCGGGGTGGTTCTGCGCCAGCTTTCGATGATCTTGCCATGATCGAGATAAATCACGCGGGTTGCCGTATCGAGAAATTGTTCGTCGTGGGTGGAAATGAGGCAGGTCACGCCGACCGCATGGAAGGCTTTCAGTGCATCGAGCACCTTGTTGGCACTTTCGCGGTCCAGATTGGCGGTGGGCTCGTCGGCCAGGATGATTTGCGGGCGATTGACGATGGCGCGGGCGATCGATACGCGCTGCTGTTCGCCGCCCGACAGCGTTTGCGGCGCAGATGCGGCCTTGTCGAGCAGGCCGACCTTGTCCAGTGCAGCGCGCGCGCGCCGTTCGGCATCGGCGCGTGCGGCGCCGCAGACGATCAGCGGCAGCATGACGTTTGCCAATACACTGCGATCTGACAGCAGGCGCTGCTGCTGAAAAATCAAACCGAGATTGCGCCGTAAATAGGGCAGGCCGGAATTCTTGATGCGGCCAATATCATGGTCGCTGACAATGACCGTGCCTGCGCTCGGTCTTTCTATCGCGGCAATCATTTTCAGTAGTGTGGATTTGCCGGCGCCGGAAGGGCCGGCCAGAAATACCAGTTCGCCCTTGTCGACCGATAGCGTGATGTCGGACAGTGCAGTGACGTTCTGTGCGTACTTTTTCGAAACCTGGCGAAATTCAATCATCGATATCGATTAACCCAATAGTGCTTCAACAAATTCCTGTGCATTGAACGGCTGCAGATCTTCGATCTGTTCGCCGACGCCGATGAAGTAGACCGGGATCGGCCGCGCGCGCGCGATTGCGGCCAGAACGCCGCCTTTCGCAGTGCCGTCGAGTTTGGTCACGACCAGCCCGGTCAGGCCCAATGCGTCATCGAAAGCCTTGACTTGCGTGAGTGCATTTTGTCCCGTGTTGCCGTCTATGATCAACAAGATTTCATGCGGTGCGGACGACATGCCCTTGGCAATCACGCGTTTGATTTTCTTCAGTTCTTCCATCAAATGCAATTGCGTAGGCAGGCGTCCGGCGGTGTCGACCATCACGACATTGGTGCCGCGTGCCTGCGCCGAATGGACGGCATCGAAGGCAACGGCGGCTGGATCGCCCGATTCCTGTGCAATCACCGTGACGTTGTTGCGCTCTCCCCACACCGTCAGCTGCTCGCGTGCAGCGGCGCGGAAGGTGTCGCCGGCGGCCAGCAAAACGGATTGATGGTGCGCCTGCAAATGCTTGGCAAGCTTGCCTATGGTGGTGGTTTTGCCGGCACCGTTGACGCCGGTGATCATCATCACCAGCGGCTGATGCTGTCCAAGTACCAGCGGCTTTTGCAGCGGCGTCAGCATCTCAAGCAGCAGGCTACGCAATGCGGTTTTGACCTGCGCAGCCTCGGTCAGTTTTTCATTCCTGACCTTGCGTTTCAATTCGGTGAGCAGGAATTGCGTGGCATCGACGCCGGCGTCGGACATCAGCAGTGCCGATTCCAGCTCTTCGTACAGATCCTCGTCAATTTTTGCGCCGACGAACAAGGTCGTCAGGTTGGATGATGTTTTGGAAAGCCCGACCTTCAGTCGCGCCATCCACGATTGCTTTTGCTCGGCCGGCGTGACGGCAGCAACGATTTCCGTTTGCGTCTCCGGCGGAGCAGGAACGACCGGCATTTCCGGTGCGGGAGCGGGCGTCGCAGGCGACGTCGCCAGGGGTGCAGGTTCTTGCGGTTTTTTCTTGAAGAAACTAAACATCGGGAATGAGGTCAGAACAGCGGTCACAGGCGCTTGCCGGTATGTTGCAGGCAAGCGGATACAATCGACGTATTCTATCAGAGCGAAGGTCATGAAATTGAGTATCAGAACAATGCTGGTGACAGCAGCCATCATTTTGGCTCCGACCCTGGCCGTTGCGGCGCAAACTGAGGAATTCATGCTGAAAAACGGCATGAAGATTATCGTTAATGAAGATCATCGCGCACCGACGGTGGCGCACATGATCTGGTATCGAACCGGTTCGGTGGATGAGCGCAACGGTACTACCGGAACCGCGCATGCACTGGAACACATGATGTTCAAGGGGACGAAAAAGCTGAAACCGGGCGAATTCAGCAAGCGCGTCGCCCAGCTGGGCGGACGTGAAAACGCATTTACCAGCAGGGATTACACCGCCTATTTCCAGCAAATCGAAAAATCGAAACTGGAAGCGGTGATGGCGCTGGAAGCCGATCGCATGGTCAATCTGCAATTCGACAAGACGGAGTTCGCCAAGGAAATTCGCGTCATTATGGAAGAGCGCCGTTTGCGCACCGATGATCAGCCGATTGCGATGGTGCAGGAGGCATTGGCGGCGACCGCCTATGCTGCCCATCCGTATCGCAATCCGGTCATCGGCTGGATGGACGATTTGCAGCACATGACCGTGGGCGATGTGAAAGCCTGGCATGACGCCTGGTACGCGCCGAACAATGCGACGATGGTGGTCTCCGGCGATGTCGATGCCAGGCAGGTGCACGCGCTGGCCGAAAAATATTTCGGCCGCTACCCGCAGAAAACATTGACGCGCACGCGGCCGCAGAATGAGCCGCCGCAGCTGGGCATCAAGCGGGTGACCGTCAAGGCGCCGGCAGAAAATCCCTACGTCGTGCTGGCCTTCAAGGTGCCGGCTTTGCGCGATATCGCCAGGGATGATGATGCGTTTGCGCTGGATGTGCTGTCGGCCGTGCTCGATGGCTACGACAATGCCCGGCTGGCGGCAAAACTGGTGCGTACTGACCGCGTAGCCAATGACGTGGGTGCTTCGTATTCGGGTATTGCGCGCGGCCCGGTCATGTTTTTGCTGGATGGTGTGCCTGCCGCGGGTACGACGACCGAGCAACTTGAAAAGCATTTGCGCGCAGAGATTACCCGCATTGCCACCGAAGGCGTATCCGAAACCGAATTGAAGCGCGTGAAAACGCAATTGATCGCCGGTCAGATTTACAAGCGCGATTCGGTGTTCGGGCAGGCGATGGAAATCGGTTCGATGGAAATGTCCGGTCTGTCGTACAAGGATATCGATCTGATTATTGAACGCTTGCGCGCAGTGACGCCGCAGCAAGTGCAGTCTGTAGCGCAGAAGTATTTCGGCGACGATGCATTGACCGTCGCCACACTGCTGCCTTTGCCTGTTACCGACAAAAAACCGGCGCCGCCGCCAGCCGGCCCTCTGCGTTGATGCGGTCGGCCCTGCTGTGCGCTGTTCTTGAATACAACCTGCGTTTTCGGAGTTCTCATGTTTAAATTGATGGTCGGCCTCACGCTGTGCGCCGCATGCAGTATTTCTCAGGCTGCGTTGCAGATCCAGTCGTGGACTTTGAGTAATGGTGCGCGCGTCTTGTTTGTGGAAAACCATACGATCCCGATTCTCGATGTCAGTGTCGATTTCGATGCCGGTTCGCGACGCGATCCGGTCGGAAAATCAGGTACTGCCGCGTTGACGAATGCGATGCTGGCGCGTGGGCTGCGCGCGGCCCAAAACCCTAACGAACCGGCCATAGGCGAAGCGCAGATTTCGGATGCGTTTGCCGATGTGGCGGCGCAACGCGGCGCCCGTCTCGATGATGATCGTTCCGGTGTTACTTTGCGGACACTGGCGAGCGAGCGCGAGATGGCGCTTGCCTTGCTGGCGCGCCTGCTGGCGCAGCCGAGCTTCCCGCAAGAATTCCTGCTGCGCGACAAGGCGCGCACAGTTGCCACCATCAAGGAAAGTCTGACGCAGCCGGAAGCCATCGCCGACAAAGCCTTTGCGCGTTTGCTGTATGGCACTCATCCGTATGGTGCGCAGCCGACAGTGGAGTCGATCACGGCTATTACGCGCGATGACTTGCTGTCTTTTCACGCTGCGTATTACGTGGCCAATCGCGCCGTGGTGGCCTTGATAGGCGATATCACGCGTGCCGATGCGGACCGGATCGCACTGCAATTGACGCAGCGTTTGCCGCAAGGTGCCGCACTGCCGGATCTGCCTGCGGTGCCGGCGGCACAGGGCAGGGAGGAACGCATTCCGCATCAGGCGACGCAGGCGCATATTCTGCTCGGCATGCCGGCGCTGGCACGACATGACCCTGATCACTTTGCGTTGACAGTCGGCAATTACGTATTGGGTGGTGGCGGCTTTGCTTCGCGCCTGATGCAGCAAGTGCGCGAAAAACGCGGCTTGACCTATGGCGTCAGCAGCTACTTCAATCCGATGGCGCAGGCCGGGCCGTTCCAGATCGGTTTGCAAACGAAAAAGGAACAGGCCGGGGAAGCGCTCAAGGTAACGCGCGATACGCTGGCCGATTATTTGCGCGAGGGCCCCAGCGCTGCAGAATTGAAAGCAGCCAAGGATAATCTGACCGGCAGCTTTGCGCTGCGTATCGATAGCAATCGCAAGATACTGGAAAATATTGCCGCCATCGGGTTTTACCAGTTGCCGCTGGATTATCTGAATACCTGGAACGCCAAGATTGCCGCCGTGACGGTAGCGCAAGTCAAGGCGGCATTCAATCGCAAGCTGCAACTCGATAAATTTTCCACAGTGATTGTTGGTGGCGGGCTATAGATTGCACTGTGTGCTGGCATGCGTGCTGCGTAGTCATTACAATCCACGCTGCGCACATTTTCCCGCGCATCACTCAATCGCAAGCTACCCATGTCAAAAAAGCCGAATACCAAGCCCGCAGCCAAGCGCACACCGCGTCCGAAGATGACGCATCAGGTGCGCATCATAGGCGGGAAGTGGAAGCGCACACCGCTGGTGGTGCTGGATGTGGAAGGCTTGCGACCGACGCCGGATCGCGTGCGTGAAACGGTATTCAACTGGATCAATCATTTGATAGACGGCGGCTGGAGCCGGATGAAATGCCTGGATCTGTTTGCCGGCACCGGCGTGCTGGGCTTTGAGGCCGCCAGTCGCGGCGCCGCGCAGGTCGTGATGGTGGAAATGCATACGCCGGCAGTGCGGCAACTGGAAGCAACGAAAGAAAAGCTGCATGCGGAGCAGGTCGCTATCGTACGCGGCGATGCCTTGTCGGCAACACAGGGCATGCAGGCGCGTGATGCGACCGGCTTCAATCTTATTTTTCTCGATCCGCCGTATCACCAGAGCTGGCTTGCCAAAATATTGCCGGCCTGCATACCTTTGCTGGCTGTCGATGGCTTGATTTATATCGAATCCGAAGTCTCCCTGGTGTCCGATACGCCGCCAGACTGGCTGCAGGGCTGGGAAGTTGTGCGGGCCGATAATGCCGGCTTGGTTTTTTACCATCTTCTGCAAGCGAAAAAACTGCCTGAAGTTCAGGCATAATGCGCTTTCAGTTATTTGCGGTGCCCATAGTGTCATGCTGCGCTATGCAGGAACAGGAAGCAAAATACCAACTTTGCCTCATCCGGCGCATGCGCCGCGTGTTTTTTCCGCGAGCTGACACTTAGCCACCCTACGGAGCAAAAATGGTCACAGCTATCTATCCAGGAACATTCGATCCACTTACGCGTGGCCATGAAGATCTGGTGCGTCGTGCATCCGGCCTGTTCGATAAATTGATCGTCGGTGTTGCCGATAGCAAGAACAAAAAACCATTCTTTTCACTGGAAGAACGTCTGACGATTTCCAATGAAGTACTGGGTCATTATCCTAACGTGCACGTCGAAAGTTTTTCCGGCTTGCTGAAGGATTTCGTGCGTAGGCACGATGCGCGCGTGATTGTGCGCGGCCTGCGTGCGGTATCCGATTTTGAATACGAATTCCAGATGGCCGGCATGAACCGCTATTTGCTGCCGGATGTGGAAACGCTGTTCCTGACTCCCTCCGATCAGTATCAGTTCATCTCTGGTACGATAGTCCGTGAGATTGCCGCACTGGGCGGCGATGTATCGAAGTTTGTTTTTCCTTCCGTCGACAAATGGCTGAAAGAAAAAATCGCTGCGCAAGAGCAGGGATAAGCTGGAATTGAGATAGTCATGGCACTGTTGATCACGAACACGTTGAACCGGATTTCGCAAGGCATCGCCTTGTGCCGGTCAGCGCAGCAAACGCTTGCAAGCGTTTGCTGTATTCGTCCTGCAGATGCGGAGGCAATATGGCCCTGCTGATCACGGACGAATGCATCAATTGCGACGTATGCGAGCCGGAATGCCCGAACGATGCGATTTACATGGGGCAGGAGATCTACGAGATAGATCCGACCAAATGTACCGAGTGCGTCGGTCACTTCGACGAACCGCAATGTCAGCAAGTGTGCCCGGTTGAATGCATACCTTTCAATCCTGCATGGCGCGAAAGCAAGGAAGAGCTGCAGGCCAAATATGAGCGTTTGCAGGCCGAGCTGAAAGTCGTGTCTTAAATAAGTCTTGCAACAAGTTTCATGAATAAAAAGGGCCTCCGTGGCCCGTTTTTATTTGTGCGGGAACAAGTGCCATCGCCATCAGATAACGTTCATGACCTTGTTTCTGCCGCCCTGTTTGGCCAGATACAAAGCCTGATCCGCTTTTGCCAGCAACTGTTGTGCGATAGTTGCGACTTCATCCTTGCGCTCTATGGCTTGCAGCGTGGAGACGCCGATGGAAACCGAGAGGCGCAGTTGTTCTCCGCTGCTCAAAACCAGAGGGCGGTTGGCAATGCTGCTACGCATGCGTTCTGCTACTGCAAGCGCTGCTTCCATGCCCGCATCAATCAACAGTACGACAAATTCCTCACCGCCAAAACGGCCCAGTGCGTCGCTCAGACGCAACTCGGCCTTGATACGGGCTGCAACTTCGCGCAGCACTTCATCGCCACCCTGATGGCCGTAATTGTCATTCACCTTCTTGAAGAAATCCAGATCGATATACATGGCTGACAAGGTATGGCCGTGCCGCTGCGTGCGTCCGACTTCTTCCAGCAGGCGGCGCTCGACGTAGCGGCGATTGTTGACGCCGGTCAGTGGATCGGTCAGCCCGATATGCTGCAGGCGCTCGTTGTTGATGACGTTTTCAACGCAGATTGCAACGATGGAGGCGCGGTGCTGCAAAAAATCGCTGGCCATACCGGAAGTGAAACGCGTTGCATCCAGACTACCCAAGCTGAGCCAGCCTATCAAGGCATTGCGTCGTATCAAGGGCAGTATGGCAACGCTGCTGGGTTTCAATACCGTGTCGGGGAACAGCCGGCGATGTTGCATGCTGTTGTATATGCCGAGCGACGCCTTGCGTGCCGGATGCGCCATTTCATCGATGCTCTCTGCTATGAAAATCAGATTGGGATAATCGCTGACATCGATACGCAAATCGGTCAGGATGCGGCGAATTTCTGCATCGGGATCGATCAGCGATAGCGTCACGACATCGAGCTCGGATGCTTCGGTCAGGGTGTCGAATACGCTATCGATCAACTCCTGAAATGTATTGGCGCCGATGAACTTCAGGTCGAATTCCTGATAGCGCTGCATGATTTGCTGATTGCGATGTGCCTGCTCCAGCAGCAGTTTCAACTGACTGCGCAACTGCGAATTTTCGGTGGCTGGCGTGTTCGTCATGGCATCAGGTGTGAACTGCGTGGGCAGCGAGTGCGGCAGGGAATCCGTGCTGAATATTACGCCGATGCTTTCTGCGTGGCAATTTTTATGCCGTGCCGGACTAAGCTGAATTTAGCCGCGCATGCAGGACGCCGGGCTTGCATGCGCACACAACTGAGTGCGTCAGACTACTTAAAAATCCAGTTCCATATCCACATGCTGTCCTACGCGCACAACTTGTCCTGCGCCATTGAGCAGGATGGTATTCATGCCGAAGGTAATGCTGTCGTCAACTTTGGGATCGACGCGATAAGTGCGCAGGATATCCAGCGGATCGGGACCGATTTCTCCGGTGGCTTGATCGATGGACGGTATCGGGCAGCGGGGGCAGGGTTTGACCGGCTTCAGGCTTGCTTCGCCCAGCTTGTATTGCCTGGCAAAATCTTCCTCAAACGGTGCTATATCGCTGAATACCATGCTGGGACGAAAGCGATTCATCGGCAGTGCCGAACGTCCCTGCGCCACCAGTTTTTCATTCAAATCGGCCAGCGATCCGGTACCGATTACCAGCATCGGGAAGCCGTCGGAAAATAGGGCTGGTACGTCGCGCCCATCTGTCCATTCCTTGTTCGCGCTTCTTTGTGCGTTCGGATGAAAGCGTACCAGTCTGCACGCGGTGCCGAGAGCGTTCGAGAACCATAACGCCGTTGTTTCGTCGCAATCATAAGCATCGACTTCATCGTCCCAGACTTTGACGCGTATGATTTTTTCATCCGCCGGGTCCGGCAGATCCAGTAGAACTTCAAAGCGCAACATGCCGGGCGAGCGTAATTCCATCGTATCGGCCTTGATGCGTGGTTCGATCAAAGCCATCCTGGGAAATTCACGTTGCGTCAGTGCCTGCCCATTTACATCAACGATCATCCATTCGCGATCATAAATATGCTGGCTCATCAAACCGGCCGGCGTGAGCGTTGCTTCGCGCAGTGAAATGCCGGCACAGGATTTGATCGGGTACAGATTGAGTTCGGTCAGGATAGGCATGGCGCAATAGGATACGTAAATGTGCAACGCCGGTCAGCGAGAATGAAAATCACCTGACCGGGCAAACAATGCAAACGGAATCAGACCGGATGTTAAACGTTGAACAGGAAATTCAGCACGTCGCCATCCTTGACGATGTATTCCTTGCCCTCGGCGCGCATCTTGCCGGCTTCTTTCGCGCCTTGCTCGCCTTTGAACTTGATGAAATCTTCATACGCAATGGTTTGTGCGCGGATATAGCCACGTTCGAAATCGGTGTGAATCACGCCTGCCGCTTGCGGGCCGGTATCGCCGACATGGATGGTCCATGCGCGCACTTCTTTTACGCCGGCGGTGAAATAGCTTTGCAGGCCGAGCAATTTGAAACCGGCGCGGATCAAACGATCCAGACCAGGTTCTTCCATGCCCATGTCGGCGAGGAATTCCTTTTTATCTGCTTCGTCGAGCTCGGCGATTTCGGATTCGATGGCGGCGCAGATGGCAACCACAGGTGCGTTTTGCGATTTGGCATACTCGGTCAATTGATCCAGCAAGGGATTGTTGGTGAAGCCGGAATCGGATACGTTGCCGACATACATCGCAGGCTTGGCAGTGATCAGGCACAGCGGCTTGATCAGTTCCATCTCTTCCTTGTCCAGACCCATTGCGCGCACCGGTTTGGCTTCATCCAGGTGCGGCATGATGCGTTCCAGCAGCGCGACCAGCTTGCCTGCATCCTTGTCGCCGGAACGGGCTTTCTTGTTTTCGCGATGAATGGCTTTTTCGACGGTGCCCATATCGGCCAGCGCCAGTTCGGTCTGGATGACTTCGATATCGTCGAGCGGGTTGATCTTGCCGGCGACGTGGATCACATTGTCGTCTTCAAAGCAGCGCACGACATTGACGATGGCATCGGTTTCGCGGATGTGCGCGAGGAATTGATTGCCCAGACCTTCACCTTTGGAGGCGCCGGCAACCAGGCCGGCGATATCGACGAACTCAACCGTGGCTGGCAGGATGCGTTCAGGCTTGACGATTTCTGCCAGCGCCTGCAAACGTGGATCAGGTACTTCAACCATGCCGACGTTAGGCTCGATCGTGCAGAACGGATAGTTCTCAGCAGGGATGCCGGCTTTCGTGAGCGCATTGAAGAGGGTGGATTTGCCGACGTTAGGCAGGCCGACGATGCCGCATTTGAGACTCATGATGTTGTGCTTTGCTGAGAGATGAATTAACCCGCTATTTTACCGTAGCGAGAGGGGTCTGCCGCGTTTGGCGGCCGACTACTTGAGGCTGTGTGCAATTGAGCGGATTCCGACGTGCGGATTTGCTATCGATTGACGCTTTATTTTTCGACCGTGTGCAGTTTCATCGCAGCCGCATTGAAGTTGCCTTCGCATAGCAGGGGAATGATGGAAAGGCTTTTGGCTATTGCTTCATCGATCAGCGGCTGCTCCTCCTTGCGTGGACGATGCAGAACAAAATCGACTACTGCCTGATTCAGGTTCAAGGTGCGCGGATGGCCTATGCCTATGCGCAGGCGCCAGTAATCCTGCGTGCCGAGCGCGGCGGTGATGTCTTTCAAGCCATTGTGGCCGCCGGATGAGCCGCCCTTTTTCAGTTTGGCGATGCCGGGCGGCAGGTCCAGTTCATCATGCGCAACCAGAATTTCGTCCGGCAGGATTTTGTAGAAACGCGCCAGTGCTCCCACCGATTGTCCGGAGCGATTCATGAAGGTTTGCGGTTCCAGCAACCAGACTTCCTGTCCGGCGATCGCGGTTTTCGCCGCGAGCGCACTGTATTTAGATTCGCGCGACAGCGTGCAGCGCGGCGTCGCGCGCGCGAGTTCATCGACCAGCCAGAAGCCGGCGTTATGACGGGTTTGTTCGTATTCCTGGCCGGGATTGCCGAGGCCGACGATAAGGCGAATAGGCATGGCGTTGTGAAAATTGGAAAACCTGATTATCGGGGATGAAACTGTCTTGTGTTCAGTCCCATCATAAAAAAACCCGCCACGAAGGCGGGTTCTTCAATTGCAGGGCAAGCCTGCAATTGCGAGATTACTTCTTGTCAGCAGGAGCTGCAGGTGCGGCAGCAGCGGCAGGTGCAGCAGCTGCTTCTTCAACTTTACCGGCAGGAACCGCAGCAGTAGCGATCGTCGGATTGTCTTCGCCGCCGTGGATCACTGCAACAACGCCTTTTGGCAATTTGATGTCAGCCAGGTGAATCGAGTGGCCGACTTCCAGTGTAGCCAGATCAACTTCAACGAATTCCGGCAGATTGCCTGGCAGGCAGGTGATATCCAGTTCGGTTGCGACGTGGCTGATGATGCCGGCCTGCAGTTTGACTGCTGGCGAGATCTCTGCATTGATGAAATGCAGCGGCACTTTAACGTGAATTTTTTGTTTGGCATCGACGCGTTGGAAATCAGCGTGCAGAACCAGTTGTTTGTATGCGTGGACCTGGAAGTCGCGCAACAAAACCTGTTCTACCTTGCCATCCACTTCCAGGTCGAGAATCGACGAGTGGAACGCTTCTTTTTTCAATGCATGGTACAGCGCGTTGTGGTCGAGCGAGATGTTGACCGGTGCTGCGGTACCACCATAAACGATGCCAGGGGTGAGGCCTGCAATGCGCTGGCGGCGGCTCGCTCCGGTCCCCAGGTCATTACGTGCAAATGCGATTACTTTCATGATGAACTCCAAATATGCAGGATGAAAATCATCCCGCGGTTAAATCCCCCGCGACCAGGGGATTTGAAAAGTGGTACAGCAAGCTAAAGCAAACTGCACCAGGTCGGATATCGACGAATCTCGTCGCATCCTTGTTCTAAGTTGTTTCTACCTGCTTATTCGGCAAACATCGACATGACGGAATCGCCGGTGCTGATGCGCTTGAAGGTTTCAGCCAGCAGGCTGGCGCAGGACAGCACGCGGATTTTCGGGCATGCCTTGGCAGCGTCGGTCAGCGGGATCGTATCGGTCACCACCAGTTCATCCAGCGGCGAGTTCGTGATGCGTTCGATTGCAGGACCCGACAATACCGGATGCGTACAGTAGGCGACGACTTTCTTCGCGCCGCGCTCCTTCAATACTTCGGCGGCTTTCGTCAATGTGCCTGCGGTATCGACCATGTCATCCATGATCACGCAGTTACGGCCTTCGACTTCACCGATGATGTTCATGACTTCCGATACATTCGCTTTCGGGCGACGCTTATCGATGATGGCCAGATCGCAGTTCATGCGTTTTGCCAATGCACGTGCGCGAACCACGCCGCCGACGTCAGGCGAAACGACCAGCAGGTCGTCGTAATTCTTGGCAACCAGATCGCTCAACAGAATCGGCGATGCGTAAATGTTATCGACCGGAATATCGAAGAAGCCCTGAATCTGATCTGCATGCAGATCCATGATGAGTACGCGTTCTACGCCGGCTTCCTGCAACATGTTGGCGACGACTTTGGCCGAAATTGCAACACGCGCCGAGCGTGGACGGCGATCCTGGCGGGCATAACCGTAGTAGGGGATGGCGGCGGTAATGCGGCCGGCCGAAGCGCGTTTGAGTGCATCGACCATCAACATGATTTCCATCAGGTTGTCATTGGTCGGTGCGCAGGTTGACTGCAAGACAAACACATCTTTGCCGCGTACGTTTTCATTGATTTCGACAACGATCTCGCCGTCGGAAAATTTGGAAACAACTGCTTTGCCGAGCGGTATGCCTAGATGCTTGGCAACCCCCAAAGCCAGATCCGGATTTGCGTTGCCGGTAAAAACCATCAGGTTTTCGAGTGCCATGGAAATTCCCGCTACAAAGTTAAATGACAGTAAAAAGCTGGAAAGCCGCCAAAGCCTGACGGTGACGTCTTGCGTTGGCGGCTATTGTTTTTTCTTGCTATAGATATGAATGGCAGGGGAAGAAGGACTCGAACCTTCGAATGCTGGAATCAAAATCCAGTGCCTTAACCAACTTGGCGATTCCCCTACGCAACCTTTGTGTCTTTCGCACACTCTTCGCTATGTTAGCGGCGGATAGTGCGAACGACGAATTCTGACTTTTTACGACTGCTGCATTTACGTTGCCAAATAAGCGAGCGGATGATGCGTGATCGCTTTGGCTTTCCATGCTTTCCATTGCTGCGGTACCGTTGCCAGTACTGCATCGACTTGTTGTTCTTCCTTAAACGGACAAAACACACAAGCGCCGGACCCCGTCATTCTCGCATCTCCGAATTGCTGCAGCCATTTAATGGCGTCGGCTATCGGCGGAAACAAGTTTGCAGCCACGACTTGCAGGTCGTTTTTACCGAAGCTTTCTTGAGCTCTGGAAAAGTCCGATATTTTGACGGGTTTCGTATCCCTTGTCAATTCCAATGAAGAAAATATCTGCTGGGTCGGTACCGACACGCCGGGTTCGATCACCAGGAACCAGGATTCCGGTGTTTTTACCGCCATTAAAGCCTCGCCTATGCCCTCGGCAAATGCATTCTGGCCGAATAGAAAAAACGGCACGTCCGCCCCTAGTTGCAGTCCGAGCGCCATTAATTCGGCGCGCGTCAATCCGGTTTGCCAAAGATGGTTGAGGGCGAGCAGCGTGGTCGCGGCATCGGACGAGCCGCCGCCCAGACCGCCGCCCATGGGCAGTTTTTTTTCGATGGCGATATCCGCGCCGGGAGTCTTGCCTTGTTTTTTTGCTTCCGTTTGCAACAGTCTCGCGGCACGCACGACCAGATCGCTGTCAGCCGGCACGCCTGCCAATTCCGTGCTGCGATGGATGAGGCCATCGTCGCGTACGGAAAAATGCAGTACATCGCCGCGATCGATCAGCTGGAATACGCTTTGTAGCAGGTGGTAACCATCTGCGCGTCGCCCGGTGACGTGCAAAAAAAGATTCAGCTTGGCCGGCGCCGGGCAGTTGTTGAGTGTGCGAACCATGTTCTTGTCCGGTATCAGTAAAGAGGTGCTTTATTGCGTCTGCCAGTTATCGAGCACGATGCGGATCGCGACCTTGCCGGCCTGTTCGGTCTGGCGTTCGAGATCTATGCGTTTCGGACGGCTAGACGTTGCCGGCTGATTATCGTCCTGCCAGCTCTGGTATCGAATGTGCCAGCCGTCGCGGGTCGTGACTTTGGTGTTGGACGGCGAGGCAATAAAGGCCCGGTTGCCGGCATCGATGGCGTAACCCTGCAACCAGCTGCGCAAACCGGAAACCGGCAAAGGCCAGCCTAGCGCCTGCTGTGCCAGTGCATCGGCATCCGCTGCGTTGCGGGGCGCCTGGCCGGACTGGGTCAGCGTGGCGCTATCCGGCGTGACAGCTATGGTGGCGAGGATCTGCCCGAGCGGCGACAGGATGGTGATCGTATTGCGCTCCCTGCTTTGCTTCCAGGTAAAGCTGACGTGTATCGCTTCATCCTTGTCGTCTTTTTGATATTGCACCGATAGCCGGCCATCGAGATCCAGCGTTTCGCTATAGGCGCGCTGCATCGATGTTGCCGTGCTAAGGCGGGCGTCCTCAGGCGACTCCAGCGTGGCGCATGCCGTCAATGATAATAAGGTGCCGAGCGCAATCGCCGTGGCGACTTTATGTGTGAGAGCGCAGAGGGTGTCTCGCATGGGTGGGCCGGATATAAACATGGTGATATGAGGGATGCAGGGAATAATGCCTGCGGCGATCGCACTTGTGCGGGAAATGCGGGGCAACGGGAACTGCCGTCACCCCTGATATTTACAATTTGGTGCGCAGACGTGCGAGGGTGTTTTTCAGCATATCGCTTTGCGGATCTTTCTGGTTAGCTTCGCGCCACAACTGTTGTGCAGCTTCTTTTTCACCTTTGACCCACAGCACTTCTCCGAGATGCACGCCGATTTCCACATCCGGACGTATGGCATAGGCGCGGCGCAGAAAATCCTCTGCTTCCCGCAATTTTCCGAGGCGGAAATATACCCAGCCCATGCTATCCATGATGAAGGGATCTTCCGGCGCCAGTTTCGATGCCTTGTCGATCAGCGCGTAGGCTTCCTGCAAATGGATGTTGCGCTCGGCAAAGGAGTAGCCCAGTGCGTTGTACGCATGCTGATTGCTCGGCGCCAGCTTCATGATTTTGCGCAAGGAATTTTCCATCAAATCGAAGCGGCCGGCTTTTTCTGCCAGCATCGCGTAGTCGTACAGCAAGCCGGTGTCTTCGGGGAAGCGCTCCAGACCTTTACTCAATATGGCCAGAGCTTCCGGTATACGATTGGCATCGCGCAATAGTTGCGCATCGGCGACGATGACCTGTATCTGTTCGCGCTGGCCTTCGGGTTTCAGATGGTTGAGGAGGTTGCGGGCGCCGTTCAGATCGCCGGCGCTAGCCATGATTTGCGCACTTCTTATTTGCGCATCCAGATAAGCCGGGCCAGGTTCAACTTGCGCCAGCCATTTGAGCGCAGCAGGAAAGTCCTTGCGGTCTTCGGATATTTGCGAAAGGATCAGCAAGGCTTGCACCGGATCGCGTTCCTCGTCGGGATTGTCTTCCAGTTTCTGCAGATAGGTGGTCAGATACTTTTCGGCACCTTCCCGGTCGTTCATTTGTGCAGCCAGAATGCCCGTCGCATACAGGATCGTCAAATCGTCAGGCTGGTCCTTGAGCAGAATCTCGAATTGCTTGCGCGCCTGCTCGAGCTGCTTGTCATCGATCAGGGTTTTTGCGTAGGCGATACGGACGTCGCGGGATTTCGGATTTTTATCGAGAAAGGCAGTGAGGGTGCGCAGTGCGTCGACACTATTCGGCGTCGCCTGGGCCAGCATCAAGACGGCGATTTCCAGGTCGGGTTTGATCTCCAGTGCTTTTTTCGACTCCATGCGTGAACGTGCCAGATCGTTTTTGGCAAACGCTCCTTGCGACAGTGCAATATGCGTTTCCACCAGATTTTGATACGGTGCGGTCAGCTCTTCCAGAAGTGTGAAGGCGGCGTTCTTGTCCTTGGTGCGCACCAGCAGACGTTGTATTTGCAGAATCAGCAAGCCGCGTGCCTGCGGACGGACTTCTTGCAGACGTTCGGTGAAAATCGGTTTGGCTTCCGCCAGATTTTCTCCCAGTACAACCAGACCCAGATAAAACTGGTTGGCTTCATCGGAGTGCGGCGCCAACTCGCGCCATAATCTGACGGCCGACAGGGCTTCGCCGGTTTGCTTGACGCTCAGGGCGATTTCCGCCGCGCGGCGTGCGAGGCGAGGATCGCGCGTTTCCTGCGCGCTCACCAGCATTGTCACGTAAGCAAGCTGCCAGTCGCCGCGCTGGTAAGCCAGTTCGGCGCGCAACAACTTGAACAGCAGGTCTTCCGTCAGATCGACCGACGGCAAGGGGTCGTCGGTCTTGTCCTCGCTGGCCTGTTTTTTATTTACCGGCTGACTGGCTGCTGGCGGTTTCTGGCCTTCTTTCGCAATGAATTGCGGTGGCTGCGCAGCATAGGCCGGCACCAACGGTTCAGCGCGCAGATCGGCGCCAGTAGAGAACAGCACCGACAGCGTTACAATGACGAGAGCATTTTTCAATTGAAGTCCAAGCAAATCGAGCAGGTTTTTATTCTACGCTGAACCGCTACGCTATGCGCGGCACGACGCAGTATAAGCGCCTGCCTGAATCACCACGGAAGTTGTTGTCGCCATGCCTGAATTACCTGAAGTTGAAGTGACGCGCCGCGGCGTCGCCCCGTATCTGGAGGGGCAAGTAGTCAGCGGCGTTGTCTTGCGCCACACCGGTTTGCGCTGGCCTTTCCCTGCGGCCTTGTCGCAGACTCTGGCCGGGCGCACGATACGCAGCACCGGCCGGCGCGGAAAATATCTGTTGATCCATTTTGATCATGGCACCTTGATCGTCCATCTCGGCATGTCCGGGCACATCCGTATTCTGCCCCTCGGCGTGCCGCCGCAAAAACACGATCACTTCGACATGACGGTCGGCAATCAGGTGCTGCGGCTGACCGACCCGCGCCGTTTCGGTGCCGTACTGTGGCATGCCGCAGAAGAAGGGGCGGTCGATCAACATTTATTACTGCGCACGCTGGGCGTGGAGCCGCTGGAAGGTCTGTTTACTGCACAATGGCTGTATAGGCAGACGCGCAGTCGCCGATCGGCGATCAAGCAAGTGTTGCTGGCGGGCGACATTGTCGTCGGAGTCGGCAATATTTATGCCTCGGAAAGTCTGTTTCAGGCGGGCATCAATCCGAAGACGCAGGCCCATCGGATCGGCCTGCAGCGTTACGAACGACTGGCGCAGGCGATACGCGAAATCCTGGCTGCCGCCATTGCGCAGGGTGGCAGTACGCTCAAGGATTTCATAGGCGTCAACGGACAATCTGGCTATTTCCAGCAAAACTATTTTGTCTATGCCCGCACTGGCGAACCTTGCCGTATTTGCAATGCGCCTGTCCGGCAAATCGTGCAAGGCCAGCGTTCGACTTTCTATTGTCCAAATTGTCAAAAGTGAAGACAGATGCTAGTGTCGCTCTGGTAAATGAGTCGACCCGGGAAAACTGCGGCATAACAACGGCACAAACGAGGTCCATGTGAGCAATCTGGTACAGAAATTTCAGCAGTACAGCAACTGGCGCGATGACGTCAGAACTTCGCTCGAGCGTTATCGCGACTGCGTGCATGCCATCGATCTCTCCGATGGTGCCAGCGATCAGCGCTTTATGCAGATGCTGTCGCGCCTGAACGAAGATAAATTGTCGATAGCCTTTGTCGCTGAATTTTCGCGCGGCAAATCGGAGTTGATCAATGCGATCTTCTTTGCCGATTACGGTCAGCGCATTTTGCCGACCTCCGCCGGACGCACCACGATGTGCCCTACCGAATTGCTGTACGACGAAACCTTTCCGCCATCGATACGGCTGTTGCCCATCGAGACGCGCGCCGAAGCGCAATCGACCAGCGACTTCAAGGCGCAAAGCCAGGTCTGGACCGTATTGCCGCTCGATACGTCATCCGGCGACGGCATGCTGGAAGCATTCAAGCAAGTCAGCCTGACCAAACGCGTACCGATCGCTGAAGCGGCAAGCTACGGCCTGTATGACGAAACCGATCTCGACATGGTGCTGGCAGTGGATGAAAACGGCATGGTCGAAATTTCGCAATGGCGGCACGCGATCGTGAATTTTCCGCATCCGCTATTGAAGCAGGGCTTGGTGATTATCGATACGCCGGGTTTGAATGCGATCGGCACCGAACCTGAATTAACGCTGAACCTGATTCCGAATGCACATGCGGTGCTGTTCATTCTCGCAGCCGATACCGGCGTGACCAAAAGCGACATCGATATCTGGCGCAATCACATAGGCGGTACCGGCGCTGGCCGTATGGTCGTGCTGAACAAGATAGACAGCATGTGGGATGAGTTGCGCACGCCGGGCGAAGTCGAACAGCAAATCGATATGCAGGTTGGCAACGTTGCGCAAATACTGGGTATTCCGCAGCGGCAGATTTTCCCGGTGTCGGCGCAAAAAGGCCTGGTCGGAAAAATAAATGTCGATGCACCGCTGCTGGCGAAGAGCCGTTTGCCCGCGCTGGAAAGTGCATTGTCGAACGAGCTGATTCCCGCCAAGCAGGACATCATACGTGAGCAACTGCTGGCTGAAGTCAAGGAACTGGCTGCTTCCAAGCAGGCGCTGCTGATGTCGCGTTCGCGGAATGTGGTGGAGCAATTGCTGGAGCTGAAAAGCCTGCGCGGCAAGAATCAAAACATACTTGAACACATGATGAAGCGCATCGACATGGAAAAAACCGAGTTCGATGGCAGTCTGTTCAAATTGCAGGCCACGCGTTCCGTATTTACGCGTTTGTCGAACGAGGTGTTTACCCATCTCGGCATGGGCGTGATGAAGGACGAGATTCGCCATGCACGCGAGGCGATGGAGCGCAGCAAGTTCACCGCCGGTTTGCGTCAGGCCGTGAAGGAATTTTTCCGGCAGGCGTTGCACAATCTGGAGCTGTCGGCGCAGAAGACTGATGAAATCGGCGAGATGATGTCGGTCATGTATCGTAAATTTTCCACCGAGCACGGGCTGGCCTTGTCGACGCCGATGCCGTTTTCACTGGAAAAGTACAGCCAGGAAATCATCATGATCGAAAAGCTGTACCACAAGCAATTCGGTACGGCGACGATACTGACCACGCCGCAAGTCGTGCTGATGCAGAAATTTTTTGACTCGATCGCGTCGCGCGTCAGGCAGAGTTTTCTGCAGGCAAATCGCGATGTGGAAGCCTGGCTGAAAGTCGTGATGGCGCCGCTGGAAGCACAGATAGGCGAGCACAAGCTGCAATTGAGGCGACGCAAGAAATCAATAGAAAAAATCCATCTGGCAACCGACAGCCTGGAAGAAAAAGTGCTGGCGTTTGAACAGATGCAAGCCGAACTCAATGCACAACAAGAGCAATTGAAACATCTGGAAAATGAATTGAAAATAGCCATTCTGGCGCAGCTTGGTTTGTATAGAGCAGCGGCCTAGATGAAGCGTGTCGTCAGAGAACCAGAGGCAGGTGTAGTCTCCGCAGGTAAAAAAACAGCATCCACAACAATATCGGCGCATGTAGCTGCACTGGCCGATCCGACGTTTTCGCACGCCGTTATCCATTGGCAAAAACAGCATGGACGCCACGCGCTGCCCTGGCAGAACACGCGCGATCCGTATCGCGTCTGGCTGTCGGAAATCATGTTGCAGCAGACGCAGGTCGCAGCGGTCATACCTTACTACCTGCGTTTTCTCGCCAGTTTTCCTACCGTGGCGTCGCTGGCTGCAGCGCCGTCAGAAGAGGTCATGGCGCACTGGAGCGGGCTCGGTTATTACTCGCGCGCGCGCAATCTGCATAAGTGCGCGCAGGCGATTGTGAGCATGCATGGCGGTGTCTTCCCCGGCGATCCCGTCTTGCTGGAACAGTTGCCCGGCATAGGCCGCTCGACCGCTGCGGCGATCGCGGCGTTTTCCTACGGCACCCGCGCCGCCATTCTGGACGGTAACGTCAAGCGCGTATTCGCCCGCGTGTTTGGCGTTGAACGTTATCCCGGCGAGAAGGCGGTGGAAAATGAACTATGGCTGCGCGCCGTGGCTTTGCTGCCGGAGGCCGGTGTGGAATCCTATACGCAGGGTTTGATGGATCTGGGAGCGACCTTGTGTACGCGCAATCGCCCATCCTGCAATCGTTGCCCTCTGGTGCAACGCTGTGTTGCCTATGCGACGGACAGAACCAGCGAACTGCCGATACGCAAACCGAAAAAAGCGGTGCCGGAAAAAGCGACGGCGATGCTATTGATTATCGATGGCGACCAGATTTTGCTTGAACAGCGGCCGGACAAAGGCATTTGGGGCGGCTTGCTGTCATTGCCGGAAATGGATGCGGCGCTGCAGCCGGGGACGACCGATTTTGATATCGCACTGGCGCATGCGACGGCCGCGTGCGGAGTGCCGGTATCGGTGGAAAAGTTGCCGCAGTTCTCGCATACCTTCACGCATTTCAAACTGCATGTGACGCCGTATCGCATTGCGCTGGCGCAGCGTCTGCAGAGCGCGGGACAAAGCAGTCATAACTGGTATCCGACGGCCAGAATGGCGAATGCACCCTTGCCGGCGCCGGTCAAAAAATTGCTGCTGGAAGTATTCCGCGCACCGGATTTACTGTCTGAATAAAAATTTCAAACGATGTGATGCTGCTGCAGGTATTGATGGATGATCGTCAGGCGGCTTTGCGGATCATCGAGTTCGAGCAGTTTTTGTCGTGCCTTCATTGGTATCGGTAATATTTCGCTCCATCGATTCGCTACCCACCCTGCGTCGTGCAACTGCAAGGTCTCGGGAAAGGGTGTGTCGAAATCGGCGCCTTGCTCTATTCTGCCTTTGGTGTTGATGTCGCGAATGACGAGCGCCAGAATATCGGCGCAGGCCTGATGCTGTTTCAATAGCACGCCGCTGACGGTTTCCAGCATTTCAACCCGTGCTGTCAGATGCTGATCCTTTTCTGTGCGTGTCTCCAGAATGCGGAAGCGTGCGCCACCTTGTATGCGCAGCAGCAAAACACCGAGCTGCGGTGCATCCCAGGCTACGATGTGGGCCAGACAACCGGTCGCTTCCGGTTCCGCAAGGACGCCAACTTCCGGCCCCGATTTGATCAGCACAATGCCGAACGGCGCTTTGCGCTTCATGCAATCGCGCACCATGTCTATGTACCTGGTCTCGAAAACCTTGAGGGGAAGAATGCCGTCAGGGAAGAGCACAGCGTTAAGCGGAAACAGCGGCAGCCAGTTTTCGTTTTCAGGCATGGTCAAAATAGGACGCGGAATAAGGTTGTGTGATGACGCCGGGTTGGCGAAAAAACAGGCGTGCCCGGCATCAGCCCCTGGTATCAGTCCAGCTCGCGATGCCGGACCAATACATGTTCAGTCGGGCGAAAATATTGCGCCAGCTGTTCAACGATATAGACGGAGCGATGCTGGCCGCCGGTACAGCCAATGGCAACCGTAAGGTAGCCGCGATTATCGTTCTTGAAGGCAGGCAGCCATTTCTCGACAAAGCCGCGTATATCCGCCAGCAGGGCCGTGGCATCCGGTTGCGTCTGCAGGAAATCCTGCACCGGGGCGTCGCGGCCGGTCAGCGGACGCAGTGCTTCGTCGTAATGCGGGTTGGGCAGCGTGCGCACGTCGAATACCAGATCTGCATCGAGCGGTACGCCAAATTTGAACGCAAACGATTCGAACAGTATGGTCAGCGGCGAATGATCGCTTTCGACCAGTCCTTTGATCCACGCCCGCAGTTTGTTGGCGCGCATGCCGGATGTGTCGATGACGTGGCCGATCTCTTCTATGCCGGCCAGCATTTCGCGTTCTTCGTGTATGCATTCGGTCAGGGTGCGACGCTCCGCCGTGCTGTCGCTGGCAAAGCCGCGATGCGATAGCGGATGACTGCGGCGCGTTTCGGAAAAGCGTGCGATCAGTGAATCGGTTTTTGCGGTGAGGAACAGAACTTTTACATCGTGTCCCTGACTGCGCAACCAGGCCAGATCGGCGGGCAGGCCGATCAGCGAACTGGCGCTGCGCACGTCCATCGAGACGGCCAGTGTTGTGCCGTGTTCTTCAAGACGCTCCGTGACCAGTGCGCGTAACAGCGTAGGCGGAAGATTATCGACGCAGAAATAACCTGCGTCTTCGAGGGCTTTAAGCCCGACAGATTTGCCGGAACCGGAAATTCCTGTGATGAGAATGATGCGCATGGCAACAATCATACCGCAAGGAAAGGAAGAGGGTGGCGAGCCGCGTCTGAGCTGGCCTGCCTGCTTGCTGTTTACTCGTCGCTTTCCATTGCTTTTTGCTGGCGGATCATGAAATCCTTCAGTGTATCGATGCCGCGTAATTGCAATATCGTGTTGCGCACGGCGGCTTCGAGCAGAACGGCCAGATTGCGGCCGGCTTCGACTGGAATCACGACTTTGCGTATCGACAGGCCGAGAATTTCTTCGCTTTGCGAAGGTAGCGGCAGGCGTTCGTAGTTTTCTTCCAGCGTGCTGCGCCTGACCAGATGCACAATCAGCTTCAGTCGCATCTTGCGACGCACTGCAGTTTCGCCAAAAATCGTGCGTATATCGAGCAGACCCAGGCCGCGCACTTCCAGCAGGTTTTGCAGTAAGGGCGGGCAGCGGCCTTCTATCATGTGCGGCGCAATGCGTGCAAATTCGACTGCGTCATCGGCCACCAAGCCGTGATTGCGTGAAATCAGTTCCAGTCCCAATTCGCTTTTGCCCAGGCCCGATTCGCCGGTGATCAATACGCCCACACCCAGCACGTCCATGAAAACACCGTGCATCGTGATGCGTTGCGCCAGTTTTTTCGACAGGTAAACGCGCAGAAAATCAATGACCTGCGCCGCCGGCAACGGCGTGGAGAACAGTGGAATATTCTTTTCGTCGCAGATCGCCATGATGTCTTCCGGCGTTTCCAGGCCCTGCGCGATGATGAATGCCGGCGGTTGGCCGGCGACCAGTTCGGCACTGTGATGTGCGCGTGCTATCGGTGACAGGCGTTTGTAGTATTCGACTTCCTGATGACCGAAAATCTGAATCCGGCCCGGATGGATCAGATTCAAATGGCCGACCTGATCCGCGGCCGACGTGGCGTCGCCCAGGATCAGGCGTTCGCCGCCCGGAAAGCCGGCGAACCACCCCAACTGCAGCGATTCGCGGTTATCGTCATAAAGTTGCTGGATGCTGAGCGGAATGGGCAGGGGCATAATGAATACTGACGGAAACGAGGATGCCCGGTAGAAACCGGGAGCAGGTGCTTAGCTGGAACTTTGCAGGCTGGGTTGCCAGGTGATCAGGCGTGCGTGCACCGCCGCCGCATCTTCCGTGGTCGACAGCAGGGTGCGGAAAGCTTCATCGGAAAACATCTCTGCCAGCTCGGACAGGATTTCCAGATGCTGTTGCGTCACATTGTCGGGAATCAGCAGGAAAATCAGCAGGCTGACAGGTTGTCCGTCAGGCGATTCAAACGGAATCGGTTGCGCCAGCCGGACGAATGCCGCCAGCGGCGCCTTCAATCCCTTGATGCGTCCATGCGGTACGGCAACGCCATGGCCCAGACCGGTCGAACCCAGGCGTTCGCGCGCGAACAGGTTTTCGGAGACGACCGAACGGGCGATGCCGCAATTGTTTTCAAAAATCAAACCAACCTGCTCGAATGTGCGCTTTTTGCTGGAAACATCCAGATCAAGTACGACATTAGCGGGTGGGAGAATCTGGCTTAAATGGTTCATGGTGCAATGCACAAAAATGGACTCTGCCGGGAATTATAGGCCTATTCGATTGCAATAGGGCTTGAATCGGGAAACGCAAGGAGCGGGTACGCCGGATTGTTGTGCAATAGCCCCATTCTGTCAGCAATGTTTGCTTTATACCGCGTTTCCGTGACCGTAATGATTTCATGGTGTAAGGCGACGTATGCAATGAAATCGCGCCTTTTTTTTGCCTGTCGATTAGAGGACCGTGCAAATTTTACAAATACGTGGCTATGACAACATCTGATTGGATGCATCTCCGAAATGAAGGTGCAATTCGTATTAATCAAGCTATAATTTTTTCTCACTCACATTCGAAGCTTCCGAATAGCGTCATTGTTACAGCACTGGGCAACTGGCGCAACATATCGCATGCGATACGTTGTAGTTGTGTACCACTTGCGCAAGCATGGATCGATCGTATTTTTCAACTTCACCTAATGATTCATTTGTTAAAACATCGTCTGCAGCATGCGCGCAATTTCCTGATTCTTCTCTTTGGCTTGTTGTTGCTGGGCTGCGTGATGGTGGTCGGCTCGACTAGTTTGCTCCTGTACTCGGCGTTCTTGCGCCGGGATCAGCGCAAGCAGAACGCGCGCAACGCGATCACCCGCACGTTCCGGATGTACTTTGGCGTCTTGCAGTCCTTGCACATTCTTCATCTGGATCTGTCGGATCTCGATTCCCTGCTCAATGATCGTGGCGTGATTCTGGCATCGAATCATCCATCCCTGCTGGACGCGCTGCTTATCAATTCGCGCCTTTCAAATGTCGTATGCATCATGAAGGAACAGGTATTAAAGAATGTGCTGTTCGGGCATGGCGCAAGAATAGCCGGATACATTCCCAATAAATCGATACGGGATATTGTCAATGTGGCTGGTGAAGAGTTGAAAATCGGCAGTCAGCTGCTGCTCTTTCCCGAAGGCACGCGTACCCGAACAGCTACTGTCAACAAGCTGCAGGCAACCGTCGCGGTGATCGCAAAACGAACCGGTGCTGATGTGCAAACGATATTGATCGAATCGGATTCCGGATTTTTAGGAAAGGGCTGGCCACTCTATCGTGTGCCTTCGTTCCCGGTCCATTTTCGGGTGCGGGTCGGGCGTCGCTTTTCCCCCACCGATAACGTCAAGCAGATGGTGGCTGAAATACAGGGATATTTCGAGCAGGAACTCGCCCATCCGCATTCTGCTGCCTCATACACAAAACATTGCTGCGGATCGATGGAAGCGCAGCGTTAATTATTTTCAGCCAGGGTTTTTTTCATGCAAGCATCTTCTACACATCTGGTTCTGATTCCCAGTTACAACCCGGGCAGCACCGTCTATGCGACGGTCGCATCGGCACGGCAGTTCTGGAATCCCGTGTGGGTGATAGTCGATGGCAGTAGCGACGGGTCTGCGACCCAGCTGCAGCGCATGGCGGAACAGGATGATGGCCTGCGCGTCATTGTGCTGCCTGAGAACGGCGGCAAGGGGGCGGCAGTATTGCACGGTATGGAACTGGCGCAGCAGCAGGGTTATACGCATGTATTAACGATGGATTCGGACGGGCAGCACGATGCCACGATGATTCCGCTGTTCATGGAAAAATCGATCGTCCAACCGGATGCGATGGTGCTTGGCTTGCCTATATTCGATGCCAGCGCGCCCAGCTTGCGTGTCAAGGGGCGCAAGATTTCCAACTGGTGGGCAAACCTGGAAACCTGCTGGGCCGGGATCGGCGATTCGCTGTTTGGTTTTCGTGTGTATCCGATTGCACCGCTGGTCGAGATCATGCGCTCGCATCACTGGATGCGGCGTTTCGATTTTGATCCCGAAGCAGTGGTGCGCCTGTGCTGGTACGGTGTAAAACCTGTTAATGTGCCAGCGAAGGTCAAGTATCTGAACGCGGCCGAGGGCGGTGTATCGCACTTCAATTATTGGCGTGACAACAAGTTGCTGACGTGGATGCATACACGCCTGTTTTTCGGTTTCCTCGTTCGTTTGCCACTCCTCCTGTTGCGCAAGCTGACTGCAAAATAGCGCACATTACCGGATGAATGCGGTCGCAGCAGGCCCACTCTGTTCATCCTCCTGATTCTATAAAGCGATGTCGTTATGCCAGTTGTAAAAACCCTGCTGATGGTTGTTGCAATCATCGTTTATGTATCGCTGAGCCACGTCGCGCTGTCGGTGCAGGATGCGCACAGCATCTGGCGGCAGATCGCAGTCGTCATGCTGATTGTGCCGATCATCGGCATCGGCGGCTGGGGTGCGACCGCCGCATTGAAGCAGGCCGGAAGTAGCGTGTTTGTCAGACGTGCGGCCGGATGGGCAGTAGTGACCGCCATGATCTGCACGACCCTTGTACTATGGTCTACGCTGCTGGCGCGGCTGGACTGGATTTATCTGATTCAGCATATCGCCTGCAATGTGATGCTGTGCTGGTTTTTTGCGCAGACATTGTTTGGTGATCGCACTCCCATCATCACCACGCTGGCACGGACGATACATCCCGACATGCCGGACGATGTGGTCCGATATACGCGCAAGGTGACGATAGCCTGGGCCATCTTCTTTGCCATGCAGGTAGTGGTTTCGCTGATTATTTTTTATGTGGCGTCGATAGAAACATGGTCGATGTTCGCCAATATTCTTAACTGGCCCCTGGTCATTCTGATGTTTGTCGTGGAATACATATGCAGAAAGCGGGTCAATCCGGATTTCAAGCATGCGACGATCAAGGAAAGCGTGTCCGCCTATTTAAACAACAAAAACAAGGTCTGAAACTTTTCCTGTCGCTATAATCCTGCGCTTGAAAATATCATCAAAAATGTCTACACAAGGAAAAACAAATTTTATGTCGCAGGACTGGACTGAACAGAAAGAGCGCGGCTCGCTGGGCTTGTTGCGTTTCATGGTGAAGCTGGCAAACTTGTTGGGCCGACGCGTGACGCGTCTGTTGCTGTATCCGATCGCGCTCTACTTTTTTCTGGTGGTGGCGGACTCACGCCGGGCCTCTGCTGCCTACCTGGCGCGGGTATTCGGGCGCAAGGCGCACTGGTATGAAGTATTCCATCACTTTCACGTATTCGCCGGCGTCCTGCTTGATCGCGTCTATTTTTTACAGAATCGCGTCGAATATTTCGATATCGAGGTGATGCAGGACGCTTATGACCAGGAAACTGCCGAAGCACGTGCGGGCGGCGTCTTTGTGATGGGTGCGCACATGGGTAGTTTTGAGGTGGTAAGACTGGTATCGCGTGCCAAGGCGGAACTCAAGCTGGTGCTGCTGATGTATGAGGAAAATGCACGCAAGATAGGTGCGTTGATGGCGGCAATCAATCCGCAGGCGCAGCAGGAAATCGTCCCGCTGGGAAACCTGAGTGCCATGCTGACGGTCAGGGACAGGCTGGCAGAAGGCGGCATCATCGGCATTCTGGCCGATCGCACGCTGAGCCACGAGCGCAATTTCCCGGCGACCTTTCTGGGTGAGACCGCGTATTTCGCGGTAGGTCCTTTCAGGATGGCGGCCATGATGCGCAAGCCGGTTTTTCTGATGGTGGGCATGTATCGCGGCGGGAACCGGTATGAAATTCATATCGAGAAAATCGCTGATTTCAGTGATGATGAACATGGCGAGCGCCGCAACTCGCCGCAGGCCATCGATGCCGCCATTGCCAAATATGTGGCGAGGCTGGAACATTTCGCCAGACTGGCACCGTACAACTGGTTCAATTTTTACGATTTCTGGCAAGGAAACGCACGATGATGGCAGCGGCTGTTCCCCGACAATACGATGTCGTCATCATGGGCGGTGGACTGGCTGGTCTGACATTATCCCTGCAACTGAAAAAGCGCTTTGCCGATATATCTGTACTGGTCATTGAGCGGCGTGCGCATCCTGTACCGCTGGCTGCACACAAGGTAGGTGAATCGTCGGTGGAAATCGGCGCGCATTATTTCGATACCGTACTCGGCCTCAAGGAGCATTTGGATACCGAGCAGCTGAAGAAGTTTGGTTTCCGTTTTTTCTTTTCTGAAGGCCGACGCGATTTCGATCAGGTGACCGAGCTGGGAGGCAGTCGTGTGCTGCCTACCTGTACCTATCAAATCGATCGCGGCATTTTTGAAAACAAGCTGGGCAAACTGGCGCTGGATGCCGGCGTGCAGTTTGTCGATGACGCCGTGATCCGTCAGTTCACGATCGCTGAGGGAGATGCTCTGCATCAGCTCAGTTATGAAGTTGGCCGGCAGACCATGCATGCAAGTGCGCGCTGGCTGATCGATGCCTCCGGCCGTGCCGGTCTGATCAAGCGCAAGCTTGATCTGGCGCAAGCCAATGCGCACAAGGCCGGTGCAGTCTGGTTTCGCATCGGCAGCCGCATCGACATCAATGACTGGTCCGAAGACGAAGCCTGGCTCACGTCCTGCAATCCACCGAATCGCTGGCTCTCCACCAATCACCTGGTCGGGGAAGGGTACTGGGTATGGTTGATACCGCTGGCATCCGGCTCGCACTCGGTCGGGATAGTTGCCGACAGCAGCATGCATCCGGTCGAAAGCATGAACACATTCGAGACGGCGATGGAGTGGTTGCAGATCCATCAGCCGCGCTTGTACGATCACCTGGACGGGGAGCGCGAGAATCTGCAGGATTTCGCATTCTTCAAGAATTTTTCATATGGCTGCAAACAGGTTTTTTCCGGCGACCATCGATGGGCGCTGACGGGCGAAGCCGGCTTGTTTCTTGATCCGTTTTATTCGCCCGGCAGCGATTTCATTGCGATAGGCAATACTTATATTGCCGAGCTGATTGCACAAGACCGCAAGCAGGCGCCGGTCGCGATGTATGCGGATTTTTATCAGCAGATCTATTTTTCGATGTACGAAACGACTCTGTCTGTATACGTAGATCAATATGCCTTGTTTGGCGATCCGGAAGTGCTGCCGCATAAAGTGTCGTGGGATTACGCTTACTACTGGGGCGTCATGTGCCCGCTATTCATACAAAATCGCCTGGTTGATATACCGTCCATGGGGCGTTTGCACAAACCACTGATGCAAGTACAGAAAATCAATATCGCGATGCAGAATTTCTTCCGTGCCTGGGGCAAACTCAGTCAGAAGCGCAATCCTGCTCAACTACTTGATCAGACTGGGATCGACTGGTTTGCCGAGCTCAATCGCGGATTAAAGGATCAATTGGACGATGCCGGTTTTGCCAAGCGCATGGCGGATAATTTCCTGCTCTTGCAGCAACTGGCCGATGCGCTGATTGCGCGCGCCTGCAGCGAGCATCCCGGCTTGCTGGTTTCCGCTGCCGGGATGGAACTCAAGCAGGTGCTGGATGATATGCAGGAAGCGCCATATGGCGACCAGGCGCCGATGCTGTTTTCTAATGGAGCGTACTGAGCATGGCGGCGATTTCCAGGCAGTCGAATATGCGTCCAACGCCTAAATGGCAGGCCAGCCCATTCCTGAAAGCATCTGTTGCTCTGCATGTAGGCGCGGTCGTGACGGCGCTGCTGTGGCCGCACGCTATGGGCATAGCGATCGCAGCAGTGATCGCGAATCATCTGGCGCTTGCTGCTGCCGGCCTGTGGCCCAGGAGTACTTTGCTCGGATCCAATGTATTGCGTCTTCCGAACGCACGAGCGGAAGTCGCGCTGACAATAGACGATGGCCCGGATCCCGACATTACGCCGCAGGTGCTGGACATACTGAAAGCGCACGGCATCCAGGCGACTTTTTTCTGTATTGCCGCCAAGGTGCAGCGTTATCCGGAACTGGCGCAGCGCATGGTGGCCGCAGGTCATCACATCGAAAATCACAGCATGGTGCACCGACATAATTTTTCGGTTCTGGGATTGAATAACATCAAAAAGGAACTTGCTGGCGCACAACATGTCATTGAAGAAGTGACGGGCAGGCGGCCGCTTTATTTCCGTGCTCCGGCCGGCTTGCGTAATTTGTTTCTTGATCCGGTATTGCATCAACTCGGCCTGCAACTCGTCAGCTGGACGCGGCGCGGTTTCGATACGCGCGTAGGGGATGCGCAAAAAATACTGGACCGCTTGCTGGACGATTTGAAGGCCGGTGACATCCTGCTGCTGCATGATGCGAATGCGGCACGTGGCAGCAATGGACGAGCTGTCATTCTGGATGTGTTGCCGGAATTGATAGCGCGGGTGAGAAAAGAAAACCTGCAGTTCGTCAAAGTAGAAGACGGTATGCGACCATGACAATGCATGTTCGATGCCGCTTGCAGTCTCCATATATATACCTGCGATAGATAGGCCCTATGCAAGCACTTGAATTAAAAAAATACACGCTGACTACCTGCCTGGGTTTGGGCCTGGACGCCAATTGGGAAAAACTCTCTGCACAGCAGGGCGGGCTGAAGCCTTGTGATTTTGAGACCGTTGATCTGCCGACCTACATAGGCGAAGTGGCGGGTGTAGACGATGTAGTCTTGCCTGCGGTATTGCGCGAATTCGATTGCCGCAACAATCGGCTTGCACACCTCGCCTTGCAGCAGGATGGTTTTGTCGTGGCCGTGCAAGCCGCGATTGCGCAATACGGCGCTGATCGCGTGGGCTTGTTCCTCGGTACCAGCACCTCAGGCATTTTGCAGACTGAACTGGCCTACCGTGAGCGCCAAAGCAATGGCGCGCTACCGGCAGATTTTCACTATACGCAAACGCACAATACCTATTCGGTCGCAGCTTATGTCAGCGCATTGCTGGGTCTCACTGGGCCTGCGCTGACGGTTTCATCCGCGTGTTCGTCGAGTGCAAAGGTATTCGGCAATGCCGCGCGCATGATAGAAGCGGGACTGATTGATGCAGCGGTGGTCGGCGGCGTGGATAGTCTGTGCCTGACCACGCTGTACGGTTTCAACTCCCTGCAATTGCTTGCACCGTTACCGGCGCAACCCTATGGCGAAGGGCGCAACGGCATATCGATTGCGGAAGGCGCGGCCTTCGTATTGCTGACCAAACCGGCATCAGCCCCAGCAGCCGGCACGATCCTGCTGCATGGGGTCGGCGAATCCAGCGATGCGCATCATATGTCGTCGCCGCACCCTGAAGGCTTGGGCGCACAGATGGCCATGTATGCCGCGCTGCAAGCGGCCGGTATACAGGCCGAACAAATCGGCTATATCAATTTGCACGGCACCGCGACGCCAAGCAATGATGCGGCCGAAGGCAAGGCCGTGCATGCAGTTTTCGGCAACACTACCGCTTGCAGTTCAACCAAGGGCGCAACTGGTCATACGCTGGGTGCGGCCGGTGGAGTAGAAGCGATTATTTGCGTGATGGCGATGCAGCATGGCGTAATGCCGGCGGGCATCAATACAAAAAAAGTGGATCCCGGACTGGATGTCGATTATGTGCTGAGCAATCGATCAGAGCCCATCCATTACGCAGTCAATAACTCATTCGGTTTTGGCGGCTCCAACTGCAGCCTCGTATTGGGAATCGTGTCATGAGCGTGAAAGTATACGTACAGGCTGTCGGCGCCATCGGCCCCGGCGCAAGCAACTGGCCGGAATGGCGCGCAATTCTGCGCGGTGAGCTTGCGTATCAACAGGCTGCCACGGTCAGCCCGACATTGACTGTGCTGCCGAGCGCTGAACGCAGACGCGTCGGTATCGGCGTCAGGATTGCTCTGGTGAGCGGACTGGAAGCGCTGGCCGCTGCAGGCATCGATCCACGCACGATGACCACGGTATTTTCCTCGTCAGGCGGCGATGGTGAAAATTGTCACCTCATTTGTGAAGCGCTTGCAGGCAGCGATCGCCTGATTTCACCGACGCGTTTCCATAATTCCGTGCATAACGCGCCATCCGGCTATTGGGGCATCGCCAGTGGCGCGATGCTGCCATCCACCAGCCTGTGTGCATACGACGCGGGATTTGCCGTGGGTTTGCTGGAAGCTGCGGTTCAATGTTCAGTTGAAAAAAGGCCGGTGCTTCTGGTGGCCTACGACACGCCTTATCCTGAACCTATACACGGTGTACGTCCGATCGCAGATCAGTTTGCGGTCAGCATGCTGCTGACGCCTGAAGCCACCACGACCAGCATGACAGCGATTGCGCTTGATCTGCACAGGACATCGCTGACCACGATGGAAAACAGCGCACTGGAAAACGTTCGCAGCGGCATTCCTGCTGCGCGTGCCTTGCCCCTGATGCAGTCACTGGCGCAACTTCCTGTGCATATATCTGCTCCCGACATTTATCTGGAATATGTGAATGATCAGTCGCTTCGCGTAAAATTCGGCGCAGTCTGACGTCATCCCAAGCAGGGAAGTACATCGGATACACGCTTGATTTTTATTGATGGAAGGGGAGAGGTGATATGAAAAAGATGATCGGAATTGCGCTCGTCATGAGCTTGCTCACTGCTTGCGAGACCATGCAAAAAAAGGACGCGACCGTCGCGCCTGAAACAAAAGCTGTGACCAGGGAAGAGCCTGCTCCTGCTGCATCGGCCAAGCCGGCGGCGCCGCAGAAAAAGTTGGGTCCCAAGGCACAAGCCAGAAAAGATGCTGAAGACAGGAAGGCCGCGCAGCAGGCTGCAGCCGCCGAGAAAAAAGCACAGCAAGCCGCAACTGCAGCGCCCGCCGCTGCATCAGACGGCAAGACACAGGAAGTAAAAGGGATCAACGACTGGACCGGCCAGATTGTCGGCACGCCAATCGCCAATAGCAAATTTTCCCGACTGAAAATTGGTATGGGTATGAATGAAGTGACGAGTATCGCTGGTCAGCCTACCGATACCGGAACGCATATGACCGGCAAGGCATGGATTCCGTTTTATATGGGTGCCGGCCGTCATGAAACTATTTACTACTATAAAGGCTTGGGTCGTCTGACCTTTTCCGGTGGTGGTGGCGTTAGCAGTAACAGTGGCTTGACTGTCATTGAATATGACAAGTCGGAGCGCGGTTTTCAATAACAGAATTGGCTGTTGAGTAAGCGCCAATAAAAAAGGCCGTTGAATACATGATTCAACGGCCTTTTTTCAGTTCAGTGCAATGGCTTGCGCTTAAAGTAGTTCGGCGGACCCTTCTATTTCAACCAGCAGATCTGCGCGGCAGATATCTGCTTGCAGGTATGTTGCCTTGACATGAGTGCCTATGCGACGTTCCACGACGGCTTTGACTTTCCGCAAGTCAGCCGGATGACGGATGTACACAATGTAATCGAGACTGCCCAGTTCACACTGCCGTCCGGTTTTTCTGCAGGTTGCATCCAGCACCGCTTCTACATTCGTCAGGGACTCCTCGGTTTGCGCGGTCACGTCACCCGCATGCAGCGTGGTGTGTCCGACGATGCTGGCGGTACCGGATAAAAACAGCAGGCTGGCATCGCCGATTGCGGCCACACTGGCACGTGAAAAAAGCGGGCTGCGCGGCCCATACTGCGCCGGATAATCATAGGCGCTGATCTGGCGCGGATTTTCTATCGGCTGTGACGGAATCCGTGCAGCGAGAAAGGCAATCGTCAAAGGCCCGGATGTCGTGCCCAGAGCACAGGCAGCCGGCACATTGCCGGCGCGTTCCTTTCCCTTGGCCGCGAACGCCTGCTGGCGGCCGAGGTTGAACTGGCGATAGCGTTCCAGTTCATGGCTGACGCCGTTGATGTCGGCCATGTAATTCCAGAAGCGCAGCACAAATGGAAAATCGTGCGACTCCAGCAGTGCGAAGACCTGTTCATACGCAGACCGGCTTGCCATCTGCAATGGTGCGGCCTTCGCCGCATCGGCCATTTTGATGAAGTCCGATTCGTCCAGCGTGATTACACCAAACAGCAGTGCGTCATTGCAGCGATAGCGTATGTCGCCGGTCATTGCACTTTTCAATGCCGTATCGGTGCGCAGGATTTCGTACAGTGTTTGCTGCCCATCCAAGAGTGGCATCATGACCGGCATGGCAGGCAGGTCGACCGTATCGGCAATGTCGGATGGCAGCTTTTCCGCAAAACACAATGTACCCAGCAGGCTGCAAGGATCGTCCGGCAAGGGCGCCATCGTGCTGCGATAGGAGACCTTAAGCATGCAATGGATGTCTGATGGTTGAAAGGGCGGGCATGTGCGGTGAGTTCATATCAATGATGAATGGGTTTAAACGAGCCTTGTATAATAAAAGCCTAATGAAAATTACCAGCCTTGCAGCTTGTCTCTCATGTCTACTTCTTACTGCTTGTATGGCCACAGGGATTGTTAAAAGCAAGCTGGATGTTATTGAGGATGCGGCGTCTTGTAAAGCGCCAGCCAGTATATTGATCGTTTTGTTACCTGGCGCATACGATAAGCCAGACGATTTTGTGCAACAGGGTTTTGTCGCGGCATTACGTCAGCGCAAGATCGCGGCCGATATCGTGATTGCCGATACCCATATCGGTTATTACACATCCGAACATCTTGTTACCCGTCTGCATGAAGATATTGTTGTGCCTGCCCGCAACAAGGGTTACGAAAAAATCTGGATGGTCGGCATTTCCCTGGGCGGTTACGGCTCGCTGTTGTATGCAAGAGAGCACGGCGCGGATATCGATGGCCTCTTTCTGATGGCCCCTTTCCTGGGAAATCGCAGCCTGCTGGCAGAAATTGCGCGCGCAGGCTTGTCTGGATGGCAGGCTGGCGATATACCGAAAGCGGATTACGACCGTCTTTTGTGGTCATGGATCAAGGGCTATAGTGACACGGCAATCTCTACGCAAGCGGATTGGCCGCCGCTTTATATCGGCTACGGGACAGAAGACAGGTTTGCAGGCAGCAGCCGCATCATTGAAAAGGTATTGCCGCCCGGACGCGTCACGACGACGGATGGCGGCCATGAATGGTTGCCATGGCAGCATCTGTGGGCAGGATTTCTTGATCGTCCGCTTCTGCCGCGCTGCGAATGAATTCCCGTATTTCTATATATTTTCGTCATCGCCACGCGATCCGTTTTCCCATTATTAACCAGCCATGAATGCACCCGCCATGACAAGCACAGAAACACCGACTATCAGCGCTGTACCGATCAGAACGGATATCGTCATCATCGGCGGCGGGCCCGCAGGTTCTACCGCCGCCGCCCTGCTGGTCGAAAAAGGTTTCAAGGTCAGCCTGCTGGAAAAAGCGGTGCATCCGCGTTTTCATATCGGCGAATCGCTGCTGCCGGCAAACATGCCGCTGATAGAAAAAATGGGCCTGACTGAACAAATCGCTGCGATCGGCATGCAGAAGTGGGGCGTGGAATTCAATGCGCTTGAGCATGACATCAGGACCAATATCCAATTTGCCGAAGCATGGGATAAATCGATGCCCTACGCGTACCAGGTAAGGCGGTCTGATTTCGATCATATCCTCATCAAGAATGCCAGGGCCAAGGGCGCAGATGTGGTCGAAGGATGCCGGGTGCGCGATGTCGCCTTCAACCAGGATGATGTACACATCAAGGCGCAAAACGATGACGGCAGTGTGCAGGAATACATCGCCGATTACGTGATTGATGCTTCCGGTCGTGATACCTTTTTAGCCAACAAGCTGAAAACCAAGCAAAAGAACAAGAAGCACAACAGCTCGGCGATCTACAGTCATTTCACCAACGTGGAACGGCTCGAAGGCAAGCGCGAGGGCGATATCAGCCTGTTCTGGTTCGAGCACGGCTGGTTCTGGTTTATCCCGCTGGCCGATGGCACCACCAGCATAGGCGCCGTCTGCTGGCCGGCTTACCTTGCCTCGCGCAAGGTCAGTGTCGAGCAATTCCTGATGGATACGATAGCCCTGGCGCCCAAGCTGGCCATGCGCATGAAGAATGCAGTGCGCGTCGGGCATATAGAGGCGACCGGCAATTATTCTTATACCAGCAGCAAAAGCTACGACAATCGCTGCATGCTGCTGGGCGATGCCTATGCCTTCGTTGATCCGGTTTTTTCATCCGGGGTGTTTCTCGCAATGCAGAGTGCGTTTGTCGGCGCCGAGGCTGTCACCACCTTCCTGCGCGATCCGGTAAACGCGCCCAGGGCATTGGCAAAGTTTGATCACCACATGCGTCGCGGCCCATCGATCTTTTGCTGGTTCATCTATCGGGTGACCAATCCTGCCATGCGCGCACTGTTTGTCGAGCCGCGCAATGTCCTGAATGCGAAGGCGGCCGTGATGTCGGTGCTGGCGGGGGATATTTTCTACAACAAGGCGATCTGGCCTTCCTTGTACGTCTTCAAGGGGATTTATTATATTTCGTCGCTGTTCAATCCCGCGCGCACGCTGAAGGCCTGGCGGCGCCGGAAGATCAATATCCAGGATGTGGCCGGTCCTGCTGCATGAAAAAAGGCCGCTGTTGCGGCCTTTTTTATTCTGTCATCGAATAAGGCTAGATCATGCCGCCATTGATGGAAATGATCTGGCCGGAAATATACGCCGCATTCGGTGAAGCCAGAAAGCCGATCAGATCAGCCACTTCTTCCGGTTTTCCCGCACGCTTCATCGGCACGATGTTCTGGATGGCCTTGTCATCGAAGGCTTCTTCTATCATGCCGGTGGCGATAATGCCGGGCGCGACGGCATTGACCGTGATGCCGCGGCTGGCCAGTTCCAGTGCCAGCGATTTGGTGGCCGAATGCAAGGCGCCCTTGGCTGCGGAATAGTTGACCTGGCCGCGATTACCGGTCACTGCCGCAATCGACGACACATTGATGATGCGGCCCCAGCGGGTGCGTATCATCGGCATCGTCAGCGGCTGCGTGACATTGAAAAAGCCGTGCAGCGATACATCAATGACCGAGTGCCATTGCGCGCTCGTCATGCCCGGGAACACGGCATCCGAGTGTATGCCGGCATTATTCACCAGCACCTGGACAGGGCCGGCTTCCAGCAAAGTTTCCAGCGCGACTTTGGTCGCTTCTGCATCGGTAATGTCGAATACGGCGACTTCTGCGCTCCCGCCGTCCGCAATGATGGCGGTACAAATGGCGCTGGCCTTGTCGCGTCCGCGATTGGCATGCACGATCACATGCAATCCGTCCGCCGCGAGGCGCTTGCAGATCGCTGCGCCTATGCCGCCGCTGCCGCCTGTAACGAGTGCGCGTTTCATGATGGGTTTGCTCCCTTGTTGGTGACCAGCGATGCATCGATGATGATGGTGGCACGTCCGTTGAGCAAGAGCTTCTTGCTGTCGCGGCCATGTATCGCGAACTGGTAAAGGATGCAATTCGGCTCGCTGTGCGTGCACGTCACTTCTATCTGCAATGCTTCGGCGATGTCATCGAGCCGCGCTACGTGGAAAACGGTATTGCGCACGCTGGCCAGAAATCCGGCACTGGGCCGCGCCATGTCCTGCATGCCTTCCTGCGTAGTTGCCAGCAAGGCGCTGTGCGTCGCCATCGCTTGCGCAGCATATTCGATGCCGTTGGCTGCGCCGAGCCGGCCGTGCGCACGCAGCGGA
Organism: Herminiimonas arsenicoxydans; assembly: GCA_000026125.1. GTDB lineage: Bacteria > Pseudomonadota > Gammaproteobacteria > Burkholderiales > Burkholderiaceae_D > Oxalicibacterium > Oxalicibacterium arsenicoxydans. The sequence goes on along the minus strand of CU207211.1, from coordinate 2,844,760 downwards.
TTGTCGAGCCGCAAGTGGCTGTCGGCAATTGCAAGCAGGCGCTCCTGATCCCACGAAGCGACATGATCGAGCAGGCACATGCTGCCTTGATGCGGAATATGCGCAGCTATCCAGTTGCGATCGATGTTCACACGGCGCCTTTTTTGCAGACCAGCAGAATGTTGGCGAAGGGCGTCCCTATATTCATGGGGATGGATTGGACCGAAAAGCCGAGCGCCGTGATATTGCGCTGCCAGTCCGCGAGAGTGCGGCAGAAGGTCGGCAGGGTTTTGTGGCCGCGTATCGAGGTGACGATGTTATCGACCCAGTTGCTGATCTTGAAGGGCAACCCGCCTGCAGCATCGCCTACGCGCAGCAAGAGCACGCCGTTTTCCGGCAGGCAGCCGTGCACTTTCCGCAGGACCTCGTCTTGCGCAGGAAAGTCCACGTAATGCAACACATCAAGTATGACGACCGCATCGGACGGCGGGAACTGCGCGGTACACATATTGCCTACTTCAAAACTGGCGCGAGCCGTAACCGGCTGCAATGCGCGCTGTGCACGTTCTACATCGCGGGGCATCAGTTCTATGCCGTGCACATGGGCAATCGCCGGGGCTGCGGACCAGCCGCTGGGCCATTCGCCTTTTGCACATTGCTCCTGTGCCGATAAGAGCCACGAAGCAAGCAGACCCTGGCCGCAACCGATATCCAGCACCTTGATTTCGTTGCCGTCTGGCAGCAGGCCCAGTTCCAGCATGCCCTTGAACACCGGGTCGCGACTGAGCTTGCCATGAGAAAAGTGCCAGGCGAAGCGGCCGGCCTGGCGATAAGGATTACATGCGGTATTTAAAAGTTGCCTAATTGCTTCACTGCTCATGGCGCTCCTGAATCAGTAGGTGCAGCTTGCTTGCTGCTGGAAAAAATGGCGGCAAAAACCAGTGCAAGGATCACGCCGATGCCGACCGTGATGCCGATAGCATTGAGTACCGGTACAGATGAAAAACTCAGCACGCCAAATCCTATGACCGTCGTGATGTTGGCAAAAATCAGCGAGGCGAGGGTGGATGGCCTGATTTGCGGCATCGAGGTTACAACGCCGGTAAGCGGATTCTTTACCGGCACGGTTGGCGGTTGCGCGAAAAACAATGCGTAGTTGGAGCCTACGGCGACGATCAGCAGCAGGCCGATCAGATGCAGTATCGTCATGCGCTGCCCGGTCAGTGCGAGAATCGCGGCAACCGCCAGTACTGCGGTAATCAGCGGCACCATGACCCGCGTCAGCGCAGACAGCGATCGCAGGTTGAAGCCCAGCAGTACAGTCATCGCGAACAGGCCGCACAATGCAAGCAGGATGGCTTCCTGCATGTAACCGCTATACAGCTTGCCGGTCTCGGTTTTCAGGTCGATAAAGTAGGCATGCTGGACGCCGGATTGCTGTAATGCCTGCCGGATCAGGGCGGTATCGATAGGCCGGTCGCCTGCTGCCGTCAGCGGTATCAGGGCGCTGGTTTCGCCATTGCGTTCGATCAGCAATGAATCGGTTGCCAGCGCCATCGATGTGCCGGCAAGGCTCTGGCGCGTGAGCAGGCGCGCCTTCAATTCTTCCGGTTGGCCGGCGATTTTCGCCAGCTCTCCCACTGAAGAAACAAACGGTGCCAACAGCCTGGCCTGGAACGGCAATCCATTCACCGCCTGGTTTATTCGCTGCTGCAGGACGTCCGATGGCGGCAGCGCCGCCAGGCGGGCCTGTTGCGTCGCCAGACTCGGCAGGTAGCGGCTTGGCGTCTCGAATGCAGCAAGTGTGCCGGCATCGACCATGGAGTTCAGTTGTGCGGACACTTTTTCCGTTGACTGCAGGACTGCTTCCAGATTGTTTTCTTTCACGACGATCAGATAACGCACGTCGGGTGCGCCGACTTCCTTGCGCAGTTTTTCATCCAGATTCTGATCGGCTTTGCTGACCGGGCTTAATGCGCTCAGTTCCGGTTCCCAAAGGTGATCGCGGTTGACCCACAGTACCGCACAGGCCGCCAGCACAATGAGGAAGAAGCCCTTGCGCAGCAGCTGCAAGCGGTGCAGCGATTTCTGTACAAACAGGCCGATGTCCGTCAGGTCGCGCACCACGAAATCACGCGGCAGTAGCGACGGCAAGACGAAGCGCGTGACAAAGGCGGCAGATGTCAGCCCGGCGATGGTGTACAGGCCGAGTTGCGCCAGTCCGGGAAAGCCGGAGAACAGCAGGCAGCCGAAACCGGCCATCGATGTGAGTACGCCCAGCCGGATCGTCGGCCATGATTTTTTTGCCCAGTCTGCACTGTTTTTCGCGCTGCCGGACTGGATGAACAGATAAATCGAATAGTCGATTGCCTCGCCTATCAGCGTGGTGCCGAACCCCAGCGTCAAGCCATGCACGGTGCCAAAGCCGAGGCTGACCGCAACGGTGCCGGCCAGCACGCCGCTGAGTACCGGTGCCAATCCAAGCACGACGGCAGCGCCCGATCGATAGACGATGAACAGCAAGATCATGATCAGTGTCGCACTGATGAGGGAAAACATCGTCGCTTCCTGGGTGATGGTATTACGCGCATTGACGCCGAATACGCCGGGTCCGGTCATGACCAGTTTGGCATGGGCAAGCTGCGGTAGGGTGCCGGCGAGTTCGCCTTTGGCTGCCTCGAATTTTTCCTTGATGTGATTGATGGCCGTTTCCTGGCCGTCGGTGTCGGAGCCGAGTGCGCGGGTTTGTGCCAGCAGCAGCGCGCGCTTGCCATCCTTGGCGGCCCACACGCCGTGCATCTTGCGTGGTTGCTGGCCGCCGCTGAACTGGGCGACCAGTGTGGCCATCTCTCCGGTAGGATCCTGCGGCAATATGTCCTTCACAATCAGGCCGGCTGGTGATGCCAGCAGGTCGACCGTGTCGGTCATTGCTTCGTGCAAGCCTGCGGTAGTGAAACGTTCCGGCGTGACAGTCGGGCTGAGCAGATAGCGGTTGTTGAACAGATAGGCACGATCCTTGTCCTGATTGACCGGCTCGCCGTTGTTGACCGAGATGAATTCATCATTGCTGCGCAGCCGCGTGGCAAGAGCCTTCGACAGGGCGGCCTGCGCCGATGGGTCGGCACCTTCGATGCCGACAAGAATCAGGCGCGACACCATGCCGTCGCGCAGCTGCTCGACCATCAACTGCTGCTCCCGGGTCGGATCTTTCGGCAGGAATGCAGACAGATCGGCAGTGAAGGTCGTGCGAAACAGGATGACTATGCCTATCAGTACGAGTACCAGCCAGATACCGATCGCCGGCCACGCGCGTTTTGGCGTCGGCAACTCCTGTGTCGTTTGCGTCATGGCTTGATTTTTTCGATGGTGGTCACGGAGCGGTCGCCATCACCCTGCAATACTTCGATTTCACGCACTTCGGAATTGCTGCCGCTCAAGCGTATGCGTTTGACCTTTTGCTGTGCTTCATTGCTGCTGGGAGTCAGTGTCATGATCCAGTTTTCGCGCGGGCCTTGCAGTGCAACGATGAAGTTGAACTCCAGCGATCGGCGATCGCCGGCCAGCGTGGCGCGTATGCTTTCGATCAATGCCGCCAGTTCCGGTGAATCACCCAGTTGCATCGAGAACTTGTTCTTGCCGCGTTCCAGCACCAGCGTGTCGCGGTCCAGTACCATGCGTTCCGGCTTCGGTTTGAAGGTGCGCTTTTCAAGGCGGTCCGGTGGCGTGAACAGCATTTCGCCCGAGGATTCGACCGGACGATCCAGTTGCGCGATGTACTTTTTCTCGGTGAAATTCACCTTCGCCGGTTTGGCTTGCGCCAGCGTGGTCATCAACTGTTCCATTGTGATGTTGGCAGCATGCGCCGCGCATGTGCCTGCCAGCAAAAAGGCCAAGACTGCTGCCCGCAGGCTGATGGATTTACGCATTGAAAGCTCCTGTGACCGCGACGCGTTCACCCTGTTTGATATCGAACTGAATGCCGCCATTGGCATTGCGTTCGTAATGCAGTGTCAGTTCCGTGCCCGGCAAAACCGGGCTGAGGAACTTGACGCTGCTGATGGTGCATTTTTGCAGGTCCATCTTTTGCGCGACTGCAATGGCATGCAGTGCCTCATCGAGCAGGACCACGCCCGGCGTGATCGGCATGCCGGGGAAATGCCCGGCAAACGCAGGATGGTCGGGCGGAATATGGAACGATGAGGTGCTCATGGCTTGCGTTCAGAAGAGGAGTGCTCGTTGGATAGCGTGTTCATGAATTCGGCCAGCGCGGCATGCGGCAGCTTGCCGGTTGCGTTGCGCGGCAGACTGTCGACCTTGTACAGCGGGCGTGGCATGAAGGCGGGGTCGATCTTCTCGCGCAGTGCGGCGATGATGTCGCCGACTTCCAGCGTGGGGGCGACGACAACGGCCTTGAGACGGGTAACTTCACCCGAAGTTTTCTCCGGCGGCATGAAGAAGGCGCCATCGACTATGCCGGGGATCGCATTCAGGTGATGATTCAGATACGCGAGCGAACTGCGTTTGCCTGCTATATTGATCAGGTCGGTGATGCGCCCATGCAGCAGGAATTTTCCGTTGCTGGTGAGTTCGATGGCGTCGTTCATCGGCATCGGTGTTTCGACATGGCCACCGGAAATCCACATGCGCGAATCATTTTTATCCTGCTCCGGGCAAGGCGCCATTTTCAGCGTTGGAAACAACACCCATTCCGGTGTGAGGGAGGGCTGTCTGGTTGCGATCTGGCCGGTTTCGGTGCTGCCGTAGATTTCCTGCAGCGGCGCATGGAAGGCCTGTTCGGCCTGTTGCGCCAGTTGCGGCGACAGTGGCGCGGTCGCCGAGACCATGACTTCTATTTTCGGCAAGGGCAGCGCGGAGCCGAGCAGCGAACGCAGGTGGACCGGCGTGGTGATCAGTACGCGCGGTTCAGGCACCTGCGCAAGAGAATGGCAGATGTCAGCCGGATAAAACGATTGTGCACTGGTCAAGGAGAAACCGTTTGCCAGCGGCATCAGCACCGTCGATTCAAAACCGTACATGTGCTGCGCCGGCACTGTGCCCACCACGCTATAGTTCACGCCAGGTTCCAGCCCGAGCTGCCTTGCTTCCATCTGCACATTGCACACCAGCGTGGCCCATGTTTTGCGATGCGCGATCGGCAGGCCGGTTGAGCCCGAAGTAAACACATAGGCAACCAGACGATCTTCTTCGATCTGTGGAATATTGAATGCGCGTATGCTGGCGCTGCCAATCTGGCCAAAAAAAGTAGGCGACGGATAAGCAGTTTGCGGCAACGCGATCGCGCAATTCGACTGATCGGTCAGACATACGGCATCCGGCGCAAAACTCAAAAGCTGACGGATGGTTTCCGCAGTCCGCGTCGACGGCAGCAAATTGACCTTGCCTGCCACCAGGATCGCGGACAGTGCAACGAGGAAATGATAGCGGTCGTGGCAATCGTTGAGGATATGCCGGCTGGCCGGCAAAATCGTTGCCAGCTTTTCGACATCACTGAGGAATTGCGCCGCCGTGACCGGGATGCCGTCGCGCCAGGCGACGATGCGGTCAGGGGAAGTGTGACTGAGTAGCGGAATCAATGAGGGAGTCAACGAGGTCAATGGCGCGCATCCTGTGACGTCAGCGCAAGCGATGCGCGGCATGTGACTTATTGTGCTTTGTTGGCGGCAATGTAATCGGACAGCGAACGCAGCGAGCTGAAGATTTTTTCATTGTCTTCATGGTCGGCGCGCAACTGGATGCCGTAATTTTTTGATACCACGAGCGCTACTTCCAGAATATCGATCGAGTCGAGTCCGAGTCCGCTGCCGTACAGTGTTTCATCCGGCGCTATGCTGGCAGGATCGACATCGAGATTGAGCGCGTGGACGATCAGTTTGGCGACTTCCTGTGTGAAAGCATCGTTGGTGGCGGGCGTGGTGCTGATTGGGTTTGACATAGTGGTAATAGTCTCTGTTATGTTTTTGATCGGCGCTGATTATATAGTGCGCGCAGGCCGATACTCGCTAAAAAGAATGTTTCAATCGGGAAAACAACGTTCCCGTGCTATCCGCCTGTATAGAGTGGGAATGAACGGGGAAGTTGCAGCCGACGATGATCAATCGCAAGCGGATTTACTGACGGGCATTGCGCGCGTTGGATGGCGCCGTGCCGGTACTGAAATTGCTGCGCCATGGATTGATGTCCAATCCACCACGTCGTGTATAACGGGCGTAAACCGCCAGCTTCTGCGGTTTGCACTGGCGCATGATGTCCATGAAAATGCGCTCTACACATTGTTCGTGGAATTCATTGTGTTCGCGAAAACCGATCAGGTATTGCAACAGTCCTGCCTGATCGATCGCACCGCCGACGTATTGAATCTGCACGCTGGCCCAATCCGGCTGGCCGGTGACCAGGCAATTCGATTTCAGCAGATGCGACACCAGTGTTTCCTCGACGACAGGCTCGTCGCGTGCCGCGCGCAGCAGTGTAGGGTCGGGTGAGTATTCGTGCACTTCTATATCCAGCCTGTCCAGCAGCAGGCCGTTCAGTTCACCCATAGGAACCCTGGCAAAATTTTCCGGCAACGTCAGCGTGACTTGCACCGGCGCACCAAAGCCGCTGCTCAGGTCTTCGCGCAGCAACTCCAGCAGGGCCTCGGTACCACCCAGTTTGGTCTGGTTGAGAGAGTTTAGATACAGCTTGAACGATTTCGATTCGACTATGTTCGGTGAATCGGCCGGCACCGTGACTCTGGCCATCGCCACTTGCGGTTTGCCGCGCATGTTCAGCCAGGATATTTCATATGCATTCCAGATGTCGACGCCGAAAAACGGCAGCGTGCCGGACAAGCCGATTTCATCGCGCTTGTATTGACGCGGAATGGAAAACAGCAGCGAGGGATCGTAATGCGCCTCGTAAGCCGTTGGCTTGCCGAGCGGCGATCCGTCTGGTTTGAATGGTGTAGTCATGGTGCAGATAGTTACAGAAACAGTTTGTAGACGGGATTGTCGGTTTCATCCCAGTGACGATAGCCCAATCCGGCCAGCGAGGCGCGGAAGGTTTTCATTTCTTTTTTCGGCACCTGTATGCCGACCAGAATGCGGCTGACATCGCCGCCTTCATTGCGGTAGTGGAACAGGCTGATATTCCAGTGCGGCGCCACGCTGTCGAGGAAGCGCATCAGGGCGCCCGGACGTTCCGGAAATTCAAAGCGATACAGTAGTTCATCGTGGGTTAGATCGCTCTTGCCGCCGACCAGATGACGGATGTGTCCTTTGGCGAGTTCGTCGTGCGTCAGATCCAGCGTCTTGAATCCGTGTTTCTCGAAACGCCTGGCGATCTTGCCTGCCTCGTCGCGGTCGGCGATTTGCAGGCCGACGAAGATGTGCGCCTGTTTGGCATCGCTGAGGCGATAGTTGAATTCGGTCACGTTGCGCGGACCGACCAGTTCGCAAAAGCGCTTGAAGCTGCCGCGTTCTTCGGGAATGGTCACGGCAAACACGCCTTCGCGCGCCGCACCGACATCGGCCATTTCAGCGACAAAGCGCAGGCGGTCGAAGTTCATGTTGGCGCCGCTGGCAATGGTGATCAGGGTTTCGTTCTTGATCGGTTTCTTGTCTGCATGCGCACGTTCGATATACGCTTTCGCACCGGCGACGGAGAGTGCGCCGGAAGGCTCCAGTATGCTGCGCGTATCCTGGAAAACGTCCTTGATGGCGCTGCACACTTCATCGGTGCTGACCAGTATGATGTCGTCCACATACAGCTTGGCCAGACGGAAAGTTTCTTCTCCGACCAGCTTGACGGCCGTGCCATCTGCGAACAGGCCGACGTCTGTCATTGTCACGCGACGATTGCTTTGCAGGCTGCGCGCCATGGCATCGGAATCGACAGTTTGCACGCCGATGATCTTGATGTCCGGGCGCACGGCTTTCACGTAAGCGCCTATGCCGGCAATCAGGCCGCCGCCGCCGATGGGAACGAAAATCGCATGGATAGGCCCTGAGTGCTGGCGCAGGATTTCCATGCCTATCGTGCCCTGGCCGGCGATGACATCCGGATCATCGAAGGGATGGACGAAAGTCAGCTTGAGTTTTTTCTCCAGCGTCAGCGCGTGCTGGTAGGCATCCGAGTAGGAGTCGCCGAACAGCACGACTTCACCGCCGCGCGCCTTGACCGCTTCGATCTTGACCGAAGGTGTGGTGGTGGGCATCACGATCACGGCCCGGCAGCCCAGTCTGGCGGCCGACAGCGCAACGCCTTGCGCATGATTGCCGGCCGAGGCGCAAATCACGCCGCGTTTCATTTGTGCCGGCGGCAAATGCGCCATCTTGTTGTAGGCGCCGCGCAGCTTGAAGCTGAAGACGCTTTGAATATCCTCGCGCTTGAAATAAATCTGGTTGCCGAAGCGCTGCGACAGCGTTGGCGCCAGTTCCAGCGGCGATTCGACGGCGACATCATAGACGCGCGCGGTGAGGATTTTCTTCAGATAGTCGGTAGTCATAGAGGGCAATGTGATTGGCGCGGCATGCATAGGCGAAGCGCTGCGCAGGCGCTCATTATAATGGACGCCTTTATATCGTTGCATTGCGACATGCGTGCAGCGGAATACCCGCATGCTTATTGAACAGGATGATCCGATTTGAAACATTTGATTCAGGCAAAACATGATTGACGCTGTTGTGCAATGGCTGCTGGCGGTTCTGGCTGCGCCGCAGGTCGGGCTGTCTTCGGTATTTGTCATCAGCTTTCTGTCTGCAACCTTGTTGCCATTGGGTTCGGAGCCAGCGGTGTTTGCTGTCATCAAGGCCAATACGGCCTTGTTCTGGCCGGCGATCCTGGTGGCGACGACCGGCAATACGCTGGGCGGCATCGTCAATTACTGGATGGGAATCGGTGCGAAACAGGTTTTTGCCAGGGAAAAGCAGACGCGCTGGTTCGGCTGGCTGCAGCGCTTCGGCGCCAAAACCATGCTGCTGGCCTGGCTGCCCGGCATAGGCGATCCGCTCTGCCTGCTGGCGGGATGGCTGAAGCTGCCGTTCTGGCCTTGCGTGCTCTACATGGCGATCGGCAAATTTCTGCGTTATGTGACGATCAGCTGGTTGCTGCTGCATGTGCCGGATGGTGTTTGGCAATATCTGATTCACTTGTTTTGACTGTCTATCCGCTGCAGATGCGCGTATCTGCAGCGGTACGGTCATTTTTCCATCCGCCGCATTTGAAAAATGGTGCTTGCCAGGCCCTTGAGGCAGCACGCAGTTCGGGCGTGTTGCACTGCAATCAGCTAAAATGCATATTTAGCGTGAATGCAATCGACCACTGATGAACGCACCCGTACAAATCCAGAATCTTTTAGCCGATGCTCCCGGCGGCGCTGTGCCTACGCGTTTGCGGGAAATTCCCTACAACTACACTTCGTTTTCCGATCGCGAGATTGTCATGCGTCTGTTAGGCGAAGATGCGTGGAGCCTGCTCTCCGAGCTGCGCTCCGAGCGCCAGACCGGCCGTTCGGCACGCATGCTGTATGAAGTGCTCGGTGATATCTGGGTGGTGCAGCGCAATCCTTACTTGCAGGACGATCTGCTAGATAACCCCAAGCGCCGTCAGGCCCTGATCGATGCGCTGAATCACCGTCTGACGGAAATCGACAAGCGGCGCAAGAACGATCTGGCCGCGGCCGGCGATGCCAATGCAGAGCATAGAGCGGAAGCAGTCGAAGCCCTGGTGCAATCGGCGATCAAGGCGGTGGCCGCCTTCGGCGAAGAATTCCGCAAGACCTATGATTTGCGCAAGCGTACCAACAAGGTGCTGGGTCGTTACACCGCGAAAGACAATATCAAGTTCGACGGCCTGTCGCGCGTGTCGCACGTGACCGACGCCACCGACTGGCGCGTCGAATATCCATTTGTCGTGTTGACGCCGGATTGCGAAAACGAAATGGCCGGCCTGGTCAAAGGCTGTATCGAGCTTGGCCTGACCATCATCCCGCGCGGTGGCGGCACCGGTTATACCGGCGGCGCGATTCCGCTGACGCCGATGTCGGCCGTCATCAATACCGAAAAACTGGAAGCGCTGGGCGCGGTCGAGATGACCATGCTGCCCGGCGTGGACCGCGAATACGCGACGATTTACTCCGGCGCCGGCGTCGTCACCAAGCGTGTAGCCGATGCGGCGGAAAAAGCCGGTTTCGTGTTCGCCGTCGATCCGACTTCGGCCGAAGCTTCCTGCATAGGCGGCAATATCGCGATGAATGCCGGCGGCAAGAAAGCCGTGTTGTGGGGTACTGCGCTCGACAATCTGGCCAGCTGGCGTATGGTTGATCCGAATGGCGACTGGCTGGAAGTCACGCGTCTGGAACACAACCTCGGCAAGATACACGATGCGCCGGTGGCGAAGTTCAAGCTGGAATGGACGCATCCGGGTGAAAAGGGTCGCGTCAATCAACCCTTCAAAACCGAAACGCTGGAAATCGTCGGCCGCACCTTCCGCAAGGAGGGGCTGGGCAAGGACGTGACTGATAAATTCCTGTCCGGCTTGCCGGGCGTGCAAAAAGAAGGCTGCGATGGGCTGATCACGTCCGCGCGCTGGATTCTGCACAAGATGCCGAAACATACGCGCACCGTTTGCCTGGAGTTTTTCGGCCACTCGCGCGATGCGATTCCTTCCATCGTCGAAATCAAGGATTTCCTCGACGAACAAACCAGAAAGGGCGGCGCCATTCTGGCCGGCCTGGAGCATCTAGACGAGCGTTATCTGCGTGCAGTCGGTTATGCCACCAAGTCCAAGCGCGGCACATTGCCGAAGATGGCCTTGTTCGGCGATATCGTCGGCGACGATGAAAACGCCGTGGCGCAAGCCGCGTCGGAAGTGGTGCGTCTGGCGAATACGCGTGTCGGCGAAGGCTTTATTGCCGTCAGCCCGGAAGCACGCAAGAAATTCTGGCTCGATCGCGCGCGTACCGCAGCGATTTCCAAGCATACCAACGCCTTCAAGATCAATGAAGACGTGGTGATTCCGCTGGATCGCATGGGCGAGTATTCGGACGGCATCGAGCGCATCAACGTCGAGTTGTCGATCAAGAATAAATTGCAGTTCCTGGACGAGTTGCACGCATTTTTCGCCAAGGGCAATCTACCGCTGGGCAAGAGCGACGATGCGGAAGGCGAGGAAATTCCTGCCGCAGAATTGCTGGAAGATCGCGTGCATCAGGCCGAAGATCTGATCGCTGCCACGCAGGCACGCTGGGCATATGTGCTGGGTAATCTCGACACATCCTTGCGCGATGCGAAAGAGCAGTTGCTGGCGCTGGGCATGGAAAAACTGGGGTCGGCATTCGATGAACGTCTGGCCTTGCAGCCGAATGCCACGGTGTTCGACGTGGTGCAGGATAGAACCGTGCGCATTTCGTGGAAAGCGGAAGCGCGCGTTCCGTTGCGCCAGATTTTCAGCGGTGCGGCGTTCCGCCTGATCCTCGAAGAAGCCAATGCGATCCACAAGCAGGTGTTGCGCGGGCGCGTATTCGTCGCGCTGCACATGCATGCGGGCGACGGCAATGTGCATACGAATATCCCGGTCAATTCCGATCACTATCAGATGCTGCAGGATGCGCACGCCGCGGTGGCGCGCATCATGAAACTGGCGCGCTCGCTGAACGGCGTGATTTCCGGCGAGCACGGGATCGGCATTACCAAGCTGGAATTCCTGACCAGCGAAGAACTGGCCGATTTCCGCTCATACAAAAAACGCATCGATCCGGACGGCCACTTCAACAAGGGCAAGCTGATGGACATGTCGGAGTTGAGCGCAGATCTGCGCAACGCTTACACACCATCCTTCGGTCTGATGGGCCACGAATCGCTGATCATGCAGCAAAGCGATATTGGCGCGATCGCCAACAGTGTCAAGGATTGCCTGCGTTGCGGCAAATGCAAACCGGTATGTGCGACCCATGTGCCGCGTGCGAACCTGCTGTATTCGCCGCGCAACAAGATCCTGGCCACGTCCTTGCTGGTAGAAGCCTTTTTGTACGAAGAGCAGACGCGTCGCGGTATCTCGATCAAGCATTGGGAAGAATTTGAAGACGTCGCCGATCACTGCACGGTGTGCCATAAATGCCTGACGCCTTGCCCGGTCGATATCGACTTCGGCGATGTGTCGATGAATATGCGCAATCTGCTGCGCAAGATGGACAAGAAATCGTTCAATCCCGGTACTGCGGCCTCGATGTTTTTCCTGAACGCGACCGATCCGGCGACCATCAACGCCACCCGCAAGGTCATGATCGACTGGGGCTACAAGGCACAGCGCTTCGGCCACGATTTCTTCAAGAAGCTGGCAAAGAAGCAGACCGCCGCGCCCAAGTCTACGGTTGGCAAGCCACCGGTCAAGGAACAGGTCATCCACTTCATCAACAAGAAGATGCCGGGCAATCTGCCGAAGAAAACCGCGCGCGCCTTGCTGGATATCGAAGACGATAAAGTGGTGCCTATCATTCGTGATCCGAAAACAACGACGATGGATACCGAAGCGGTGTTCTATTTCCCCGGTTGCGGTTCCGAACGACTGTTCTCGCAAGTCGGTCTGGCCACGCAGGCCATGTTGTGGAATGTCGGCGTGCAAACGGTCTTGCCGCCGGGTTATCTGTGCTGCGGTTATCCGCAACGCGGCACCGGCAATTACGACAAGGCTGAAAAAATCATCACCGATAATCGCGTGCTGTTCCATCGCATGGCCAACACGCTGAACTATCTGGATATCAAGACTGTCATCGTGTCCTGCGGCACCTGCTACGACCAGTTGCAGGGTTATGAATTCGAGAAAATTTTCCCCGGCTGCCGCATCATCGATATCCACGAATATCTGATGGAGAAAGGCGTCAAGCTGGAAGGCGTCAACGGCGTGCGTTACATGTATCACGACCCTTGCCATACGCCGATGAAATTGCAGGACCCGCTGAAAACGGTGAATGCCCTGATCACTACCGTTGACGATCAAAAGATCGAGAAGAACGACCGTTGCTGCGGCGAATCCGGCACGCTGGCAGTCACACGTCCCGACATTTCGACGCAGGTGCGCTTCCGCAAGGAAGAGGAAATGACCAAGGGCGCAGACAAGTTGCGTGCCGACGGCTTTGCCGGCGAGGTCAAAATACTGACTTCCTGCCCTTCGTGCCTGCAGGGCTTGTCGCGCTACAACGATGATTCGGAAACGACCGCCGATTACATCGTGGTTGAAATGGCCAAGCATTTGCTCGGACCGAACTGGTTGCCGGAGTATGTGGCGCGCGCCAACAATGGCGGCATCGAACGGGTGCTGGTGTAAATGGCAGACTGCGAGTTGTGTGAAGAGTCGGACGGAGACATTATTTTCCGTAACGAACAGCTGCGCGTGGTGCTGGTTGTCGACGCAAATTATCCAGGCTTTTGTCGCGTGATCTGGAATGCGCACGTGAGCGAAATGACCGATCTGGCAATCGCAGACAGATCGACCTTGATGCGCACGGTATGCCAGGTTGAAGCTGCGCAACGCGAAGTGTTGCAGCCGGAGAAGATCAATCTGGCCAGCCTGGGAAATATGGTGCCGCATCTGCACTGGCACCTGATTCCGCGGTTTGCCGACGACGCGCATTTTCCCCATCCGATCTGGGCCGCCTCAGTGCGCCAGACTGCGGACGAAGTGCTGACGCAAAGGCGCGCCTTGCTGCCGGCATTGCGGGCGGCAGTGATACGCTATGTATCCTGCACAAGCTGAATCGCCGATATCAATTACAAATACCAATGGCACAGGTGAAGCTTATTGACCTGTGCCCAATCTGAACGAGAGACTATCATGATCGGTTCCAAACAAACACCTGCCGCGCCGCAACCAACCGGCTTGACAGTACGCAAGCAATCGCGCGTGCTGGAAATCGAGTTCGACGATGGCGCCGCATTCTCGCTGCCGTTTGAATTGTTGCGCGTATGGTCGCCATCGGCGGAAGTGCGCGGTCACGGCCCGGGGCAGGAAACCCTGCAAACCGGCCAGCGCAATGTGGAAATCACCGCAGTCGAACCGGTCGGCAATTACGCGATCAAACCGGTGTTTTCCGACGGCCACGATACCGGCATTTTTTCCTGGGAATATCTGCATCACCTGGGAACGAACCAGGATGCCTTGTGGGAAGATTACCTGCGCCGTCTGGAAGCCGCCGGTTTCACGCGCGAAAGCGGCCGTGATGCGCCGATGAACAAGGCGGTCGTCAGCGGCAGCGGTTGCGGCAGTCATTGATTCTGCCTGTCGCGCCAGGTCGCCGGCCATGCAATCGTGCCGTACTTGCTGGCACGTTTGCCAGGGCAAAAAATAAGACTTCACGCTTATTTCACATTTTCTTAACGCATGTATAATCTAGCTAATTAAGCTGCCAGCCATGACAAATTCAACACATTTCGGTTATCAAACCGTCGCTGAAGAAGAGAAGGTTCACAAGGTTGCCGAGGTATTTCATTCGGTTGCTGCCAAGTACGACGTGATGAACGATGTCATGTCGGCCGGCTTGCATCGCGTGTGGAAAGCTTTCACGATTGCGCAGGCCGGCATACGTCCGGGCTTCAAGGTGCTGGATATTGCAGGCGGCACCGGTGATCTGGCCAAGGCATTTGCCAAAAAGGCGGGGCCTGGCGGTGAAGTCTGGCTGACGGATATTAACGAGTCGATGTTGCGTGTCGGACGCGATCGCCTGTTGAACAATGGTTTGATCGTCCCCACATCGTTGTGCGATGCAGAGAAATTGCCATTTCCCGACAATTATTTCGATCGTGTGAGCGTGGCTTTCGGTTTGCGCAACATGACGCACAAGGATGCAGCGCTGGCAGAAATGCGGCGCGTATTGAAGCCCGGCGGCAAGCTGCTGGTGTTGGAGTTTTCGAAGGTGTGGGAGCCTTTGAAAAAACCGTATGACGTTTATTCGTTTTCCGTGTTGCCGTGGTTGGGTCAGCGCATTGCAGGCGACGCCGATAGTTATCGCTATCTGGCCGAATCGATCCGCATGCACCCCGATCAGGAAACGCTGAAAAAAATGATGCAGGATGCAGGACTCGCAAGAGTCGAGTATTTTAATTTGACAGCCGGTGTAGCTGCATTGCACACCGGAATAAAACTCTAGGAGATTGTAATATGAAGAAATTACTGATGGCCCTGGTAGTCGTGGCCAGCTCGATGACCTTGATTGCTCCTCAAGTGGAAGCCAAGCGCATGGGCGGTGGTGGTTCCTTCGGCAAGCAATCGCAAAGCTTCAAGCGCGCAGCGCCGCCACAACAATCGGCAACTCCGGCCAAACCGGCTGCAGCACCTGCAGCGGCAGGCGCAGCGGGCGCGGCAGCCAAACCTAGCATGATGCGCAACATCCTCGGCGGCGCGTTGCTGGGCTTGGGTCTGGGTGCATTGCTGTCGCATCTCGGCATCGGCGGCGCATTGGCCAGCATGATCAGCACCATGTTGATGGTCGGTCTGTTTGCATTCGCTGCGATGTTCATCTATCGCATGATCAAGGCCAAGAGCGCTGGTGCTCAAGCCGGCAATCAACGCAATGGCCTGCAGCCTTCGTTCCCGAATAACTTCTCGGAAAAAAGCAGCACGCCTGAAATCGGTTCGCGTATCGAGCAGCCTTATGGCCAGCCATCCGCATTGCAATCGGCAGCGCCTTTGGCATCCGGCTCAGCGTTTGGTGCCGGCATTGATGCCGCCAATGATTTGCCTGCAGATTTCGATGTGGAATCGTTTGTTCGCAATGCAAAAACCTATTTCATCCGCCTGCAAGCGGCATGGGACAAAGCCGATGTCAACGACATCCGCGAATTCACCACGCCAGAAATGTTTGCTGAATTGAAAGCGCAATTGCTGGAACGCGGCGCGTCGGAAAATCATACCGATGTCATCTCGCTGGAAGGCATTTTCTACGGCGTTGAAACCGTAGGCGACGATTACATTGCCAGCATCAAGTTCACCGGCCTGATCAATGAAGGTGCAGGCGCGCCGACAGAACCGTTCAGCGAAGCGTGGAACCTGTCCAAGCCGGTCCATGGCGACGGCGGTTGGGTACTCGCGGGTATTCAGCAACTGTAATTGCACCATGTAGATAGTTAGCGCCGCCTGACGGCAAACTGCTAAACTTGAAGCCGCCCGTGAATAATCACCGGCGGCTTTGTTTTTGGCTACACCATTTTCGCCTATGACTTCTTTTTCCCCCGCCAGCATTTTCCCCGCAGCCCTCAATCACCTGCTTGCGCAGGAAGCATGGGCGCGCGCCAAACTGATTCCGCATGCAGGCAAGATCGCCGTACTGGATGGCGGCGTACTGGCTGCGCGCCTGAAAGTGACTGCCGACGGCATGCTGGAGGCGGCCGTGGTCGATGATGCGGCAACGGTCACCATCCGCGTGCAACTGGCCGATCTGCCTGCCATCATGCAGAATCGCGAACGTGCTTTTTCCTACGTGAAGATAGAAGGCGATGCCGATTTCGCCAATACGATTTCGCAATTGAGCCAGGGTTTGCGCTGGGAAGCGGAAGACGATCTGAGCAAGTTCGTCGGCGATATTGCAGCGAACAGAATGATGGGCGGTGCACGCTCTGCGCTGGGCACGGTCAAGGCGTTGCATCAGTCAGTGGCTGAAAACGTGGCTGAATATTTTCTCGAAGAGAATCCAATGTTGATACGTCCGCAAGCGGTGACTGAATTTACCGCCGATGTGACCAGATTGCGCGACGATGTGGCGCGCTTGAGCAAGCGGATAGAAAAGCTGAAGGGCAGTAATCAATGATATTGAAATTCCTCCGCGTCCTTAAAATTCTGCGGGTCGCCATCCGCTACGGCCTCGACGACATCGCCATGTCCGGCCTGAGGATTCCGCGTACCACAAAATTACTGAATCAAATCATGTTCTGGCGCGATCTGTCCGAGCCGCGTGGCGTACGCCTACGCCGTGCACTGGAAGATCTCGGCCCGATTTTTGTCAAGTTCGGTCAGGTGCTGTCAACGCGTCGCGACCTGATGCCCATCGATATTGCCGACGAACTGGCGCGCCTGCAGGATCGGGTGCCGCCGTTTTCATCCGAGCTGGCGATTGCGCAAATCATCAAATCGCTGGGCGCGCATCCGGATGTACTGTTTGCGCATTTTGAGGCTGAACCTGTAGCTTCTGCATCGATAGCGCAAGTCCATTTCGCACGCCTGAAAAACGGCAGGGATGTGGCCGTCAAGGTGTTGCGTCCGGGTGTCAGGAAATCGATCGATGACGATGTGGCCTTGATGCATATCGTGGCCGGCCTGGTGGAAAAATTATGGGCTGATGGCAAACGGCTGAAGCCGAAGGAAGTGGTCGCCGAGTTCGATAAATACCTGCATGACGAACTGGACCTGATGCGCGAAGCGGCCAACGGCAGCCAGTTGCGCCGCAATTTTGCCGCATCCAAGTTGCTCGTTGTACCGGAAATGTTCTGGGACTATTGCTCGACTTCAGTCATCGTGATGGAACGCATGATCGGTATTCCGATTTCGCAAACCGACAGACTGATTGCAGCCGGTATCGATCTGAAAAAGCTGTCGCGCGATGGCGTCGAGATTTTCTTCACGCAGGTATTCCGCGACGGCTTCTTCCACGCTGATATGCATCCGGGGAATATTCAGGTATCGGTCGCACCGGAAACCTTCGGCCGCTATATCGCGCTGGATTTCGGCATCGTCGGCACGCTCAACGATTTCGACAAGGATTACTTGTCGCAAAACTTCCTCGCCTTCTTCCGTCGCGATTACAAACGCGTCGCCGAAGCGCATATCGAATCCGGCTGGGCGCCGAAGGAAACGCGCGTCGACGAACTGGAATCCGCAGTGCGCGCCTGTTGCGAACCGATCTTCGACAGACCGCTAAGCGAAATTTCATTCGGCCAGGTTCTGTTGCGCCTGTTCCAGACTTCACGCCGTTTCAATGTGGAAGTGCAGCCGCAACTGGTGCTGCTGCAAAAGACCTTGCTGAACGTGGAAGGCCTGGGTCGCCAGCTAGACCCCGAACTCGATTTGTGGAAGACCGCAAAACCGTATCTGGAAAACTGGATGAACGAGCAAGTCGGCTGGCGCGGCTTCCTGGAAAATTTGAAGGCAGAAGCGCCGCGCTACAGCAAGCTGTTGCCGCAACTCCCGCGCCTCGCGCATCAGGCGCTCACGCAGGCATCTGAACCGCGTCAGGACAATACCGAATTGATCAGACGTTTGCTGGAAGAACAGAAGCGTACTAATTTGTTGCTAGGCGTTGCGGTTTACTTTGGCGGCGGTTTGGTTGCAGGCGGCATATTGACGTTGATGTTTTTTACTTTTGGTGGATGATGAGAGAGTGCGCGGCCAACAGTGAGTGATTGTTCGCATGAGGCTGGCTTGGCCGGGATAGTGGAGTAGGTGCTTTCTGGAATGTATTTGCTGGGTGCACTTTATTTCATTCCATGTTCGATCAGGTTGCTATCGAATCGGACTGTTTAGCGATGTACCTGTTTTAGATCATTCACTCGTGAGCTAACTATGCATCTCAAGACTTTTCTTTTATTGCCATTTCTTGCGGGCTCTATTTTCCTGTCCGGCTGCTCTTCATTTTCGGGGCAGTCAAAAGCGAAAGATTCGCTGGTTGGCTGCTGGTATGGGGAAGATACTCAGGCTAACCTTGAGCCCCGGGTGGACTGGTTGATAAACCGGAAACAGGATGGAACTTTCACGGTTGAATTCCGGGCACGGGAGAGTAGCCAGAATCTGCCGATTCAGACGGAAGAGGGCTATTGGTGGCGCAATGGTGATACGTACACGACCATCACGACAACAGTTGCAGGCGAGAAGGTGGATACCGCCAATCCTCAGTACACGGATGTGTACGAAATAATATCGAAAAAAAATAACGAGATCAGTTATTACCATCCTGAAACGAAGCAGACTTTCACAGCGAAGAAAGTTGCCTGCGACTACAAGGCGCCGTAGCCCGGACTCATCATTTACGGGCGTTTACCGCGCCAATGCGCATTCTTTTGCTGCCCAACATTGGAGACATGTTTTGAATTTCAAGGCATCGCGCAATGCTGGCTGGCTTGTTCTGCTGGGTGGCAAAAATGGCTCTCTTTGCCGCTAGGCTACTATTTTAGAAATCACCTCTGCTATTTGCTACAATTGCCCCGGTTTTTGAATCCCTGTAATCCCTTGCAGCTCTCTCCAGGACAAGATGGCGCTTCTTGAAATTCGCAATCTCACTCGCCGTTTCGGCGATAACACCGTAGTCGACAACATCAGTCTTTCGATTGAGGCTGGCGAGTTCTTCACCCTGCTGGGCCCGTCGGGTTGCGGCAAGACGACGCTGCTGCGCATGATTGCCGGCTTCGACGAACCGGATGCAGGGAAAATCCTGCTGGATGGCGTTGATCTGACCGGCGTGCCGCCTGAGCAGCGCGTGGTGCGTACCGTGTTCCAGAATTACGCCTTGTTCCCGCACATGACGGTGGCAGGCAATATCGCATTTCCGCTGGAAATGGCGAATACGCCGAAATCCGAAATCAAGCAAAAAGTCGATGAAGCGCTGGAAGATGTGCGCCTCACAGGTTTTGCTGCGCGCTATCCGCACGAGTTGTCTGGCGGCCAGCGGCAACGCGTGTCGATTGCGCGTGCGCTGGTGACGCGTCCCAAGCTGCTGCTGCTGGATGAGCCGCTGTCGGCGCTGGATGCGCAGTTGCGCGAGCAGATGCAGATCGAATTGATCAATCTGCAGAAGGAAGTCGGCATTACCTTTGTATATGTCACGCATGATCAGGCGGAGGCGCTGGCTTTGTCGCATCGCATCGCGGTGATGAACAAGGGCAATATCGAGCAGCTTGACGAGCCCACGCGTATTTACAGTTATCCGCGCAGCCGTTTTGTGGCGGACTTTATCGGCACCTGCAATCTGTTCGACGGCACCGTGACACAGATAGCCGGCGACACGATGTTGCTGGATGTGCCCGGCATGGGCGCGGTGAAGGCGCTGACGGTAGCCGGTGTGCAGGTGGGCAGCAAGGGCACGATTGCCTTGCGGCCGGAAAAAATCCAGGTCAGCGCCGAAATCGTAGGCGGCGTGCCGGATGAGAATCACTTCGACGGTTACGTCAAGGAGCTGCTCTACATGGGTGGCGTCACCGTCTATATCGTCGAGACCGAAGGCGGCGTGCGCATAGAAACGCTGCTCGCCAATTCTGCCATCGGACGACCGCGTTTCTTTGAGGTCGGCGATACCGTCGATGTCGCATGGCGCGTCGATGCCGGCCACTTTTTATCTGAAACGGGCTATGTCTGACGTGGCTAAAAAATCGTTGGGCGGCAAGGTGGCGCATGGCAAGCCTTCGCTGAAGGAAGGGCTGGCGCGCTGGCTCATCAGCGGGCCCCCGCTGCTGTACCTGATTTTCTTCTTTGCCGTGCCGACGCTGATCATGGCGTTTGCCGCATTCCGTTATCCGGGCGATTACGGCGGACTCGCACCCCTGTTCGATGAAAACGGTGCGCTCGATCTGACGCTGGAAAGCTTCGCGCCGTTTTTCTCGGATTTCGTCTACACCGCGATTTTCCTGAAGTCGCTGCTGTTTGCCGTCATCACCACGCTGGTCTGCCTGCTGATGGCGTATCCGCTGGCCCTGCTGATTGCGCGCAGCCCGCAGAAGTGGCGCAGTCTGCTGGTGCTGCTGGTGATCCTTCCGTTCTGGAGCAACTTCCTGATTCGCATTTATGCATGGATGATTATCCTGGGGCCGCAGTCGGCATTGACGCGCGGTGTGAATATGCTGCTCGGCGTGTTCGGCTTCGAGCCGGTGAGCCTGCTCTACAGCGCGTTTGCCGTCATCATCGGCCTGGTTTATGTGCATCTCCCCTTCATGGTGCTGCCGCTGTATGCCAATCTGGAAAAACACGATCCGGCCTTGCTGGATGCGGCGCAGGATTTGGGCGCCGGTGCATGGCAGCGCTTCTGGCGCGTGACGTTTCCGCTGTCGCTGCCCGGCGTCTATGCCGGTGCGGCCCTGGTCTTCATTCCGGCGCTGGGGATTTTTGCGCTGTCCGATATTCTCGGCGGCACCGGCGGCATCATGATAGGTAATGTGATCAAGCAGCAATTCCTCGATTCGCGCGACTGGCCGTTCGGCAGTGTGTTGTCCATCATGCTGACGGTGGCGGCCCTGGCGGCAGCCGGTTTTGCGGCTCTGCTGGCAAGACCGCGCAGGAGGGCGTATGCCTAAGTTCAGGCAATCTCTCTGGTTGACGCTGGCGGCAGTGCTGGTCTACGCATTCCTGTATGTGCCGCTGGCGATCGTGGTCATGTATTCGTTCAATGATTCGCGCCTGAATGCGGAATGGGTCGGCTTTACGCTGGATTGGTACCGCGTTCTGTTTGCCGATGAAGAAATGCTGCGTGCCGCCGGCAATTCGCTGATCATTGCGCTGGTATCGAGTGCAGTCTCGACGGTACTGGGAACAATGGCGGGTTTTGCATTGCATCGCTACAAAATTCGCACCCTGCAGATACTGGTGCTGACGCCGATTGCAATTCCGGAAATCCTGGTCGGCGTGTCACTGCTGATTTTCTTCGTGATGCTGAATATTACGCTGGGCATGCTGTCGGTGATGCTGGCGCATATCGCTTTCAGTCTCGGTTTCGTGGCGATAGTGGTACGTTCGCGTTTGAGCGGCATGGATGAAAGCCTGACCGAGGCGGCGCGCGATTGCGGTGCGACGCCGTGGCAGGCGTTCCGGCGTGTAACCCTGCCGCTGATCATGCCGGGCGTGGTGGCAGGCGCCTTGATGGCGTTCACCCTGTCGATTGACGATTTCGTCATTACCTTCTTTACGGCAGGTGCGAATACGCAAACGCTGCCTTTACAGATTTATTCGATGATCAAGATTGCGGTCACGCCGGAAGTGAACGCCGTTTCCACGCTGTTGATGGCACTGACTTTGATTCTGATTGTGATCGCGTCCAAATTGTCGCCTAACGCATTCCGTTCCTGATTCCTTACTCCGGATTTGTCATGAAAAAATTATTCTCCCTTGCTTCGCTCTTGTTGATCGCCGTTACTGCAGCCACCTCGGCACAGGCGCAAAACAAGCTGCATCTGTACAACTGGAATAACTATCTTGCGGCAGAAACCGTGCAGCGCTTTGAAGCGGCATGCAAATGCCAGCTGGTACAAAGCTACTACGGCGATAACGAAGAAATGTTGGCCAAGCTGGCAGCCGGTGCCAAAGGTTACGACCTGATCGTACCGACCGGGAATGCCTTGCAATCGCTGATCAAGCAGGGCGCCTTGCAGCCTATCGACAAGAAGTTGCTGCCGAATTTCAAGAATCTGAATCCGCAATATCTGAATACCGATTTCGACAAGGGTAATCAGTATTCGGTGCCGTATGCGTACACGATCACGCTGCTTGGTTACAACGAGCAAAAAATGAAGGAGCTGGGGATTCCAGTGAATAGCTGGGCGGCGATTTTCGATCCGACGATTCTGGCCAAGATCAAAGGCAAGGTTACCGTGCTCGATTCTGCCAATGAATTGATGGCCGCCGCCTTGAAGTACCTGGGCTACTCGGTCAACGATACCGATGAAAAACACTGGCAGGAAGCCAAGAACGTGATCCTGAAAGCCAAGCCCTACTGGGCGGCATTCAACGGTACCAGCTACATCAAGGGTTTGACGGTGGGCGATATCTGGCTGGTGCATGGTTACTCCAGCGATATTTTCCAGGCGGATCAGGATGCGCAAAAAGCCGGCCGCAAATTCCGCATTCGCCACGCATTGCCGAAAGAAGGCGCGGCGATGTCGCTGGATAGCCTGGTGATTCCTAAAGATGCGCCGCGGTCGGATCTGGCACATCAATTCATCAATCTGATACTGGATGGCAAGAATTCTGCCGAGTTGACCAATATGCTAGGCACCGGCAATCCGAATAGTGCAGCTTTACCTTACATCAAACCGGAAATCGCCAGGAACAAGGAGATATTCCCGGACAAGGCTGAAGCGGCCAAACTGGAAATGCTGAAAGATTTAAACAGCAAGCAACGCCGGGCATTGAATCGTATCTGGACGGAAATTCGTGCCAAATAAGCAGATGTTTGATGCCCGCCATCTTTTTCAGGCCGGCATTCCGTGCTGAAAGTGATTGCGCAGGATTTTATCCGGCACGAGTTTCTCGAAACGGTACGGCCGCTCTATCAAGAGCTGGTTGAAAAGACACGGCAGGAAAAAGAGTGTGTTTCTTACCATCTTTTTACTGATCAGAAAGACCCCGGTTATTTCATTTTCATAGAGGAATGGCCGGATCGCGCGGCGCTGGACGCGCATTGCCAAACCGAGCATTTCCGCCGTCTGGTTCCCTTGATCGATAGTTATCAGACGCGGGAAGGGACTTTTCTGTTGATGGATGCCTTTTCTGCAGCAGCGGATAGCTAAAGTAAAAAAGACCGGTCTGAGAACAGCAGCACGGCGAAAGTGCAGAATCACGCCCCCGGCTGTAAAGCGACAGTAAATCGGGTCTGAAAACCTTTATAATTCAGGGTTTTGTAAGATTTTCGCGGGAATTTGTCATGCCAATTTATGCGTACCGTTGTGAAGCCTGTAGTTTTGCCAAAGATGCGTTGCAAAAAATATCTGATCCAGTCCTGACAGACTGCCCGCAATGCGGCAAGTCTACGTTCAAGAAGCAGTTGACCGCTGCAGGGTTCCAGCTCAAGGGTACCGGTTGGTATGTGACCGATTTCCGCGGCGGACAGGGTGGTACTGCAGCGCCGGCGGTGTCGAATACAATGAATGGCGATGCGCCGGCGGCCACGTCCGAAGCTGCTGCATCCGTGCCGGCAGCGTCCATACCTGCGGTTGCCGCAACTGCCGTTTCTTCGGGTACGAAATCCGATTCTTGACGAATACATCGCGCCGCGACAATGCGGCACGATTTTTACGGTAGAACATCATGCGCAAATATTTCGTTACCGGCTTGCTGATCCTTGTTCCGCTCGCCATTACCTTGTGGGTGCTGAATCTCATCGTCGGCACGATGGATCAATCCCTGCTGCTGCTGCCGGCGAGCTGGCGGCCGGAAGCGGTAATCGGTTTTGCGATTCCCGGCCTCGGCACCATCCTGACGCTGCTGATCATTTTTCTGACCGGCCTGGCGACGCGCAATTTCATCGGCAACCGCGTGGTCGCCTTGTGGGAATCGGCGTTGAAGCGGATTCCGATATTCAACACGATTTATTCCAGCGTCAAGCAGGTGTCCGATACCCTGTTTTCATCGTCGGGCAATGCCTTCCGCAAAGCGCTGCTGGTGCAGTATCCGCGCCAGGGCTCGTGGACGATAGCCTTCTTGACTGGCGTGCCGGGCGGCGATGTGCGTAATCATCTGAGCGGCGATTACGTCAGCGTCTATGTGCCGACGACGCCGAATCCGACCTCCGGCTTCTTCCTGATGGTGCCGCGCGCGGATACGATAGAACTCGACATGAATGTCGATGAGGCGCTGAAATACATCGTCTCCATGGGTGTGGTGACGCCTGAACATTTTGACAAATCACAACTCATCGATCCGAAAAAAGTCCATTCGGATCACCCGCAGTAAATAATATGGATCGTGTCTTTTCAAGCGGTCGACAACACAGAACCTGAAACTGGAAATTGAATATGTCTATGCGAACCCAATACTGCGGCCTCACTTCCGAAGCGCTGCTCGACCAAACCGTGAGCCTGTGCGGCTGGGTCCATCGTCGTCGTGATCATGGCGGCGTGATTTTCATCGATCTGCGCGATCGCGAAGGTCTTGTGCAAGTGGTGTGCGATCCGGATCGCGTCGATGTATTCAAGGCTGCCGAAGCCGTGCGTAACGAGTTCTGCCTGCGCATTACCGGTATTGTGCGTCATCGTCCTGAAGGCACTACCAACAGCAATCTGACTTCGGGCAAGATCGAAGTGCTGGCGCATGAACTGGAAGTATTGAATCCTTCCGTGACGCCACCGTTCCAGCTGGACGACGATAATCTGTCGGAAACCACACGCCTGACACATCGCGTGCTGGATCTGCGTCGTCCGCAAATGCAAAACAATCTGCGCCTGCGTTACAAGGTGACGATGGAAGTGCGCAAATTCCTCGATGCGCAAGGCTTCATCGATATCGAAACGCCGATGCTGACCAAATCGACGCCGGAAGGCGCGCGCGATTATCTGGTGCCGTCGCGTGTGAATGCCGGCCACTTCTTCGCGTTGCCGCAATCGCCGCAATTGTTCAAGCAGTTGCTGATGGTGGCCAACTTCGATCGTTACTATCAAATCACCAAATGCTTCCGCGACGAAGATTTGCGTGCCGATCGCCAGCCTGAATTTACCCAGATCGATTGCGAAACATCGTTCATGAACGAACAGGAAATCCGCGACCTGTTCGAAGGCATGATACGTCTGGTCTTCAAGAACTGCCTGAACGTTGAGTTGCCCAACCCGTTCCCGGTAATGGATTACGCGACCGCAATGGGCATGTACGGCTCGGACAAGCCGGACATGCGCGTCAAGCTCGAGTTCACCGATCTGACCAGCATCATGAAAGATGTCGAGTTCAAGGTGTTCTCCGGCGCGGCAAATATGGAAAACGGGCGTGTGGTCGGCTTGCGCGTACCGGGCGGCGGCGCGATGCCACGTTCCGAAATCGATGCCTACACCCAGTTCGTTGCGATCTACGGTGCCAAGGGCCTGGCTTACATCAAGGTCAACGAGAAGGCCAAAGGCCGTGACGGCTTGCAATCGCCTATCGTCAAGAATATCCATGACGAAGCATTGGCAAAAATCATCGAAGCAACCGGCGCACAAGACGGCGATCTGATTTTCTTCGGTGCCGACAAGGCCAAGGTCGTCAACGATGCAATCGGCGCCTTGCGCGTCAAGGTCGGTCACAGCGATTTCGGCAAGAAGAACGGTTTGTTCGATGACGAATGGCGTCCGCTGTGGGTTGTCGACTTCCCGATGTTTGAATATGACGAAGACAGCCAGCGCTGGTCGGCAACCCATCATCCATTCACCGCGCCGAAAGACGGGCATGAAGACTTGATGGAAACCAATCCGGGCAAATGCCTTTCCAAAGCCTACGATATGGTCTTGAACGGCTGGGAACTGGGCGGCGGTTCGGTGCGTATCCATCGTGCCGAAGTACAAAGCAAGGTGTTCCGCGCCTTGAAAATCAGTGCCGAAGAAGCGCAGCTCAAGTTCGGCTTCCTGCTGGACGCCTTGCAATACGGTGCGCCTCCGCATGGCGGCCTCGCATTCGGTCTGGATCGTATCGTCACGATGATGACCGGCGCCGAATCGATACGCGACGTGATCGCTTTCCCGAAAACCCAGCGCGCACAGTGTCTGCTCACGCAGGCGCCGTCAGAAGTCGATGAAAAGCAATTGCGCGAACTGCATATCCGTCTGCGCAATGTCGAACCCGTTGTAAAAGGCTGATTGCTTTTTGCGGCATAATAAAAAGGCGCGGAATTCCGCGCCTTTTTTGTTTCCATTTGTTTTTATGCTGTCGTCATCTGCTATCCGAAAGTAACGATTTGCCATGAGCAGGCCTTACAAAATTCCCGAATCCGTCCTGGTTGTCATCCACACGAGCAATCTTGAAGTATTGCTGATTGAACGTGCCGACAAGCCGGGTTACTGGCAGTCTGTGACCGGTTCCAAGGACAGCGTAGACGAACTCTTGCTGGAAACGGCGGTAAGGGAAGTGGCCGAGGAAACCGGTATTGCTGTGCGAAACTTGCCTTTCGAGCAAGACACACTGTCCTTGCCCGGCTATGTTTCGCTGGAAAATCTCAGGGACTGGCAACTTTCCAACGTCTACGACATCTATCCTGTGTGGCAGCATCGCTATGCGCCGAATGTGAAACAAAATACCGAGCATGTGTTTGGCTTGCTGGTGCCGCGTGATATTCCCGTGGTGCTGGCGCCGCGCGAGCATCTGAATTTCATGTGGTTGCCATACAGGGAAGCCGCTGACAAATGTTTTTCAGCCTCGAATGCAGAGGCTATTCTGCTGCTGCCAAACCATGTTGAAACCAGCCATGTCGGCCATAAGTAGATACATATCATGGGTATTCCCATTGTGATTTTATTGAAGAGTCAGGTCCAGACTGCATGAAACTACGTATTACGACTTACAACATACACAAGGGAGTTTCTTCGTTCGGCGCCCGGCCCCGTATCCATGCGCTCAAGCAAGCCATCAATGCGATGCAATCGGATGTGCTGTTCCTGCAGGAAGTGCAGGGCCGCCACGATTTGCATGCCTTGAAACATGCAACCGATTGGCCGGAATTGTCGCAACAGGATTTTCTCGCCGGCGATTCGCATCAATGCGCCTACGGCATGAATGCGGTTTACGATCACGGCCATCACGGCAATGCATTGCTGAGCTGCTTTCCGATTTTATCGTCGCGCAATCAGAATATTTCAGATCACAAATATGAATCGCGCGGCATTTTGCATTGCGTGGTGAGAGCGCCGGAAGCAGAAGTGCATTGCTTCGTCATCCATCTGGGTTTGTTTGCCGGCAGCAGAAAGCGACAGACGGCAGCCTTGATCGAGGCGGTTTCTGCTTCGGCTGAATCGGGCGCGCCCATCATCATTGCCGGCGACTTCAACGATTGGGGCAATCGCCTCAGCGAGGAGTTGCGCGACACCCTGGGTGTGACGGAAGTGTTCGATGCAAATCTCTCGCGTCGCGGTTTTGGCACGTATTTGCGCCAGTTGAGCGGTCGTGGCACCAAGATACAGCCGGCCCGTACTTTCCCGGCGGCGATGCCCTTTCTGCAACTGGACCGGATTTATGTGCGCGGCTTCAAGGTAGAATCAGCCGAAGTGTTGCATGGCGCCATGTGGGGCAAGCTGTCGGATCATGCGCCCATAGTCGCGAACCTGCAGCTGAAATAATGTCGGCCTGATCGGCCATTGATAAGTTCGATAAAAAACGGACGCGTGCATGCGTCCGAAATTACACAGGCAATGCCGCTTATGCCCGCCTTATCATTCGTTGCAAGGTAGTCTCTGCTTATGCGCTCGGTCAGCTTCGTCGGTCAAAATGATATCCAGCTTTTATATTGCGGCGCGGAGTACTTCCCGGCGCTGATCGAAGCGTTCGATGCCGCCAAGTCGGAAATTTATCTCGAAACATATATTTTCGCCGCCGATGAAACGGCTGATGCAGTCAAGGCTGCACTGGTGCGCGCAGCGCAGCGCGGCGTAATCGTCAACGTCATGACAGACTGGGTAGGCACCGGCAATGCGCAATCGAAAGTATTGCAGCGCGATTTTCAGGCCGCGGGGGTAGCGTATCGCAGTTTCAATCCATGGTTTGTGCGCGGCATCGCACGCATGCACCGGAAATTGTGCGTGGTGGATCGCGTGGCGGCGTTTCTTGGCGGTTTGAATATCGTGGACGACATGCGCAATGACGACGACCCTCGTATCCTTCTGCCGGCGCCGCGTTGGGATTTCGGCGTGCGCATTAGCGGTCCGCTGGTAGCAAGCATCCATTGGGAAATGGCAGTGCATTGGGTACGCCTTGGCAATCTTAGTTGGCGTACGCGCTGGGCTACTTACAGGGAGCAGCACAGGCGCAGGCCGACAGATGCGCGCGTAGCGATGGTGGCCGGCTTGGTGGTACGCGACAACTTGCACAATCGCCGTACGATACAAAATGCCTATTTGAAGGCGCTGGGCGGTGCGCGCGAATCGGCCATGCTGGCGAATCCGTATTTCGCACCCGGAAGGAAATTGCGCAAAGGCTTGTCGTCGGCTGCATTGCGCGGCGTTGATGTCACCTTGCTGCTGGGTGTGGGCCAATATCGTTTTCAGGATGTGATTGCACGTTCGTTCTATCCCAAGTTGCTGAAGTGCGGGGTGAAGATCGTCGAATACCGCAAGACGCAATTGCATGGCAAGGTGGCGGTGGTCGACGATAACTGGGCCACTATAGGTTCCAGCAATTACGATGGCTTCAGCCTGTTTGTAAATCAGGAAGCAAACGTGGTTGTGCTCGATGCCGACTTCGCGAAAAAATTACGCGCGCATATCGAACATGGCGTGGCCGATGGCGTGCCGGTCGATTTATCCGAGTTCGACAAGATCCCCTTGTACAAGCGGATTTTTTATCGCTTCGCTTACCAGGTCTATAAAAGCATGTTGCGCCTGATTACCTGGGGCAAATCAGCCGAGTAGCCTGATGCAGGCAGCCGGTATTCAGTAAGCCCGAAAGCGCTGGATCAATAACTCGCACAGGCTATCGACTTCTCGCGGCGAGATGCGCAAAGCCCTGCAAACATGGGTGCCGGCTTCCATCCATTCCAGCGATTCAGTCTGACCACGATATTCCTGGATCGCCTTTTCCACGACATGGTTGAGTGCGATCAAGGTGCGCACGACGGGAGGAAATGCCTTGTCGAACAGCACCTGCGGTGTGTGATGCATGCGTATGGCCAGTACCACTTCCGGCGCCAGCGACCAGCGTTCCGCCAGCAGTGCGCCTATGACCGTGTGGTTGACGCCATGCCGTTCATCTTCTACCTGCAAAAATTCCTCAGCCGCCTTGCGATTGGCTTGCAGCAGCGTGTCCAGATAGGTTTTCGGAAAGGCACCCTTCAGCAAAGGAATGCCGGTGTCGCAGAAAAGGCCGAAGCTGTATGCGATTTCAGAAGGAAGATTGCGCGTTCTTTTGGCCAGTATGCTGAGGCCGATGGCGCGTTTTTCGGAACCGTCCCAGAAGCGCGCCATCATCTTGTTGCCGAAACCCAGCGATTTCTTGAGTATCAATCCGGACATGATGGCATTGCATTGATTCAGTCCTATCAGGGTAATGGCTTCTTCCACACTTGCAATGTGGCGGCCCAGATTGAAGAAGGCGGAATTGGCGATTTGCAGCAGCGTGCCGGCCATTGCCACATCGCGCCGGATCAGGCTGGCAAATTTTTTGCTGTTGGGATTGTCCTGCTGTATTTCGCGTTGCAAGGCCATCAGCAGCGCGGGGCGGGGCGGAATATTGTCCAGTGAAAAATCAGGTGCGAGCAGATGTGCCGGTGCAATATTTGGCGACTGCTTGGACACAATGCCTCCTTTTTTATTTTGTCGGCACAGAGAGTGCCTGGAAGTTAGATTTTTATTGCAGTCAAAATAGCATCTTTCCTTTTGTAAAAGAGCTTAAAGAATTGTCGTTTGGTTCATTTTTTCATAAGTTTGCATTTGCCGCATCAGCAAGGTACGAGCAGTCATGCAACCCTGCCGCGCGGATTTTTTACGCAGCGGTTTCTTGCCGGGGTGGCTACAATGATGCTTTGATAATGCAACTATGAGCACGCGACATGACGACAGAATCCGTACGCATAGACAAGTGGTTGTGGGCGGCACGATTTTTCAAGACGCGGACGCTGGCGAGCGACGCGGTCGACAACGGAAAGGTCAGAATAGAGCGCGAACGCATCAAGCCGGCTCGCAATGTCAGGTGTGGCGACCTGGTGCAGATAGATAATGGTTCCAGCGTATGGGAAGTGCTGGTGCGCGGCTTGTCGGATGTACGCGGTTCGGCCGAGATGGCCCAGAAGCTGTATGCAGAGACAGAGGAAAGCATCGTCAAACGGCAGCAGGAAGCGGATAAAAGGAAATTCTTCAAGGAACCGGGTATGACTATCAAGGGCCGGCCTACCAAGCGTGATCGGCGCCTGCTGGATAAAACGAATCAATAGGATTGTGGTCGACATGGTGCTGGTGAGCAGCATGCGATAGTATGGATTTTACAAATCAATTATCAGCCGTGAGGAGACGTACATGGGTCAATACATTGCACCGTTGCGCGACATGCAGTTTGTACTGCACGAATTGCTGCATGCCGAAGATGAGTTGAAGCAGATGCAGAAATATGTCGATATCGATGCCGACATCATCAATCA
The DNA here is from genome assembly GCA_000026125.1 of Herminiimonas arsenicoxydans. Taxonomy (GTDB): domain Bacteria; phylum Pseudomonadota; class Gammaproteobacteria; order Burkholderiales; family Burkholderiaceae_D; genus Oxalicibacterium; species Oxalicibacterium arsenicoxydans. The sequence goes on along the minus strand of CU207211.1, from coordinate 2,813,802 downwards.
GGTGCTGGAAGAGGGCGGCAAGTTCACCTCCGAAGTATTGTTCCCGCTGAATCATTCAGGCGACCGCGAAGGTTGCACACTCGATCCCGTCACACATGAAGTCACGCCGCCGGCAGGGTTCAAGGCGGCTTACGCGCAATATGTGGCTGCCGGCTGGCCGTCGCTGTCGTGCGATCCGGAATACGGCGGCCAGGGTTTGCCCATGGTGCTGCAAAACTCCTTCTTTGAAATGCTGAACTCGTCGAATCAGGCGTGGACCATGTATCCGGGCCTGTCGCATGGCGCCTACGAATGCCTGCATGAACACGGGACCGCGGAACAGAAGGCGCTGTATCTGCCGAAGCTGGTTTCCGGCGAATGGACCGGCACCATGTGCCTGACGGAAGCGCATTGCGGTACCGATCTGGGCTTGCTGCGTTCAAAAGCGGAACCGCAGGCGGACGGCTCCTACAAGATCACAGGCAGCAAGATTTTCATTTCCGCCGGCGAACACGACATGGTGCAGAACATCCTGCATCTGGTGCTGGCACGGTTGCCGGATGCGCCGCAAGGCACGCATGGGATATCGCTGTTCATCGTGCCGAAGTTCCTGCCGAATGCCGACGGCACCCTGGGTGCGCGCAATCCGATTTTCTGCGGCGCGCTGGAAGAGAAGATGGGCATCCACGGCAATGCGACCTGCCAGATGAATATCGACGGCGCGACCGGCTGGATGATAGGCCAGCCGAACAAGGGTTTGAATGCGATGTTCGTAATGATGAATGCAGCACGTCTCGGTGTCGGCATGCAATCACTGGGGCTGACGGAAGTCGCCTATCAGAATGCCCTGCTTTATGCGAAAGACCGTCTGCAAATGCGTAGTCTGACCGGTGTGAAAGCAGCCGACAAGCCGGCCGACCCCATCATCGTGCATCCCGATGTACGGCGCATGCTGCTCACGGCAAAAGCCTATGCCGAAGGCGGCCGGGCCTTCAGTTCCTACGTTGCGCTGCAAATCGATCGCGAACTGAATCATCCGGATGAAGCCGTGCGCAAGGACGCCGCCGATGAAGTCGCCTTGCTGACGCCCATCATCAAGGCCTTCCTCACCGATAACGGCTGGATTGCGACGTCGGAAGCGATGCAGGTATACGGCGGCCACGGTTACATTGCCGAATGGGGCATGGAGCAATACGTGCGCGATGCGCGTATCAACATGATTTACGAAGGCACCAACACCATCCAGTCGCTGGATTTGCTGGGCCGGAAAATACTGCTGGATAACGGCGCCAAGCTGCGCAAGTTCGGCGAAAAAATACGCGTTTTCATAGAAGAAAACGGCACCGATGAAGCGATGTCGGAATTCATCACGCCGCTGGCTGATCTGGCTGAAAAAGTCACCAAGCTGACGATGGAAATCGGCATGAAGGCGTTCCAGAATCCGGATGAAGCCGGGGCTGCGGCGGTACCCTATCTGCGTGTGGCCGGGCATCTCGTGTATGCCTACTTCTTTGCACAAATGGCCAGGCTCGCTTTGGCCAAGCAGGATGGTGGCGATAATTTCTACAAGGCCAAGCTGGCGACCTCGCGTTTCTATTTCGCGCGGCTGTTGCCGGAAACTGCGATGCTGATCCGTCAGGCGCGCTCCGGTTCCGCCAATCTGATGGCGCTGGATGCGGAACTGTTTTAAGGTTTGATCGCTACATGATGCGTACTCCATTCACCAAGAGGTTCAGGCATGGCAAATTTCATCGTTAAAAAAGTGGCGGTTCTGGGAGCAGGCGTGATGGGGGCGCAGATCGCCGCGCATTGCGTCAACGCCAAGGTGCCGGTAGTGCTGTTCGACTTGCCGGGCAAGGACGGAGATCAAAACGGCGTGGTGCTGCGCGCGCTGGCCAATCTGAAAAAACTCAGTCCGGCGCCGCTTGCCAATCCGGATCACGCGGCCCTGATCGAGGTGGCGAATTACGCCGACGATCTGGAAAAACTCGGAGAGTGCGATCTGATCATCGAAGCGATTGCCGAGCGCATGGACTGGAAGCACGACCTGTACAAGAAGGTCGCGCCGCATATCGCGCCGAACGCGATCTTTGCCTCGAATACTTCAGGTCTGTCCATCACGGCACTGGCGGAAGGTTTCGATGCCGATTTGAAGGCGCGTTTCTGCGGCGTGCATTTCTTCAATCCGCCCCGCTATATGCATCTGGTGGAACTGATCCCGACTGCGGCAACCAGTCCGGAAATCCTCGACCAGCTCGAAGGCTTTCTGACTTCGACTCTGGGCAAGGGCGTAGTACGCGCTTTCGATACGCCCAACTTCATTGCCAACCGCGTCGGCATCTTCGGCATGCTGGCGACCATGCACGAGGCGGAAAAATTCGGCTTGTCGGTCGATGTGGTCGATGATCTGACCGGCAGCAAACTGGGGCGCGCCAAATCCGGCACCTTCCGTACCGCCGATGTGGTCGGGCTGGATACGATGGCGCACGTCATCACAACGATGCAGAACACGCTGCAGGATGATCCGTTTTTTCCGGTGTATAAAACACCGGAGATACTCACCAGACTGATAGGCGGCGGTGCGCTGGGACAAAAAGCCGGTGCCGGTTTTTACAAGAAGGTCGGCAAGGATATTTTGCGCATTGATCCGGCCAAGGCAGATTATGTCGCAGGTGGCGGCAAGGCGGACGATCTGATTGGCCGCATCCTGAAGGAAAAAGATCCGGCCAGGCGCATGCAGGCACTGCACGATTCGAGCCATCCGCAGGCGCAATTTCTGTGGGCTATTTTCCGCGATGTATTTCACTACATTGCGGTCCATCTTGAAACGGTGGCCGACAATGCGCGCGATGTCGATTTTGCCTTGCGCTGGGGTTTCGGCTGGACGCACGGCCCGTTTGAAACCTGGCAAGCGTCGGGCTGGCAGCAGATTGCGAGCTGGGTCAAGGAAGATATAGACGCAGGCAAGGCACTCAGCAATGCGGCTCTGCCGGCGTGGGTATTCGATGGCCCGGTGGCGAAAAATGCGGGTGTGCATACGGCAAACGGTTCGTGGTCGCCGGTACAAAATAAATATGTGGTGCGCTCGAATCTGCCTGTCTATCAACGCCAGGTGTTCCGCGCCGGACTGGTGGGCGATCAGGCGGCAAACGGCAGCACGGCCGGTACGACTTTCCATGAAGACGATTCGGTACGCATCTGGCATCAGGATGACGATGTATTGATTCTGTCCTTCAAGACCAAGATGCACGTGATCGGCTCCGAGGTCACTGCCGGCATAGGCAAGGCCATCGCAGAAGCCGAAAAGAATTACAAGGGACTGGTGATCTGGCATGCCGATGCAGCCGAAGGTGGCGCCTTCTCGGCCGGCGCCGATCTGCAATCGATGCTGCCGCTGTTCATGTCCGGCGGGGTCAAGGCGATCGAGCCGGAAGTGGTCAAGCTGCAGCAGGCGCATCAGGCGATGAAGTATGCCAACGTGCCGGTGGTGGCAGCCGTGGCCGGCCTGGCATTGGGCGGCGGTTGCGAATTGCTGCTGCATGCTGCAAAACGTGTGGCTTCCATTGAATCGTATATCGGACTGGTTGAAGTCGGCGTGGGCCTGATTCCTGCCGGTGGCGGCTTGAAGGAGGCGGCAGTGCGTGCGGCACATGAAGCCAAAGGCAGCGATATCCTGCAATTCCTCAAGCACTACTACATGAATGCTGCGACGGCAGCCGTGTCGCGTTCGGCGCTGGAAGCGCAAACCATGGGTTACCTGAAGAGCGATGACATCATCGTCTTCAATCCCTATGAATTGCTGCACATTGCGAAGACGCAGGCGCGAGCGATGTTCGATGCCGGCTATCGCGCGCCGCGCAAGGCGCTGGTGCCGGTCACCGGGAAATACGGCCTGGCCACCATCGGTGCGCAACTGATCAACATGCGCGACGGTGGTTTCATCTCGGCCCATGATTACAAGCTGGGACTGATGATCGCCGAGATTGTCAGCGGCGGCGAGATCGAGCAGGGCAGTCTGGTGGATGAACAATGGCTGCTGGATCGCGAGCGCAAGGCGTTCATGGAGTTGCTGAACCATCCAAAAACCCAAGAGCGCATCATGGGCATGATGCAAACTGGCAAGCCAGTGCGTAATTAAGGAGCACAAGATGAGCAAACAACTTCAAGATGCCTACATCGTTGCAGCGACCCGTACGCCTATCGGCAAGGCGCCGCGCGGCATGTTCAGGAATACGCGGCCTGACGATCTGCTGGTGCGCGTGCTGCAGTCGGTCTTGTCACAAGTGCCGGATCTCGATCCCAATCTGATCGAAGATGCGATCATCGGCTGCTCCTTTCCGGAAGCGGAGCAGGGTTTGAATATGGCGCGCATGGGTGTGTTGCTGGCAGGTTTGCCGAAGACGGTCGGCGGCGTCACCGTCAACCGTTACTGTGCTTCCGGCCTGACCGCGATTGCGATGGCGGCTGACCGCATCCGCGTCGGCGAAGCAGATGTGATGATTGCAGGTGGTGCCGAGTCCATGTCCATGGTGCCGATGATGGGACACCATCCGGCCATGAATATGGGCATCTTCAAGGATGAAAACATAGGCATGGCTTACGGTATGGGGCTGACTGCCGAACGCGTTGCCGAGCAATGGAAAGTATCGCGCGAAGCGCAGGATCAGTTTGCGCTGAATTCGCATCTGAAGGCATTGGCGGCGCAGCAGAGCGGCGAATTCAACAATGAGATGACGTCGGTCGATATCGTTGAACGCTTTCCGAATCTGTCCAGCGGAGAAATCGATATCACGACACGCATGGTCAACATGGATGAAGGCGCGCGCGCCGATACCAGCCTGGAAGCGCTGGCAAAACTGCGACCGGTATTTGCGCCGAAAGGTTCGGTCACCGCCGGCAATAGTTCGCAAACCTCGGATGGTGCGGGCGCGCTGATACTGGTCAGTGAAAAAATCCTCAGGCAATTCAACCTGACGCCACTGGCGCGCTTCGTTTCATTTGCAGTACGCGGTGTGCCGCCGGAAATCATGGGCATAGGACCTAAGGAAGCGATCCCTGCAGCCTTGCGCGCTGCCGGCCTGAAGCAGGATCAGATGGACTGGATAGAATTGAATGAAGCGTTTGCCGCGCAGGCGCTGGCAGTGATACAGGATCTCGGTCTTGATCCGGCCAGGGTCAATCCTGTGGGCGGTGCGATTGCGCTCGGTCATCCGCTCGGCGCAACCGGCGCGATACGTTCGGCGACTGTAGTCCATGCATTGCGCCGCAAAAATATGAAGTACGGCATGGTCACGATGTGCGTCGGAACCGGCATGGGGGCCGCCGGTATATTCGAGCGCATGTAATTTCGGCTGTGAAGCGGCAGAGTGACTGCCGGCCCACTTTCCCGGCCGGTATGCTCACACTTGAGCCTGATGCCGGCATTTCCAGGCCGAAGGCGGATACCGTTTAACGTCTATCCCGGCGGCAAGTGGATGCACCTTGTTTAAGGTGAAATCAAAGGCATCCATTCAACTGCATAAGGATGAAGACGAGGATGTTGCTGCTACGGTTGTGGCAGCATCCCGTTCAAGTTGCAGGCTGGGCACTCGTATCTTGCAAGCGCATGTTATTTCCCCAGCAGCGCCAGCGTATGTTCCCATTCCGCAGCCCATGCGTACAAGAATGCATGCGTATTGAAGGATTTTTTCAAATGTGACATCGGCACTCGATACACATCATTCAATCCCAGCGCCAGCGTGACCGGATTCCACACGGCCTTGTTCCTGGCCTTTTTTCCGCTGCCCTTAATCCTCGCGCCCTCATCGCCGAATATACCGCCGCCGCTGGCCAGCGCCTGTTCCAGATCGATTTTTACCAGGCTGGAAAATGCGATCAACACTTCCTGCTTGTTGATGCCGGCCTGTGATTCCCTGGCTTCCTCGACTTTGACGGGCTCAGCCTCGCGCTTGAGTTTTTTTACCAGGTATTCCAGATCCTTTTTCAGGAAACGCAACTCATGCAAGGCCCTGCGCAAGCCCGGTGGCGGGAGTTGCGTCACTATCTTGTAGGCGTCTTTCGTGATCGTGATGAGTACATCTTCGCTGCCAGCGGCAAGTTGCCGCGTGTCGTCCTCGAAAAAAATCGGCGCTGCATAACCACCATTTGCATCACCGAACAGCGCCGGATAGGCGGCGTCATAATCCAGCCAGACGTAGGGCGTCAAGCCATGCTCCAGCATGCGCGCCAGAGTCCATGGCATACCGGTCTGCTGCGCCAGCCAGCCGCAAGCCTGTTCCGTGGTTGCGCGAAAGGGTAGGTCGATGATCGTCATATTTTTACACATGCCAAAAATTAATTGCCTGCATGTGCGCCTGATGTCGCTTACAGGAAGGTGCTCATCATATGCGAAAGTGGCAGGAACACTTCGATTCATCATGGCGCAAACATACGTGCACGTTTGCAGTGCGTGGTGTGCCGCCTGAGATCATGAGCATCGGGCCGAAGAAGGCGATACCCGCAGCCTTGCGCGCTGCCGGCCTGAAGCAGGAGCAGATGGACTGGATAGAATTAATTGAATGAAGCGTTTGCCGCGCAGGCTCTGGCAGTGATACAGGATATTGGTCTTGATCCGGCCAGGGTCCATCCTATGGGCGGTGCGATTGCGTTCGGTCATCCGCTCGGTGCGACCGGCGCGCTACGCTCGGCGACTGTCGTTCATGCACTGCGCCGCAAAAATCTGAAGTACGGCATGGTCACGATGTGCGTAGGTACCGGCATGGGGGGCGGTTTATCCAGCCCTCCCGGCCTGATCAGCCTCCGCAGCTGGATGTGCTGGTTACGATCACTTTTGCCTCTGCAGGTTTGCAGGATGGGGTGGGATGTACTTCACCTGTATCACCCATGTAGCAATCGGTGGAAAAACCTGTGAAGTTGCGGATCGTTCCACTTGAACCGATGGATGAGCCAGGACAGGTGACCCGGTAACCGACATCAATACACGAAACCACCTTTGGCTTAATCTTCGGCAGGATGCCGACAACATAGTGCTTGCCTTCACCATCCGGACAATGACGTGCGCGTAATTGCAGTTGGCTCTTGATCGCGTTCAGGTAATTGCGCTTGTTGTTTTCGTCTTCCTGCTTGCGGCTTGCTATTGCGCTTTCCTGTTGTGCTTTTCTTTCCTCATTCTGACGCTTGCGTTCAGCTTCCTTTGTTGCCTTGTCTGTTGCAAGAGATTCGTTTTTTGATTGTGTGCTGGTTGCGACTTGCAGCGTTTTTGTAATGGAAGATTGCTGTTTGGTCGGGGTGGCACTACCTGAGGCAGTTGTGCTTGCGGGGTGCAGGCGGCGATATTCTGCAACGGTCATCGTACGTGCCGATGCTCCGGCATTCTTCACTGGCGCAGTCTTGAGTTGGGCATTGGGCGAACCGGCTTGCGTCTGTCCCTTGAGCATGCTGGTGAGCGTATCCATGGTGTTGCGATTGGCTTTGTCGGCCAATCTGGCTGTGCCATAGAGCACTACCGTACCTGCGGCGACAGCGGTTATCGTGTTGAAAAATTCGCGATTGGAGCGCGCCTCTTCTGCGCGTTCGTTGGCAGTTTGCTGCCGGGAGTCTACAAAATCGGCGCGTAGCTTTGCCAGATAGTCGGGGCGCGCACGGATGAATCGTAGTTCCTGTTCGGGACGAACCGGCTCGGTAATATAAAGGCCGCGTACTACTTCATTCAGTTTTTCATCGATTTTTGCACCGATGAAAACAAAGGAGCCGTAACGTAAATCTGTTTTCCCATAGCCGATCATGTCATGGACCTGTCGTACCGGAATGTAGTCAAACTCTCCCTCCCAGACGATGCCGTTGCCATCGATATATTTTCCGCTTTTGTATGTGTTGATCTGTTCCTTCGTGAAGGGGTTGTACACCTTGTCGAAGGTTCCGGTAAACGAATTGACGCGGCCGATTTTGCCGTTCATGGGGTTGCGACAACTGCGTATCATGGTGCCCGATACAGCGTTGCCTTGTGCATCCAGTGTGAGTGGATGCTTGACTTCAGGCTGACAGGCCCAACGGATATCGTAACGGCCGGCGACCATCTTGCCATCGACCCAGCGACCGGTATATTCGGCATAGTTATCGTAACGTCTGGTACCTGTACCGTTTTCGCAATTGCCGGAAATACATTCACTGGTATCGACGGTAGTTCGTTTGAAGTCGGCCTCGGTGTAGGTGGTTTCACAGGCAGCGAGCAAAAGAAGAATTGGTAGTGTGTAGGCGCGCATCATGTCAGTCCACCGTGCAGTCGGTTGTCAGGATTCTTTCTCCTTCATCCCAGCATTGGGTTGAAGGAGGAATGTGGTTATCCCCGATCATGCCGGCATAAATGATTTCCAAACCATGCCGCCTTCCTTCCTTATATAAGGTTTTGTAAGAGGGTTTGGCAAGTGGTCCGAACATGCCGTAGTTGATTTCTTCCGTGCGCTTGGCGTCATAGTTGCGGATGGTGCGCAAGGTTACCGTTGGTTCGCCATTGACTTCGGTATGCCTGAGCGAGGTTTCCGTTGCTTGCATGACGGGTGGATTGGTGGCCAGAGTGGTCTCGAAGAATACGGAGTGGGTTTTCATCGCCGGTTGTGCCGCCATCATGGCTGCGGTATCCGGGTCGCTGTAACGTATGCTGAAGCGCAGGTTTATTCCTTCATTCAAGACCGGCCCATTCAGTTTGTTTTGTACGACTGTGGTGCGTACGCGTTTCAATATTCGGAAATGGGAACTGAGTTCGTCGGCCACGACGGTTTGATCGAATTCGACCCAGAATTCCAATGGGCCATGCAGCTTCCCGTTCTTGCATTCGGCACTGACCGGATAGAAGGTACGGTTTGCAAAGATATGGCGTACCGGCTCGGAATTTTTTGCGCGGGCATCGAGCAGCAGGAGTTTCTTCTGCAATGGATTGTCGTCGGAATCGACGGTTCCTGAAATGGCAGCGAGGATGGCTGGCGAGACCGTGCAAGGCCAGGCTTTGCTCTCAGCTGGGGGAGTGAAGTAAGTATTTCTGTTTGCCAGATACTGCTGGTAGTTTCCTTGCAGCGTAGTCAGATAAGCCTGCAGTTGCGGGTCTTCCAGCCGCGGAAACGCCACGGCGACGGCTGATGCGTGCATGCCTATGGCCGTTGCCGCGATCATCAGTTGTTTGAAAACAGAATGGAAATGCATATTGACTATCCTGGTTGCCCTGATTCGATTGCGGGCATTTCGCCACAGGGATAAAGGTTCATTGAAAGTTGTGATGACTATTTAACATGAAAAATTCTCTTGGGCAAGTTTTTGGGCGCTACGAAGAAGTAACGAGCAAGGCTGATTCGCTTTTGATTTTTTGTGCAGGATCGTTCGTTCTGCATCGTTCCTCGATGTACGCACACGATGGCTGGCTGAAAAATTCAGTGCGCAAGAGTCAGCACTGAAAAAATTCATGGATGCAGCTTATCTTCGAGGCTATGGGCGAGGGCCTGGTTTGTCTGCCGGCGCTGCCGGTTCCCGGGTCGGTCATCGGCATGCTGTTACTGCTGGCTTATCTGATAGTGAAGAAAGATACGGCCAGCCAGGCTGGCACCGGCCTCTTCGCAATTGCTATCGCATATGGCCTTGCTGTTTGTACCGGCTGGTGTCTGCGTGCACGTACACCATATCTGCCGCGAAACTAGCGCGGCAGGTTACGCAGATGCTGTGCCAGTGCGTTAAAAGCCGGCAGCGTCGTCGGATCGTTGGCCGCATTGCTGGCAACCGGGTGCGAGGCATAACGCACGATTACCATTTCTGCTTTCGGATCTATATGGATTCTCTGTCCATGTACGCCGCGCGCCATGAAGGCACCGTCTTCATCATGCGTCACCCACCACATATTGCGGTAGCTCCAGCCTTGCAGCAGCGGATATCCGCCTTTGGAAAATAACTCCTTGTCGCCGCCGCGACGTATATCGTCGACCACTGCCTTCGGTATGATCTGCTGCCCGTTGAACTTGCCGTTGTTACGCAGCATTTCGCCAAAGCGCGCCAGATCGCGCAGACCCGTATTCAATCCGCCGCCGGCGAAAGGTGTGCCGATGGAGTCGACGGTGAAATAGGCATCCTGCTCCGCACCCAGCCGCTGCCAAATGCGCTCGGACAGCAGTTCCGCCACTGAGCGCCCGGTCACGCGTGCGATGATCCAGCCCAGCACATCCGTATTGACGGTCTTGTAGGCGAAGGCCGTGCCATGCTGTCCCTGCGCTTGTATGCGCTGCAGCGATTCATAGTAATTGCGCGGGCCGGTGTAATCCTTCGGTTTGGGCAGAGGATTGCCCGCTTGCGCATGCGCCCAGACCTCGGCCTCCGGGTCTGCATAATCCTCGCTGTATTTCAGTGCCGTGGTCATGTCCAGTATCTGGCGCAAGGTTGCATTGCCAAAAGCGGATTGGGCGAGCTCGGGAATGTATTCGGCCACGCGCTTGCCGGCGTCAAGACGGCCTTCGGAGACCAGGGTCGCGCCGAGCGTGCCGATGACGGATTTCGTGACCGACATGGCGCCATGCTGTCCATCAGCCTTCAGCACGCCGGAATAGTGTTCATACACGATGCGTCCACGATGCAGGACCACGATGCCGTCCGTATAGTTGGCGGCGAGCGCTTCCTTCCAGGTCATGGATTTGCTTGCGCCTATGGGCGTGAAGCGTATGGCGTCTATGTCCGTGCGCAAGGCGCGCGGCAGCGGTACCGGCGCAGCCAGTCCGCGCGAAGTATTCACGGTCGGCATCAACTGGCGGAAGTTGGATACGCTCCAGCGCAAGGCCGGGAAGTTCCAATAGCTGCCATCTTCAAAACGAACGATGCGATCAGGCGGCGGTGGCGAACCGACCATCCAGCCCAGTTTGGCCGGATCACTGGCAAGGGCGTCAGGCGGTACCGGCGTGTCGGCGGCCCATGCCGCGGACATGCATCCGATGCTGCAAAGGAGGAGCGCGCACATCATGCGTCGGGAAAGATCATTGCGGACCATATGCATTTCCTCTCAAAGTCACATACTCGCCTGAATTTTTCAGGCGCCATCGATGAAGCCGTAACGTGTTGCCGATGATGGACCAACACTTGCATGCAGATTCATGCAATCTTACTCCCCGAATCGGGATAGCTTTGTTTATTGTGTGCGAATGCCGAAGCATGGTTCCACGATGTATGCAAACCACGGCCGACTGAAAAATCCATCGGGCGAGAGTCATCGCTGAAAAGAATTCATCGATTCTGCACCGTGATTTTTCTCGACGGCTGATACGATACGCAGGATGGCAAGGCAGGTATATTTCTGATCCTGTGCCATTCTTGGTATCTTCGTGTTCTTCCTCTCTTTTTTCGACTGCCCATGCTGAATACACTTCTGATTCTGCTCATCTTCCAAACCATGGGCGAAGGCCTGGTTTATCTGCTGGGACTCCCGGTTCCCGGGCCGGTTATCGGCATGCTGTTGCTGCTGGCTTATCTGATCGTAAAGAAAAATACGGCCGCCAAACTGGCGCCGGCTTCTTCGCAATTGCTCTCGCATATGGCCTTGCTGTTTGTGCCGGCAGGCGTCGGCATCAGCGTGCACGTGCACCGGATCGCCGAGGAGTGGATGCCGATTGTAGTCGCATTGATTGTCAGCACCGTGGTTTCCATCGTCGTTACTGCAGCAGTCATTCAAAGGTTGAAGAAGTGATGCCGAACCTGAATACAGTCTGGGTTTATCTGGCCGGTTCGCCGCTGTTGTGGCTGACCGCGACTTTGCTGGCTTATCGCATCGCCAATCTGGTCTATGAAAAAACCGGTCGCAGCGCGCTTGCCAATCCGGTGGCAATTTCGGTGGCGCTACTGGTGGTGGTGCTGTATGTCAGCAATACGCCGTACAAAACCTATTTCGACGGTGCACAGTTCGTGCATTTTCTGCTGGGGCCGGTGACGGTTGCATTGGCGATTCCGCTGTATCTGCAAATCGAAAAATTGAAGCGTAACTGGTTCGCCTTGCTGGCGGGAGCCTTGATCGGCGGCGCGGCGGCGATTACGTGTGCAATGAGTCTGGCGTGGGCATTGGGTGCCTCGCGATTGACGATACTGTCTATGGCCCCGAAGTCGGTGACGATACCGATTGCAATGGGGATTACCGAAAAAATAGGCGGATTGCCGACACTGACTGCTGTGATGGTCATGCTGACCGGTATTTTCGGCGCCGGTATCTCGCACTACATTTTCAAGCTGATGAAAATTTCCGATGATACGACTTGCGGCTTTGCGCTGGGCGCCACCGCGCACGGCGTCGGTACTGCACGTGCGTTTCAGGTCAGTGAGGAGGCGGGAGCGTTTTCCGGCCTGGCGATGGGGCTGTCGGGGATATTGACGGCCTTGTTGTTGCCATTTGTGCTGAAGCTGCTGGGTGTTTTCTAGGGCAACAGCTTCTCACGTCTGCAGACAAACGTGAGGCTGCAAGTTCCAGCTGAATTCTCAGCCGAATGCGCCGCCGGTCAGGAACAGATCGGTGGCGCGTGCGATGCAGACGATGAAGGTGGTAAAGCCGCAGGCAAAGGTCAGCACCAGCAACAGTACCAAAGGCCAGCCGGATGCGGATGCGCGCGCCGAGTTGGCATTGTGTCTGGCATCCCATTTTTTGTCCGGCGTCAGGCCAATGACCATGGCTTCTATCCATCCGGCAAAGATGGAGATTGGGAATAGCGTCAGCAGAGTGATGCCAAGCGAATGCGGCCCTTGCGCCAGCACCAGCGCACAGACAAACAGCAAAAACGCGGCAACATAATTCCATGCCCAGAAATCCCTGGGGCCGTACAGATAGAAACGATGTATGCCGGGGCCGCCGAGCACGACGGCGAGCAGGGTCGCCAGTGTCTTGTTTTTGTGAGAAGTATTGGTCATATTAATGGCGTGAGCGATAGCGGTTGACGTCGTTGGGCAAGATGGCAGTGCCCTGATTGCCCCACGCGTTGCGAATATAGGTGACGACTGCCGCGACTTCTTCATCCGTCATCGACTGGCCGAAGGGCGGCATGCCGTATGGGCGCGGATTACCGCCGGTGCTTGGCGCATAACCGCCGTACAGCACCATGCGTATGGCATTGGTGGCGACTGGCGTGGTGATGGCGCGGCTGCCGGCCAGCGCCGGATAAATCGACGGCACACCCTTGCCGGATGCCTGATGGCAGCTGATGCATTGATCTTCATACAGCTTGGCGCCGGCATCGATCATCGCCTGCTTGCTTTCTTCACGCATGGTTTCAGCGGCTACCAGCGGTGCGGCGCTTTGTTGCGGCAGGGATTTCAGGTAGCCTGCCAGCGCATGTGCATCGTCCTTGTGCATGTGCTGCAAACTGCCGGCAACGACTTCAGCCATTGGGCCGCTGACGGAACGCTGCGGCGCAACGCCGGTTTTCATCAGGGCTGCCAGGTGTTCGACTTCCCAATTGCCGAGACTGGTTTCCCGGTCGCCGTTCAACGGAGGTGCGTACCAGTTCAGGACGGGAATCATGCCGCCGCCGAGTTCGCTTTTCACATCCGTGCCGCCGAAGGAATCACGCGGCGAATGGCAGGCGCTGCAATGACCCAGGCCTTGTGCCAGATAGGCACCGCGATTCCATTCCACCGATTGCTTGTCGTCGTTTGTATACTGGCCGGGACGGAAATACAGTGCGCGCCACACATATAACAGTGCGCGATTGTCGTAAGGGAAGCGTAATTCAGGCGCAATATTTTTTTTCTGCACCGTCGGCAAGGTTTGCAGATAGGCGAAGATCGCATCCGAATCGGCGCGCGTGACTCTGGTGTAATTCGTGTACGGGAAAGCCGGGTACAGCAGACTGCCGTCTTTCGATTTGCCGTCGTGCATGGCTTGCCAGAAATCGGCATTGCTCCATTTGCCGAGACCGGTTTCTGCATCCGGCGTCAGGTTGGAGGTGTAGATGGTGCCGAAGGGTGTAGGGACGGCACGGCCGCCGGCATAGGATTCGCCGCCACGCGCAGTATGGCAACTCATGCAATTGCCGATGCGTGCCAGATATTCGCCCTGCCTGATTTGCTCGTCGGGATTGGCCGGCGGCACCGACGGCTGATCCAGATCGGGATTGCGGTTGCCCAGAATGAGCCAGATGACGGCAATGATCAGGACGGTCAACAACAGCGCAAGGGTGCGCCACACATATTTTCGTTTCATCGTTTTCGTTGTTTCTGCGTTTCGCTTTTACGGTGCCAGCTTGCCGCATTCCAGCGGGAGTCTGGTTTTGAGTGCAGGCGCCGGCGATGCATCGGCCGGCACACGCTGCCCGGATAGCCACGCAGTGACGGCGCTGATGTCGGTCGCACTCATTTTCTTCACGATTTCTGCCATGCAATCCGGTGCGGCGGCATGACGTGTGCCGATTTTCCAGGCACCGATCTGACCCAGCAGATAGTCGCGCGGCAAGCCGACCAGGCCGGGAATCGCCGGTGCAGTGCCCGTCATTTTTGCGCTGTGGCAGGCGACGCAGGCAGGGATGCCTTTGGCCTTGTCGCCATCATGCACGAGCACGCGACCACGTTCGAGTTCAGCCGGATTCGATTGCGTAGGCTGCGGCTCCGGATACGGCGGATGCTGGTCAGAGAAATATTGGGCAATCTCGCGCAGATAGGCATCCGACATGTTTTCCAGCATCGCCGTCATGACCGGATACGTGCGTTTGCCGTCGCGGAAATTGATCAGCTGGTTATATAGATAGCCGGCCGGCTTGCCGGCAATGCGCGGGTAATAGCCGTCGCTGCCGGCGCGGCCTTCCTTGCCGTGGCAGACGACGCAGGCGGCGACGCGTTGTGCGATGGTGTCGGGGATCTTGCCGGCGTCAACATTGGCGGCACCAGCGCTGCCCGGCATGAAACAAGAGATGATTATGGATGTGGCGAACGTGAGGCAGGTGGCGCGCATGGCGAACAGATCACTCATCTTATGGGTTTTCAGGCAAACGCCGGCTGGGCAGATTTGTACATTTTTTGATAACGATTTTCAAGCACACTATGCTAATCCGTGTGTGTGGCGGCATTGCTGCTGATTAAAGTTTCAACATGATACTGCAAGGGTAAAGGTGAACGTCCGTTTTAGCCAGAATCAGAAAGGGGATAAAAAACCGGAGCAGTTTGAAAATACCGCGTTGGAGCCGGATCAAATTGATTCAGTGCGTGCGGGTGAAGTCGTCACGCATTTTGTACCAGTTGGCCCAATGTTGCCAGGGCAGCTTCGGTGCGTGCGTCCCATGCATGGCCGTAATTCAGGCGTATGCAATTGGTAAAGCCCTGATGCGCAGAAAAAATCGGCCCCGGTGCAATGCTGATGCCGTGCGATAGCGCTTGCCGGTGCAGCGTCAAGGCATTGACCGCATGCGGTAATTCCACCCACAGAAAATAACCGCCCCTGGGCCGCGTAGCTTGCGTGCCAGGCGGGAAGTAGCGCGCGATGGCTTCCATGAATTGCGTTTGCTGCAGCGCCAGCGTGTGGCGCAACTGGCGCAAGTGGCGGTCGTAACCGCCTTTTTCCAGATAGGTGGCGAGTGCCGCCTGTGCGGGTGCCGAGGCGGCCAGCGTGGTGGTTAATTTGTGGCGCGCGACAGCGCGTGTATAGCGTCCCGGTGCCGCCCAGCCGACGCGATAGCCGGGTGCCAGACATTTGGAAAACGACGAGCAGTGCATGACCAGGCCTTTGGTATCGTAGGCTTTGGCAGGCGCCGGCCGCTTGTCGCCGAAATACAGTTCGCCATATACATCGTCTTCGATCAGCGGGATGTCGTGCTGCGACAGCAGCGCTACCAGATCGCGTTTCTTTTCATCCGGCATCAGGCTGCCGAGCGGATTCTGGAAGTTGGTCATCAGCCAGCAGGCTTTCGGCTGGTGCCGTTCCAGCACGCGCGCCAGTGCCGCGAGGTCCATGCCTTCGCGCGGATGGGTCGGTACTTCTATCGCCTGCAAGCCATTGCGTTCCAGCGATTGCAGTGCTGCGTAAAAGGTCGGCGACTCGACCAGTACCGCGTCGCCGGGGCGCGTGACTGCTATCAGGCACAGATTCAGGGCATCGAGCGCGCCGTTGGTGATGACGATTTCATCGGGCTGCACATGCAGGCCATCGGCCCGGTAACGCAGGGCGATCTGGCGTCGCAATTGCGGATTGCCCGGTGTCAGATCATCCACCGTGCTCCACGGATCAAGTTGCTGCACGCTGGATGCCATGGCTTTTGCCAGTCGCGCCAGCGGGAACAGCAGGGGGCTGGGAAAGGCGGAGCCGAGCGGCACCACGTCACGCATTTTGGATGATTCCAGTACTTCAAACACAAGCTCGCTGATATCAACCGGAGAGGAATCTTCATCCGGTTGCGACGCCTGTTCCGGTTCCGGCGGCAATTTGCGGACATCGCCGACCACGTAATAACCGGAGCGCTCGCGCGCACGAATCAGGCCGCGTGCTTCCAGCAGGTAATACGCCTGGAATACTGTCGATGGACTGACGTCGCGACTGGCGCTCGCTTGTCGCACGGACGGCAGGCGGTCGCCCAAGCGGAGTACGCCTTCCTGTATGGATAGGGCAATATCGGCGGCCAGCGTTTCGTACAGTTTCATGCGGTCTGTCTTTATCTGGAAGAGGGGTGGCGTACTTTCATGTCGCGAGCTGCGTGCATGATAAGACATTATTCAGACTCCCCGCCGCACAGTGGACTACAATGACGCCTGAAGCAGGCCAAGACAACCGCTGGCTGTCATTTCGGTGATGGCGGGAGGAAGGTCCGGACTCCATAGAGCAGGGTGACGGTTAACGGCCGTCCGCCGCGAGGCGAGGAATAGGGCCACAGAGACGAGCGTATTAAGTTACGGTGAAACGCGGTAACCTCCACCTGGAGCAATTTCAAATAGGCACGCGTTGACGTTGCTCGCGGAGCGTGCGGGTAGAAAGCTTGAGCCGTGGAGTAATTCACGGCCTAGAGGAATGGTTGTCATAGCAAATGGGCTTGCTCATTTGCCGTAACAGAATCCGGCCTATCGGCTTGCTTCAACTTTATTCAAGGCGGTGCGATTGTTCGCATCGCCTTTTTCTTTGCGGAGCCTATTTTGAAGGGCGATCATTCCATGAACATAGGCCAATAGTCGCAATCAGACAATGGAATTCCGGCGGCGCAAGGTTCAAGTCTTCAACTGATTGGAAACTTCAATCAGGTTGCAGTCGGGATCGCGGATGTAGAGCGACATGATGGGGCCGGTTGCGCCGGTGCGGCGGATCGGGCCTTCCAGTATCGCGATATTGCATGCAGCAAAATGTGCGGCGACTGCATCCAGCGGTACCGAGGTAAGGAAGCAAAGGTCGGCAGAACCCGGCGTGGGGCGTTCGGCTTTGGGTTCAAATTCGCGGCCCTGCTGATGCAGATTGATTTTTTGCGTACCGAAGGCCAGTGCCTTTCTGCCTTCGCCAAAAACAACCGTGCTCATGCCCAGCACGCGTTGATAAAAGTCGGCGGTGGTGTCTATGTCTTTGACCGTCAGTACCAGATGGTCCAGGGAATCCAGTTTCATCATCGCTTGTGAGCCCTATATATAAGTGGCTTCATTTTAATGGACGCCAGGTTTTTGCTGGCGCGGACAGTGTAATTCGATCTGCGACATTATATGTAGATGAGGTAAGCTGGCGTTACTTGCACATCCGATGCATGATTTTAAAAGGAAGTTCCATGAATTTGCACATTACTCTGGGCCCTCTGGTTTCCCTCATTGCAGGCGTTTTGATCTTGTTGATGCCGCGCCTGCTGAATTTGATAGTGGCTATCTACCTGATTGTCATCGGCTTGATCGGCTTGTTCGGAACCGGCGCGTTCCTGAAGTAAGGGATCTGGCGGAGCTGATGCACGTGTTTTGCGTAATTGTTTGATCTTGTTGACTACGTTGCTGGAGAAATGAGGCGATCATGACTATCCGGATAGCGGTTTGGTTCATTTGTACGTTGCTTCTTGCAAGCGCGCATGCGGCTGATATCTACCAGTGGGTGGATGAAAACGGACGTACCCAGGTCTCCGATGTCGTGCCTGCACGGTATAAAAATGTGGCAACCAAGGTCGATACCAGTGCGTCTGAAGTGAGTGAGCGCCAGCGCCATGAGGCGCTCCAACGTGCGGAAAAAGAGCGGCAACTCGCAGACCGCCCACCTGCCAAGACAGCGCCTGTTGCTCCATTCGCTGGGCAAGTGCGGGCAGAGGGCGATGGCGAGTCCGATTGCGAGAAAAAGCTGCGGGCCTATCGCGCCAGCCAGGAATGCTTCGCGCCCTACATAACCAAGTTCGGTATGCATGGTGATGCTGAAAAATACTGCACCGCCGTGCCGGATCCGACGCCCGAGTGCGGCATTCCGAGGGAATAGTTGCCATCAATCGGTCGTTAGTCTGCATTTCCGATGTTCCATTCGGGCAGCTCTGTTCACACTCCCGAAAATTTCGCACTGCTTGATGTACTGTGCTGAAACAAGCGCCGATTTCTTCACTACGCATCATCTTCACCAACAAATATCTTCCGCTTTGAAACTGTCTTCATTCCCCCATACACATGTGTTTATTTGATGTGTCACTTTCACTGTCAATCATAAGTGCTTAATTCTTAGAGCTATTTAACAAATGTGTTGCGTCAATGTAATGCGCTAAGTCATTGACTTCATTGAAAAAATCCTTGTTTTTAGGTCTGAATATCGCTTGACCGCGTATACAGCATCCTCTAAAGTGGGCAGCAGTGTGAAAAAGTGTTTATTTGTGGGTATATTTGGCCGCAAACAAAATGCACCTCACCATGCAATGCATACTAAAAAAGGATTTCAGGGTGTTTCAAGGCGCGTCTTCTCTCAATCTCGATGCCAAAGGCCGGATGACTATTCCAGCGCGGCATCGCGACGCATTGCTTTTGCAGTGCGAGGGGCGCATTACCCTGACCAAACATCCTGACGGTTGTTTGCTTCTCTTCCCGCGTCCTGTGTGGGAAATGCGTCGCGAAGAGATTGCCAAATGGCCGATTTCCGCACGTGCCTGGCAACGCATATTTCTTGGCAATGCCTCCGATGTCGATTTCGATGGTGCCGGTCGCATCCTGATCGCGCCTGAGCTGCGTACCGCAGCCGGTCTGACGCGTGACGTGATGATGATGGGCATGGGCGGTCATTTCGAAATATGGGATGCGGCCAGGCTGGCTGAGAGCGAGTCGGATGCGATCGCTGCCGGCATGCCCGATGTGCTAAACGATTTTTCCTTCTGACGCCGTGATGAATGTAGAAGCGGTGCAGCAATACCAGCACCGTACGGTGCTGCTGGAGGAGGCGGTCGACGCGCTGGCGCTGGACGGGGAACGTGCCAATGGCATGTACGTCGATGGCACCTTTGGACGCGGCGGTCATAGTCGCCTCATTTTGCAGCGTCTGGGTGAAAACGGCTGTCTGCTGGCGTTCGACAAGGATACGCAGGCGATTGCGAATGCCGCCACGATAGAGGACAAGCGTTTCGCTATCGTGCACGACAGTTTTGCAACCTTGAGTACGGCATTGGCAGAGCGCGGCATAGCGCAGGTGAATGGAGTGTTGCTGGATCTGGGAATCTCATCGCCGCAGGTCGACGATGCGGCGCGTGGTTTCAGCTTTCGTGCGGATGGCCCTCTGGACATGCGCATGGATACGACCAGAGGCATATCGGCAGCGGAATGGCTGGCAACGGAAACTGAACAAAAAATCGAGAAAGTGATACGAGAATATGGGGAAGAACGGTTTGCTTTTCAGATTGCAAAGGCGATTGTTGCTGGCAGGGCAGTCCAGCCAATTTCAAGCACACGACAGCTTGCCGAGATCGTGGCACGCGCCGTTAAAACCCGCGAGAAGGGCAAAGACCCGGCCACTCGTACCTTTCAGGCTATCCGGATTTTCATCAATCAGGAGCTTGAAGAACTCGAAGTAGTACTGAACGAGGCATATCGGCATCTGGCCCCGCATGGGAGATTGGTTGTGATCAGCTTTCATTCCCTGGAAGATCGCATCGTCAAACAGTTCATGGCTAGCAAAGCCAATGTGCCGCAGCCGGACCGCCGCCTGCCGATTCGTGCTGTTGATCTGCCGCAACCTGAAATGAAGCTGATTGCCCGGATAAAACCTTCGGCGGCTGAAATCAGCGCCAATCCGCGCGCGCGTTCGGCTGTGATGCGTGTCGCCGAACGTCTGCCGACTCCCGGAGCGGCGTCATGAGCGGGCGCATCAGTTTTTTCCTCACCTGCATTCTGGTCGCGTGCGCGTTGTCGGTGGTGAATGCGCACTATCAATTCCGCCGTCTGTTCATCGAGCTTGAGCGCGCGCAGGCGCAGGCGCGTCAGCTGGATATCGAATGGTCGCAATTGCAGCTTGATCAATCCACGCTGGGCAAGCATTCGCGCATCGAATTCAATGCGCGCCGCGATTTGCACATGGTGCCGGTGTCGCCTGCCAGTACGCAATACCTGACGACGGGGGAAAAATGACGCGCACTACATCGCGTACCTCCCGTACCGCCGCTTCCAGAGGCGTACCGTTCGCATCCAATCCGGTGCTGGCGACCAAGCTGCCGGCCTGGCGTTCGCGCGTGGTGCTGTTTCTGATTTTCGCCGCCTTTCTGGCCTTGGCGGGGCGTGCACTCTGGTTGCAGGGCATGTCGACCGACTTCCTGCAAAAGCAGGGTGCTTCGCGTTATGCACGCACGCTGGAATTGCCGGCGACACGCGGCAAGATTACCGATCGCAACGGTCAGGTGCTGGCTTCCTCGATTCCGGTGCGTGCGGTGTGGGCGATTCCGGACGATGTGCTGGAAGCGCCCAAGGAAAAACTGCAGGCTTTGGCAAAACTGCTGGACATGAGCGAGCGTGATCTGCGCCGCAAGCTGGATTCGGATCGCGGCTTCGTCTATCTGAAGCGCCAGGTTGAACTGGATACCGTCGACAAGATACTCAAGCTCGGCATTGCCGGTATCGATACCCGCAAGGAATACAAGCGCTACTACCCGGAAGGTGAAGTCATGGCGCATATCGTCGGCTTTACCAATGTGGAAGACAAGGGACAGGAAGGAATGGAGCTGGCGTTCCAGAAAACCCTGGTCGGCGTCACCGGGAATCGTCGTGTCATCAAGGACAGGCTGGGACGTATCGTCGAAGATATCGAATCGGTGCGCGAGCCGCATGACGGCAAGGATCTGACCCTGTCTATCGACAGCAAGATTCAGTACATTGCATTCTCGGCATTGAAAGAGGCGGTTGAACTGCATAAGGCAAAAGCCGGCGGGATCGTCGTGCTTGATGCGAAAACCGGCGAAGTGCTGGCATTGGCCAATTTGCCGACCTACAATCCAAATAACCGCTCGGTGCTGACCGGCGC
Source organism: Herminiimonas arsenicoxydans (assembly GCA_000026125.1). Classification (GTDB taxonomy): domain Bacteria; phylum Pseudomonadota; class Gammaproteobacteria; order Burkholderiales; family Burkholderiaceae_D; genus Oxalicibacterium; species Oxalicibacterium arsenicoxydans. Next base: position 2,792,408 of record CU207211.1, on the reverse strand, counting down.
GCAATTACGCAATCGCGTATTGACTGACACTTTCGAGCCAGGCTCGACGCTCAAGCCTTTCACCATCGCACTGGCGCTGGAAAACAAGCACATCACGCCGAATACGATGATACAAACGGCGCCCGGCAAGTTGACGATAGGCAAGGCAACCATCGGCGATGCACATGCGGGCGGATTACTGTCCGTGTCGCAGGTGATCGAAAAATCTTCCAACGTCGGTACCGCCAAGATCGCGCTGGAAATGGAACCGCAGGAAATGTGGGATATGTTTACTTCGGTCGGATTCGGGCAGCAGCCGAAAGTCGGGTTCCCCGGCGCGGTGGCCGGTCGTGTGCGCCCGTACAAATCGTGGCGGCCTATCGAGCAGGCGACCATGAGCTACGGCCATGGCATTTCTACTTCGCTGCTGCAGATCGCGCATGCCTACATGATCTTTGCGCGCGATGGCGAAATGATCCCGCTGACCTTTCAGCGTTCCAGCGATCAACCCATCAGTCAGCGCGTGATCAGCGAGAAAAATGCAAGATTGACGCGCGGCATGCTGGAAATGGCCGCCGGCCCGACCGGTACCGCACCGCGAGCGCAAGTACCGGGTTATCGCGTAGCCGGTAAAACAGGTACTGCCTACAAGCTGGAAAAAGGCCAGTACGTCAGAAAATACGTCGCGTCTTTCGTCGGTTTTGCACCGGTTTCCGATCCGCGCATCATCGTTGCGGTGATGATCGATGAACCGGCCGTCGGCAGGCATTACGGCGGCCAGGTAGCCGCTCCGGTTTTTTCGGTAGTGACGGCGAACGCATTGCGCTCGATGAACGTCGCGCCTGATTCCAGCGTCACCAACATCATCATTCCGGTCGATGCCGCCCAGGAGAACATGTAATGTCCGCCCTGACGAACACCGCATTGACTGCAATTCTCGCCTGGCTGCAAGCTGCGGCGCCGGCGGCCGAACTGGCCTCCGATTCGCGCAGCATCGGCAAGGGCGATGTCTTCCTTGCCTATCCCGGCGATGAAGCGGATGGTCGCACCTATATTTCCGATGCCATCGAACGCGGGGCACAAGCCATCCTGTATGACGCGGCCGGCTGCAACTGGGATGAAGAATGGAATGTGCCGCATCTGGCCATCGACAATCTGAGAGCGTGCGCAGGCTTCATCGCCGCTGCCTATTACGGCCATCCGGATCACACGATGTTTACCGTTGCCGTCACCGGCACCAATGGCAAAACCTCGTGCAGTCAATGGCTGGGCAATGCCTTGTCGCGTCTGGGACAGCCGACTGCCGTGATCGGTACGCTGGGCGTGGGCATATTCAAGCATGGCGAACACGGCACCTTCAATGTCACCGGCTACACGACACCGGATGCGGTGCTGCTGCAGCGCGAACTGGTGAATATGCATCATGCGGGCGCTACTGCACTGGCGATTGAAGCATCGTCGATCGGCTTGCATCAGGGGCGCTTGTACGGCGTGCATTTCGATATGGCCCTGTTCACCAATTTCACACGCGATCATCTGGACTATCACGGCGATATGGCGGCTTATGAAGCAGCCAAGACGATGCTGTTCGACTGGCCGGGCTTGCGTCACGCAGTGGTAAATCTGGACGACGCCCTGGGTGTGCGTCTGGTTGAGCGTTTGAAACGCCGACAGTCCGGTATCGGCATCACAGGTTATACATTGACGAATCAAGGCGTTGCGGATATCGACCTGCTCAGCGCCAGCGATATACGCAGCACGCATGCCGGCACCAGTTTCCAGCTCACATCGAAGTTCGGCGTGACGCTGGTTAAAACGCAACTGGTCGGCGAATTCAATGTCAGCAATGTACTGGGCATTATCGGCATCCTGCTGGCAAAGGGCATCGCCTTGAGCAATGTGGTTGCGGCAATCGAGGCGCTGACCTCCGTTCCCGGACGCATGCAGCAACTCGGCGGCGCTGAAGCGCCGCTGGTCGTGATCGATTATGCACATACGCCGGACGCACTGGAAAAAACCCTGGCAACCCTGCGTGAGGTGGCTAACGAGCGCGGCGGTGCATTGTGGTGCGTGTTCGGCTGCGGCGGCGATCGCGATGCAGGCAAACGTCCGCAAATGGGCAAGGCAGCCATGGCTGCGGATCACATCATCGTGACCAGCGACAATCCGCGTCACGAAGAACCTGCCAGCATCATTGCGCAAATTGTGGCCGGCATGGATGTCGCGAAAAATGCGCCGCACATCATGGAAGATCGTGCCAAGGCGATTCTGTATGCAGGCCGGCATGCAGCGAAACAGGATGTGATTCTGCTGGCAGGCAAAGGCCATGAGGCGTATCAGGAAATCAAGGGGCGCAAGCAGCCTTTCCTCGATGCCGATCATGCGGCACTGGCTTTGTCTGCGCGCGTGATGCAGGGAGTGAGCTGATGAAAGCCACCTTGAACCTGCTCCAGACGGCAATCAAGAATGCGACCGCGACCGGCGATGCCGCGTTCGACGGCGTGTCGACCGACAGCCGCCATGTCGCTGTCGGCAATTTGTTCGTCGCCTTGCGCGGCGAACGTTTCGATGCGCATGCTTTCCTGCCGCAAGTGGCGGAGCGTAAAGTCGCTGCCGTGGTGGCCGAAAAAATTCCCGCTGGCTTGAACGTTCCCGCACTGATCGTGCCGGATACACGCATGGCACTCGGTGAGATGGCTAGCTACTGGCGCCGGCAATTCAACTTGCCGCTGATAGGCGTGACCGGCAGCAATGGCAAGACCACCGTCAAGGAAATGATCGCCGCGATTCTCGATGCCGCTTTCGGCCCAGACAATTATCTGGCGACGCGCGGTAATTTCAATAACGACATCGGCGTGCCGCTTACCTTGCTGCGCCTGAATGCGGCTTGCAAGGCGGCGGTGATTGAGCTGGGCATGAATCATCCAGGTGAAATTGCCGTGCTGTCGGCGATTGCGCAGCCAACTGTAGGCCTGGTGAATAACGCGCAGCGCGAGCATCAGGAATTCATGGAGAGCGTAGAGGCCGTCGCGCAGGAAAATGGCGCAGTACTTGCCAGTTTGCCGGCCGATGGCGTTGCGGTATTCCCGGCTGACGATGCGTTTACGCCTTTGTGGCGTTCTTATGCAGCACAACGCAAGACGCTGACCTTCGGTTTTTCAGCCGATGCAGATGTGCGCTGCACTTATGCCGCCAACGTGTTCGGCAACGATATGTCGGTCACGGCAGGTAATCAAAAATTCACCATCGCACTATCGGCTGCCGGTGTGCACAACGTGCGTAATGCGCTGGCCGCGATTGCCTGCACGCTGGCAATCGGTATTGCACCGGAGGCGATCGTGCGTGGCTTGCAAGCCTTCGCGCCGGTCAGCGGACGTCTGCAGCGCAAGCTTGCAGCCAGTGGCGCATTGGTGATCGACGATACCTATAACGCCAATCCGGATTCGGTGCGCGCAGCCATCGATGTCCTGGCGCAGATGGCGTCGCCGCGCATTCTGGTGCTGGGCGACATGGGCGAAGTCGGCAACGACGGCCGTCAATATCACGAAGAAATCGGCGCCTATGCGCGTGCCAACGGGATTGAGCATGTGCTCGCCCTGGGCGAACTGGCACGTCACACCGTCAGTGCATTCGGTGCCGGCGCGCAGCATTACGACAGCGTGGAAGCATTAAACGACGCACTTGCCGCGATCTTCGCTGCAGATGCAACGGTGCTGGTAAAAGGATCGCGTTTCATGAAAATGGAACGCGTGGTTCAGCATCTACTCGGACAACAAACTCAGGAAGCCCACTAATATGCTGCTCTGGCTGGCACAACATTTTCAGGATGAAATCGGACCGTTGCGGGTCTTCAATTTCATTACCTTTCGCGCGGTATTTGCGACCTTGACCGCGCTGGCGATCGGTCTGTTTTTTGGTCCGATGGTCATCCGCATGCTGCAGCGCCTGAAGGTCGGGCAAGCCGTGCGTACCGACGGCCCGCAAACGCATCTGATCAAAAGCGGCACGCCGACCATGGGTGGAGCCCTGATTTTGCTGGCGATCGGTGTTGCAACACTGCTGTGGACCGATCTCAGCAACCGTTTCGTCTGGGTCGTGCTGATCGTGACGCTGGGTTTCGGTGCCGTGGGCTGGGTCGATGATTATCGCAAGGTAGTCTACAAGGATCCCAAGGGCATGGCTTCGCGTGAAAAATACATGTGGCAATCGATCATCGGCTTGTTCGCGGCTGTCTATCTGGCGTTCTCGGTTTCTGCACCGAGCAATTCGCAATTCCTGGATCTGTTTGTGGCCTGGGTGCAATCGGGCTTCAGCATGGACTTGCCGCCCAAGGCCGATCTGATCGTGCCCTTCTTCAAGACCATCAGCTATCCGCTCGGTGTGTGGGGCTTTATTGCGCTGACGTATTTCGTCATTGTCGGCACCAGCAATGCGGTCAACCTGACCGACGGCCTGGACGGGCTGGCGATCATGCCTACCGTGATGGTCGGCACGGCGCTGGGTTTGTTCGCCTACCTGACCGGCAGCGCGACCTACGCCAAGTATCTGTTTATTCCGCACATTCCGGGTGCCGGCGAATTGATCATTTTCTGCGGTGCGATGGCAGGCGCAGGGCTGGCTTTTCTCTGGTTCAACGCGCATCCGGCGCAAGTGTTCATGGGCGATGTAGGCGCACTGGCCCTGGGTGGCGCGCTCGGCACCATTGCCGTCATCGTGCGGCAGGAAATCGTGCTCTTCATCATGGGTGGCGTGTTCGTGGTGGAAACGCTGTCGGTGATGATACAGGTGGCCTACTTCAAATATACGAAGATGCGCACCGGCACCGGCAGGCGCATCTTGCTGATGGCGCCGCTGCATCACCACTTTGAACAAAAAGGCTGGAAGGAAACGCAAGTTGTCGTGCGTTTCTGGATCATCACGATGATGCTGGTGCTGTTCGGTTTATCCACATTGAAATTACGCTAAGCGTGAGAGAAGCATATAAAGATGAATTACGCAGGTAAACATGTTCTGGTGCTGGGGCTCGGTGAATCCGGGCTGGCGATGGCGCAGTGGCTGGTCCGCTGCGGCGCGTCGCTGCGCGTGGCGGATACACGCGCGCAACCGGATCGTTTGCCGCAATTGCGCGCACTGGCGCCGACTGCAGAATTCATTGCCGGCCCTTTCGATGCTGCATTGCTCGATGGTATCGATTTCGTTGCCGTCAGCCCGGGCCTGATGCCTGAGCGTGAACTGGCTGCGCTCATTCCTGCTGCGGAGGAAAAGGAAATTCCGCTGTGGGGTGAAATCGAATTGTTTGCGCAGGCGCTGGCGGCGCTGAAGGAAGAAAGAAATTACACGCCGAAAGTCATCGCGATTACCGGTACCAACGGCAAGACTACCGTCACCAGTCTGGTCGGCTTGCTGTGCCAGCGTGCCGGATTGACTGTGCAGGTCGCCGGCAACATCAGCCCGGCGGCACTGGACAGGCTGGATCAGGCGGTGGCCAGCGATGCATTGCCGCAAGTGTGGGTGCTGGAATTGTCGAGCTTCCAGTTGCACTTTACTTATAGCCTGCAGGCGGATGTGGCGACGGTATTGAATCTGACGCAGGACCATCTGGACTGGCACGGCGACATGGCTGCCTACGCTGACGACAAGGCGCGTATTTTCGGCAGCAATACCATACGCGTACTCAATCGCGACGATGCGCGAGTCATGCAAATGGCTTTGCCATCTGCTGCCGTCATCACTTTCGGCGCCGACGAAGCAGGGCAGGCGAATTGCTTCGGTCTGGCCGATGAAAACGGCATGCGCTGGCTGTCGGTCGCGGTAGCAGAAGAAGAGTTGCCGCAGAAACGCCGCAAGAAGGATAACGTCGAGCTGGCGATCTCGACGAAAAAATTGATGCCGGTGGACGCGCTCAAAATCCGCGGTCAGCACAATGCGATCAATGCCTTGTCGGCGCTGGCCCTGTGTCGCGCGATCGGCTTGTCCTTTGCACAGCTGCTGCACGGCTTGCGTGAATATCATGGCGAACCGCATCGCGTCGAGCATGTGATGACGATCGCCGGTGTCGAGTATTACGACGACAGCAAAGGCACCAATGTGGGGGCGACGGTGGCGGCATTGAATGGCCTGGGCGTCAGTCAGGACGGCGGTGCGAAGCATTTGGTCTTGATCGCCGGTGGCGACGGCAAGGGACAGGATTTTTCACCGCTGGCCGATCCGGTTGCGAAATATGCGCGTGCGGTGGTCTTGATCGGCAAGGATGCGGCAAGCATCCGTGCTGCGATTGCAGCTACCGGTGTTGAACTGATCGATTGCACGACGCTGGAAGAGGCGACGCAAAAGGCCGCAGAACTGGCACAGGCCGGCGATGCCGTGCTGCTGTCGCCGGCTTGCGCCAGTCTCGACATGTTCAGGAACTATGCGCATCGCGCGCAGGTGTTTGTTGATACCGTGCGCGAAATCGGTTTGTCGCGTGGCGAGGTTGCACTATGAAATTCGCCTTCCCGTCATTTTCCAGTGCAGCGGCACAAAAAGCCGTGACCAGTCTCGACCAGCGCTCGAAGATGATGGCCTACGACCAGCCTTTGGTATGGGTCGTGGTGTTGCTGATGCTGTTCGGCATGGTGATGGTGTATTCGGCTTCGATCTCTCTGCCCGATTCGCCCAAGTACGCACGTTACGACAATGCGCATTTCGTGACGCGGCAGGCGATGTTCATCAGCGTCTCGCTGATTGCCGGTTTGCTGGCCTTCCGCGTGCGGATGGAAACCTGGCAGAAACTCGCGCCTTACCTGTTCGTCGCGACGCTGATTCTGCTGGTGCTGGTGCTGGTGCCCGGCGTCGGCAAGGGCGTCAACGGTGCGCGTCGCTGGCTGTCGTTCAAGGTCTTCAATCTGCAGCCGTCTGAATTGATGAAATTGTTCGTCGTACTGTACGCCGCCGATTACACGGTGCGCAAGCAGCAGGTGATGCACAAGCTGACCAAGGGTTTCATGCCGATGACGCTGGCGATCGGCTTCGTCGGCTTGCTGTTGTTGCTGGAGCCGGATCTGGGCGCCTTTGGCGTGATCGTCTGCATCGCGATGGGCATCCTGTTTTTGGGCGGTATCAACGGCATCTGGTTCGGTGGCATAGGCGCGACGCTGGTCGGTATTTTCAGCATGGTGATCCTGCTGTCGCCATGGCGCCGCGAGCGCATTTTTGCCTATCTGAATCCGTGGGAGGAAGAAAACGCACTCGGCAAGGCATATCAATTGTCGCATTCGCTGATCGCGTTCGGGCGCGGCGAGTTGTTCGGTGTCGGCTTGGGCGGCAGTGTCGAAAAACTGCATTACCTGCCGGAAGCGCATACCGATTTTCTGCTGGCCGTCATCGGTGAAGAACTCGGTTTTGTCGGCGTCTTTGTGGTGATCGCGCTGTTTTACTGGATCATCAAGCGCTCGTTTGAAATCGGCCGTCAGGCGATTGCGATGGATTTGACCTTTGCCGGCCTGGTGGCCAAGGGAATCGGCATCTGGATCGGTGTGCAGGCTTTCATCAATATGGGCGTCAATCTCGGCCTGCTGCCGACCAAGGGTTTGACCTTGCCGCTGATGAGCTACGGCGGCTCCGGCGTGCTGATCAATTGCATAGGCCTGGCGATTCTATTGCGCATCGATTACGAGAACCGCGTGTTGATGAGAGGCGGCCGCATATGAAAAAGCTGCTGATCATGGCAGCCGGCACCGGCGGTCACATTTTCCCTGGTCTGGCGATTGCCGACACGATGCAGGCGCGCGGCTGGGAAGTGACGTGGCTGGGCACCGAGCACGGTATGGAACGCGATCTGGTGCCGAAGAGCGGCATTGCGATGGACACGATTTCCTTTGCCGGTTTGCGCGGCAAGGGTTTGCGCCATACGGTCACGGGCGTGTTGCGCCTGCTGGCCAGTTTCGGAACCTGCTTCTCTATTCTGGCGCGGCGCAAGCCCGGCGTCGTACTGGGTATGGGCGGTTACGTGACAGTGCCAGGCGGCTGGATGGCGAAATTGCGCGGGGTGCCGCTGGTATTGCTGAATGCCGACGCAGCCTTGCTGCTGTCGAACAAGGCGCTGACGCCAATTGCGCAGCGCGTATTGTTCGGCTTCCCGGCGGATTTTGGCAATGCTGCGGACAAGGCGCTGGTGACGGGTAATCCGGTACGTGCAGAAATCAGTGCACTGATGCCGCCGGCACAGCGCTATGCGCAGCACAGCGGCGCCCTGAAAATTCTGGTGGTGGGCGGCAGCCTGGGCGCGCAGGCATTGAATGCGGCGCTGCCGGCAGCGCTGGCCCTGATTCCGGCGGAGCAACGTCCGCTGGTGACGCATCAGTCCGGCAAAAAGAATATCGATGACTTGCGCGCACGTTATGCGCAAGCCGGAGTGACGGCGGAAGTGGTGGATTTTATCGACGACATGCCGCGTCGTTATGCGGACGCGGATCTGGTGATCTGTCGTGCTGGCGCCATCACCGTTTCCGAGCTGACGGCAGCCGGCGTTGCCAGCGTACTGGTGCCTTTGCTGGTCTCGACCACCACGCATCAGCGCGACAACGCGCACTGGATGGAGCAGCAGCAGGCGGCGATTCATTTGCCGCAAAGCGAATTGACGGCGCAAGGTCTGGCCGACCTGCTGCAAAACATGACGCGTGAAAAATGCAAACAGATGGCCGAAGCAGCGTATGCAAACGGCCGCCGCGATGCGAATGCCGCTATCGCCGATGTACTTGAAAAGTTAGTGAAAAACACATGAAGCACAAAGTCAAAAATATTCATTTCGTCGGTATCGGTGGCAGCGGGATGAGCGGCATTGCAGAGGTGTTGCTGAATCTCGGCTACACCATTTCCGGTTCCGATCTGGGCAGCAATGCGGCGACGCGCCGTCTGGTTGAACTGGGCGCCAAGGTGACACTCGGACACGCAGCAGAAAACATCGCCAGTGCCGATGCGATCGTGACATCGACCGCAGTCCAGCAGGACAATCCGGAAGTGGTCGCGGCGCGTGAAAAACATATCCCTATCGTGCCGCGCGCGATGATGCTGGCCGAACTGATGCGCTTGCGACGCGGCATTGCGATTGCCGGCACGCATGGCAAGACCACGACGACCAGCCTGGTCGCCAGCGTCTTGGCCGAAGGCGGGCTGGACCCGACGTTCGTGATCGGCGGCTTGCTGAACAGTGCAGGCGCCAATGCCAAACTCGGTGCCGGCGAATTCATCGTGGCGGAAGCGGATGAATCCGATGCTTCTTTCCTGAATCTGTCGCCGGTGATTGAAGTCATCACGAATATCGATGCTGATCATATGGAAACGTATGAACACGACTTCGAAAAACTCAAGCAAGCCTTCGTCGAATTCACGCAGCGCCTGCCGTTTTACGGTGTCGCGGTGCTGTGCCTGGACGATGCGACGGTGCGCGAAATCATGCCGCGCATTTCCAAGCTGATCACGACTTATGGTTTTCATGAAGATGCCATGGTGCGCGCTGTCGATGCCAAAGCGGTGGACGGCCATATGCAGTTCACGGTCATACAGGATGGTTATGCACCTATGCAGGTGAGCCTGAATCAGCCCGGCATGCATAACGTGCAGAATGCTTGCGCTGCAATTGCGATTGCGCGCGAATTGGGTGTGTCCGATCATGCGACGCAAAAAGCGCTGACCGAATTCACTGGCGTGGGACGCCGCTTTACGCGCTATGGAGAAATAAGCTTTTCGGCTGTCAACGACAAACCTGCTGGCTCGTTTGCCTTGGTGGACGATTACGGCCATCACCCGGTGGAAACGGCAGCCACGATCTCTGCAGCGCGAGGCGCTTATCCGGGGCGCCGGCTGGTGCTGGCATTTCAGCCGCATCGATATACCCGTACACGCGACCTGTTCGAGGATTTCGTCAAGGTGCTGTCGACTACCGACATGCTGCTGCTGGCGGAAGTTTATGCGGCCGGCGAACAGCCTATCGTTGCCGCCGACGGTCGCACGCTGGCGCATGCGCTGCGTGTGGCGGGCAAGGTCGATCCGGTATTCGTTGAGCACATAGTCGACATGCCGGCCACTATCATGAACATCGTCAGGGATGGCGATGTCGTGATTACGATGGGCGCGGGTTCGATCAGCGGTGTACCGGCCAAGTTGAAGCAAATGCAGGATCAGGTATAAACATGACGACAACAGTACAAAATTTGAAAGCGGAATTCGGCAAGGTCGGCGTGCTGTTCGGCGGCCGTTCTGCCGAGCGCGAAGTCTCGCTGATGTCGGGCAAGGGTGTGCTGGCGGCGCTGCAAAGCAAAGGCGTGGATGCACATGCCTTCGATCCGGCCGAGCGCAGTCTGGCCGAATTGGCAGCGGAGAAATTCGATCGCGTGTTCATAGCCTTGCACGGCAGCTACGGCGAAGACGGCACCTTGCAGGGTGCGCTGGAGCAGTTGGGGATTCCGTACACCGGCCCGGGCGTGATGGCGTCGGCTATCTCGATGGATAAAGTGATGACCAAGCGCGTCTGCCTGAGTCATGGCGTGCCTACACCCAGGTTTACGGTGCTGGATGCAGAGACGACCAGTGCCGCGCAGTTGCAGTCGGTAGCAGCGGAATTCGGTTTGCCGCTGATGCTGAAGGCGCCGCATGAAGGATCGACCATCGGTATTGCCAAGGTCGAAACGGCGGAGGGTATGCAGGCCGGTTTTGACTTGTGCGCAAAGTACGAGGCAGTAGTGCTGGTCGAGCAGTTCGTCAAGGGACGCGAGCTGACGGTGCCGGTGATCGGCAGCGGTCGCAACGCACGCGCCCTGCCTATCGTCGAGATACGCGCGCCGCAAGGCAACTACGATTACGAACACAAGTACTTCAGCAACGATACCGAATATCTGTGCCCGGCACCTTTTGACGAGGCTTTCACCAAACGCGTGCAGGCATTGGCAGTCAGTGCATTCAATGCTGTGGGCTGCACCGGCTGGTCGCGCGTCGATTTCATGGTGCGCGCATCGGACAATGAGCCTTTCCTACTGGAGATCAATACGTCGCCCGGCATGACCAGCCATTCGCTGGTACCGATGTCAGCCAAGGTGGCGGGTACCGGATATGAAGATTTGTGCATAGAGATTTTGCGTTCCGCAAAAACCGAATTGAAACCGTCATCACACATGCAGTTACAAGAACAGGAACGATAGAGCGCGCTATGTGGCAAGACATCAAAATGCTGAATGCAACCGCCAATGCCCTGTTCGGACTGGTTGCGCTCGCACTGATTTCTGCCTGCCTGTGGTGGGTCGCGCAAAGACCATACTTTACGCTGAAGGTTATTCATATCGAAGGTGCGGAACAGGCGCAATTGCGCCACATTAATCCGCTCACGGTGCGCAGTACGGCTTTGTCGCGCATCAAGGGAAATTTTTTTACCGCCAATCTGGAGTCGGTAAGACAGGCTTTTGAAGCAGTGCCGTGGGTGCGCAAGGCTACCGTGCGTCGCGAATGGCCGAACCGTTTGACGGTGACGCTGGAAGAGCATACGCCGCTTGGCACCTGGGGTGAAGACGGACGGCTGCTGTCGACGAAAGGCGATGTATTTACCGCCAATCTGGCCGAAGCAGAAGAGGATGCCGAGCTGCTGGCATTCAACGGCCCGCCGGGCAGCGAGAAGGAAGTAGTCGCCAGGCTGAACGATTTGAACGCCTGGTTTGCGCCGATTGATGTCACAGCAGCATCACTGTCTCTATCCGGGCGCTATGCGTGGACGGTGAAGCTGAGCAATGGCGTGACGGTGGAGTTGGGCAGGGAGAAAAGCAGTACGACGTTGAAGGAGCGTGTGGAGCGCTTGGTGGGAATTTATCCGCAATTGCTTGCACGCTTGCAGGACAGAATTGAAAGTATCGATATGCGCTATCCGAACGGTCTGGCCTTGCAGGCGCAAGGACTGAAAGTCGGATCTGAGAGTAAAAAAAAGTAAGCGGAAAAACATGACAAAAGACGCAAAAAACCTGATCGTTGGCCTCGATATCGGCACTTCAAAAGTAGTGGCCGTGGTGGCAGAGGTGATGCCGAATGGACGCCACGAGGTGATCGGTCTGGGCCAGCACGAATCACGCGGCTTGAAGAAAGGCGTGGTCGTCAATATCGAGGCGACAGTCGAATCGATACAGCGTGCGCTGGAAGAAGCCGAGCTGATGGCGGACTGCAAGATACGCAATGTGTATACCGGCATCGCCGGCAATCACATCCGCAGCTTCAATTCCAGCGGCATGGTGGCGATCAAGGACAAGGAAGTCACGGCAACCGATGTTGCACGCGTGATTGAAACGGCGAAGGCGGTTAACATCCCGACCGATCAGCAATTGCTGCACACGGTGCCGCAGGAATTCATAGTCGACAATCAGGAAGATGTACGTGAACCAATCGGCATGAGCGGCATTCGACTCGAGGTCAAGGTGCACATCGTTACCGGCGCGGTTTCTGCAGTGCAGAACATCGTCAAATGCATACGTCGTTGCGGACTGGAAGTATCCGATCTGATTCTGCAGCCGATGGCGTCGGCCGAAGCGGTGCTGACACCGGATGAAAAAGAATTGGGTGTGGTGCTGATCGACATCGGCGGCGGCACGACAGATGTTGCGATCTTCACCGAAGGTGCGATTCGTCATACGGCGGTGATTCCGATTGCCGGCGACCAGATCACCAACGACATCGCAATGGCAGTGCGTACGCCGACGGCGGAAGCGGAGGAAATCAAGCTGCGCTACGGCATGGCCAAGCAGGTGCTGGCCGATCCGGGCGAAACGCTGGAAGTGCCTGGCCTGGGTGATCGCGGCACGCGCGCCTTGTCGCGTCAGGCGCTGGCGGCCGTCATTGAACCGCGCATCGAAGAACTGTTTTCGCTGGTGCATCAGGTGGTACGCGAATCAGGTTACGAAGAAGTGCTGTCTTCCGGCATTGTGCTGACCGGCGGCACTTCGATGATGCCGGGCATGGTGGAGCTGGCAGAAGATATTTTCCTGAAACCTGCGCGTTTGGGTACGCCCGAATACAACGGTCAACTGGCAGATGTAGTACGTAGTCCGCGTTATGCAACGGTGTTGGGTTTGTTACTGGAAGCGAAGAAGCAGTATTTGCGCGGACATATTGTCACGCGTCAGGATGGATCGGCGACAGCTATTTTCCGTCGCATGAAGGAATGGTTCCTGGGTAATTTTTAAGTTTTGGTTTTTAAGTTCAGTTATTTGTTTTTTTAAATTTTAATTTTGTATTAACCCGCAGTTAGCAGTTGCTAGTCGTCACACCGCGTGAGGATTAGCAACTGGAAACTGCAACTTCTTTAAGGAAATATCATGGAAATCGATATGCTCGAAAATGTGGCACAAGGAACCGTGATCAAGGTGGTTGGCGTCGGCGGAGCGGGTGGCAACGCGGTGCAACACATGATCAATAGAGGCGTATCCGGCGTGGAATTCATCGTCGCCAATACTGATGCGCAAGCGCTGCAATTGTCGAAGGCGCATAACGTGATTCAAATCGGTGAAACCGGTTTGGGCGCCGGCATGAAGCCTGCCGTGGGCCGCCAGCTGGCGGAAGAAACGCGTCCGCGTATCGAAGATGCATTGCGCGGCGCGCACATGGTCTTCATCGCAGCCGGCATGGGCGGTGGCACCGGTACCGGCGCCGCACCTATCATTGCGCAAATCGCGCGTGAGCAGGGCGCGCTGACGGTGGCGGTAGTTTCCAAACCGTTTTCATACGAAGGCCAGAAGTGCATGGACATCGCCGACGAAGGTCTGGAAGCGCTGAGCCAGCACGTCGATTCGCTGATCATCATCCTGAATGAAAAGCTGGAAGAGATCTACGAAGACGACAGCATGATCGAATGGTTGCAACACGCCGATGACGTGCTGAACAACGCGGTGGCCGGTATTGCCGAGATCATCAATGTGCCTGGCCATATCAACGTCGATTTCAATGACGTCAAAACCATCATGGGCGAACAAGGCAAGGCAATGATGGGTACGGCAACGGCACATGGCGTCGATCGTGCGCGTATTGCAGCGGAGCAGGCAGTTGCCTCTCCATTGCTCGACGGTATCGATCTGTCCGGCGCGCGCGGCGTGTTGGTCAACGTGACTGCCAGCCGTAGCCTCAAAGGCAAGGAAATCAAGGAAGTCATGGCAACCGTGCGTGCTTTCGCCGCACCCGATGCATCGATTGCGCAAGGTATCGCGTACGACGATGAAATGGGCGACGATATTCGCGTGACAGTTGTTGCGACCGGTTTGGGGCGTGCGCGCAAAGGCGTGCAACTGGTGCAAACTCCGATGTTGCGTACCGGTACGCATAACGAACCGATGATGGCAAACACGGGCATGATGCAGGGCAGTGTCCAGCCTGCGGCTTCGTTTGACGGCTTGAAGGCGCCGGCAGTATGGCGTCGTGAATCGGCGTCGGACACCGTGCGTGCACTGGAAAAGAACGGCATGGAAACCTATGACATTCCAGCCTTCCTGCGCAAACAGGCTGACTAAGCAGCCCACTGATTTCCTGCTGATTTCTGCCGCGTTTTTCCTGTTGCAGGCAGGTGGTTTGATGCAAGTTGTCAAACTGCCTGCAAAAACAGACAGAACAAGGCATACTTCGGTTTCTACGCCGCGCCCCGTGCGCGGCGTTTTCTAATCGGCACTGCCGTTAAAATCAATCAAAGGAATTCGCAATGACAATCAAAATTGGTGATCAGCTGCCAGAAGCGCGGCTCGCAGAGTACATCGACGTAGCAAGCGAAGCTTGTTCCGTTGGCCCAAGCAAAGTCATGGTGCATGAAGCAACCAAAGGCAAGAAAATCGCAATTTTCGCAGTTCCAGGCGCATTCACGCCAACCTGCTCCGAAACACACGCGCCTGGCTACATCAAGGCAGCGGATCAGTTCAAAGCCAAAGGCGTTGATGAAATCTGGTGCATTTCGGTTAACGATCCGTTCGTCATGGGTGCATGGGGCCGCGACCAAAAAGCAGCCGGTAAAGTACGTTTCATCGCTGACGGCAGCGGCACATTCACCAAGGCACTGGGTATGGAATTCGATCTGACCAAAGGCGGCCTGGGCGTACGTTCGCAACGTTACTCGATGCTGGTGGAAGATGGCGTCGTCAAGCAATTGAACGTGGAAGATAGCGGTCATCTGGAAGTATCGACAGCAGAAAAACTGCTGGAACAGATCTAAGTTTTTCTGTTTCAGGAAATGCCGTCCGATTGAGAGATCGGGCGGCATTTTTTGTTTATGGATTTGGATTGGAACAGCGTTTTCTTCGTACTGAAATTGGTTTTTCTTCGATGAGACTCAGTTGCCGGGAGTGGCCCGGCGGCCACCTTCTTTCTTTGCTTCGCCAAAGAAAGAAGGCAAAGAAAGGCGACCGCACAGCCGCTGGCCCTACGGGCTCCCCAGTGCTGCGCCGCCAAAAATGGGAAGTGAACGAAACTCGCCTGCGGCTCAGACAACGTTCACTTCTTTATCCATTTTCGGCATCGCCTCACTGGCAGCGTCACAGCGGGGCGACACGCTTCCTCGCCTTCGGCATCGGGCGCTTGATGCACGGGTGCTGAATAATGAGCCAATGTTTTTTAGCTCTTAAAAATTTCACCATCTATTTACTCAATTTATTACCATCACGGTGTGGGCTCGGCAATGCCGAAGGCGAGCCGGACCTGCCCCTCCGCTGTGACGCTGCCGTTTGTGACGCGCAGAAAATGGAAAGAGAAATGGGCGTTGTCTGAGCCGCAGGCGAGTTTCGCCCGTTTCCCATTTTTTGCGCGGCATAAACGGGAACCCGCAGGGCAGCGGCTGTGCGGTCGCCTTCTTTTGCTTACTTTTCTTGGCGAAGCAAGAAAAGTGAGTAGCCGCCGGGCTACCCCCGGCAACTGACTCTCATCGAAGAGACATCAGTATTAAAGCCGTACTCGCCAAGCAAATCCTCTGTTGTTTTCAACACAAGCCCTCCACCATAGCCACGCGAATTCCCCCCGTGATTGCTATAATCTTCAGATGTTAAAACAACGCACCATCAAACAATCAGTCAAGTCCGTCGGCGTCGGCCTGCATTCCGGCACCAAGGTGGAATTGACGCTGCGCCCAGCCCCTGTCGATACCGGCATCGTGTTCTACCGCATCGATCTAGACCCGGTGGTAGAGCTGCCCGCGCAGGCGCTACTGGTCGGCGATACCCGCATGGCTTCCACTTTGCAGCAGGGCGATGCCAAGGTGTCGACGGTCGAACACTTGATGTCGGCCTGTGCCGGCCTGGGTATCGATAATCTGTACGTCGATCTGACGGCGGAAGAGGTTCCCATCATGGACGGCTCGGCGTCGTCCTTTGTCTTCCTGTTGCAGCAAGCCGGCTTGCAGGAGCAGGAAGCCGCCAAAAAATTCATCCGCATCAAGAAAGCGGTGGAAGTACGCCACGGCAGCGGCGAGCGGGAAATCTGGGCGCGGCTGGAGCCGTATGAAGGTTTCAAGCTCAAGTTCTTCATCGAATTCAATCATCCTGCCGTCGATGCCACCGGCCAGACTGCGGAAATCGACTTCAGTTTTGAGTCATATGTAAAAGATGTGGCGCGTGCGCGCACCTTCGGTTTCATGCAGGATATGGAAACCCTGCGCGGCATGGGTCTGATCCGCGGTGGCTCGCTGGAAAACGCGATCGTGATGGATGAATACCGCATACTCAATAGCGACGGCCTGCGTTACGACAATGAGTTCGTACGGCACAAGATTCTGGATGCGATCGGTGATCTGTATCTGGTCGGCCATCCATTGATTGCCAGCTACAACGCGCACAAATCGGGCCACATGCTGAACAATCTGCTGGTGCGTGCCTTGCTGGAGCAGCCTGATGCCTATGAAATCGTCACCTTTGACCAGATCGAAGCGGCGCCCAAAGACTATGCGCGCCAGGCCGGGCAGGAGTGGGTGCTGAACTGACGTCACTCTCGGCGAGACGTAGCGTCATGCCGCAGCAGTGGCGTTTCATGTCGCACACGGTCTGGTTGTTGTTCTAGCGTCGCTGTGGAATTTGCTTCTGACTTTATTTTGCGCGGCGATGATGTTGCATCATCGATGCCAGCGCATTCTTCAATGCCTGGTTGCGCGGTGAATCTTCCAGGGCTGCATTGAGTTCGGAAAATGCCGAAATGGCTTGTGTCGGCAGCACCAAAGGAGCGGAAGCTGTTGATTTCACAAGTATTTTGCTTACTTGCACTTTAAGACGGATTGAATTAATCTGCCAACCCCGCTGCAGCAATTCGTCTTGCAGTTTTGGACATTGCTGTTTCAGTCTCGCAGCCAGTGCCGCATTCGGTACGGATAGAACCAGCTGGTCTGCCTCGAATTGCAATACGGCGCAATGAATAAACATGGCCGGCAATGCTGCTGCACAATCTTTTTGCAGTGCGGCCATCCGCGTGATGGACGGCATGAGCGCCGCCATCTTGTCGTGGGAGCGTAAGAATTCCGCAGCACCCTTCGCATTTTTTTGTGAAGGTGTGTTTTGCTTGAAAGGGGTAAATGAGGGTGCGCGCATCGTCATGAAACCTTATCACACCTCGCTGCCGACCGGCGAGGTCAGGGAGTCGCGATGCAGATTATTTTGTTGCACCCACGTTTTACCCATGCCAAATCCGTCACTCTGACGCATCGGCATCTGATGCTGGGCGTTGCCGGCCTTGTGGCGGCGATGCTGCTGATGACGTCTTTGCTGTTCTATCTGGTATCCAGCAATGCCGCGCATATGCCGTCGCCATTGCGTGAAATGTTCGCTGCCGGCGCGCAAGGCGATGAAGCACAAAAAGAAAAATTCCTCAAAGAAAATCTGGCCTTGATGGCACGCCGTGTCGGCGAGATGCAGGCGCAGTTGATGCGTCTGGATGCACTCGGGGAGCGCGTGCAGGGTCTGGCCGGCGTCAAGCCGAGCGAGTTCAATTTTCGTGAAATGCCGGGACGCGGCGGCATGGAGCCTATGGACAGTACAAGCAGTCGTGATCTGACCGTATCCGAATTCAAGGCGTTGCTTGATGCGATGGCGCATGATGTCGAGCGACGTGCCGATTACATGAATGTCGTTGAATCAACACTGATGACCGACAAGATCAAATCCAAGCTGCTGCCGACCAGCCAGCCGGTCAACGTCAGCTATAACGCCTCGACTTTCGGCCGGCGCCTCGATCCCTTTTCCGGCCGCAGCGCCATGCATGAAGGCATCGACTTTGCCGCACCTATCGGAACGCCGATTCGGGCTGCCGCAGGCGGTGTCGTGACCGTGGCTGAATTTCATCCGCAATACGGCAACATGATGGAAATCGATCACGGCAACGACATGATCACCCGTTATGCGCATACTTCGCGACTGTTGATGCAGGTCGGTGACATCGTGCGGCGCGGCCAGCATATTGCCGATATCGGCACCACCGGGCGCTCGACCGGGCCGCATCTGCACTTCGAGGTGCGCATCAAGGGCGTGGCGCAGGATCCGCACAAGTTTCTGCTGGCAGGTGCCAATCAGGCCAGACTTGCGGCCAAGTGATGGCGATAGTCATGCATTTGAAGGTATCCTGCATGCAAAGCGGCGTGTTGCTGACGGATGGGCGTTAATAAATCCGCATCGAAGGCGTCAGATCGGCCTCGCTTTCACCAAGTAGCTATTGTTTCCGGACTGATAAGCCCAATATGCCCGAAAGCACATGATAAAATCCACAATTTAGCCCAGCCCAATTTGATGCAGTCCAAGTGAGTCCGCTTGCTGTGTCCGGTTGTTTCAAGGCGCCTTTTTTAGAATCCAAGCATGTCATTACTGACTCAGATTTTCGGTAGCCGCAATCAGCGCTTACTCAAGCAATATCAAAAGACCGTTCGTGAAATCAATGCCCTCGAGCCGGCGATGGAACAGCTATCGGATGCTGCCTTGCAGGCCAAGACGCCCGAATTCAAGGAGCGTCTTGCCAAGGGTGAGGATATCGACAGCATCCTGCCGGAAGCGTTTGCCGTTTGCCGCGAGGCCAGCAAGCGCGTCTTGAAGATGCGTCACTTCGATGTACAGCTGATAGGCGGCATGACGCTGCATTACGGGAAAATTGCAGAGATGGGCACGGGGGAAGGTAAAACCCTGATGGCGACGCTGCCGACCTATCTGAATGCCCTGACCGGCAAGGGTGTCCACGTCGTTACCGTCAATGATTATCTGGCGCAACGCGATGCCGAATGGATGGGCACGCTGTATGGCTGGCTCGGACTGTCGACTGGCGTCAACATGTCGCAGATCGATCACGATGCCAAGCAGATCGCCTACAACTCCGATATTACGTACGGTACGAATAACGAATTCGGTTTCGATTATCTGCGCGACAACATGGTCTACGATACGGCCGATCGCGTGCAGCGCGACCTGCATTTTGCCGTCGTCGATGAAGTCGATTCGATCCTGATCGATGAAGCGCGCACGCCGCTGATCATCTCAGGTCAGGCAGAAAACCATACCGAGCTGTATCACAAGATCAATGCAGTGCCGCCTTTGCTGACCCTGCAGATCGGCGAAGAAACGCCGGACGGCAAAGGTACGGTAGAAGTGCCGGGCGATTACACCAAGGACGAGAAAGCCCATCAGGTGCTGCTGACTGAAGCAGGACATGAAAAAGCCGAGCAGATCCTGACGCGCATGGGTTTGCTGCCGGAAGGCGCATCGCTGTATGACGCTGCCAACATCACCCTGATCCATCATTTGTACGCGGCATTGCGCGCGCACACGCTGTATCACAAGGATCAGCATTACGTGGTGCAGAACGATGAAGTCGTGATCGTCGATGAATTTACCGGTCGTCTGATGACAGGCCGTCGCTGGTCCGACGGCTTGCACCAGGCGGTGGAAGCCAAGGAAGGGGTGCGGATTCAAAACGAAAATCAGACCCTGGCGTCGATCACGTTCCAGAATTACTTCCGCATGTACAGCAAGCTGGCCGGCATGACCGGTACGGCAGATACCGAAGCCTACGAATTCCAGGAAATCTACGGCCTCGAAACCGTCGTGATCCCGCAGAATCGCCCGAACCAGCGTAAGGACCGTCAGGATCAGGTCTACAAATCCTCGGAAGAAAAATACGGTGCAATGCTGAAGGATATTCAGGATTGCTACGAGCGCGGACAGCCGGTTCTGGTCGGCACCACCTCGATTGAAAATTCCGAACTGTTGTCCGGCATTCTGAACAAGGCGAACCTGCCGCACAACGTGCTGAACGCCAAGCAGCATGCGCGCGAAGCGGAAATCATTGCGCAAGCCGGTCGTCCGAAAGCGATCACGATTGCAACCAATATGGCAGGTCGGGGTACCGATATCGTGTTGGGCGGCAACGTCGCCAAGCAGGTGCAGATCATTGAAGCCAATGATGCTTTGAGCGAAGCCGAAAAAACCGCGCAGGCGCAAAAACTGGGCGATGAATGGCAATCGCTGCACGATCAGGTGGTTGCTGCCGGCGGCCTGCACATCATCGGCACCGAACGCCACGAATCGCGTCGCGTCGATAACCAGTTGCGCGGTCGCGCCGGCCGTCAGGGCGATCCGGGTTCTTCGCGTTTCTATCTGTCGCTGGACGACGCCTTGCTGCGCATTTTTGCCGGCGACCGCGTGCGCGCCATCATGGACCGCTTGAAAATGCCGGAAGGCGAACCGATTGAAGCCGGCATCGTGTCGCGTTCAATCGAATCGGCGCAACGCAAGGTGGAAGCACGCAACTTCGATATCCGCAAGCAATTGCTCGAATACGATGACGTTGCCAACGATCAGCGCAAAGTGATTTATCAGCAGCGTAATGAGTTGCTGGAGACACAGGATGTATCCGAGCTGATTACTTCATTGCGCCAGGGCGTCTTTGCCGATCTGTTCCGCACTTATGTGCCTGAACAGTCGATGGAAGAACAGTGGGATTTGAAGGCGCTGGATGAGATTCTCCGCAACGAATGGCAAATTGATTTTTCGCTGGCTGCCGTACTGGAAGCCGAGCCGAACATCACCGACGAAGAAATGCTCGAACGGTTGCTGCAGGTAACCGATGCTGCATATGAAGCAAAAGTCGCCATCGTCGGCAGGGAATCGTTTGCCGGTTTCGAGCGCGGTGTGATGTTGCAGTCGGTCGATTCAAACTGGCGCGAACATCTGGCCGCACTGGACCATTTGCGGCAGGGTATCCATTTGCGCGGCTACGCGCAAAAGAACCCGAAGCAGGAATACAAGCGCGAAGCGTTCGAGCTGTTTGGCCAGATGTTGAATCTGATCAAGGATGCGGTGGTCAAGACGGTGATGACGGTACGGATACAATCGCGCGAAGAAATCGATGCGGCAGAGGAGCAGCTGGCGCAGGCGCACGTGGAAAACGTGCATTACCAGCATGCGGATTTTGATCCGGATGCTGCGCCCGAAGAATTGCTGGCGCCGACTGCGCAGGCACACGAAGCCGCTTCGCAACCACAGGTGAATACCATGCCCAAGGTGGGACGTAACGATCCATGTCCTTGCGGCAGCGGTAAAAAATACAAGCAGTGTCACGGCCGTCTGGCCTGAGTTGGATCGTAGCTGTTGAAAAATGAAGGGCGGGGGATAAACCACCCCGCCCTTTTGCTTTGGCGGATTGCTTCTGCCTGATTTTCCGTCGGATCGCATTGCACGCGATACGTTTACAATATGCATCTTGTTTTCAACCTTACATAAAAAAATTGCCATGGCCGTCAATCTCCCTCTTCCCGTACCTGAAAAATTGACCGCAGTTGCTGGCATCGAACTCGGCCATGCCGAAGCCGGCATACGCAAGGCAGACCGCAAGGATGTACTGGTGATGCGACTGGCGCCGACTGCAACGGTAACGGGCGTGTTCACGCAGAACCGCTTTTGCGCAGCGCCGGTGCAGGTCTGCAAGGAACATCTGGCTGCCCGCAAGGCTGATACGCCTATACGCGCATTGGTGATCAATACCGGCAATGCCAACGCCGGCACCGGCGAAGCCGGTCTGGCCGCTGCCCATGCAACGTGCGCGGCGCTGGCCGATCTGCTGGCTTGCGATGCCACGCAAATCCTGCCGTTTTCCACCGGCGTGATTCTGGAACCCTTGCCGCTGGATCGTCTGGTGGCCGGTTTGCCGCAGGCGATATCCAATTTGCAGTCCGATAACTGGTACAACGCTGCCTTGTCCATCATGACGACCGATACGCAGCCGAAAGCCGCTTCGCGTCAGGTCGCCATCAATGGCCAGACGATTACCCTGACGGGTATCAGCAAGGGTGCCGGCATGATCAAGCCGAACATGGCAACCATGCTGGGTTTCATGGCCACCGATGCGAAGGTGGCGCAGCCGGTGCTGGATCATCTGGTCAAACAGGTGGCAGACCGCTCGTTTAACTGCATCACGATCGATGGCGATACCTCAACCAACGATTCCTTCATCGTGATCGCGACCGGTACCGCTGCCGTGGAAGTAACCGCGATCGATACGCCAGAATATGCCGCCTTGTATGATGCGGTGCTGGGTCTGTCGCAGGAACTGGCGCAGATGATCGTGCGCGATGGTGAAGGCGCGACCAAATTCATTACGGTGACGGTGGAAGATGGCAAGGATGTGGAAGAGTGCCGCAAGATTGCGTATTCGATTGCCCATTCGCCTTTGGTGAAAACGGCTTTCTTTGCCTCCGATCCGAATCTCGGCCGTATTCTGGCGGCGATCGGTTATGCCGGTGTGGATGATCTCGATGTGACGAAGCTGAATCTTTATCTGGATGATGTGTGGGTCGCCAAAAATGGCGGTCGTAATCCGGATTACAAGGAAGAAGACGGTCAGCGCGTGATGCAGCAAAGCGAAATCACGGTGCGCGTCAAGCTCGCGCGCGGCAGTGCCGCTGCAACGATCTGGACGTGCGATCTGTCGCATGAATACGTGACGATCAATGCCGATTACCGTTCCTGAATATGTGCAATCTGCATCAATATCAAGCGCGATTTCTATGACTCAACTCGAACAATTCCTCACGCGTGCCGAAGCCTTGCTGGGCCGTCTTGAAGCCATACTTCCGCCGGCGCATGCGGTGCCGAACTGGGATGCCGGCATCGCATTCCGCTGGCGCAAACCCAGCGGTAAGGATGGCCGCGGCTACCTGCAGCCGGTGGCGCATATTTCGCCGATTGCATTGAGTGATTTGCACAATATCGGCACGCAAAAGCAGCAGATAGAACAGAACACCAGGCAGTTCGTCGAAGGTTTGCCGGCGAATAATGTATTGCTGACCGGCGCGCGCGGCACCGGCAAATCGTCGCTGATCAAGGCGTGCTTGAATCAGTATGCGGATCAGGGTTTGCGCCTGATTGAAGTCGACAAGAACGATCTGGGCGATCTGGCGGATATTGTGGATCTGGTGGCGGGCCGCCCCGAACGCTTCATCATTTTTTGCGACGATCTATCGTTTGAAGAAGGCGAGGGCGGCTACAAGGCATTGAAGGTCGCGCTGGACGGCAGTATTTCCGCGCAATCGGACAATGTACTGATCTATGCCACCTCGAATCGTCGTCATTTGCTGCCCGAGCGCATGTCCGATAACGCCAGCTACAAAACGGACGACAACGGCGATCTTCACCCTGGGGAAACGGTAGAAGAGAAAATCTCGCTGTCCGAGCGCTTCGGCCTGTGGGTGACTTTTTACCCATTCCGGCAGGACGATTATCTGGATATCGTTGCGCACTGGCTCACACACTTCGGTTGCAATGCGCAACAAATCGAAGCAGCCAGGACCGAGGCGCTGCAGTGGGCCTTGCAGCGCGGTTCGCGTTCAGGTCGTGTGGCGTGGCAATTTGCCAAGGATCACGCCGGCAAAGCGCAAAAATGATGCTGTCGCTGCGTTGCCATTGATTTTGCTTTGTTCACTTCTTTTTCCAAGTCTGCTGCATGCCTGAAGCCAAAGTACTACCCATCGATGTTGCTGTCGGTATCCTGATGAAACCGAATGGCGATGTCCTGCTCGGACAGCGTCCGGACGGCAAACCGTATGCCGGTTACTGGGAATTCCCGGGTGGCAAGGTGGAAGCGGACGAGGCGATCATCGATGCCTTGAAGCGCGAATTTGTTGAAGAGCTCGGAGTGGAAGTTATTTCTGCAGAGCCGTGGTGCGGCGTCGAGCATGTGTATCCGCATGCGCATGTGCGACTGCATTTTTACATCAGCCGCGACTGGCGCGGCGAACCGCAAAGCCTGGAAAACCAGGCTTTTGCGTGGCAGGGGTGCGTAGGTGTCGAGCCCTTGCTGCCGGCAACCATCCCCTTGATTGAATGGTTGGACAAGCTGCGCTATCCGGGATGAGCTGACTTTTTAAGGCAGCGGTTGCGGCGGTGGCGGTGCGTCTTCGTCAAAATCATCCAGCGGATTCGCCACCGGGATGACATACTTTTCCTCCGCCCATGCGCCCAGATCTATCTGTTTGCAACGGTTGGAACAGAAGGGACGGAACTTGCTCGTTTCCGACCATTCAACCTTGGTGCCGCAAGTAGGGCAATCAACTATCGTAACCATAAAACCATCTAATCAAAAACTGCACAAACTCAGCTCAAAGGGCACATCGCCTTCAAACGCTTTCGGTTTCATATCGCCATCCTGTGACGTGAAACGTACCCACAGCATATACTTGTTGGCAGAAATTTCAGGAATCGCACCCAGGTTTTCATCGATGTTCAAACGCAGCATCTGGTAAGTTTTGCCTTGCAACATCTGCTGATAACTGCCGGCTTGCGCAATCATTTTCACCGGACGGCCGGATTCGCGCAACAGGCGCAGCACCATGGCAATGGCGTCAAATAATGGTGCCAGCGGCGTAAACCATTTATGTATATCGGCCAGACGCTGTTCGGCGGAATCATGTTGCCATGCGTAATAGGAAGGCAAATCGAACTCGCAGGCGCCGCCGGGAATGATGGTGCGGCCACGTATGCTCATCAGCCATTCGTTTTCGCGTATATGCTGGCCGGTCTTGCCCTGAGAGGCAACGAGCGCGGTACTGATACGTTCGATATCGAACAGGATGGCATCCAGCATGTCGGCTTCGACATTGGGGTTGGACTTGAAGCCGAGCAGGGTCTGCTTCTGGCGTTCCAGTTCTTGCAGAAGATCTGATTTGAGATCTGCGCGACCGGCTACTTCCAGCATCTCGAATATGGTGGACAGGGCGACGTGATGATGTTGCGGGTGGTCGTGACCGACAAAGAAAGCGAATTTCTCGTACAGGTCTTCCAACCGCAACAACGTGCGAATACGCTCGTTGAAAGGGTATTCGTAGACAATCAAAGTGGCATCCCTAAAAAGTTAAAGCCGGGCCGGTCGAGCTAATTGTGTGATTCTGAACGAAGCGGGGCCAAAATACAAATGCGCGGTCGATTTTGTTTTGTATCTGCTTGTATCGGACTTCCGTTCTTGTTCTCCTGGCGGAACTTCGTGGCGATAGGCCTTGCAGTTTCGCTAAGATTCGTCAGCCAGCGCCAGCGCTAGATACTGCTGATGCAGACGCTGCACTTGCGGTAGCAGCGCGGCCGTATCGCTATCGTTGACGATGATGTCATCGGCAGCGGCCAATCTGTCTGCGCGCGGCAATTGCGTCGCCATGATGGCGCGCACCTGCTGTTCGGTCAGCCTATTGCGCTGCATGACGCGGCGGATTTGAATGTCTTCCGGGCAGTCGATGAGCAGTATCCGCGAAACGCGCTGTTTCCAGTATCCCGTTTCGAGCAGCAGAGGGACGACGAACAAGACATAAGAGCCGCTAGCCTGTGCTGCAGCATGTTCGGATGCTGCGCGTATCAGCGGATGGATAATGGCTTCAAGACGCTCTTTTGCTGTTGGGTCGGCAAATACAGCCTCACGCATTCTGCTGCGATCCATGGCGCCGGATTCGGTGACGAATGCAGCGCCGAATGTGCTTTTGATCGCTGCGATGGCAGCACCATTTGCAGCTGTCAGCTGATGTGCGATCACATCGGTATCGATCACGCTGGCGCCCAGCATTGCGAATAGATCCGCGACCGTGCTTTTGCCACTGCCTATGCCGCCTGTCAAGCCAACGGAAAATCGGTTCTTGCGAGCGGAAGGGTTCATGGATTCAGTAGAAGCCCAGATACGTTTGCGCCAGCTGTTTGCCGTACAGCAAAGTCAGCAGACCGGCAGCGGCGAGATAGGGGCCGAACGGAATCGGAATATCGCGTCCGCGCTTGGCCAGCATGATCAAGGCAATGCCGACCACGGCGCCCACCAGCGATGACAATAAGATGATGACAGGAAGCATTTTCCAGCCCAGCCATGCGCCCAGCGCGGCCAGCAATTTGAAATCGCCATAGCCCATGCCTTCCTTGCCGGTTGCCAGTTTGAACAGCCAGTAAATCGACCACAAACTCATATAGCCGGCTGTGGCGCCGATGACAGCTTCTTCCAGCGGGACGAAAGTGGCGTTTAGATTGAGCAGCAAACCCAGCCACAGCAAGGATAAAGTGAGATCGTCGGGCAGCAGTTGCGTATCTGCATCGATGAAGGTCATCGCAATCAGCAGATAGGCAAATACCAGTGTCGCCAGGCCGAGCAAGCCGCTGCCGAAATGCCAGATCAGGAAAGCCGACAGCACGCCGGTCAGCAATTCAACAACCGGATAGCGCATGGAAATATGCGTTTTGCATGCGATGCATTTGCCGCGCAGGAAAGCGTAGCTGAAGACGGGGATGTTTTCGACAGCGGTGATCTGATGCCCGCATTGCGGACATGCGGAGCGCGGCATCAACAAATCGTAGCGTTCTTCGTGCGGCAAGGGTTTGCCGCTTTCATGCGCGACGTAGTTATCCGATTCGCGCTGCATCATTTTCGGGATGCGATGAATCACTACATTGAGAAAACTGCCTATCAGCAAACCGAACACGCCGGCAACGATTGCGGGCAATACGCTACCCGCAGGCGCAGACCAAAGTAAATCCATCATCAGACCACAGAACCCAGTTTGAAAATTGGCAGGTACATTGCAATCACCAGACCGCCGATCAGTACGCCGAGAATGACCATGATCAAGGGCTCCATCAGGCTGGACAGCGAAGCCACGGCCTCATCGACTTCATCTTCGTAAAAATCGGCCACCTTGCCCAGCATATTGTCGAGCGAACCGGATTCTTCACCGATGGACACCATCTGCGTGACCATGTTCGGGAATACATCCGAATTCTGCATCGCCACCGTGAGACTGGTGCCGGTGCTGACTTCGTTCTGGATTTTTTTCGTGGCATCCAGGTAAACGGCATTGCCGGCAGCGCCACCGACTGAGTCCAGCGATTCCACCAGCGGCACACCGGCCGCGAACATGGTGGCCAGCGTACGCGTCCAGCGGGCAATCGTGGCTTTGCGTATCACCGGGCCGAAGACAGGCACTTTCAGCAGCAATCTATCCATGGTGCGCTGCATTTTCAACGAGCGTTTCCAGGATTGGAAGAACAGGTACAGGCCGGCAAACAGCAAGCCGAAGATCAGATACCAGTAGGCAACGAAGAAATCGGAAATCGCCATCACCATCAAGGTCGGTGCCGGCAAATCGGCGCCGAAGCTCTTGAATACTTCCTTGAACGCCGGCACCACCCAGATCATGATGACGGCCGTGACGATAAATGCGACGGCCAGAATGGCGATCGGATAAAACAATGCAGATTTGATCTTGGCCTTGATGGCGAGCGTTTTTTCCTTGTAGATCGCCAGCCGTGTCAGCAAATCTTCCAGAATGCCGGCCTGTTCGCCGGCACCGACCAGGTTGCAGAACAGCGGGTCGAAGTAAAGTGGAAATTTGCGGAATGCCTGGTTCAGGCTGGTGCCGGTTTCCACATCGGCACGAATATCCTGGATCAGCTTGGATACCGAGGGATTGTCATTGCCCTTGGCGACGATATCGAAGGATTGCAAGAGAGGCACGCCGGCTTTCATCATCGTGGCCAACTGACGCGTAAAGAGGGTAATGTCTTTTTCGGATACCTTCTTGCCGCTGCGATAGGTTTTCTTTTTGACCTTGGTCACCAGTACGCCTTGCCGGCGCAATGTTGCATTGACCACGGATTCGCCGCCGGCACGCAATTCGCCGCGCACGATTTTGCCCGATTTATCCTTGCCTTCCCAGGCAAAAACGGCTTCCTTGGCGAGCGTTGCGCTTCCGACTTTGCGTGCTGAAGTTGCCATCCCTAGACCTCTTTGTTATTCGTTGGTACAACCCAGAATTTCTTCCAGGCTGGTCAATCCCTGCTTTACTTTTACCAGGCCCGATTCGCGCAATGAGCGCACGCCGTCTT
This sequence comes from Herminiimonas arsenicoxydans, assembly GCA_000026125.1. GTDB lineage: Bacteria > Pseudomonadota > Gammaproteobacteria > Burkholderiales > Burkholderiaceae_D > Oxalicibacterium > Oxalicibacterium arsenicoxydans. Next base: position 2,764,086 of record CU207211.1, on the reverse strand, counting down.
TTTTGGCCTGCGTCTCGATTTCCAGCGAAGTGCCGTGATTCAGAATGATGTGCTCGATTTCTTCGCTGATCGGCATGATCTGATAAACGCCCAGTCGCCCCTTGTAGCCGCTGCCGCTGCAACGCTCGCAACCGACCGGTTTGTAAGGCAGCCAGGTGCCGTCCAGATCGTCTTCGGTAAAGCCGGCTTCCAGCAAGGCTTCATCCGGAATGACGGTGGTTTGCTTGCATGTACATAAGCGCCTGACCAGTCGCTGTGCGGTAATCAGGATCACGGACGATGCAATGTTGAAAGGCGCTACACCCATGTTCATCAAGCGGGTTAGCGTTGCCGGAGCATCGTTGGTATGCAGGGTAGAGAACACCATGTGGCCGGTTTGCGCAGCCTTGATGGCGATGTCTGCCGTTTCCAGATCACGAATCTCGCCGACCATGATGATGTCGGGATCCTGCCGCAGAAATGCTTTCAGGGCGACCGGGAAGGTCAAGCCCGCTCTGTCATTGACGTTGACCTGATTGACGCCAGGCAAATTGATCTCGGCCGGATCTTCCGCGGTCGAGATATTGATGCCGGGTTTGTTCAGGATATTGAGGCAGGTATACAGCGAAACGGTTTTGCCGGAGCCGGTAGGGCCGGTAACCAGAACCATGCCGTACGGGCGCTGGATGGCATTGAGCAGCGTTTCCTTCTGGTCCGGGTCGTAGCCCAGCGCTTCAATCCCCATTTGCGCTTGCGAGCCGTCCAGAATACGCATGACGATTTTCTCGCCGAATAGCGTAGGCAAAGTGCTGACACGGAAATCGATGGAGCGGGTTTTCGACATCACCAGCTTCATGCGGCCATCCTGCGGCACGCGCTTTTCTGAAATATCGAGTTTGGAAATAACCTTGATGCGCGAGGCCAACTTTTCCTTGATCGCCAGCGGCGGTTGCGCAATGTCGCGCAATACGCCATCGACCCGAAAACGGATGCGATAGAATTTTTCGAAAGGTTCGAAATGGAGATCCGAGGCACCCAGATTGATCGCATCAATCAGAATCTTGTGCAGGAATTTGACGACTGGCGCGTCATCGATATCGGTGGCGCCGCCTTCGGCTGGCGCGGCCAGTTCCTCATCGATGAAATCGATGTTCTCGAGATCGTCTCCTATCAGTTCATTCAAGTCCTGTTCGGCACTATGCCCCAGCTTCTCGATCAGCTTGAGCAAGGTAGCATGGTCGACGATGATAGGTTCCACCGTCAGCTGGGTCTGAAACTTGATCTGGTCCAGGGCCTGGGAATTGGTCGGGTCGGAAATCGCAATCAATACCTTGTTGCCGCGCTTGGCCAGTGCGATGACACGCTGGCTTTGCATCAGCTTCAGGTCGATGATCTTGTTGTCGGAGAGGTTGCTGCTGTTGAATGCCGCCAGATCGAGCAGAGGATAGCCAAAGGTCTGCGAGCAAAATGCTGCCAGCCTGGCGCCATTCATGATCTCGCTTTTCAGCAAAATATCGATGAACGGGATTTTTTCATTGGCTGCCTGCTTGGCAACCGAGTCTGCCTGTTGCGGCGTTATCTGTCCTGCCTGCAGGAGGGCGCGCGCCAGACCGGACATCGCATTATTTGACGCCGAAGTAGGGAGAACTGCAGCCATGTAGTTACGCCGGAAATGTCAATTTGAACATCGAAGATGCGTTAGATAATGCCTATAAGCATCTGTTTTGTAAACATATCCGAATGCCTGTCACCTTTTCTCAGAGGAAAATGCAACGCTTGTGCCGAATTGTCTGTGCCGTGATCAATGGGAGACTGGGCGCAACAAATGGCGCCTCATCTTAGTGATTGCGGTGTACGGCAAATGAGCTCAGGTTGAGCAGAGCGTCCTTGAACTGGCTCTCGGGCAGTCCGGCTATCGATGCGGCTGCGCGCGCTGCCGCTTCTTCGGCTTTGCGCTTGGTGTAGTCCAGCGCGCCGGATGTCGTAACGGCCAGCAAGACCGCATCGAAATGTTCTTCATCGCCGTTTTCAATACAGCTGCGCACCAGTTCGCGTTGCTCGGTGTTGCCGTGTTCCATCAGATAGATCAATGGCAAGGTAGCCTTGCCTTCGCGCAAATCGTCACCTACATTCTTGCCGATATCTTCCGCATGACCGGAATAATCCAGTACATCGTCAATCAACTGGAAGGCGGTGCCGAGCGAGCGGCCGTATTCGGCAGCAGCTTCGATTTCATCTTCCGAAGCACCGGCGATCAGGGCGCCGAGTTGAGCGGCGGCCTCGAATAATTTGGCGGTTTTGGAGCGTATGACCTGCGTGTAGCGTTCTTCCGAAATGTCCGGATCATGCATATTGAGCAACTGCAAGACTTCGCCTTCGGCAATCACATTGGTCGCATCGGCCAGAATCTGCATGGCGCGAATATTGCCGACGGTGACCATCATCTGAAACGCGCGCGAGTGCAAAAAGTCGCCCACCAGTACCGATGCCGCATTGCCAAACAAGGCATTGGCAGTCTTGCGGCCACGTCGCAGCTCGGATTCATCCACTACATCGTCATGCAGCAAGGTCGCCGTATGAATGAATTCGACCACGGCAGCCAGATCGTACTGGTGGGTGCCGCGATAGCCGAGTGCATTTGCCATCAGCAATACCAGCACAGGCCGGATACGTTTGCCGCCGGCGCTGATGATGTAGTCGGCGATTTGATTAACCAGTGCAACTTCCGAATGGAGTTTTTGGCGAATCACCGCATCGACAGCACTCATATCCGCAGCGATTGGTTGTATAAGCAGGTTTTGGGCAGAAGTTGTGGAAGGAGAAGCCAAGGGTAAGCCTGATGAATGAGCATGAATGAGCGGAATTATACGACGACAAACGCAGGGCGCGGCCCCATGTTGCGGTCAAGGAACAGGCTATTGCTCAAAATATCCTTGTTTACAGTTTTTGACCGGGGCGGTAAGTCCATGTATAATTGGAGGTTTTCCCGATTCCGTCTGGGTAAGTTCCGGCGATTCGAAGAGAGAAAAGTCCTTAAATCATTTGATGAGGTTTCACATGTACGCGGTCATAAAAACCGGTGGCAAACAATATAAAGTTGTCGCTGGTGAAAAATTTAAAGTAGAACAGATACCGGCAGACATTGGATCCGAAATCACCCTTGATCAGGTGCTCGCATTGGGCGCAGGAGAAACCATTAAGTTTGGTGCTCCGCTGGTTGAAGGTGCTACGGTCCTTGCTACGGTTGTCTCCCACGGTCGTCACGATAAAGTGAAGATTTTCAAGATGCGTCGCCGTAAGCACTACCAGAAGCACCAGGGCCATCGCCAAAATTACACCGAATTGCAGATCGTTTCGATCAACGGCTAAGCCGCTGACTCGGACTAACCAGATACAAGGAGTCAGAAATGGCACATAAAAAAGGCGGCGGCACTACGCGAAATGGTCGTGACTCAGAGTCAAAACGACTGGGCGTTAAAGTCTACGGTGGTCAAGTCATCAACGCTGGCGGCATCATTATTCGCCAACGCGGTACCAAAGTGCACCCGGGCGAAAACGTCGGCATGGGCAAGGATCATACCTTGTTCGCGCTGACTGACGGCAAAGTTGCTTTTGTGATCAAAGGCGCGTTGCAACGTCAGTACGTTACAGTAGTACCTGCCTAAGTTTACTTAGGCACGCAAGGTAAGGCGAAAGCCTTCAATCGAAAGGCTCTGCCGTAGGTAGAGCCTTTTTAGTTTATGGCGGCAAAAAATTATGAAGTTTATCGACGAAGCAAAAATCGAAGTCATTGCTGGTGACGGCGGCAACGGCGTCGCCTCCTTTTGTCGTGAAAAATTCAGACCTTTTGGCGGTCCGGACGGTGGCGATGGCGGCAAGGGCGGCAGCATCTGGGCAGTAGCCGATCGCAATATCAACACGCTGGTCGATTTCCGCTATTCCAAAATGCACAAGGCGCGCGATGGTGAAAATGGTCGCGGCGCGGATTGCTATGGCAAGGGCGCAGACGATATCAAATTGCGCATGCCGGTGGGCACACTGATCATCGACAATAATGATGGCGAGCTGATCGCCGATCTAACCGAACACGGCCAGGAAGTCCTGATTGCCAAGGGCGGCGAAGGCGGCTGGGGCAATATTCATTTCAAATCGTCTACCAATCGCGCGCCACGCCAGAAGTCTGAGGGCAAGGAAGGCGAACGACGCGAACTGCGGCTGGAGCTCAAAGTGCTCGCCGATATCGGTTTGCTCGGGATGCCGAATGCAGGAAAATCCACCTTCATTTCGGCGGTTTCGAATGCGCGTCCGAAGATAGCCGATTATCCGTTTACCACGCTGCACCCGAATCTGGGTGTGGTGCGCGTCAGCCACGAAAAGAGTTTCGTGATTGCCGATATTCCAGGTCTGATCGAAGGCGCATCCGATGGTGCCGGCCTGGGGATTCAATTCCTGCGCCATCTGCAACGTACACGTTTGTTGCTGCATATCGTTGATCTGGCGCCGTTCGATAATGTCGATCCGGTCAAGGAAGCCAAGGCGATCGTCAAGGAACTGAAGAAGTACGATGAATCGCTGTTCGACAAGCCGCGCTGGCTGGTCTTGAACAAGCTCGATATGGTGCCGGAAGAGGAGCGCAAAAAACGTGTGAAGGATTTCATCAAACGCTTCGGCTGGAAAGGCCCGGTATTTGAAATTTCCGCATTGACACACGAGGGCTGTTCCGAGCTGGTCACCGAGATTTATGACTACATTGCCGTACAGCGTCAGGCAGAGCAGCGCTCGGAAGAAACACCGCAGATGGTCGAAGCGGCACGTGGCATCGACTCCATCGATCCGGACGATCCGCGTTTCAAGATCATCGACTGACGCAAGAGCGTTAAACGGATTGCCGGCAGCGGCAATCCGGCATCAAAAACCAAAACAGTGCCGGATTACAAAGCATGGATTCTGCCATTCAATCAGCCAAACGCATCATCATCAAGGTCGGCTCTTCGCTCGTCACTAATGACGGCAAGGGACTCGATACTGCCGCGATTCAAAAATGGGCAGAGCAGATCGTTCAATTACGCGCCTTGGGCAAGGAAGTGGTACTGGTCAGTTCAGGTGCCATTGCCGAAGGTATGCAGCGTCTCGGATTCGACAAGCGTCCGACTGGCGTCCACGAGTTGCAGGCCTGTGCTGCAGTCGGTCAGATGGGGCTGGCGCAAATCTATGAAACCAGTTTCCGTCAGCATCAGGTACAAACCGCGCAAATTCTGCTGACGCATGCTGATCTGGCGGATCGTGAGCGTTATCTGAATGCGCGATCGACATTGTTTACATTGCTGCAGCTGGGAGTAGTACCCATCATCAATGAAAACGATACCGTCGTCACCGATGAAATCAAGTTCGGCGATAACGATACGCTGGGTGCGCTGGTAGCCAATCTGATCGAAGCCGATGCGCTGATTATTTTGACCGATCAACGCGGCCTGTTCAGCGCCGATCCGCGCAAAGACCCGCATGCCACGTTCATTCATGAAGCACAGGCTGGCGATGTCGAGCTGGAAGCGATGGCAGGCGGTGCGGGCAGTAGCCTTGGTCGCGGCGGCATGCTGACAAAAATACTGGCGGCCAAGCGGGCGGCATTGTCTGGTGCACATACGGTGATTGCCTGGGGACGCGAAGAACAGGTATTGACGCGTTTGGCGGCTGGCGAAGCGATAGGCACGCAATTGACTGCGCAAACTGCGCAACTGACGGCGCGCAAGCAATGGATGGCGGATCATTTGCACACGGCAGGCAGGATCGTGCTCGATCAGGGCGCCGTGCTGAAATTGACGGCAGAAGGAAAATCGCTGTTGCCTATCGGCGTGATCGAGGTGTCCGGCAGTTTCGGGCGCGGCGATGTGATTACCTGTGTCGATCAATCAGGCCGGGCAATTGCACGCGGCATTACCAACTACACAAGTTCGGAGGCTCGCCGCATCATGCGCAAGCCGTCGACGGACATTTTATCCATTCTTGGTTTTGTTGAAGAGCCGGAATTGATACACCGCGATAATCTGGTGTTGTTGTAAATCTGGCGCTGCGTTCCGCAGCGCCAAGGGGCCAGCTGTCGGCTGATTTCGTTTTCCCCGGATAGATTCCTGCCTATTCACGCAGCATGTCGTCGATCAGGGTTTTACCTGACTTGATGCGTTGCAGTATGTCCTTCTCATTTCCCATGATAACCAGATTGCTGCAAAAATAATCCTGCGCCAGCGCGGCATGCTGGCGATTGACTTTGCTGCGTACGATGCCTTCCCACTGGTCGCGGCGTGAGCGCGCCCACGTGCCGTCGTCGCGTCCAAGCGCATAGATTTTCTTTTCAAACGACGAGCAGCGTATGCCTTCATAACTGATGTTTTTTGCGCCGCCCTGGCTGACTGCGACCAGCGTATAGCGCACTACACCGTCTGTACCAATGGCCAATGATTTGGCATCTATTGCAAATTTTTGAGTCGCAGTCGGTCCGACGTAGAAAGGCAGCAGATTTTCATCCTTGGGTGCGGGCGGCAATTCTATCTGGATTTCTTCCCATGGCTTGACTTCGTCATCACTGAAGTTCTTGTTGTATTCCAGCTGCTGGGCAATAGACATCTGCGACATTGCCAAAAGCACCAGTCCGAATAGCGTTGGCATCAGTTTGCGTGAGCGAAAGAAAGGCTTATTCATTGTTAGGCTTGGTCTGTTCAGTGGACGGTTCGTCGGTTTTGCGCGCTGAATGCGTTTGGCGCAGGTAGCGAGCCGTATTATGGATAGGCGCGGGATGTGCAGGGCGCGACAGGAAGCGGGAAAGCTCTTGCAGCGCACGTTGATAGACATCGCGTTTGAATTCAATTACGACGTCCAGCGGCACCCAGTAATCGTGCCAGCGCCATGCGTCGAATTCCGGATGTTCGGTCAGGCGCAGATTGACGTCGCAATCGCGTCCGACCATGCGCAGCAAAAACCAGATCTGTTTCTGGCCTTTGTAATGACCGCGAATTTCGCGCTTGATGAAATGATCCGGAACTTCATAGCGCAACCAGTCGCGGGTGCGTCCGATGATTTTGACATGCTCCGCCCGCAAGCCGACTTCTTCTTCCAGCTCGCGAAACATTGCCTGTTCGGGTGTTTCGCCGAATTTGATACCGCCCTGCGGGAACTGCCACGAGTGCTCGCGCACCCGCTTGCCCCACCACACTTCATTCTGGGCGTTGATCAAAATAATGCCGACGTTTGGGCGAAAGCCTTCACGATCCAGCATAGTGCACCTCAAACTTTCTGCGGCTAAGGTACCCTCAATCGAAAATTGGCTTCTATACAGCCTTGCACCGTCGCGCGCACGATGACGTGCGAACAACGAAGACGGTAATCAATTGTGCGAACAGTGGGTGCATCAGCCAGCTAATCCTTTAAAATTGAGTTGATTATAACCCTCTCTCTTTTTAAAAAGAATTCATCGTCATGCGCGCATCCCGTTTTTTCATTTCCACTCTCAAAGAAGCTCCTTCCGACGCAGAAATCGTCAGTCATAAACTGATGATGCGCGCCGGCATGATCAAACGCCTCGGCTCCGGTATTTATACCTATATGCCTATCGGTCTGCGCGTAATCCGCAAGGTGGAGGCGATTGTGCGCGAAGAAATGAACCGTGCCCATGCAATTGAATTGCTGATGCCCCTGGTGCAGCCGGCCGAGCTGTGGCAGGAAACCGGTCGCTGGGACAAGATGGGCCCGGAATTGATGCGTGTGAAGGACAGGCATGGTCGCGAATACGCGATTCAGCCGACTTCGGAAGAAGTCGTCACCGATGTAGTGCGTAGCGAAATCAAATCCTATCGTCAGTTGCCGCTCAATTTTTATCATATCCAGACCAAGTTCCGCGACGAGCGCCGTCCGCGCTTCGGCTTGATGCGCGGACGCGAATTCACGATGAAGGATGCCTATTCCTTTGACCGCGACGCGGAAGGCTTGAAGCGCTCGTATCAAATCATGTTCGATGCCTACGTGAAGATTTTCAACCGTTTCGGCCTGCAGTTCCGTGCCGTGGCAGCTGACAATGGCGCCATCGGCGGCTCCGGTTCGCACGAATTCCATGTGATTGCCGATACCGGTGAAGATGCAATTGTGTATTGCCCGACTTCCGACTACGCGGCCAATATGGAAGCAGCGGAAGCGATTGCACCAGCGGTTCCACGCGCAGCGGCAACGCAAACGTTGACCAAGACGGCCACGCCGGGTAAAGCCAAATGCGAAGACGTAGCTGCATTGCTGAATTTGCCATTAGCGCAAACCGTCAAGTCCATCGTGTTGACGGTAGAAAAAGAAGACAAGGGTGTCGTCAGTAAGGAAATCTGGTTGTTGCTCCTGCGCGGCGATCATGAACTGAATGAAGTAAAAGCCGCCAAGATTCCAGGCTTGACCGACTATCGTTTTGCTAATGAAGCAGAGATCGTCGAATGGTTTGGTACTCCACCAGGCTACCTCGGTCCTATCAATACGAAGAAACCAGTCAAAGTGGTGGTAGATCGCACCGTCGCGGCTATGAGCGATTTTGTCTGTGGTGCGAATGAAGTCGATTTCCATTTCACTGGTGTGAACTGGGGGCGCGATCTGCCGGAAGCGATGGTGCTCGATTTGCGCAATGTGGTCGAGGGCGACCCGTCGCCGGACGGCAAGGGCGTATTGGCGATCCAGCGCGGGATTGAAGTCGGCCATGTATTCCAGCTGGGTACGGCTTATTCCGAGAAGATGAAAGCGACTTATCTGGATGAAAACGGCAAGCCGCAATTGATACAAATGGGTTGTTACGGCATAGGCGTAACACGCATAGTAGGCGCGGCGATCGAGCAGAATTTCGACGACAGGGGCATCATCTGGCCAGCCGCACTGGCCCCGTTTGAAGTGGTGTTATGCCCTATGGGCTACGACCGCAGCGAAAGCGTCAAGACGGAAACCGACAAGCTGTATGAAGCGCTGCTGGCAGCTGGCGTCGATGTCATTCTTGATGACCGCGGCGAACGTCCCGGCGCCATGTTTGCAGACTGGGAGTTGATCGGTGCGCCGCATCGCATCGTGATCGGCGAGCGCGGCCTGAAAGAGGGCGCGCTGGAATATAAAGGTCGTCGTGACGCTGACGCCACTGCGGTCGCGCTGGATGACATGCTCGCCTTTGTGCAAGCCAGATTGGCGGCGTGATTGTTGCGATGCGACTGGCGATGACTGATATGGTCGCCGGACTGCATGGCGATGGGAGGCGGCCTTTCCATGTCTTGCTCGGACTGTCGCTATCTTTCCTGTTATTGCTGAGCGGTAGCACGGCAGTTTTTGCCGGCAATCAAAAGGAAGAGGCGATGGCCGACTCGGTGCGCATGGCCTTGTCGCGTGCGATTTCCGATCCCAGTCCGCCAATTCCGCAATTTGCGGAAATCAAGGAACGCATCGCGTATCTGCACTGGCTGGGCGAGATGTCGGATCGGCTTGCCAAGCGTATTGCGGATCGGCAGGTGCGCCTGGAATTTCTGCGAACGGTCTGGTACGAAGCGCGACGTGCCGGACTTGATCCTGCCCTGGTGCTGGGGTTGATACAGGTGGAATCGGCATTTCGAAAATATGCGGTATCGCCGGTAGGCGCCCATGGTTATATGCAGGTCATGCCGTTCTGGACGCGCGTCATCGGCGATGGCGATCGCAGCAAGCTGTTTCACATGCAAACCAATTTGCGTTTTGGCTGCTCGATTTTGCGCATGTATCTGGATATTGAAAAAGGCGATGTGTTTCTTGCGCTCGGCCGTTATAACGGCAGTCGCGGTCGGGCCGAATATCCGAATGCGGTATTGGCATCCTGGAGAAAATGGGAACATCATCCCTGATGCAGGCGCATCGCGCCGGAATGGAACGGCGACAGCACTGGGAAATATACAAGGATTACAGCAGAAACAAAAACGCCCGCGCGATGCGGGCGTTTTTGTTTGGTACCTGAAAAATTATTTCAAGTGACCGGAGATGAGTTTGGTCATCTCGAACATCGATACTTGTTTCTTGCCACCAAAGACTGCTTTCAGTTTGTCATCCGCATCGATCATGCGTTTGTTTTCTGGGTTTTGCAGTTTGAACTTCTTGATGTATTCCCACACTTTTTTGGTTACTTCAGTGCGTGGTGCCGGTGCAGCGCCGATAACAGCGGCCAGAACTGTGGACGGTGTTACTGGTTTCATGAACGCAGCGTTAGGCTTGCGTGCAGTCGCCGGTTTTTTAGCAGCTACTTTTTTTGCTGCCGGTTTTTTTACTGCGACTTTTTTCGCTACTGGTTTTTTAGCAGCTACTTTTTTTGCAGGAGCTGCTTTCTTGGCAGGGGCTGCTTTTTTAGCGACTACTTTTTTTGCTACGGGTTTCTTGGCGGCCGGTTTTTTGGCCGCTGGTTTTTTGGCTGTTGCCATCTTCAAACCTCCTTCACATTGTGTTGGGAAATTGCGCCACTTCACGCACCGCTAATAGTGGTGCGGATTTTACCGCCACGCAAGTGTTTTTTGAGTGTTTCACGGGGTATTTGTAGGTTGCGCGCCACGCAGGGATCACAGGGAGAAAACGGCGGATCCAGCATTCGGGCCACGCGATTCAGATTTGCCTGATCCGAGCCGATGGATGAATGGGATTTTGGGGGGAAGTGAAGACTATCTTTTGTACCGATTTTGAAGATGGGAAATCCTGTCGGCACCAGCAATTCCGGAATCGGCATTGCAGCATAGAGGCGTTCATGAAAGGACCGTAGCATGAAAAAAGCCCGGCGTCGGCCGGGCTGGCGCTGCCTTGCCAGATGCGAAAATCAGCGCATGCCGGGCAACATGCCTTTCATGCCGCGCATCATTTTCATCATATTGCCGCCTTTGAGTTTCTTCATCATCGACTGCATTTGATCGAATTGCGCCAGCATGCGGTTCACTTCCTGCACCTGCACGCCGGCGCCGGTGGCGATGCGGCGTTTGCGCGAGGCCTTGATCAAGTCGGGCTTGGCGCGCTCTTGCGGCGTCATCGAATTGATGATGCCTTCCATGCGCACCACCTGCTTGTCCGCCATGCCCATGTTGGCGCCGCTGGCTGCCTGCTGCAGCTGTGCCGGCAGTTTATCCATCAGATTGGACATGCCGCCCATTTTTTTCATCTGCGCGAGCTGCGATTTGAAGTCGTTCAGGTCGAACTTGCCGCCCACCTTGATCTTTTGCGCCAAACCGGCTGCGGCATCCATGTCCACGCCTTTGCGCGCTTCTTCGACCAGTGCCAGGATGTCGCCCATGCCGAGAATGCGATCCGCCATCCGGACCGGATCGAAGGCTTCGAGGCCATCCAGTTTTTCCGCTACGCCGGCGAACTTGATCGGCTTGCCGGTAATGTGGCGTACCGACAGTGCTGCACCGCCGCGCGAATCGCCGTCCAGCTTGGTCAGGACGATACCGGTCAGCGGTAGTGCATCGCTGAAGGCTTTGGCGGTGTTGATCGCATCCTGCCCCAGCATTGCATCGACGACGAACAGGGTTTCGATAGGCTTGACCGCAGCGTGTATGGCCGAGATTTCCTGCATCATCGCTTCATCTATGCCGAGACGGCCGGCGGTATCGATGATCAGGACGTCGTGATAATGGCGCTTGGCGTAATCCAGCGCCGCCAGTGCAATATCCACCGGTTTGTCGGTAATTTCTGACGGGAAGAAGTCGGCACCGACTTGTTCTGTCACCGTTTTCAACTGGCCGATTGCTGCCGGACGATAGACGTCGGCGGAAACGGTCAGGACTTTTTTCTTCTTTTGCTCGCGCAGATATTTCGCCAGCTTGCCGACGGTGGTGGTTTTACCCGCACCCTGCAAACCTGCCATCAGGATAATTGCAGGCGGCTGGGTGGCGAAATTGAGTTGCGAAGCTTCCGGTCCCAGATCGGCGCCCATGATGGCAGCCAGTTCGCGCTGTACGACGCCGACCAGCGCCTGTCCCGGCGAGAGCGCGCCGATGACATCTTCGCCCATCGCCTTTTCCTTGACTCGGCCGATGAATTCCCTGACGGCGGGTAGTGCAACGTCGGCTTCCAGCAAGGCGAGCCGGACTTCGCGCAGCATTTCTGCGGTATTCGATTCGGTCAGGCGCGCTTCTCCGCGCATGGTTTTGACCGCTTTGGCAAGGCGTTGGGTGAGATTGTCGAGCATGGATGGTGGCGATTAATGTAAGGGTGGTGCGTTAGAGGTGAAGCGCGGCGCGGCGAAACATACGCAGGCGACGCAGGCAGACGTCATTTTACCCGATGCGGTGGCGGATGACCGGGCTTGCAAGCGGATTGCGCCGAAATGGCGGAATGCCGGACTTGCTGCCTGGGCTGTATGTTGTATAAGCGTTTTTTCTTGGCTGATGGTAATGTCGTAGTAATTATTTCGCGGCGGAGGAATATGCTGCCCGATATATGGCACGGCCGCTCAGCGAAATCCATCCCGGCGGGAAGCAGGCAATGTCTCCGATGCTGGTTTGCGAATCACATGGTGTAAACTTAAGCGATGTATACATACTTATTTGTTCTGGCTGCTTTTTGCTATGCGGTGTGCGCATGTCTGCCGTCGAAAAACCGCATGGCCATTTCGCTGGGCACCTTGTTCGGCTGGCTGTTGCATGGCGGCGCGCTGTGGGTGGACGTGGTGACGTCCGGTTCCTTGCGCATGGGCTTCGCGATCATGCTGTCCGCAACTTTATGGATTTCGGTTGCTGCCTACTGGCTGGAAAATCGCAACTTCAGCCTGGATGGCTTGCGCATACTGGTATTACCCTGTGCTGCGGTCAGCGTCTTGCTGCCGACGGTTTTTCCCGGCAACCTGATTCCGCTCGATGGCAAATCGGCGCTCTTTCCATGGCATATCGCGATCGCGATGCTGGCTTACAGCACGTTGACCATCGCTGCCTTCCATGCGGTGTTGATGGCCTTGCAGGAATCCAAGTTGCATACGCGCCAGAGTGCGCAAAAAGCCGGCTGGTTCGCGCTGGCGCTGGATCGTTTGCCGGCCTTGCTGACGATGGAAAAACTATTGTTCCGCCTGATCGGATTCGGATTTTTCCTGCTGACGCTGACCGTATTGTCCGGCGTGGTGTTTTCCGAAGAATTATTCGGCAAGGCTTTCAAGTGGGAGCACAAGACGATTTTCACGATGCTGTCCTGGCTGTTGTTCGGGATTTTGCTGGCCGGGCGCAAGTGGCGTGGCTGGCGCGGCAAGACGGCGCTCAGTTTTACCCTTACCGGTTTTACCACCTTGCTGCTGGCTTATGTAGGTAGCCGTTTTGTGCTGGAAGTGGTGCTGCATCGGAGTGTTGCATGAAATTGTTGTTGTGGGCAGCCATCATTCTTGCGGTCATCTGGATACTCCGCAGTAAAAAATCGTCGGCCAAGGCTGATAATGCTGCGCCGCCACGCCCGGCAGACGACGCAGCAGAAGTCATGTTGAGTTGCGCGTATTGCAAGACTTACTTCCCGGCTTCCGAAGCCGTATTCGATGCTTCCCATACCGCATTTTGCAGTGCGGAGCATCGCCGCCAGCATGCGGCACATTAATACATGAAGCAGGCCACACCGGTTTTTGACGACGCCCGGGCGACCTTCTGGCGCACGCTGCAGACCTTCGCATTTACGCGCACCTTGATCGTGGCGGTCTTGCTCGTCTATTTCAGCTTGAGTGAAGCGAAGCTGTGGTCGGACAGGCAGCAGTTCTGGGAAGCATGTCTGGTCTATCTGCTGCTCGCCTCGCTGTTTGTACTATCGTCGCTGTATTGGCGGCGCCGCTTCATCCTGCAACTGGTGTTGCAGATAGCGCTTGATATCGGTGCAATCACCTTTCTTTACTTGTCAGCTGGCGGCATTAAAAGTGGTCTGGCAATTCTGTATCTGTTCCCGCTGGCGGGTGGGGCGATCCTGGCGCCACTGGTGCTGGCGCTGTTTTTTGTTTCTGCAGTGACCCTGATCCTGCTGGCGGAAAACGGTTATCAGCTACTGAATGAAAGCGCAGATATTTCATCGTCGCAGGTCGGTCTGTACGGCGCGGCGTTTTTCTTCATCATTTTCGCGATCAATCGACTGGCCGCCCGTCTGATCAAGCAGGAATCGCTGGCGCTGGGGCGCGGCAAGGCGCTGCATGTGCAACAGGCGATCAATCGGCTGGTCATTGCCGATATGGAAGACGGCATTCTGGTAGTCGATCGCAAGGGACGGGTGTTGACGAGCAATCCCGCCGCGGCGCGCATGCTGGGCCTGGTCTTTCCGCATGAAAAAGCGTATGGAAAATTATCCGATATGGCGTGGTTGCGTCCGATCGCCGATGCCTATCAGGCGTGGGATGCGAAGGTCGATCTGCGTGCAACGACGCAGGCGAATGTGCCAACCTTTGTTTTGATCAAGCATATTGACGATACTACCCTGCAGGGCGGGACAACGGTCATGGGTGGCCGAAGGGAATTGATTACGCATCTGAAGCTGCGTTTTGCCAAAGTAGATGCCGACGGCGTGCTGGAAGACCGGGTCGTGATTTTTCTGCAGGATGTCACAGAAATTGAAAACCGTGCGCAACAGCTGAAGCTCGCATCCATGGGACGCCTGACCGCCAGTATCGCGCACGAAGTGCGCAATCCGCTGTCGGCAATCGGGCATGCAGCTTCGCTGTTGAGCGAAGAAGAGCTGAACGCAAGCCGACAGCGACTGCTGACTATTATTAGTGAAAACGTGGCGCGCCTGAACCGGATGATAGAAGATATCCTCAAGCTGTCGCGCAAGGCGCATCAGTATCACGAGCCGCTTTGCCTCGGACTGTTGTTTGACGACGTGCTGGCCGAGTTGCATGAAATGCATGCGGTGCAGGAGGGGATGATTGCGATCGGTGATATGGCACCGCACAAAGTGCGTTTCGATCCCTTGCATTTGCGTGAAATCGTCTTGAACTTGCTGACAAATGCGTTACGCTACGCGAGCGGTGCGCCCGGCAGTATCCGGGCTTATATTGCTCCCGGTGTCGGGCATAGACTTGAATTGCACGTGCAGGATGACGGTCCGCAGATTACCTCGGCTGTGCGCGCCCATTTGTTTGAGCCATTCTATACAACCTCAAGCAAAGGTACCGGCCTCGGCCTCTATCTGGCGCGCGAATTGTGCTTGAATAATGGTGCGATGCTGAATTACGAATACCGCACCGATGATGAAAAGAATCTGCCTGCCGGGCGCTTCGTGATCACTTTTGGCAATAATGAAAACATCTAAGCATATGAATCGTAAAGGTTGCGCGCCATGACTTCTCCTCGCATCCTTGTGGTTGACGATGAAGCAGATCTGCGTGAGTTGCTGGAGATTACGCTCATCAAAATGGGACTGGACATCGATAGCGCCGCAACGCTGGAAGCGGCGCGCGACTATCTGGCGAAGACTGAATATGCACTGGTGCTGACCGACATGCGCCTGCCGGATGGTTTGGGCATCGAGCTGGTGCAAGAAGTCACCGCACAATACAAGAACACGCCGATTGCCGTGATTACCGCCTTTGGCAGCGCCGACAATGCAGTGATTGCATTGAAAGCCGGCGCCTTCGATTACCTGTCCAAACCGGTCGGCCTGGAACAATTGCGCGTGATGGTACGTTCCGCCCTGCGCATCAGCCAGGGTGTCGTCAGCGACAAGGTGAATCAGAAAGCGATTGCGCCAACCGCGTTGCGCCTGATGGGGCAATCCGATGCGATGCAGGCCTTGCGCGCACAAATCGCGCGTCTGGCGCGCAGCATGGCGCCGGTGGCAATCAGCGGCGAATCGGGTAGCGGCAAGGAATTGGCCGCCCGTGATATTCATGCGCAGAGCGCGCGCAACGATAAACCTTTTGTGGCGGTTAACTGCGGCGCGATTCCGGAAGCATTGATGGAGGCGGAATTTTTCGGTTACCGCAAAGGCGCGTTTACCGGTGCTGCGGACGATAGGGATGGATTTTTCCAGGCGGCAAACGGCGGCACGCTGTTACTGGATGAAGTGGCCGATTTGCCATTGGCGATGCAAGTCAAATTGCTGCGTGCCATCCAGGAGCGCTGCGTGCGCAAGGTGGGGGCGACGGTGGAAGAGCCGGTCGATGTGCGCATTATCAGCGCGACGCACCAGAATCTGCACGACTGCGTAGGCAAGGGCACATTCCGTCAGGATTTGTACTATCGCCTCAATGTCATCGAACTGCATTTGCCGCCGCTGCGCGAACGACTGGATGATATCGGTTTGCTGGCGCAAGCCATCCTGGTTCGGCTTGGCGGCGGCGAACAGGCTGCCTTGTCGCCGGCGGCATTGGCAGCGCTGTGCAGCTATTCTTTTCCCGGCAATGTGCGCGAGCTGGAAAATATTCTGGAGCGGGCGCTGGCTTTTGCCAACGACGGCTTGATTGAAGTGGCGGATCTAGCCTTGAAAGCATCTCCTTCGCTGAATCCTGCACCAGCGTCGACGCCTTCCGCAGTCAGCCAGCCCATATCAAGCGAGGTAGAAGCTGAGGCATTGGCTACACTGGTGGCGAGCAGCGATATTCCGGAATCTTTGCCCGATCATCTGGACGAGGTGGAGCGCGAGATCATTCGGCGCGCCCTGGCTAAAACCAGATTCAATCGGACGCAGGCGGCGGAATTGCTCGGCATCAGCTTCCGTCAGTTACGTTATCGGATGCAACGATTGGATATCAATGCCCCGGAATAAGACTGCCACCCATGCATCCTTACCGTTCCAGATCGATGCAGACGGCTGGGCGGCCGATGTCGTGCGCCTGCCATCGCCCAATTTCGATCAGAGGGCGGACGGAATGGACATTTCCTTATTGGTCATTCATAACATCAGCCTGCCGCCAGAACAGTTTGGCGGTCCGTTTATTGCCGATCTGTTTCTGAATCAGCTTGATTACGCTGCGGATCCGTATTTCGAGCAGTTGAAGCTCTTGCGCGTATCCGCTCATTTTCTGATTCGGCGCGATGGCAATGTCATGCAATTCGTATCGGCCAGAGACCGGGCGTGGCATGCCGGTGCATCTTCTTTTTGCGGGCAGGAGCGCTGCAACGATTTTTCGATAGGCATTGAATTGGAAGGGACTGATTTCCAGCCATTCGAAGAAGCGCAATACATCGCGCTCGCATCGCTTACGGTGGCGTTGAAGCAGGCCTATCCTTTGCGACATGTAAGCGGGCACGAACAGATTGCGCCAGGCCGCAAAACCGATCCCGGTCCGTTTTTTAACTGGACGGAGTATCAAGCGCTTTATCGGAAAAAGTATGCGGAATGGCGAGAAAGTGCGATGCAGAAATTGACAGAGAAACAGTTGCAAGACAGGACGGCGCCCGGCGATTTGCAGTTCTGCATAGTTTAAAAAATGCCCACTAGCAAGCCCAAACAAGAATATAAAAAAATATATCCGGAACGGGTAAGAAAGTGATTGCATCCCCGTCCTTGCCGCACTAGAATTAGTGCAGATCATAACTTCCGCACTAGATGTAGTGGGTTTTGCCGATCTTCCCAAGGTCTGTTCAGCTGTTTGCTTCACCATAATTTGTCTATATATACATATTATTAGTAGGGGCCCTGAGCAGATGTCACTCAATAAAAATTAAAACCAACAGAGTCCGTATAGACGTCGGGCGCAAGATGCGTCAGGCAAGGTCGTCCATACAAAATACTTTCGCGAAAACGGCAGCACCATGTTTTCTCTCTTACAACCAGCAGGACCATCGTATTTAAAGGAGTTGTAATGCTCTCTACACAAGAAACTTCGGGCCAATCGCCGACAGAAATCAGCAACATCGCGCCTCTCGCGGTTGCAGCATCAACCCCTAGTGTCAATAGTGCAGCTTTGGGCGACTATCGCATCCTGCGTCGTAACGGTGCAGTGGTCGGTTTTGAACCATCGAAAATTTCTATCGCGGTGACCAAAGCCTTTTTGGCTGTCAACGGTGGTCAAGGCGCCGCATCTGCGCGCGTCCGCGAACTGGTTGAGCAATTGACCACAAATGTAGTGAACGCCCTGATGCGTCGCCAGCCGGCTGGCGGCACCTTTCACATCGAAGATATCCAGGATCAAGTCGAACTGGCGCTGATGCGTTCCGGCGAGCACGATGTTGCGCGCGCTTATGTCCTGTATCGCTTTAAACGCATGGAAGAGCGCGCGCAGCAGCAAGCCGCCAAACCTGTCGTCGAAACCGAACATCAATTGCACGTTACCGAAAACGGTCAGCGTCGTCCGCTGGACATGAATCAGGTCCGCGACCTGATCACCGCAGCGTGCATCGGACTCGAAAAGCACGTCGATGCAGACGCCATCCTGCGCGAAACCGTGAAGAATCTGTATGACGGCGTACCGGTTGAAGAATTGCACAAGTCGGCAATTCTGGCCGCACGCGCGCTGATGGAAAAAGATCCTGCCTACAGCACCGTCACCGCACGTTTGCTGATGCATACCATCCGTAAAGAAGTGTTCGGCAGGGAAGTCGCGCAAGCCAATGCACCGGCAGAGTATCTGGTCTACTTTGCAGAATTCATCAAAAAAGGGATTGCAGCGGAACTGCTCGACGCCAAACTGGGTGAATTCGATCTGAAAAAACTGGCAGATGCACTGAAACCCGAACGCGATCTGCAATTCGGCTACCTCGGCCTGCAAACCTTGTATGACCGTTACTTCCTGCACATTGCCGATCAACGTATCGAAATGCCGCAAGCATTTTACATGCGTGTTGCGATGGGCCTGGCGCTGAACGAAGCGAATCGCGAAGAACGTGCAATCGAGTTCTACAATCTGTTGTCGAGTTTTGACTTCATGAGCTCGACACCGACCCTGTTCAATTCCGGTACCCAGCGTTCGCAATTGTCGTCATGCTATTTGACAACAGTGGCCGATGATCTGGGTGGCATTTACGATGCCATCAAGGAAAACGCATTGCTGGCGAAATATGCTGGTGGTCTGGGCAATGACTGGACGCCAGTTCGTTCGCTCGGCGCGCATATCAAAGGTACCAATGGTCGTTCACAAGGTGTGGTGCCCTTCCTGAAGGTCGTCAACGATACCGCTGTTGCGGTTAACCAGGGTGGCAAACGCAAGGGTGCAGTCTGCGCCTACCTGGAAACCTGGCACATGGATATCGAGGAATTCCTCGATCTGCGCAAAAACACCGGCGATGATCGCCGCCGCACGCATGACATGAATACCGCCAACTGGATTCCTGATCTGTTCATGAAGCGCGTAATGGAAAAAGGTGAGTGGACGCTGTTCTCGCCATCCGATGCGCCAGATTTGCATGACAAAGTCGGCAAGGCATTCGAAGAAGCCTACACCGGTTACGAAGCCAAGGCAGCGCGTGGCGAGTTGAAGCTGTTCAAGAAAATCCAGGCGCTGGATCTGTGGCGCAAAATGCTGTCCATGCTGTTCGAAACCGGTCATCCATGGATCACGTTCAAGGATCCTTGCAACATCCGTTCGCCGCAACAGCACGTTGGCGTCGTTCACAGCTCGAACCTGTGCACCGAGATCACATTGAATACCAATGAATCGGAAATCGCCGTCTGCAACCTGGGTTCGGTCAACATGCCGGCCCATATGAAAGACGGCAAGCTGGATCACGTCAAGCTGCAAAAAACGATCCGTACCGCGATGCGCATGCTCGATAACGTGATCGACATCAACTATTACGCCGTCAATAAAGCGCGTGACTCGAACCTGCGTCACCGCCCGGTCGGCATGGGCATCATGGGTTTCCAGGATTGCCTGCACATGATGCGCATTCCCTATGCATCCAACGACGCCGTGCAGTTTGCCGATAATTCGATGGAAGCCGTTTGCTATTACGCCTACTACGCATCGACCGAACTGGCAGAAGAACGCGGCCGCTACAGCTCGTACAAAGGCTCCTTGTGGGATCGCGGCATCCTGCCGCAGGACTCGCTGAAACTGCTAGCTGACGAACGCGGTGCAAAATATCTGGAAGCCGATTACAGCGAAACCTTTGACTGGACACCGTTGCGTGCGCGCATCAAGGAATTCGGCATGCGCAATTCCAACTGCGTCGCCATTGCTCCGACTGCGACGATTTCGAACATCATCGGCGTCTCGGCCTGTATCGAACCGACATATCAGAATCTGTACGTCAAATCGAACCTGTCCGGCGAATTCACCGAGATCAATGAATACCTGGTGCGCGATTTGAAAGCCCGCGGCTTGTGGGATGAAGTCATGATTTCCGATCTCAAGTACTTCGACGGCAGCCTGGCAAAGATCGACCGCATTCCGCAAGATCTGCGCGACATCTACGCAACGGCCTTCGAAGTTGAGCCTTCATGGCTGGTGGAAGCGGCATCGCGTCGTCAAAAGTGGATCGATCAGGCACAATCGCTGAATATCTACATGTCTGGCGCATCGGGCAAAAAACTCGACGATACCTACAAGCTGGCATGGTTGCGTGGTCTGAAAACCACGTACTACCTGCGTACCATGGGTGCAACGCATACCGAAAAATCGACCTCCAAAACCGGCGCATTGAATGCGGTTGATTCCGGTGGCGGGTCGTCCACTGCCGCGCAATCTGCGGCGGAGACGGATGGTCCGGCGTGCATATTGCGTCCAGGCGATGCTGGATTTGAAGAATGCGAAGCCTGCCAGTAACACAGGTATTCGAGACGTAAAAAATGACACTCTTGATGCCGCACGGAACTTGAGTTCGATAATGCTGACAAAGCCATATGGGGTTTTGTCAGCATGAACAGTTCAGCCGGCATCAGCACTATATGAATAAGGAAATAAATCATGCTAAGTTGGGATGAAGAAGCCAAACCTGCCGCGCCGCAAGCGCAGCCTACCTTGCAACCGGCCTTGCAACAGGTACGCGACGCTGCCGCGCAACGCGTACAAGCCCAGGATGTCGCGCTGGATCCTGCCGTGATGGCCGGCAAGCCGGCTGCTACCGTAGATCCAACCCGTCGCATGGACGCTGCCGACAAGCGCATCATCAACGGAAAGACAGACGTCAATCAGCTGGTTCCGTTCAAATACAAATGGGCGTGGGACAAGTATCTGGCCGGCTGTGCAAATCACTGGATGCCGCAGGAAATCAACATGCAGCGCGACATCGAGTTGTGGAAAAATCCTAACGGTTTGACTGACGACGAACGTCGTCTGGTGAAGCGCAACCTCGGGTTTTTCGTCACGGCCGATTCTCTGGCCGCGAATAACATTGTGCTCGGTACTTACCGTCACATTACTGCGCCTGAGTGCCGCCAGTACCTGTTGCGCCAGGCATTTGAAGAGGCGATCCACACACACGCATATCAATATATCGTTGAATCGCTGGGTCTGGACGAAGGCGAAATCTTCAATGCGTACAACGAAATCGAATCGATACGCGACAAGGATCAATTTCTGATTCCGTTTATTGACGTGCTGACCGATCCGAATTTCACCACCGGCACCACAGAAAACGATCAAACATTATTACGTTCGCTGATCGTGTTTGCGTGTCTGATGGAAGGCTTGTTCTTCTATGTCGGCTTCGCGCAAATCCTTGCGCTCGGTCGTCAAAACAAGATGATGGGTGCGGCGGAACAGTATCAATATATTTTGCGTGACGAATCGATGCACTGCAATTTCGGGATCGATTTGATCAACACGATCAAGCTCGAAAATCCGCATTTGTGGACGCCGCAATTTCGCGATGAAATTAAAGCGTTGTTTTTACGCGCAGTAGAGTTGGAATATCGTTACGCAGAGGATACAATGCCGCGTGGAGTGCTTGGACTGAATGCTCCGATGTTCAAAGGCTATTTGAGATTTATCGCAAATCGTCGCGCGCAACAAATCGGTTTGGAACCGATGTTCGAACAAGAGGAAAACCCTTTCCCTTGGATGAGCGAAATGATCGATCTGAAAAAAGAGCGCAACTTTTTTGAGACACGTGTCATCGAATACCAGACCGGTGGCGCGCTCAACTGGGAGTAAGAAAGTTGGGCAGCACCTTGAATATGCAGTCGCATAAATATGAATCACAAGACTGCAAAAACAGGAAAGGCAATAACCAAATTTAATGAACAGTAGAAGACCTATACGATCTCATCTGCTCAAGCCGCACCACCTGATTCAGTCAGGTGTGGCGGCTTTTTCCTTTAAAAAAGGTTTGTTTTTCGGAAACAGAATTCCAATGCCGGCATGATTGCTGGCGTTTTTTTTGGCTAATGCAGTAGCGTCGCTACGCAATGCATATAGCCATGTAAGGCTGAAGTGCTGCATAAGTGAGGGGATGCAGCAGTTCAGCTGGTGCCGAATTCATTAGCGCAAGCAAGAGTACGCTTGTGCCGATGAATAATCCGCCAGTTTCATCGCGATGGAACTGGCGGGTTTCCAATAGAAGCTTGATTTTTTCCATCACGTGAAGGAGAAACAAAATGGCAACAGCAGCAAAAAAACCAGCAGCCAAGAAGCCCGCTGCCAAGAAGCCCGCTGCCAAGAAAGCAGTAGCAAAAAAACCTGTAGCAAAAAAAGCTGCAGCTAAAAAACCAGTAGCGAAAAAAGCCGTAGCTAAAAAGCCAGTGGCTAAAAAAGCTGTAGCGAAAAAAGTAGTTGCCAAGAAAAAACCGGTAGCGAAAAAAGCCGTAGCTAAAAAGCCAGTGGCTAAAAAAGCCGTAGCGAAAAAAGTAGTTGCCAAGAAAAAGCCGGTAGCGAAAAAAGCCGTAGCTAAAAAGCCAGTGGCCAAAAAAGCTGTAGCGAAAAAAGTAGTTGCCAAGAAAAAGCCGGTAGCGAAAAAAGCCGCAGCTAAAAAGCCAGTAACCAAAAAAGCTGTAGCGAAAAAAGTAGTTGCCAAGAAAAAACCGGTAGCGAAAAAGGCCGCAGCTAAAAAGCCTGTAGCTAAAAAAGCTGTAGCCAAAAAGGCGGTAGCAAAAAAAGCGGTCGCTAAAAAACCGGTAGCGAAAAAAGCAGCGGCTAAAAAGCCGGCAGCGAAAAAAGTCGCTCCTAAAAAGGTAGCCGCCAAGAAGCCGGTCGCTCAAAAAGCAGCCCCGAAAAAAGCAGCTGCGCCTAAAAAGCCAGCCGCCAAACCGGCAGCAGTAGCTGCACCTGCGGTAAAAACGGTGTTGAATCCGGCAGCGGCCTGGCCGTTTCCAACCGGCACCCGTCCTTAAATTCAGGTTCGCCTGGATGCGCCTGATTAAATTCAGGCACAATCCGCTGTGTGGCTTTATGTCGCACAGCGGATTTTTTTTAAGGAGTTTTCGTGCTGGACAGTATATTTACACTGATTATCGATACCGTTGCCATCGTGCTGGCAGGTGCCTTGTTGCTCCGATTCTGGATGCAGGCGGTACGCGTTCGTCCGCCTATGGAGATTGCGCAGTTCACCTATCAACTGACGGACTGGCTGGTGCGGCCATTGCGGCGTGTGCTACCTGGCGCTGGCGGTTACGATTGGGCCAGCCTGATAGGGGCATTTCTGGTGGCGCTGATTGCCACTGCGTTTGCAGTCTGGTTGCGTGGCGTCTTTTCGCCGCAGGCAGTATTGCTGCTGGCGCTACTGCGTGTTTGTCAGTGGGCGCTGTATGGTTTGATCGGCTTGATCTTGATTGAAGTTGTTTTCAGCTGGGTCAATCCACGTGCGCCGCTGGCACCGTTTGTCCGCGCCCTGAATGATCCGCTGATGCGGCCTTTGCGTCGCATAGTCCCTTTGCTGGGAGCCATAGACTTATCGCCGCTGGTCGCGCTGATATTGCTGCAGATTGCGATTCAACTGGTGACCGCTGCGGTAGGATCGTTGCTGTAATTTTGTCACTGCTGACGGCTGGATGTGCCATCAGCAGTTTCACGGCGGCTTTTACAGGTGATAACCGAAGGCCTGATGGAAGCGCTCATCGATTTCGGCACGTGAGAGCACGTGGTTTTGCGGGCCCTGATGGGTAATCTTGATTGAGCCCATCAAACTGGCCAGGCGGCCGGTGGTCGGCCAATCCAGATTGTTGGTCAAGCCGAACAGCATGCCGGCACGGAAGGCATCGCCGCAGCCGGTTGGGTCTACAACCTTGTCTACCTTGACGCAGGGAATTGCCAGGCGCTCGTTGTTGGTGAAAATTTCTGCCCCTTCATCACCGCGCGTGACCACCAGTGCCGAGACGCGCTCGGCAATTTGCGCCAGTGACAAGCCAGTGCGTTCCGTCAATAATTCTGCTTCATATTCATTGACTGCGACGTAGGTGGCCAGATCAATGAAGGCTTTCAACTCCTCGCCGTTGAACATCGGCAAACCCTGACCCGGATCGAAGATGAATGGCACGTTCAGGTCGGCGCATTGCTGCGCATGCTGCAACATGCCGTCGCGACCGTCCGGTGCGATGATGGCAATGGCGACAGGGCCGGCGTCTGTAACGGTGTTCTCATGGGCGAATATCATTGCACCCGGATGAAAGGCGGTGATCTGGTTGCTGTCCGTATCGGTGGTGATGAAAGCCTGTGCGGTATATGAGGTTTCTATCGTCTTGATGCATTGCTGCGAAATCTGCTGTTTTTGCAGGCGGTCGCGATAGTTTGCACCATCCTGGCCTATGGTTGCCATGATGAGCGGATCGCCACCCAGCAGTTTGAGGTTGTAGGCGATATTGCCGGCACAGCCGCCGAATTC